>NZ_RAIN01000007.1:0-466017 GCF_003610155.1 Rhizobium sp. WW_1
CGCCAGCGTTCGTTCTGAGCCAGGATCAAACTCTCATGTTGAGAATTCAATCTCGACTAAATCACGTCATTCTGAATCGACGAGAACTCACACCCGCTTCAAAACGCATCACTGCGTCAAAACGAGGTGTATTCTCTTGTTCAAAACGTAACCGTCGAAGTCTATTCCAAGGATCCAAATCTCTTCAGATCCCACAAGCTTCGCCGCCCACGTTTCTCTTTCTTCTCATCTTCAATTGTCAAATAACAGACCGGTCAAACCAGTCAAAAACAGCGTCCCCTCAATCCCAAGCCTAAAGCCCAGAACCACCAATCAGCATCGCAGCCAATCAAGGAAACACCAGAGCGAAGGACTTCGTCGCCAGCAGCGCCGCCGCCCTCGTCAGTGATCGGGCTTATAGACCCCCCAACCCGACATAGTCAACAGGCGATTTTGAAAAAGTTCAAAAAACAAATAACTAATTGATTCTCATGTGGGTTTTGTGAAAAGCCTGCGAGTGCGGCAAATGGGCAGCAAGATCACCCACAGATATCCGCGAGAGAGCGCGACAGCGGGCCGCAAAGTAGCCCCATGGCCCATAAAGCCTGCATCTTTGCATACGAACCCCGGCCACCGCCCCCTGGTATTTATGGGAAACGACACGCGAAACGCGGCAAAAAACGGCCGGTTGATTTGACACCCCTGTCATAAATATGCACATCTTCGCCCCCAGCCTGCGGCTCGCATGAAGGAAGCGGATCACGATCGGCATGATGACGGACAAGATGACGCTTCGATCGCTCGGCAACGAGCCGCCTATCCTGGCCGATGGCCGGCGGGCGCCGGATCGACGCGAAGTTTCTCTCCGTTGGCTTTCCGGCACCTTCCTGACCGGCCTAACCTCGAGCATCCTGATGGGCGTGGCGCTATTTGCCGCCCTCGACGGCCGCCAGCAGCTGGCGATCCCGGCCGAAGCCTATGCGACGATCGATAGCCATAACACCACTGACGACCAGGTCACCCGCGGCGGCCGGCTGATTTCCACTGCGATCGCTTCGAAACCATCGGACCGCAATATTCTTGAGGTTTCCACTGTGATGCGCGATGGCGACAAGGAAGTGGTGCGCCGCCAGCCTTTCGCGCATGTGAAGATCGCGCTCGCCACCAACCGCATCGCCAATGAGAGCTATCCGCCGTTCGATCCGCTGGCGATCTTTTCCGCCGACGAAAACATACCGCAGCCGGCCAACAAGACCGGGGCCATCTACGGATCGGACGTGGAATCCGAAGTCAGCTTGAAAACCATTCCCTTTCCCGCCAAGGACATCCCCTTCCAGATTGCCGGCTCCATGTCGCTCGATGAGGTCGAGGAGAATGTCCGCTCCAACGGTTCGGTACTCGCCGACGGCAATACCCAGCTCTCGGCACTCTATTATGTCGACCCCCGCCGCTTCGCCAATGATGATTCCGATGTCGACCTGACGGCAGGTCTTGCCGCCCGTATCGTCGAGGAGAACATGTCCGTCTCTGCGCCGGAAGCCGTAACGGCGCAGACCGAAGAATTTGCCGACGACATCATTCCCGTCCGCCAGAACACGCCGATTGCCACGGCGCTGACCGGGTCCGGTTACCTCAAGGCGGATGCGGACGATATATCTGCGAAAATCCAGCCGCTTTTCGGCTCCTCCGACGTCTCCGCCGGCGACGTGCTGCGCATCGGCATCCTGCAGAAGGGCGAACAGGCCAAGATCATCCGCGCCAGCATCTATCGCGGCACGAAGCATCTGCTGACCGTCGCGCAGAACGATCATGGCGAATTCGTCGCCGGTAGCGCGCCGCCGATGCTCGACGCCATTTCGACGGCTTTCGACAACGACGCACCTGCCATCGCGGCCGGGCGCGATTTGCCGAGCGTCTATGACGGCATCTATCGCGCCGCCCTCTCCTACGGCATGACCAAGGAAATGGTGGCGCAGATCGTCAAGCTGCTCGCGAGCAACGTCGATTTCCAGGCGCAGCTGAAACCGACGGATTCGCTGGAAGCCTTCTTCTCTGTTACCGACGACAAGGGACAGGCGACGGCCGATTCCGAGCTGCTCTACGTCAATGCCAGGTTCGGCGATAACGTGACGCGGTTCTACCGTTTCGAGGACCCGACCGATCATTCGATCGATTATTTCGACGAGAACGGCAAGAGCATCCGGCAATTCCTGCTGCGCAATCCCGTTCCCACAGGCATTTTCAAATCCGGCTTCGGCATGCGGCGCCACCCCATCCTCGGCTTTGCCCGCATGCACACCGGCGTCGATTGGGCCGCTCCCCGCGGCACGCCGATTATTGCGGCCGGCAACGGCGTCGTCGAAAAGGCCGGCTGGGATTCCGGCGGCTTCGGCAACCAGACGCTGATCCGCCATGCCAACGGTTACGTTTCCTCCTACAATCACCAAAGCGCCATCGCCAAGGGAATCGTTCCGGGCGCGAAGGTCGTGCAGGGACAGGTCATCGGCTTTATCGGCTCGACGGGTCTCGCGACGGGCCCGCATCTTCATTACGAGTTGATCGTCAACGGCACCAAGGTCGACCCGCTGAGAATCCGCCTTCCCGGCGGCAAATCGCTGGAAGGCGATGCACTCGCAAAGTTCCAGGAAGAGCGCAAGCGCATCGATACGCTGCTGACCGACGACAAGTCGAAGCAGATCGCCAGCAAATAATCGCGGCTCCGAGCCTCGCCTTGCTCTTCGATCACAGGAGCGATCTCACGAAAGCGATTTTAACCGCTCGGCCAGTTTCGTAACAATCTCGTCCGTCTCCGCCCCGGCCGTATCGACGACGATGACGCTCGTATCCCAGGCGTCATAGGTCTGGGTGATGACCTCCTCCCATGTCGGGTTCGTTAGGCCTTCTATATCAGGCTGTCGCGTTTCCAAACGGCGGCGATGTTCGGCCTTGTCCGAGCAGAGGATCCCGACTTCGACCGCCAGGACACCTGCCCGCTCGGCGACATCACGCCAAGCCTCGCGCGTGATCTGGATAGGATTGACCGTATCGGCAATCACGATCCTGCCGAGCCGGAGATTATCCCCGGCGACTCCATAGGCGACGATGTAGCCGGCAGGCCCGACCTCGGACTTCAGCATGCCGGAATTGCGCAGGGCCTGCTCGATCGTATCGACGCGGACATGCACACCGTCCAGACGCCGCGCCAAAGCGCGTGCGATCGTGGTCTTTCCGCTGCCCGGCCGGCCACCCAGGATAATCAGCATGTTTCCTCCTCAAAGCTTCGTTCGGGCTCAATGAACTCGCCTGTCATCGACGAGACATGGCTTCAGCCGATAGCAAAATGGCGGCCCGAAGACCGCCATTTGTGTTTGTTCACTCAGTACCGCTTAGGCCGCTTCGTTCACCGCCTGCCGCGCGCGGAACAACAGCCGGTCGGAACCACTGGTGACCTTGACCACGGAGCCATCCGGAATCTGCCCCGAAAGAATCTGCTCGGCGAGCGGGTCCTGGACATATTTCTGGATCACCCGCTTCAGGGGTCTAGCGCCATAGACCGGATCGTAACCCTTGTTGGCCAGCCAATGGCGGGCGTCCTCGTCGAGCTCGAGCGTGATCTTGCGCTCCGACAGCAGCTTCAGCAGACGTTCCAGCTGGATATCGACGATCGCGCCCATCTCATCGCGCTTCAGGCGATGGAACAGGATGATCTCGTCGACACGGTTCAGGAACTCCGGCCGGAAATGCGCCCGGACCACGTCCATCACCTGCTCGCGCACCAGATCACTGTCATCGCCATCCTTCAGCTGGGTCAGATATTCGGCACCCAGGTTGGAGGTCATGATGATCATCGTGTTGCGGAAGTCGACCGTGCGGCCCTGTCCGTCCGTCAAGCGTCCGTCATCCAGAACCTGGAGGAGGATGTTGAAGACATCGGGATGCGCCTTTTCGATCTCGTCGAACAGCACGACCTGATAGGGCCGGCGGCGGACGGCTTCCGTCAGCGCACCGCCTTCCTCATAGCCGACATAGCCGGGAGGAGCACCGATCAGCCGGGCCACGGAATGCTTCTCCATGTATTCGGACATATCGATGCGCACCATCGCGGTATCGTCGTCGAAGAGGAAGCGGGCAAGCGCCTTCGTCAGCTCCGTCTTGCCGACACCGGTCGGGCCGAGGAAGATGAACGAGCCGATCGGGCGGTTCGGGTCCTGCAAGCCTGCGCGCGAACGGCGGACCGCACGGGAGACAGCCTGGACGGCATCACCCTGGCCGACGACCCACTTTGCCAGTTCGTCTTCCATCCGGAGCAGCTTGTCGCGCTCGCCTTCCAGCATCTTGTCCACGGGAATCCCGGTCCAGCGGGAAACGACCTGGGCGATATTGTCGGCGGTCACAACTTCCTGCACCATGGAATCGCGGGCACTGTCCTGCTCTTCCGCGCTATGAAGCTCTTTCTCCAGATTGGGGATCACGCCATAGGCAAGTTCGCCGGCACGCTGGAATTCACCCTTGCGCTGGGCAATGGCGAGTTCGTTGCGGGCATCATCGAGCTGCTTTTTCAGATCGGCGGCAAGACCGAGCTTCTGCTTTTCGGCCTGCCAGCGCGCGGTCAGCGCATCGGCTTCCTCTTCCAGAGACGTAAGATCGGTTTCCAGCCGCTTCAGCCGGTCGGCCGAGGCCTGGTCGGTTTCCTTCTTCAATGCTTCGCGCTCGATCTTCAGCTGAATGATGCGGCGATCGAGTTCGTCGAGCTCTTCCGGCTTGGAGTCCACCTGCATGCGCAGTCGCGCTGCGGCTTCGTCCATCAGGTCGATGGCCTTGTCCGGCAGGAAGCGGTCGGTGATGTAGCGGTTCGAAAGGGTCGCCGCAGCCACCAGCGCGGCATCGGCGATGCGCACCTTATGATGCTGTTCGTACTTTTCCTTCAGGCCGCGCAGGATCGAGATCGTGTCTTCGACCGTCGGCTCCTCGACCATGACAGGCTGGAAACGACGGGCAAGGGCCGGATCTTTCTCGACATGCTTGCGATATTCATCGAGCGTGGTCGCGCCGACGCAATGCAGCTCGCCGCGGGCAAGAGCCGGCTTCAGAAGGTTCGACGCATCCATGGCGCCATCGGCCTTGCCGGCGCCGACCAGCGTGTGCATCTCGTCGATGAACAGGATGATCTCGCCGTTTTCCGACTGCACTTCGTTCAGAACCGCCTTAAGACGTTCTTCGAACTCGCCGCGGAACTTTGCACCGGCAATCAGCGCGCCCATGTCGAGCGCCATCAGCTTCTTGTCCTTCAGCGATTCCGGCACGTCGCCATTGACGATGCGCAGCGCCAGGCCTTCGACGATCGCCGTCTTGCCGACGCCGGGCTCGCCGATCAGCACCGGATTGTTCTTGGTGCGGCGGGACAGGACCTGGATCGTACGACGGATTTCGTCGTCGCGACCGATCACCGGATCGAGCTTGCCTTCGCGAGCCTCGGCGGTGAGGTCACGCGCATATTTCTTCAAGGAATCGAAGCCCTGCTCCGCGTTGGCGGAGTCGGCCGTGCGGCCCTTGCGGATGTCGTTGATGACCTGATTGAGGGCAACGGGCGTGACGCCGGCCTTCTTCAAGCTCGCCGAAGTCGAAGCCGTGGGCTCGATCGCCAGCGCCTGCAGGAGACGTTCGACGGTTACAAAGCTGTCGCCGGCCTTCTTCGCGGCTTCTTCGGCGGCGGCAAAGACCTTGGCAAGCGGCTGTGAGAGATAGACCTGGCCGTCACCGCCGGAAACCTTCGGCAGCTTGGCGAGCGCGGCATCATTGGCGATGCGGGCGGCCTTGGCATCGCCACCGGCGCGCTCGATCAGCGAAGCAGCCATGCCCTGATCGTCGTCCAGCAGCACTTTCAGCACATGTTCGGGAGCAAATTGCTGGTTACCCTGCGCAAGCGCATAGGTTTGGGCGGATTGCAGGAAACCACGCACCCGCTCGGAGTATTTTTCAATATTCATGTAAGACCTCCATGAATCGCCCTGCCCAGAAAGGCGCAGACCGATGATTGAGATTGAGCCCCCTCAAGAGGCAGGCCCGCCTTTCCGCGATTGAGATTGCGGCAAGGCAACTGAGGAGAATATGGGAGGGTATTTGGAGAGTTTAAAGGGTGCAAAACGCGAAAAAAGCGCGAGATTTTGCCCGACAGGCCACATCGGCCGGATGAGCGAAAACCTGAAAGCCGCCACAACCATCAGCTCCGAATGACGGCCCGGATTCCCTTGCCTGCATTCCGCTCGCCGGCAAAGCGCGCGACCACATGCAGATGGACGTGGAACACGTGTTGTCCGGCGACCGCTCCGACGTTCCAACCGAGGGTAAATCCGTCGGGATTGCAGGATGCAAGATGAGCCTTGGCCTTGAGAAGCATCTCGCCAAGCTCCGCCCATTCCTCGGGCCATATGTCGAAAGGGTCTTCCGCGTGCCGGCGGAGGATGATCATCACGGCGTGCGGCATCTCCGGATCAATGCTTCCAAGCATGTAGAATGCACGATTCCCGCCCAGGGGCGCATCGGTGAGCAGATCATTCCCCTGGCAGAAACGGCAGCCGGCTTCACCCGTCGACGACATCGAATATTTCCCTCCCGGCAGCCCAATGACCTACGGATCGCCATCGGGAACACGAGCATGCGATCATCCCGCCCTTTACGAGGCGCCGCTTTACCACGCGCCCATGTCAAAACGGCAACGGCAGCGCATGTCGCGCTGCCGTTGCCGTTTTGATTTTCCGACACCTGCGCCCGAAGGCGCAACGGATTTATTCCGAAGCTGCGTCCGCCATGGCGGGAGCTTCGCTCGAACCGGCCTCGCCCTGGTCTTCGCCATCGGCTGCAGCAGCGCTGCGGCGCGGCTGGCGACGCGGGCGATTACCGCCAGTGCTGCGGCGGCGCGGCTGACGCTCGGCGGCGGCAACCGCCGGAGTTTCCTCCTCGATCGCCACTTCGGCCGGGATGCCTTCGATGACCGGCTGCGGACCGGTGCCGTTAATGACTTCGGGCTCGGGAGCGGGCGCCACGGCAACGGCCGGAGCGGCATGCTGCGGGCGAGCCGAGGGCTGCGCCACCTGCGGCTGATCGTCGATCTCCTGCGCATCCATATCGTCGATATCGCGCTCGGATGAATCGCGGTCGTTGTAATTGTGATGATCGTCGCGCTGGTAGCGCTCCTGCATCTGCGCCTGGGCGCTGGCGATGATCCGATTATAGTGCTCGGCATGCTGCAGGTAGTTTTCAGCCATGACGCGGTCGCCGGAGCTTTGAGCATCACGAGCCAAGGCCGAGTATTTCTCGGCGATATGCTGTGCGGTTCCGCGGATCTTCACGTCGGGACCGGAGCTGTCATAGGTCCTGGTCAGCGGGTTCGAGCCCTTGCGGTTGAAATTGTTGTTGTTATTTCCGCCGCCGCCACCGCCGTTGTTGTTATTACCACGCCCCCGACCGCGCTTGTTCTGCTGTCCTGGCCTCATAGATCCTTCACCTGAATTCTCTTCGTTGGGATAAAAATCATACACGACACCTGCCGCCGCGGTTCGGACAGTTCCGAACCAGGGCCTGCGTGCCGCAAGCAAACTGCGCTTTGGCGCCGGTCTGCCGCTCGACTACGTCAGATTAAACTGATCACGCATTGGGTTATCTTCAACCTTTGACACTCTTACCAAAGAGCGGTTCCCCGAGGCTGTCCAAGATAAGCGAATCGTCTCGCTCATTCCCAGCCGCCCAACGCGTGAGCGCAACCTATATTGCTTCCTCAGGAAATCCAAGCTTTTTCTTCGCGATAACAACAGGGTCCCACAAACCCGCTGCAAAACGTTGCGTTAATGTTGAAATTCAAACACAAGAACCCGGTCGTTCTGGCCGTAGTCACGAACCGCCTCGACAAGGGAAAATCCTGCTCCTTCAAAAATCGAAGTCACCGTTTCACGCTGATCGTAACCGATCTCCACACCGATCATACCTTGCGGATGTAGAAATCGAACCGCATCCTTTGCGATCGCTCTATATGCATCCAGCCCATCAAGGCCCCCGTCAAGGGCCGCGGGAGGATCGAAATCCTTTACTTCTGGAGCGAGAGTAGAAATGACACTAGACGCAATATAGGGCGGATTTGAGACAATCACATGAAAACATTCGTGGATGGCGTCAAACCAGCTTCCTTGCGCAGTATCAAATCGCGCCGCTAAGCCGTTTCGCTCCGCATTTCTGCGGGCAGTATCCAGCGCCTCGCCGGAAATGTCGGAACCGACGCCCGTCGCTTGCGGGCTTTCATGGAGCAGGGCCAAACAGATCGCCCCCGTTCCCGTTCCTAGATCCAGTATGTGGATATTACCGAGCTTCGATTCAAGGCGCCGCAGGTGCGGCAGCATCGTATCGACGAGAATTTCGGTATCGGGCCGCGGTTCGAGCGTTGCCGCCGACAGCTGGAGGGAGAGGCCATAGAATTCCCGTTCCCCCAGAATCCGATGAACCGGCTCATGATTGAGCCGACGGACAATCGCCGCGCGCACTGCCGCCGCATCGTCTGGAGAGACGGGCTCGGAGCCTCGCGTCACAAGCTCAGTGGACACAAGATGCAGAAGGCCGCCGAGAAGAATGCGCGCCTCCGTGGCGGGGTCGTCCAGATCGGCCTCGGCAAAGCGGACGCGGACCTCCTGCAGGAGCCCGGATATGGTCGGCTCCTGCCCGCCGGTCATGCCTGTTCGCCGAGCTGGGCGAGCTGGCTCGCCTGGTAATCCGCGAGCAGCGCATCCACCACTTCGTCGATCTCGCCGACCATCATCCGGTCGAGCTTGTAGAGCGTCAGGTTGATGCGGTGATCGGTAACGCGCCCCTGCGGAAAATTATAGGTACGGATGCGCTCAGAGCGGTCGCCCGAGCCGACCTGGCTCTTGCGGTCGGCAGAGCGCTCGCTGTCGGCGCGCTGGCGCTCCATGTCGAACAGGCGCGAGCGCAGCACCTGCATGGCCTTGGCGCGGTTCTGGTGCTGCGACTTTTCCGAACTGGTGACGACGATGCCCGAGGGAAGATGCGTGATACGAACGGCCGAGTCGGTCGTGTTGACGTGCTGGCCGCCGGCGCCGGACGAACGCATCGTGTCGATGCGGATATCCTCGGGCCGGATTTCTATATCGATTTCCTCGGCCTCAGGCAGCACGGCCACAGTCGCCGCCGACGTATGGATGCGGCCACTCGCCTCCGTTTCCGGCACGCGCTGGACACGGTGCACACCGGATTCGAACTTCAGGCGCGAGAACACGCCCTTGCCGCTGATGGTGGCGATGATTTCCTTGAAGCCGCCGGCTTCGCCGTCGCTGGCGGAAAGCACTTCCACCTTCCAGCCGTTGCTGGCCGCGAAACGCTCGTACATGCGGAAAAGGTCGCCGGCGAAGAGAGCCGCTTCGGAGCCGCCGGTGCCGGCGCGGATTTCCAGGATCGCGCTCTTCTCGTCGGCCGCATCCTTCGGGAGAAGCTCGATCTGGATATCCTTTTCCAGCGTCTCGATGCGCTCCTTGACCTCGGGCAATTCCATTTCGGCGAGATCGCGCATCTCGCGATCGACCGACTTGTCGGAGAGCATGGTCTCAAGATCGGCGGCCTCGGCAAGAACCCGTTCATAGTCGCGGATCTTGGTCACAACAGGCTGCAGCTCGGAATACTCGGAAGCAAGCTTCACATAGACGTCCGCGGCCGGGCCGGCGGACATGCGCGCCTCAATCTCGCCGAAACGGCGTTCCAACTCGCGCATTTTTTCAACGGGGAGCTTCGCCACCCTCTACTCCAATTCTTCTTATTATCTCTGCTTTGATGTTATGCGCATGATCCTGCCTGCAAACCGCTTCGTGTTTTTCAGGATCACGCGCTAAAGCGGAATATTGTGGCTCTCGGCGAAGCCCACAAGGATGTCCCGCATCGAAGCCGTCGGATGTCTGTCGTCCAACGCCTCCTCCATGACCGTTGACAGCGCCGCAAGATCGAGGCCGAGCAGCATCGCCTTCACCGGACCGATCGAGGCCGGCGACATGGAGACCGAGCGGAAGCCGATGCCGAGCAGCGCCATGGCCGAGATCGTCTTACCGGCCAGCTCGCCGCAAAGGGTCACAGGGGTCTTGTTACGCACGCCGGCGCGCACGATGTCGCGCAGGATGCGCAGGAACGGCCTCTCGAGCGGATCGAAGCGATCCGACACGCGAGCATTGCCGCGATCGACGGCCATCGAGAACTGGAACAGATCGTTGGAGCCTACCGAGACGAAATCGACCGCCGCCATCAGTTCGTCCAGCTGCCACAAGAGCGCCGGCACCTCCAGCATGGCGCCAAACTGCAGCTTGCGCGGCAATCCGTGCCCGAAGCGCGAGAGATGCTGAACTTCCTTCTGCAGCAGCTCGCGCACCGCCTTGATCTCGGAGACTTCGGTGACCATCGGCACCATCATCTTCAATTCGTTGTCGGCAGCGGCCTTCAGCATGGCCCGAAGCTGCGTGCGTAGCAGGCCCGGACGATCGAGCGACAGCCGGATCGCGCGCCAGCCGAGCGCTGGGTTCTCCTCTTCATGCGCGCGGAAATAGGGAACGACCTTGTCGCCGCCGATGTCGAGCGTCCGGAAGGTCACGACATGGCCGCCTGCCTGCTTCAGCACATTGCGATAGAAGGCCTCTTGTTCCTCGGCCTTCGGCATGGTCGAGGCGATCATGAACTGCAGCTCGGTGCGGAAAAGGCCGATACCCTCAGCACCGGATTCGGCAAGCTGCGGCAGGTCGACCAGCAGACCGGCATTCATCATCAGCGAGATGCGCTGGCCATCCTTGGTGACCGGCTCGACCGCCCGCAACGCGCGGAACTGCTCCTGCCGGCGAGCACGGAACCGCACCTTCTCTTCATAGGAGCGCTGGTGATCGGCCATTGGCCGCAGATGCACATGGCCGCCGTCGCCGTCGATGATGACCGGATCGCCATTTTCCGCCAGCGCCACGACGCCGACCGCCTGCCCGACCACCGGAATGCCCATGGCGCGCGCAACGATGACGACGTGGCTCGTGACCGCGCCTTCTTCGAGCACCAGGCCGCGAATGTTGGCGCGCGGATAATCGAGCAGTTCGGCCGCACCCATGGCACGCGCGAAGATGATCGCATCGCTCGGGAAACCTTCGGCGCTGGTGCGGCCGGAATAGCCGATGAGCTGCCGGAGCAGCCGGTTCGCCAGGTCCTCGAAATCGTGCATCCGCTCACGCAGATAGGGATCGGTCAGGCGCATCATGCGCGCCTTCGTGTCGCTCTGCACCTTTTCGACCGCGGCTTCGGCGGTCAGGCCGTTGCGGACGGCTTCCTCGAGCTTGCGCACCCAGCCCTGATCGTGCGCGAACATACGGTAGGTTTCGAGCACCTCGCGATGCTCGCCTTCCATGGAGACGTCGCGACGCGACAGCATGTCGTCGATCGAGATGCGCAGCGAGCCGAGCGCTTCGGCAAGACGGCCGATTTCCTTGTCGGCATCCTCGTTCAGGAGATTGGTGACGACGATACGCGGCTCATGCAGCACGACATAGCCGAGGCCGATGCCTTCATTATAAGTATCGCCATCGATGGTGACCGAGCGCGTGAGATCGAGTTCCAGGCCCGGCTTGGTGATCTTCTTGAGCTCGCCCGTGGCGATCATCTCGGCCAGCACCATGGCCGTCGTTTCGAGCGCCTCGAGTTCTTCCTCGCGATAGTTGCGGCTCGCCTTGTTCTGAACCACGAGAACGCCGAGCGATCGACCGGTGCGCAGGATCGGCACGCCGAGGAAGGAGTGATAAATTTCCTCGCCAGTTTCCGGCAGGTAGCGGAAAGCCGGATGCGATTGCGCATCGGAGAGGTTGAGGGGTTGGGCAGACGCCGCGATCGTGCCGACGAGGCCCTGGCCCATCTTCAATTGCGAGAGATGGACGGCCTCTTTTTTCAGGCCTTCGGTGGCGTAAAGTTCAAGGACGCCATCGGCGCGCAGCACATAGACCGAGCAAACCTCGGCAACCATGTTGCCGGCAATCTGGCGGACAATCCGGTCAAGGCGCTCCTGCGGCTCCAGCGGCTCCGCCATCAACTCGCGTAGCCGCTTGAGCAGAACGCGTGGACCGCCGGATAGGTCTCTCATTGCGCCACTAGCTCCCGAATCAAGATCTCATGCCTGTCTTGCCCACGTCAGGGCCGGCCGAAACTCACCTCCGTCACGGTCCGTCGTCAGCAGTCGTGAATCAACTCTTATCCAGACCGTAGCAGGAATGCAAAGTCCTGACTGCGAGTTCTGCGTAAGGACCGTCGATCAGGATGGAAATCTTGATTTCTGACGTCGTAATGGCCTTGATGTTGATGCCTTTTTCGGCAAGTGCCCGGAAAGCGGTCGCGGCCACGCCGGCATGCGAGCGCATGCCGATGCCGATGACCGATACCTTGACGAGACCTGATTCGCTCTGGACGACGTCGTAACCGATCTTTTCCTTGTTTTCGCCGAGAACGCGCAGCGCCTTGTCGACATCGCCGGAGGGGACCGTGAAGGTCATGTCGGTCTTGGAGCCGTCCTCGGAAATATTCTGGACGATCATGTCGACATTGATGTGGTTTTCGGCCAGCGGCCCGAAGATCGCCGCGGACACGCCCGGCCGGTCGGCAAGACGGCGCAGCGAGATCTGGGCCTCATCCTTGGCATAGGCAATGCCGGTGACTACTTCCTGTTCCACGATTTCATCCTCGTCACAAATCAGCGTTCCGGGCGGGTTAAGCAGATCGCCCATGCCCGGAGCATCGGGATCTTCGAAAGAAGAGCGCACAAAGGTGCGAACCTTAAAGACCATGGCCAGCTCGACCGAGCGCACCTGCAGCACCTTGGCGCCGAGAGATGCCATTTCGAGCATTTCCTCGAAGGCGATCTTTTTCAGGCGGCGCGCCTTCGGCACGATGCGCGGATCGGTGGTGTAAACACCGTCGACGTCGGTATAGATGTCGCAGCGATCGGCCTTCACGGCTGCAGCGATCGCCACCGCCGAGGTGTCGGAGCCGCCACGCCCAAGTGTCGCCAAACGATTGTCCGGGCCGAGACCCTGGAAGCCGGCCACGACCGCGACCTGACCTTCCTTCATGCGGCGGATCATGTCTTCGCCGTCGATATCGAGAATGCGGGCGGCACCATGCGCATTGTCGGTGCGGATCGGAATCTGCCAACCCTGCCAGGAGCGGGCGTTGATGCCCATGGCCTGCAGCGCGATCGCCAGCAGGCCCGACGTGACCTGCTCGCCCGAGGCGACGACGGCGTCATATTCGCGCGCATCATAGATCGAGTGATCGGCGCCGGCGACCTTGGGCATGTTCTGGACCCAGCCGACCAGCTCGTTGGTCTTGCCGGACATGGCGGAAACGACAACTGCCACCTCGTGACCGGCATCGACCTCGCGTTTCACATGGCGTGCGACGTTCTTGATACGGTCCAGATCCGCGACGGAGGTTCCGCCGAATTTCATCACGATGCGTGCCATTTGCCTCTACCAGTACCCTGCGCCGGGCGGCCGAAATGCGGAAAGCCCGACATGCAAAATCGCCCTCCCGGTTCGGTAGCCGGAAAAGCGTGATCTCAATGGGGCCGTCTCTTAGCGACTTTGTCGGGCGGGTGCAATAGCATCGAGCGCCGGATACGGTCAAAAGTTTACTTTAAAAGTCCACTTTTAAGGTCGACCAGAGCTTGTCGAGAATCACGCCTTCCTTGGGGATGTTTTCCTTGTTGAGGAAGGTCGCGATGAGCACGCCGCCTTCCGGCCGCCCGGTCGCAACGATCTCGTATTCCATGACGTCGTCGTCGGTAATCGTCTCGGCCTTCACGCCCTTCAGCACGCTGCCGCTCGGCAATGTGCGCTCGGTTGCGTGTTTGCTGATCTTCGCGCCGCCGGTGATGCTCTCCTGCACCATCTGCTGCAGCATGACATCGGTATTGCTGGAGGGATTGAGGCCCTTGTAGACCTGTATGATGATGCCGGTGCCCATCGGCGTCATCAAAGCATATTGCTGCACGCCGTCGCCGAGATCCGTCTTTGCGACCGTGAACTTGCCGTCATGATCGAAGGAAAACTTGGCCCCGGTAAACGTCACCGTATCGCTGCGCTGCAGCTCCACCTGAACCTTACGGCCGTCCTTCGTGGTGACTTCCAGCGTATCGCCAGGATTGATGCCGACCTGAACCCCATCGATTGTCAGGCGAAACCCCTTGCCGTCCCCAGCATTGGCATGGCTGGCCGCAAGCCAGCCGATGGCGATAGCCGTCGCGAGACGGAGTAGTCGCATGGGGAGCCCCTCTATAAGCCGGTCGATTGCAATCGATCCCGGTTCTGAAAGTCCATTTCACAGCCCGGCGATAGATCGGTCATAAGATACCTCCATGTCAACCTCCCTGCCGCGGTTCGAACGTCGCAATCGAGATGCCCCTCAGCTGATCGGAGGTCACGGCCCTTGACATCGCGCATCGATCGTCCGACTTCACACGGAGACATATTGTTGCCCGCGCCCACCCGAACCAGGGCACGGCCGAGATCACGGAGTGAACCATGAGCGAAACGGCAAAGAGCACGATCGACCAGAGCGAAGTGGACCGTTTCTCCGCCATGGCGGCCGAGTGGTGGAGCCCGACCGGCAAGTTCAAGCCGTTGCACAAATTCAATCCGGTTCGCCTTGCCTATATTCGCGACCGCGCCTGCGAAAATTTCGATCGCGATCCGAGGAGCAGCCGACCGCTTGAGGGACTGCGTGTGCTCGATATCGGCTGCGGCGGCGGCCTGCTATCCGAGCCGGTGGCGCGCATGGGCGCCAGCGTCGTCGGCGCCGATCCTTCCGAAAAGAACATCGGCATCGCCTCGACACATGCGAGCGCTTCCGGCGTTCCGGTCGACTATCGCGCGGTTACGGCCGAACAGCTGGCCGAAGCGGGCGAAACCTTCGATATCGTGCTGAACATGGAAGTCGTCGAGCATGTCGCCGACGTGGAATTCTTCCTGTCGACCTGCGCGAAAATGGTTCGCCCCGGCGGCCTGATGTTCGTTGCGACCATCAACCGCACCATGAAGGCGGCGGCACTTGCGATCTTCGCCGCCGAGAACGTGCTCCGCTGGCTGCCGCGCGGCACCCATCAATATGAAAAGCTGGTGCGTCCAGAGGAAATCGAAAAGCCGCTTGCGGGAAGCGGCCTCGACATCATCGCCCGCACCGGCGTCTTCTATTCGCCGTTGCAGGACCGTTGGAACCTCTCGAAGGATATGGACGTCAACTACATGCTCTTGGCGAAGCGAGCGAATTTGAGCTGATCGCCGCGAGGCGAATCGGCTTCAAACCTTCAGCGTCATGACATGCGCCAGCAACTCGCCTTGCGTGGCGGCGTTGAGTGCAACGATGTCCTTGATACGAGGGCGGTCGATCTCAAGTGGCTGGCCATCGGGTCCATAGGGCTGCTTGAAAGAAAATGCTCTCGGGCTAGCTCCATAGTCATTAAGGTGTTCGAGGCGCTCGACACCGTCCCTCCATATCGGAACAGCTCCAGCCTCCACCCACCACAAAACCAGCGGCGGCCAGCTCTGCCTGACATTCCAGTATCGCCCATATTTCAGGGCGTCGGCATGCACACCGCTATAGGTGAATGCCATCAGCGATTCGATATCGGCCCAGAGGGAGAGCGATGACGGCGCCGTCTGAAAGCCACTACCCTCGATGAAACGCGGAAAGACCTGTTCGCCCCAGCAGGCAGTGTCCGGTTCGCCGGCGTAGCCGGATCGGCCGACAAAGCCATGCGCGCGAGCAGCCGCCTCGAAATTCGCCGCTTCGCGCAGCCGAAAGCCCTCCACTTCAGGGCTTTCATAGGCTGCAACATGCAGCCCGAAATTGTACATGGCGAGATGCTTGCGGGCGTCCGCCGGCATCAGTTGATATCGTCGGGCAGTACGGGGATGGCGGCGATCTCGATGCCTTCCTCGACCAGAGCCTGTGCTTCGTCGGGCGTCGCCTTGCCGATGATCCCGCGCGCATCCGCCTCGCCGTAATGGATCTTGCGGGCCTCTTCGGGAAATTTTGCGCCGACGTCCTCGGCACTGGCCTTGATGGCGTCGACCGCTTCCTTGAGCTTGGCCATGGCTTCCTTGCGGGCCGCATCCATGGCGACTGTCTGCATCGCATCCTTCTTGCGCGCCGTGGAAACCGAAGGCGCCATCAGCAGCTTGGAAATCGCAGACGAATTGCAGACCGGGCACGTCAGGAAGCCGCTCGCGACCTGTCGGTCGAAATCGGCACTTTCGGAAAACCAGCCCTCGAACTCATGGGCATTGTCACAGCTAAGCGAATAACGGATCAAGCAGCGACGCCTCCAGCCGCCGGCGTCGCAATCTTCTCCAGCGAGAATTCACGCGCATTCTTCAGGTTCGGTATCTTGTCATGGGCGGATTTGACCGCGGCGACATCGATTTCGGCGATGATGACAGCTTCGCCCGTGCCGCCGGCCGACGCCAGCACCTTGCCCCAGGGATCGATAATCATCGAGTGACCGAAGGTTTCGCGGCCATCCTCGTGCTTGCCGGCCTGTGCGGCAGCGATGACGAACATGCCGTTTTCGATGGCGCGTGCGCGCAGCAGGATTTCCCAATGCGCCTCGCCCGTCTGCTTGGTGAAGGCGGCCGGCACCGTCATCACCTCGGCACCGGCGACAGCCTGGGCGCGGAAGAGCTGCGGAAAGCGCACGTCGTAGCAGATCGAAAAGCCGAGTTCGGCAAAGGGCAGCGAGGCGATGCGCGCTTCCGATCCGGGTCGGTAAACGGCGCTCTCGCGCCAGCTCTCGCCATTGTCGAGATCGACGTCGAACATGTGGATCTTGTCGTAGCGGTTGATGAGCTTGCCATCGGGACCAAAGAGAAAGCCGCGATTGGCGATCTTGTTGTCATCGAGCGCAATGGCGGTCGAGCCGATATGCAGATGGATGCCGAGCTCCTTCGCAAGCTCGGACGCCGTCTTGACGATGATGTCGTTCGGCTCGTCGCGCAGCACGGCGCGCATGGCTGGCCGATCCTTCTGCACCGCGCCGGTCATCTCCGGCGTCTGCACATAGATCGCACCCCTGGAGGCGGCATCGCGCACCAGGCGCGCCATGTCAGCCGCGTTCTTCACCGGATCGACGCCGGAACACATCTGGATGGCGGCAGCCTTGAAGCTCATCGGTTTCTCCCTCGTCAAGAACAGGTCAGGCGGCCAGCATTGGGTCGAGCTTGCCGGCCCGATCGAGCGCATGGATATCATCGCAGCCGCCGACATGCTGACCATTGATGAAGATCTGCGGGAAGGTCGAGGCGCCGTTTGCCTTGGCGATCATCTCCTGGCGCATTTCGGGCGAATAGGTCGCATTGTGCTCGACATACTCGACGCCCTTGGATTCGAGCAGGGATTTCGCCCGGGCGCAATAGCCGCAGAATTCACGCGTATAGATAACCACGGATGCCATGATCCACTCCGGAAAAACCTAGATTGACTGTCATATAAGATGGCCGACGACCCTTGCAAAGGTCAAAACAGTGACATCGGCGGCTCCAGCTTTCTTCAGGGCGCGCGTCGCTGCGGCGACCGTCGCGCCCGTGGTATAGACGTCGTCGACCAGAACGACACGGCGGCCGAAAACCTCGGCAGCTCGATGCTCGGAAACGGCGAAGGCGCCACGCACATTGTCCTGCCGCGCCTTGGCCCCCAGACCGACCTGCTGGCTCGTGCGCTTGACGCGCAGGAGCGTCGTGGCGAGCAGCGGCTTGCCCGAAAGACGGGCAATGTGGCGCGCAAGCTCGGCAGCCTGATTGTATTTGCGGGCAAACAGCCGCGCCCGATGCAGCGGCACCGGAATGATCGCATCGCAAGCCGCGACCGTGTCGTCGCTGGCACGCAGCATCCAGCCGGCCATCATCGGCGCCAGATCGGTGCGATCGCGATATTTCAGGCTGAGAACGAGATCGCGCACGATACCGTCATGCACGACGGCCGAGCGCAAGCGGTCGAAGACAGGCGGATCGGTGATCGCTTCGGCGCTCAGAATGCCGCCTCCCAGATCATGCGAGAACGGGCTGCCCATAACCTCGCAATAGGGACGCTCGATAAAGCGAACGCCAGACCAGCACGCCGGACAAAGACCTCGATGGGCCCCGACCGATACGCCGCAGCCCGGGCAGGCTGGCGGGTAGACGAGATCGGCAAGCGCCACCCAGGGCCTCTTCAGCCCGGCGCCCAGCATGGACAACGTGATTTCGCGCGCCATCATCCCCATATGATTGAGACTAGCAATTCCAGGAAAAGTGTATAGCGGTTTTCCGTCCGGAATTGCGCGAAGTAAAACCCGAGTGCCCGGAACGCCCCGCCGAATTGATGATATCGCAGGAAACCACCATGGAAATCGTGTTCGATCAATCGTTGCTCGCGGCCCGCAAGCGCCGGGCGTTGAGGCAAGGCGATCATAAAGCGGCCTTCCTGCTCGATATTGCCGCCGGTGAGCTGGCGGAACGGCTTGGCGTCACCGAGCGCCATTTCGACGAGGCCATTGAACTGCACGGCGCCACAGGCGTCGCCGCCCGCCTTGCATTGGCGACTGGCAAGATCGGCCATCTGAAGAGGATCGAAAACGAACGCGGCTTTGCCGCCGCCGGGGAAATTCTTATCGAAGCGCCTCTGGAAGAACTGCCGCTGGAACCGGAATCGGTCAATCTCGTGCTTTCGCCGCTCAGCCTGCATGTCACCAACGACACGCCCGGCGTCTTCATTCAGGTCCGCCGCGCGCTGAAAGCCGACGGCCTTTTCCTGGCGGCGATACCCGGCTCCGGCACCCTGCAGGAACTGCGCGACGTGCTGCTTGCAACCGAAATCGAGCTGACCGGCGGCGCCAGCCCCCGCGTTATCCCTTTTGCCGATGTCCGCGACGTCGGCGGCCTCCTTCAGCGCGCCGGCTTTACCCTGCCCGTCATCGACGCCGAGACCTATACGGTACGCTACGACAACCTGTTTGCCCTGATGCGTGACCTGCGCGCCATGGGCATGACCAACCCGCTCGTCGACCGCAGCCGCAAGCCGCTGACACGCGCCTTCTTCCTGCGCGCGGCCGAACTTTATGCCGAACGTTATGCCGATCCCGATGGGCGTATCAGGGCGACATTCTCGATCATCTACGTATCCGGCTGGACGCCGCACGAAAGCCAGCAAAAGCCATTGCAGCCGGGTTCGGCCAAGGCGCGATTGGCCGATGCGCTCAAGGTCGAAGAGCATAAGCTGAAGCAATAGACGAACGGATCAAGCCGAGCCTGATCGCCGGCCGCGTCAGTTCTGGGATGCGGCCGAATTCTGAACCGTATTGGACAGAATGTTGAACGTGCTTGAAAGGCTGCCGCCGAAGGCGCCGATGCCGCTAATGATCGCCGCCGACATCAGCGCGGCGATCAGGCCATATTCGATGACCGTGGCACCGGTCTTGTCAGTGAAGATACGTCTTACGGACCGCATAAGCTCAAAGCTCCCAGCATTGGACAACTGATGTTTCCGATGCTCGTCATGGCATCCGGCAGACTATGCTCATGCACTATTGGCAGCCGCTGTCGGTGCCATATCCCTGAACGATGCAGACCGAGCCCGGCTCTTGCTGCAACACGCTGCGGCGGATCGTATAACGCTTGCCGTTTTCGGTTTGCGGGATCGAACCGGTGGTAATATTGTCGATGTCCGGTGCGCTTGCAAGCACGCGCGACTTCGACTTGTCGGAGAGCATTGGCGTGAGAATAAGCGAAAGCGCAACCGCCGCCGTACCGAACAGCAAGGCGATATTCAACGCGCCCGTCCTGCGCGACGTGGAATAGGACTGCTCTTTCTCTTGAACAGCTTTCCAGAAATCGTCGTCCATTATGTCAAGCCTTCTTTAACGCACCCAACAACCCGCTTGATTGAGTGCATTGAATGCCAGAAGGTCATAAACGATCCCTTAATATCCACATGCAAATTAATGAGACGTAAAATTCTGGGACAGTAGTCGATTCGAGCTACAGACTTGATATCAAATGGCTAATTTTCGTTAACCATATTTGCCATGCACCGCCCTGTTACGCGCTGAGCGTACACTCGACAGATCTAAAAGAGATCCTGCGCATCGGCGGACGACAAATATCTTCAGCAATAGCACGCACCGGTATATGCAAATAAAAAAGCACCAATAGATTGATATTGGCGATTGCTCGTAGCAATGCGACGCATAAGGTAAATATTACCATTTAAAGTTGCGAAAGCTAATACGTGGCGGGACTGTTTAAAGCCGTCGGCGGCGTCGTAATAGCCCTCGCGATCCTGGCAGGCATCTCGGTGCTTGTTGCTGGAGGCATTGGCGGCTTTGTCCCAGGGCTGATCATAGCCCTCTCATACGCATTTTGCGGCGCCGGAATTTTTGCCTTTGGATTGATGCTCGAGCATCTGGAAGCAATTCGCCGGAATTCAGCCAGACAATCGGAAATGCTGACGGAGTTGCTGCGGAGAGCATCGAAAGCGGACCCAAACGGCAGAGATCCGACAGCAAACAGCCTCGATCAACTTGAGAAGTCGAAATTCCGCTTTAAGGATGTCTGACCTTAAAGCAAATCCTGCAGGAACGGGATCAGCGGCTCATCGGCCGGCGGCATCGGATAGTCGCGCAGGACCTGCGGCCGCACCCATTTGATCGCCTGCCCTTCCCGGCCATGCGGGATTCCTTCATAACGCCGGCAGATATAGAGCGGCATCAGCAGATGGAAGGTTTCGTAGGTGTGGCTGGCGAAAGTTAGCGGCGCCAGACAGGCAATTTTCGTCTGAATGCCGAGTTCTTCCTGAAGTTCGCGCACCAGCGTCTCCTCCGGCGTCTCGCCGGCCTCCACCTTGCCGCCGGGAAATTCCCAGAGACCGGCGAGCGATTTCCCCTCGGGACGCTGCGCCAGCAGAATACGACCATCCGTATCGATCAGGGCACAGGCGGCGACGAGTACGATCTTGCGGCCAGTGTCGCTCATGCAGCCCCCGATGGTTGCCAATAACAATAACGATAGGCCTCGCGGAAACCGAAACGAGCATAGAGCGTCAGAGCCGGCGCGTTGTCGGCACTCACCTGAAGCCAGGCGGTCTTGGCGCTACGCATCCGGGCCCAGCGCAAGGCGGAAGTCAGGATTTCAGCACCCAAGCCCTTGCGCCGATGCTGCGGCGAGACGGCGACCGACATGATGCCGGCAAGATCGTTGTCCTGCACGCAAAGCGTCGTTGCCAGGGGACCGGCTTCCATGTCCTCGATGACGAAGAGACCCGATGGCGGCTTGATGCCGCTCACCACCTCGGCCAGCGCCGGCTTCAGCGCCGGATCAGCCTCGTCGACGACGAGGCTGGCGTCGACAAACCGGCCGACATCGTGGCTCGGCAGATGATCCAGCATATCGGGCAATTCGAGATCGACGAGATCGGCAGTCATGACGATGGTTTCGTCGAAGCACCTCCAGCCGCGCTCTCGCAGCAGATCGATAAGCTTCGGCGAGGCGAGCGGCGTCTCGCGCACCACCATCGGCCTGCCATAGGCCTCGAACTTACGCTGCGCCTTCGTCAGCCGTATCTCGAGATCGCGATGATCGGAAGGATCAAGTGGCACGACGGAATTCAGCCGCTTCGACGGATGGCCCGCCGTCAGCCGGATCTGCCAGCTGCCATCATACTGCACGGACGACGCAGGCCATGCCCGAAAGCCAACGGCCTCGAGCCTGCGCACCAGGGGCAGCTTGTTTATCGTGGACTGCGCATGCATCAGTTGGATATCAGCTCCGGTAGTCGCCATTGATGGCAACATATTCCTTGGTGAGGTCGCAGGTCCAGACCGTTGCACGACCATTGCCGAGGCCGAGATCGACCTTCACGGGAATATCCTGCTGCTTCATGACATTCGAGGCGGCTTCCTCCGAATAGGAAGCGTCGCGCTCGCCGTTGACGGCAACGCGGACATCGCCGAACCAGATGGCGAGCTTGTCGCGATCCGCCATCTCGCCGGCCTTTCCGACAGCCATGACGACACGACCCCAATTGGCGTCTTCGCCGGCAGCGGCGGTCTTGACCAGCGGCGAATTGGCGATCGACAACGCGATGCGCTTGGCGGCGGCATCGCTTTCGGCGCCGGTCACGGTGATTTCGAGCATCTTAGTCGCGCCTTCGCCGTCGCGAACGACTTGAATGGCGAGATCCTTCAACAGCTCGTTGAGTGCTGCGCGGAAGCCGGCCAGCTTCGGATCGTCGGCGCGGTCGATATGCGCCTGCCCATCAGCCGCGGCGGCGCCCGTGGCAAACAGCATCAGCGTGTCCGAGGTCGAGGTATCGCTGTCGACGGTCATGGAATTGAAGCTCGGGCCGACGCCGTCGGACAGAAGCGACTGCAGCGCTGCAGATGAGATATCGGCATCCGTGACGACGAAGGAAAGCATCGTCGCCATGTCGGGCGCGATCATGCCGGCACCCTTGGCGATACCGTTGATGGTCACCTTGACGCCACCGATCTCGGCGGTACGGGTCGCGACCTTCGGATAGGTATCCGTAGTCATGATGGCCTTGGCGGCCTCGAACCAGAAATCGCTGACCGCATCCTTGGCCATCGTGTCGAGCACGCCGGCAAACTTGGTGGCGTCGAGCGGCTCGCCGATGACACCGGTGGAGGCGAGATAAACCTCGTTTTCACCGCAACCGACAGCGGCAGCGGCGGACTTGGCGGTGAGTTCCGTCGCCTGCCGGCCCTTCAGACCGGTGAAGGCATTGGCATTACCGGAATTGACGACGACGGCGCGGGCGCTGCCATGCGCCAGATTCTGCCGGCAGAAATCCACGGGAGCCGAGGGGCACTTCGAACGGGTGAACACGCCGGCCACAGCTGCGGGCTTGTCGAAAACCATCAACAGGACGTCGGTGCGGTTCTTGTACTTGATGCCGGCGGACGCCGTGGTCATGCGCACGCCGCGAAGGGCGGGCATGGCAGTAAAGGTTTTGGGAGCGAGCGGAGAAACGGAACCGGACATGAGACCCACCTAGACGCGCATGGTGCCGAAAAGTGTAGGCGGTTTTCGGATCACATCATGCTCTGCTTCTAATTCTGGAGCGGATTCAGATTTTAGGTCGTGTCGACCTAAAATCATCCGGCTCCAGTAAAGGGCCCGGAAAACCCGGGCCCTGATTTGCTTGACTGCTTTCAATTACTGCTGCGGCTGCGCGTCGGGCGCTGTCGCACCATCGGCAGGAGCAACGGCGTCATCGGCCGGTGCCGCGTCCTGCTGCTTCTGTGCATCGTCATAGGCCTTGCTGAGCGCCGGATCGTTGATGACGACCTTGGTGTCCGTCTTGGCCTTGTTCAGGAGTTCAAGATACTTGTCGCGCATGACGAGCTGACGAACCTGATCCTTGACCTGGTCGAACGGCGGAGGAGGTGCGTTGCGCTTGTCTTCGACCTTGATGACGTGCCAGCCGAAATCGGTCTTGACCGGGGTCTTCGTGTAGGTTCCCACAGGAAGAGCGAAAGCTGCGTCTTCGAATTCCTTGACCATACGGCCATGGCCGAAATAGCCGAGATCGCCGCCGTCAGCCTTGTTCGGGTCGGTGGACTTTTCCTTGGCGAGTTCGGCGAAATCCTTGCCGGCGTCGAGTTCCTTGATGATCGCCTTGGCTTCATCCTCGGTCTTTACGAGGATGTGGCGAGCATGAACTTCTTCCTGCTTCGGCAGTGCTGCGACTTCCTTGTCGTAGCGAGCCTTGACTTCATCATCCTTGATGGAGTCGGCGACGTGAGCCTTGAAGTAGGCATTGTGCAGCTCGCGGTCACGCAGATAGGCCATGTGGGCCTGGAAGTCCGGCGTCTGGTCGAGCTTCTCGGCAGCAGCCTTCTGCGACAGCAGCTTAACGTCGATCGAAGCGGAAAGCGCTGCGACCTTCTTCTGGTCGTCCGGAAGCTGGCCGAGTTGCGGATCGAGATTGGCAATTGCCAGATCGAGTTCGGACTGATGGATTTCGACATCGCCGACCTTGGCGACTACGGGGTCCTTGGCATCGGCCGCGAAGACCGGAGCCTGGAAGGTAACGATTGTTGCGAAAGCAACCGCAGCAGCAAGTTTGTTGTACTTCAACATAAAATAACCCTTCGGTGGTCTCGACCGGCTCGAAGACGTGAATCCGGCGTGAAAAAGCCTTCAGCAGGAGAATGTGGCCTTTCTGTATCGGCCAAATCCCGTTGACATCAATCGACCCCCCTCTTATCTGTCACGCAACCTCGCGTCCAGAACAGTTTCCGGCCGTTTTGTGCTATACTCCCGTTTTTTTGGGATTGGATAAAGCAGGAAACGGCAGGATGAAATCTCAGAAAGGACCAGTCACATGGTCAGCCTAGGTGGAATTGCCCGCAAGTTGTTCGGCTCGTCCAACGACCGCCGGGTCAAATCGTTCCAGCCGCAAGTAGCCGCAATCAATGCGCTCGAGCAGCAGATGCGCGCGCTGTCCGATGAAGCTCTGGCCGCCAAGACGGTTGAGTTCCGCCAGCAGCTCGCGGATGGCAAGACGCTCGACGATCTCCTTGTACCGGCCTTCGCCGTCGCCCGCGAAGCCTCGCGGCGCGTTCTCGGCATGCGACCTTTTGACGTGCAGCTCATCGGCGGCATGATCCTTCATTCCAACGCCATCGCCGAAATGAAGACCGGTGAAGGTAAGACCCTCGTCGCGACGTTGCCGGTCTACCTCAACGCGCTCGCCGGCAAGGGCGTGCATGTCGTCACCGTCAACGATTACCTGGCGCAGCGCGACAGCGGCACCATGGGCCGCCTGTACAGCTTCCTCGGTTTGACGACGGGCGTCATCGTCCACGGCCTGTCGGATGAGCAGCGGCATGACGCTTATGCCTGCGACATCACCTACGCCACCAACAACGAGCTCGGCTTCGACTATCTGCGCGACAATATGAAGTACGAGCGCGCCCAGATGGTTCAGCGCGGCCATAGCTTCGCGATCGTCGACGAAGTGGACTCGATCCTGGTCGACGAAGCCCGCACGCCGCTGATCATCTCCGGTCCGCTCGACGACCGCTCCGATCTCTACATCACCATCGACGCCTTCATTCCCCGACTGGCGAAGGAAGACTACGAAATCGATGAAAAGCAGCGCTCGGCCAACTTCTCCGAAGAAGGCACCGAGAAGCTGGAAAACATGCTGAACGAAGCCGGATTGTTGAAGGGTGAATCGCTCTACGACGTCGAAAACGTCGCGATTGTTCATCACATCAACAACGCGCTGAAGGCCCACAAGCTCTTCCAGCGCGACAAGGACTATATCGTCCGCAACGACGAAGTCGTCATCATCGACGAATTCACCGGCCGCATGATGCCGGGCCGCCGCTATTCGGATGGTCAGCACCAGGCGCTGGAAGCCAAGGAACGGGTACAGATCCAGCCGGAAAACCAGACGCTGGCGCAGATCACCTTCCAGAACTATTTCCGCATGTACGAGAAGCTGGCCGGCATGACCGGTACGGCTTCGACGGAAGCGGAGGAATTCGGCAACATCTACGGCCTCGACGTGATCGAGGTGCCGACCAACCTGCCGATCCAGCGTGTCGACGAGGACGACGAGGTCTATCGTACGCATGCCGAGAAGTATAACGCCATCATCAGCGAGATCCTCGACGCGCACAAGCGCGGCCAGCCTGTGCTGGTCGGCACGACGTCGATCGAGAAGTCGGAACTTCTCGCCGATCTCATGCGCAAGCGGGGCTTCACCAATTTCCAGGTTCTGAACGCCCGTTACCATGAACAGGAAGCCTATATCGTCGCTCAGGCCGGCGTGCCCGGCGCGGTAACGATCGCCACCAACATGGCCGGCCGCGGCACCGACATCCAGCTCGGCGGCAATCTGGAAATGCGGGTCGAGCGTGACCTGCACGAAATGGAGCCCGGTCCGGAGCGCGACGCGGCCATTGCCCGCATCGCCGAGGAGATCAAGGAACTCAAGCAGCAATCGATCGCGGCCGGCGGTCTCTACGTCATCGCCTCCGAGCGCCATGAAAGCCGCCGTATCGATAACCAGCTGCGTGGCCGTTCCGGCCGCCAGGGCGACCCGGGCCGCTCTAAATTCTACCTGTCGCTCCAGGACGACCTGATGCGCATCTTCGGCTCCGACCGCATGGACGGCATGCTGCAGAAGCTGGGTCTCAAGGAGGGCGAAGCCATCGTCCATCCCTGGATCAACAAGGCAGTCGAGCGCGCCCAGAAGAAGGTCGAGGCTCGCAACTTCGACATCCGCAAGAACGTTCTGAAATATGACGACGTGCTGAACGATCAGCGCAAGGTCATTTTCGACCAGCGCGTCGAGCTGATGGAATCGAAGGACCTTTCCGAATTCGTCGGCGACATGCGCCACGACGTCATCGAAGACCTCGTCGCCAGACATATTCCCGAGCGGGCCTATGCCGAGCAATGGGATGCCGATGGCCTGAAGACCGGTGTCGCCAACTTCTTCGATCTCGACATGCCCGTGCATGACTGGGTCAAGGAAGAAGGCATCGCTGAAGACGACATCCGCGCCCGCCTGATGGAAGCGGCCGAAAAGGCCGCAGCCGAGAAGGCCGAGCGCTTCGGCCCCGAGATCATGACCTATGTCGAGCGCTCTATCGTCCTGCAGACGCTGGACAATCTTTGGCGCGAGCACATCGTCAACCTCGACCACCTGCGCTCGGTTATCGGCTTCCGCGGCTACGCGCAGCGCGATCCGCTGCAGGAATACAAGGCCGAGGCTTTCGAGCTGTTCCAGTCGCTGCTGAACAATCTTCGCCAGGCCGTGACAGCCCAGCTTTCGCGTGTCGAACTCGTGCAGCAGCCGGCCGAGCCGGAAACGCCGCCGATGCAGGCTCGCCATATCGACGCAACAACGGGCGAAGACGAATTTGCGCCGCTCGCGATCGCGAACGAAAGCTTCGTATCGCCCGAGAATCGCGACCCGCGCAACCCGGCTACCTGGGGCCGCATCGGCCGCAATGAGGCCTGCCCCTGCGGCTCCGGCAAGAAGTACAAGCACTGCCACGGCGCCTTCGAAAGCAGCGAAGTCGTCTAAGCCTAGCAACCGATCGCACTGAACAGAATGCCGCCCTCGGGCGGCATTTTTTATGGAAAATCCTGGAATGGTGCCTGCCGCGGGCAAACATGCAAACTCCGGACACGCTCAAACGGCGGTATGCGGATCTTCGCTGTAGAGATGGATCGGATGGCCCGGCCCGATGATATCGAGCGCCCGATCGAACCAGGCGGTGAGCGCCGGGTAATCGGCAAGCGCAAAGCCGCAATCCGCCGCTCTGTGGGCATAGGCGTAAACGGCTATATCCGCGATCGAAAACTCCCCGCCGACCAGAAACGGCATGTCCTTCAGCCCACGCTCCATCGCGGCAAGCGCTCGAAGTCCGGCCGTGCGCTTGGCTTCGGTCATGGCGGCATTGAGCTCAAGCCGCCCCGTCAGCGTCCAGAAGCGCAGCGTGCCGATAACCGGCTCGACATGATACTGCTCGAAGAAGAGCCATTGCATGACCTTGGCGTGCAGATAGCGATCTCCCGGAAGGAACCGCGTGCCTTCAGCGATATAGGTGAGGATCGCGTTGGATTCAGCGATCGTTCGCCCATCCTCAAGCTCGAGCACGGGGATGCCGCCTGCCGGATTGAGCTCGAGGAAGGCATCCGTGCGCCCCTCGCCTTCGAAGATCGACACCAGGCGGGTCTGGTAGGGAATATCAAGCAACCCGAACAGAACCCGGGCCTTCCAGCCGTTCTGCGACGGCAAATAGTCGTAAAGCGTGAGCATGGAACCCTCCTCCGGCAGTTCACCTAATCTGCATCGTGGCTGCAGGCCCCGCCACCCGTTTCCTGCGCCGATTTCGTCCCTGGAGCAGCCATCGACTTATCGCACCCAACGGTTGCTTATACCCAAGTCGATAGACAACCTGCCGCATCTCAAATGTGACTTTTATGTATTGAAAGAACCGATTCTTAACTCTCCTCTGCCAAGACTATCGTGAGTTTGGGATCATACTTAAAAGTATTGCGTATCGATCATGGCGGTCTTTCAAACAGCGGAAAGAATGTTGCCGTCCGCATTGCGGGCCGCTCTATCGCCGTATCTGCGCAAGGTCGCCACCCTTCTTACCGGTCAGGATGAAAAAGCCGCCTCGCAGCGCATGGCACTTACGGCCTTCACGATCCGTGTCGCAGGCGCTGCTCTCGCCTTTCTCTCGCAGATCATCCTCGCCCGCCTGATGGGCCGGTTCGAATACGGCGTCTTCGTCTTCGTCTGGGTGCTGATGATCCTGTTCGGCAATCTCGCCTGCCTTGGCTTCCCGACCGCCATCATCCGCTTTCTGCCGCAGTACGACGCCAGCGGCAATCATGATGCCATTCGCGGCTTGAACGCCACCGCGCGCCTGTTCGTGGTTGCCGTCTCGGGCACGCTGGCGCTGATCGGGGCGCTGCTGCTTTTCGCATTGCGCGGCATGGTCGAGCACTATTATGTCGTGCCGATTTTCCTCGGCCTGATTGCCGTGCCGATGATCGCCCTTGGCGACGTTCTCGACGGGACGGCTCGTGCCAAGCACTGGCCGATCATGGCCTTGAGCCCGACCTTCCTCATCCGCCCGACGTTGATACTGCTCTTCATGGTGGCTGCGATCTTCGCTGGCGCGCCACGTGATGCCGTCACCGCCATGGCCGCGGCGCTCGCCGGCGCCTTCACCAGTGTCCTGCTGCAATATCTCGCGGTGACGCTCCGCCTGCGCCGCCATTATCCAAGCGGCCCGAAGGCCATGGAATTCAGCGCCTGGACGGCTGTCGCCCTGCCGATCTTCCTGGTGGAAGGCGTCGGTTACCTGCTCACCAACTCGGACGTCATCGTCGTCGGCCTTTTCCTTGATCCCGATGAGGTCGCCGTCTATTTCGCCGCCGCCAAGACGATGGCCTTGGTGCTCTTCGTTTCCTTCGCCGTGAGGGCAGCGATCGGGCCGCGCTTTGCCGCCATCCTCGCCGAAGGCGATCGCAGTAAGCTCGCGGCCTTTGCAACCGAAGCAACGCGCTGGTCCTTCTTTCCGGCGCTTGCCGTCGGCCTCCTGGTGCTGGCGGCCGGGCAACTCCTGCTCTCGCTCTTCGGCGCCGCCTTCACTGAAGGCCAGATCGTAATGGCGATCCTGCTTGCCGGCATTCTCGCAAGAGCGCTGGTCGGCCCCGCCGAAGTGCTCCTGACCATGGCCGACAAACAGATGCTCTGCGTTTATCTCTATGCTGCGGCCCTCGTCGCCAATGTCGGCCTGAACATCGTCCTCATTCCGCATCTCGGCATCGAAGGGGCAGCCATTGCCGGCGCGACCGCCATGATGATCGAGGCTCTGCTCCTGCACATCGCCGTCCGCCGCTCGCTCGGCATTACCCTATTCGCCCTTATGCGCCGCCCGACGGCGCCATCGGTAACGAGGGCTCTCTGATCATGGCACGTCCCCCCTACACCGAAACCACCGACAGCCAGGTGAACGCCCTGACCCATACGCTCGCGGCGCTGCACTTCGAAACGCCCAAAGCCGAAGCAAGGGTCGAGGTCGGTCGCGCCGGCCGCGAATTCTGCCTCTATCCCGGCAAGCTCGGCTACGAGCTGCAGGACGAGCTGGACTTCTTGTCCAATCGCGCCATGGAGCCGAACGTCTTCTTCTCCGGCCGCTTCCTGGCGCCCGCCATGCCTCGCCTCGAAGATCGGCAGGTGCGTCTGGCGCTGATGCGCGACATCAGCAGCACGCGCAGCCGTATCCGCCTGTTGATGCCCTTCACCGTCGACAAGCCGGGCTTCGCAATTGGTCCCTCGATCATCCGCGTCTGGTCGAATTCCTTCGGCCCGCTCGGTACGCCCCTGCTCGACGCCGAGGATGCCGGCGAAACGCTCGACAACCTCTTCGACGCCCTTTCTCGGCCGGAGCTGCGCCTGCCGACGACGCTCGTGCTGCCGGACGTGCGCCTCAACGGACGCTTCGTTCAGATGGCCAAGGTCATCGCCATCGGCCGGAACCTGCCGATCGCCGTCGCCAACCCGTTCCAGCGTCCGATGCTTCAGAGCAATGATGATGCGCTCGCCTATCTGAAGCGGACGATCTCCAACAGCCATTTGCGCGAAATGCGCCGGCAATGGCGCCTGCTGGAAAGCCAGGGCGAAGTCACCTACAGCGTCGCGCGTCAGCCTCGCGACATTCATATGCGCATGGAAGAATTCCTGGCGCTTGAAGCAAGCGGCTGGAAGGGCAAGAAGCGCTCGGCGACCGTCACCATGCCGCCTTCGCCCGCGAGGCGATTTCCAACCTTGCGGCCATCGACGCCGTGCGCATCCATTCCATCGATATCAACGGCAAGGCCATCGCCTCGATGATCGTGCTGATCATGGGCGGCGAAGCCTATACGTGGAAGACCGCCTATGACGAGGCCTATGCCCGCTATTCGCCGGGCAAGCTGCTGATGGGCGAATTGACGGAGTGGCATCTCGACGACGCCAACGTCGTCCGCTCCGATTCATGCGCGGTGCCGGATCATCCGATCATGAGCCGCTTCTGGCATGAGCGCGAGGATATGGGCACGCTCATCATCGGCCTGACGCCGAACGGCGACCGCGACGTGCGTCAGGTGACCACGCAGCTGCACATGTATCGCAGCACCCGCAACATGGCGAAGCTGCTGCGTGAAAAGATCCTGTCGCTCACGAAGCGCTAAAGCAAATCCAGCAGAGGTGCGCAGCGGTTCTGCGTCCGGAATTGCGTGAAAACAAAGAGATAGAGCATTTTCGTGACTTCGTTTAGGATGGAAATGCTCTATCTTCGGCGATGGCCCGCTCGCGCAGCAGGCGGCGGATCACCTTGCCCGAGGTGGTCAGCGGCAGGGCGTCGACGAATTCGATCTCGCGCGGGTATTCGTGCATGGAAAGCCGGGTCTTCACCCATTCGCGGATTTCCGCCGCAAGCGCCTCGCTCGGCTCACGGCCGGGCACGAGCACGACATAGGCCTTGACGATTTCCGTCCGCACCGAATCCGGTTTCCCCACTGCTGCGGCCAACTGCACGGCGGGATGGCCGCCAAGGCAATCCTCGATTTCGCTTGGGCCGATGCGATAGCCGGACGAGGTGATGACATCGTCGTCGCGGCCGACGAAGGAAATATAGCCATCGGCATCCTGCCGGCCGATATCCCCGGTCAGCAGCCAGTCATTGGCGAATTTGGCTTCCGTCGCCTTCTCGTTTTGCCAGTAGCCGAGAAACATCACCGGATCGGGCCGCTTGATCGCGATCTGCCCGCTCTCCCCGATCGGAACTTCGACGCCCTCGGCATCGACGATGGCGACACGATGGCCGGGTGCTGCCTTGCCGGTCGCCCCGCCATGGCTGACGCCGAAGGCCTCGCTGGAGGAAAGAACGAAATTGCACTCCGTCTGGCCGAAGAACTCGTTGACGCTGACGCCGAGCGCCGAGCGCGCCCATTCGAAGGTTTCGCGGCCGAGCGCCTCGCCGGCCGAACCGATGGTGCGCAGCTTGAGATCGTATTGGGCGCGCGGATTGTCCACGGCCTTCAGCAATCGCAGCGCCGTCGGCGGGATGAAGGCATTGCGCACCCCCATCTCGGCCATAATGCGGAAAGCCATGTGCGGATCGAATTTCTGCGCGGGAGAAGAGACGACGGGAACGCCAAGCATCAGGCTCGGTAGAAGCGCATTCAACAGGCCGCCGGCCCAGGCCCAGTCCGATGGCGTCCAGAGCCGGTCGCCGGCCTTCGGAAAGCCCTCATGGGCGAACTGCATGCCCGGAATATGCCCCGGCAGGACGCGATGACCATGCAGCGCCCCCTTCGGCGGCCCGGTCGTGCCCGACGTGAAGATCATCAGGGCCGGATCGTCCGGACCGGTATCGGCTACTTCGAACAGTGACGGGTATCTCGCTATGAGATCGGCAAAGCCGGCAACCCCGTCTTCCGCGCCATCGATGCTGATCACCTGCGCCAGCTCGGGCAACTGGTCCCGGATCGGATGCAGGCGCTCCAGGCCGAAGCGATTCGTCACGATTGCCGATGCACCTGAAGCCTTCAGCCGATATTCCAAAGCCTCGGCACCGAAAAGCAATGCCAGCGGCAGGGCGATCGCCCCCATCTTGTAGATCGCCACATGCGCCACGACGGTTTCAAAACTTTGTGGCAGGAGCAGCGCCACGCGATCTCCAGCCCGCACCCCAAGCGCAACGAGCGCATTGGCGAAGGAGGCGGAACGATCCCGCAACTCGCCATAGGTCATGAAAAAGTGATTGCCGTCAGGATTGAAATGCTGGAGGCAGATCCGATCCGGCTCGCGCTCGGCCCAGGCATCGCAGACAGCATGTCCCATGTTGAATTTCGCCGGAATCTCCCAGCGAAAGTCGCGATAGAGGGCTTCATAAGTATCATGCGGGGGCAATTTCATGCAGAATTCCAAAAATGGTGCGGTGCAGCTAACACCTGTCGCCCTTGAGGTTCAAGGAAACATTTGAAATTGCCGTCTTCCCCCGCGCGCAAATTGCCTTATTTATTGAAGAATACTTCGAAGCTCTACCCGAATTGATGCGTCGACCGGCTGCAACCTTGCTCGCCGATCTGCTTTTCGCGACGCACCCATCTCACTGCTCTTCCGGCGGCGGGCCTCCTTGTGCCGAATAATCGAATGGACGGAGAATCTCGATGGAATACGTAAAGCTCGGCAGGACCGGTCTTGAAGTCTCACGCATCTGCCTGGGCTGCATGACCTATGGTGATCCCAACAGGGGCACGCACGCCTGGTCTGTCAACGAAGAGGGCGCCCGCCCGCTGCTGCGGCAGGCGATCGAGGCCGGCATCAATTTCCTCGATACCGCCAACACCTATTCCAACGGCTCATCGGAGGAAATCGTCGGCCGCGCCATCAAGGATTTCGCCCGCCGCGACGATATCGTGCTCGCCACCAAGGTCTTCAACCGCATGCGCCCCGGCCCGAACGGCGCCGGCCTCTCGCGCAAGGCGATCTTCGACGAGATCGACAACAGCCTGCGCCGCCTCGGCACCGACTATGTCGATCTCTACCAGATCCATCGCTGGGACTATACGACGCCGATCGAGGAGACGCTGGAAGCGCTGCATGATGTCGTCAAGGCCGGCAAGGCCCGCTATATCGGCGCCTCTTCCATGTACGCCTGGCAATTCGCCAAGGCGATCTACACCTCCCGCCTCAATGTCTGGACCGAATTCGTCAGCATGCAGGATCACCTGAACCTGCTCTACCGCGAAGAAGAGCGCGAGATGCTGCCTTTCTGCGAGGATCAGAAGATCGCCGTCATCCCGTGGAGCCCGCTCGCCCGCGGTCGCCTGACCCGCGACTGGGACGAGACCACGGCCCGTTCGCAGTCCGACGAATTCGGCAAGACCCTCTATACCCAAGCGCTTGAGGCCGACCGCAAGATCGTCGATGCCGTCGGCGCCATCGCCAAGAAGCGCGGCATTGCGCGTGCGCAGGTGGCGACCGCCTGGATTCTGCAGAAGAGCGCCGTCACCGCGCCGATCGTCGGCGCCTCCAAGCCCGGCCACATCGCCGACGCCGTCGCATCGCTGGAGGTCAAGCTGACACCAGAGGAAATCACGGCGCTGGAGAGCCCCTATGTCCCGCATGGGATTGCCGGGTTCAAGTGACCGAGGATTTTCGGGCTGGTCAGGCAAGGCTGATGACGCTGCGCTTGCCTGCCTGGCCCCTCACCCCAGCCCTCTCCCCGCTTGCGGGAAGAGGGAGTTACCGAATTCCATAGCCCGTTGTAGGTGAATGGCAGAGCCGCAAATCGCGCAAAAGTGACTTCACGAACCGGTCACAGTTGAGGCTTAACAGGTCATGGTTCCTTACTCTCGAGGATGACACTCCATGATCACAGTTCCCTTCGAAGCGCGGCGCTTTCAATCGACCGCGGCCTATTACCTGCGCTATCGCATCCCCTACCCGGACAGGCTGATTGCCCGTGTGGCCGAACGCAGCGGTTTGAAATCAGGCGTTCATGTGCTTGATCTCGGCTGCGGCCCCGGCCAGCTCGGCATCGCCTTCGCGCGGCTGCAAGGTGCGGCCGTCACCGCCATGGACCCGGAGCCAGAAATGCTTGCCGAGGTCGAGGCCGGTGCGAAAGCGGCAGGTGTCAGCATCAATATTCGCCAGGGCTCCTCCTACGATCTCGGACCTGATCTCGGCAAGCTGCACCTCTGCATCATGGGTCGCTCCTTCCACTGGATGGACAGGCCGGCAACGCTCGAAGCGCTTGATAGACTGATCGAGCCTGGCGGCGCCGTCGTCCTCTTCCACGATAAAGGCGTTCTGGCCGAGCCGAATTGGCGCGGCATTCTGGAGCCGCTGATGGAAACCTATTCGCCCGAGCGCAGCGCGGAACGGCAGATGCGCAGGAGCAAGGAATGGGCACCGCACGAGGCCATGCTGCTTGCCTCTCCCTTCCGCAACCTGGAACGGATCGGCATCGTCTCGGAATATGAAAGGGATATCGAGGAGATCGTCGGTCGCATCTTCTCGATGTCGTCGACCTCGCCGCAGGCGCTGGGGGATAGGGCAGCCGATTTCGAAGCGGCTCTGCGCGCCGAGCTGCTGGCGGTTGCACCCGACGGCAAGTTCAGGGAAATCGTCGAGGCGAACGGACTGCTCGCCTTCCGCGATTGAGAGGCCACGGCTTAAGCGACGGGAACGGAGCGGTCGGGCGAATACCCGGCCGCGCTGCCCGCTTGGAGCTAGGCTTCGTCACTTTCCGGTCGGGGCGAAAGCTCCTGTCGGGTCGCAGACAGGAATTCCTGTGACAGTTCGGCATTGTCCATCGCTCGCGCCAGGATGACAGCCCCGACCATGGCCGAGAGGCTGGCAAAAGCCCTGCGCCGGCGGTCCTCCGACGTGTCGCCGGGAACGATCTCCTCAAGCACCTCGACCAGCCCCATCAGGCCGCCGGTGAAGGTGGACTGCATCTCCGGTCCGTGGCGGCTGACTTCCTGCGTCAGCGCCGCGAAGACGCAACCGGTCGCATGCTCCACAACATTGCGATGCGAGAGATAATGGGCAAGCAGAGCTTCCAGCGGCTGATCGGGCGAGCTTGACGCCACATGCTTCCAGCGCTCCAGCGAGCGCGCCACCAGTGCCTTGCTCGCCTCGCAGGCAAGTTCGTCCTTCGAATCGAAGTGACCGTAGAAGCCGCCATGCGTCAGCCCGGCCGCCTTCATGATATCGGCGACGCCGATGCCGTCGAAACCTTTCTCGCGGAAGAGCTCTCCTGCGACCGCAAGGATCTTCTCGCGATTCTCGGCGAATTTTTCGCGGCTCACTCTCATCAAAAAACTCCATAAGAGCTTCAATAAATCTGTATTGACAATTTATATGATGACCATCATCAATACGCAACAAATATGATAGCAATCATCTAAATACCTTTACACAAACGTTCAAGCCGGAAGAGCGGCGGAGCGCTAGAAGCGGAGCCCACATCCCGTCCGCGATCGAGCGTCTTTGCAAGCCACACGGTCCGAACGTGAAGACACGCAACCCTATCGGAACGCAGCTCATGGTTTCCACTGCTCTTGCTACGACGCTTGCCCGCCGCAACATCCATTACGGGTGGGTCGTCGTCGGCGCCACCTTCCTCACCATGCTGGTCACGGCCGGCGCCATGGGCGCGCCCGGCGTGCTCATCAAGCCGCTGGAGGATGAATTCGGCTGGAGCACCTCCTCCATCTCTTCGGCACTTGCCGTGCGCCTGATCCTGTTCGGCCTGATGGGGCCGTTTGCCGCCGCCTTCATGAACCATTTCGGCGTGCGCAAGGTCATCGTCTTTGCGCTCGGCACCATTGGCGTCGGCTTCATCGGCTCCCTCTTCATGACCAAGGTCTGGCAGCTGCTTTTGTGCTGGGGCATCATCGTCGGCTTCGGCACCGGCCTCACCGCCATGGTGCTGGCGGCGACCGTTTCGACGCGCTGGTTCACCAAGCATCGCGGCCTTGTCATCGGCATGCTGTCCGCCAGCTCCGCGACCGGCCAGCTCGTCTTCCTGCCGCTGATGGCGGAGCTGACGACCCGCTATGGCTGGCGCTCGACCGTCATCTTCGTCTGCGGCATGATCGTCGTTGCCGCCTTCGTCGTACTGCTCCTGATGCGCGACCGTCCCTCGGACGTCAATCTGCCACTGGTCGGCGAGATCCACATCACTCCGCCGCCGGCCGCCACCAAGAACCTGAAGGCCGCGCTCGCCTCGCCGATCGCGATCCTGCGCGAGGTATCCACGACCTCGACCTTCTGGATCCTGTTTGCCACCTTCTTCATCTGCGGCCTGTCGACCAACGGCCTCATCCAGACGCACTTCGTCACGCTTTGCGGCGATTTCGGCATCGTGCCTGTCGCAGCCGCCAGCGTGCTCGCCGTCATGGGCATCTTCGATTTCTTCGGCACGATCGGCTCCGGCTGGCTTTCCGACCGCTTCGACAATCGCTGGCTGCTCTTCTGGTATTACGGCCTGCGCGGCCTTTCGCTGGTCTACCTGCCCTTCAGCGATTTCACCTTCTACGGCCTGTCGATCTTCGCCGTCTTCTACGGCCTCGACTGGATCGCCACCGTGCCGCCGACGGTCAAGATCGCCGCCGATCGCTTCGGCCGCGAAAAGGCCGGCCTGGTCTTCGGCTGGGTCTTTGCCGGCCACCAGCTGGGTGCTGCCACCGCCGCCTATGGCGCCGGCCTCACCCGCACGGAACTCAACACCTACCTGCCCGCCTTCTTCGTCGCCGGCGCCTTCTGCCTGCTCGCCGCGATCCTGGCGCTCACGCTGCAGAAATCCGGCTCCGCGACCAAGGGGCCGGCGATGGCGCACTAAGCTCTTCGCGTCAAAAAGCCCATGGCGTCCGATCCACGCCATGGGCCAAACCGCAACCCTGCGGAAACACTCGCAATATCTGCCGCCCCCGGCTTGCGCCATCAGCCGATCACATGCTAGACAGCCGCCTCGTCAGTACCCCGTTGCCCCATTGGCGGAATTGGTAGACGCGCTCGACTCAAAAAGTGGTTTGTCTACCAATCCACAGGAAAACACGACGAGTTGAAAACGGCGTGATTTCAGGGGTTTATGAAGGAAGGAAAAAGGGCTGACGATCTTTGGTTTTCGCTCTAGGTGCAGTATAGGTGCAGAGAGCGTCGGCTAGAATCGGCGGCAAATGTGCGGGTGTGGTGGAACTGGTAGACGCGCCGGATTCAAAATCCGGTTCCGAAAGGAGTGTCGGTTCGATTCCGACCACCCGCACCAAATTTTCCTTCAATGACTTTGCGTCGGCCTTTCTGGCCCCGGGGAAGTCTCGGCTTAGCTAAAGATGCAAGCCAGCGATGATGTCGGTGCCAAACAGTCGCGCCATGATCGCGTGCGTAGTGGCGATTGGAAGCGGATAAATCTATCGTCCGCGCCGCGAACAGGACCTTCGTCACGTATTCAGGCTCGGACCTCGCGCTCGATCTCGGCCGCAAGCCCCCTATCGGGCGTGATCGGCAGCTCGCGGACCCGCTTTCCAGTCGCGTTGAAGACTGCATTGGCGATAGCCGCCGCAACGCCGGTGATACCGATTTCGCCGACGTCCTTGCCGCCCATAGGCGCAAGCGGATCCGGAATGTCGAGCCAAACAACGTCGATGTTCGGGATATCGGCGTGAAGCGGCAGCTGGGATCACCACCTTCATCGGAAGGGATGAGCGGGGCGTTCTGTTGCCTGGCCGCAACGGCGAGATTTGGCCTTTAAGCCAGGCTTAAGGTGGGAATGAATTTTCGGCCTTCTGAACCGAAGTCAATCAGAAGGCAGAGAGACAATTGTATAGAACGACGTTTCCCAAGCCGCTCGCCAGGCGTGCGTTTCTATTCGGCGCGAGCGCCTTTACACTAGCGGGCTGTGTTTCGACGCAGCGGCCTGTCCGGATGGGGACGGCCGTCCTGGCGGCTGAACCGCAGCCCGTGGTTCCGCTGATGTACGCCGCCATGCCGGACGAGCAGTTCCCAGTTCCAGCAGTGAATATCTCCCAGGTCGACCAGCGCTTCTGGCGAACGGAAGTCAATTATCCCACCGACGAGAAACCGGGAACGCTGATCGTCCATACGCCTGCAAAGTATCTCTACCACGTGAAGCCGCAGGGCCGTGCGACGCGTTATGGCATCGGCGTCGGCCGCGAAGGTTTCGCCTGGTCGGGACGGGCGATAGTCGCCTACAAGCGCAAATGGCCGCGTTGGACGCCGCCGGACAGCATGGTGGCGCGTCAACCCGAGTTGGAACCATACAGCATCGCGAATGGCGGAATGGCCCCGGGACTGAACAACCCGCTGGGCTCACGCGCGCTCTATATCCATGAAGGCGGGCGCGACACGCTCTATCGATTGCACGGTACGCCGGAGGCCTTCTCGATCGGCAAGGCCGTCTCGTCGGGCTGCATACGGCTGCTCAATCAGGACGTCATCCACCTCTATGAGGAGGTCGCCGATGGCAGCCCGATTGTCGTTATCCCGGATCCAACCATGTCGCATCTCGCGGTTGGATAGTCCATTGGCATGAAAGAGACGCCGTTCGTCGCGACCAGCGCCTACTACGTTGCATGCGAATTACTTCGGCCCTCGCCATAGTACAGCATTGCGAGGATATGAACGTGGCAATATGTGCTTGATCAGCCGCGCGGGAGCACGCGGTTTCCTGCATTGACTTCTCGTGGTTACAACACGACCACCTTGGTGCCAGGCGGCACGCGGCGATAAAGATCGATGACGTCCTGGTTCATCATTCGAATGCAGCCCGACGAGACGGCGTGACCAATGCTCTGCGGCTCATTGGTGCCGTGGATGCGGAACAGCGTGTCCTTGCCATTTTTGAACAGATAGAGCGCCCGCGCACCCAGGGGATTCTGCGGCCCGCCCTCCATTCCATCGGCCCAGCGCGCGTATCTCTGCGGGTCCCGCCTGATCATGTCCGGTGTCGGTGTCCACCGAGGCCACGCCTGTTTCCAGGCGATATTGGCGGTGCCGGTGAATTCGAGCCCTTCACGACCAACCCCGACGCCATACCTGATCGCCTTCCCGCCCTCCTGTACGAGGTAGACGAAGCGGTTCTTCGTATCGACGACGATCGTGCCCGGCGGATAGGGCGTGCGATAATTCACCTGTTTGCGCAGGTTTCTGGGATTGATCTCTGAGGCGTCGATCTCTGGAACGGGAAACTTCTCGTCCGTTTCTGCCGTGTAGCTCGCGCTTGCCGCCTGCGGCTGCTCGAGAGGCCGGGTAACGGCGGTAGACGGCATCGTGGTGGTGGTGCAGCCGGCAAGAGCGAGGCTGATCAGAAACGTGGAAGCCAGGCTGTTTTTGTTCGTAGATGTCATCGAAAGCTCATGCGGCGTTAGTCCGCGCTGCCGGTTGAGCAGAGCGGATGGTTCAGATTCGCGGTGAAGGAAAGCGGGAAGACCGCGCTTCGCGCGGGCGGTGCCCGCGTCATGTCGGACCCGCCAGTTTTTCGATATTGGCGTTGAGGGCTTCGCGCGAGATTTCGCCGATGTGCATGGCGGCGAGTGTTCCGTCGGCTCTCAGGAAGAGTGTGACAGGAAGCCCCATCGTCCCGTAATGCCGGGGGATCTGCATTGATTGGTCGAGCAGCACGCGATCGAGCTTGAGATTCTGCGAAGAGAGATAAGAGCGGATATTCTCCGATCCCTCGCCCTGGTTGACGAAGAGAAAGGTGACGTCGTGTCGGCTTGCGGCGACCTCGGCGAGCAGCGGCATCTCCCTCCGGCAGGGCGGGCACCAACTTGCCCAAAGATTGATGACGGCGGGCTTGCCGGCGACGTCGCTCACCGCCATCGCGGGGCCGTCCATTTGCTGAAGCGCGACGGTCGGCGCGGGCTGGCCAAGAGTAGCCTGGGTAAGCTGCGTGACACCGATCCAGATGACCAGTCCGAGGCCAAGCGCGCCGGCAGCCGCAAGGCCGCTCACGAGAGAGCGGATGAAGAAAATGCTGACGATCACGACACCGATGAGACCAGCAACCGGCTGAAAGCCGCCCTGCCAGATTGCGAGCACCCTCCACGGTTCGCCGGCGAAGCTCTCCCAGTGCAGCGCGACGTGGCCGAGGCGGGCCGCGATCAGTCCACCGGCGAGTGTCCAGGTCGACCATCTGCCGATCGCAGGCTCGACGCGACGAGCGAGGATCGTGGTGACGAGCAGGAAAGCAAGGATGCCGAGCACGGCGGCGAACCGGTCAGAGGCAAAGACCAGTGGTCCGATACTGACCGCGTTCATCGGGGCGCGCCCATCCGGTCGACCGAGGCCTGCAGGCTGGCCTTGGTCACGTCACCGACGAGGCGTGTGCCCGTGGTCTCGCGACCACTGGCATCGACAAAGATCATGGTTGGCGGGCCGACAACCTGAAGGCTTTCCATGATCTGCCGCTGTTCGGGTGTGTTGCTGCTGACGTCGAGCTTGATCAGGTTGAAGCGCGCCATGATGGATTGGATGGCAGGGTCTGGAAGGACGGTGCGATCGATGACCGCGCAGGTGACGCACCAATCGGCCGTGACATAGAGAAGGCTGGGTTTGCCGTTGCGGTCTGCGGTCGCCGTGCGAAACGCAGCCGCCGTACCGGCGGTCCGGAAGGCCGACGCCGACGACTGCATCGGCCCGGCGCCGCCGCCGGCTTGCGCGAGAAGGTTGCCGAGAGGCCGAAAGGGATCACCGCTGCCGCTCGCGGCGCCGACGGCCAGGATGACGCCATAGAGTGCTGCTGCAATTCCGGCGGCCTTGGCGGTTCGGCGTCGCCCTGGGGCATCTGCACTGAGCGAATCGAACGCCCCGAGCCAGACCGCCAGACCGATGGCGAACAGAGCCCAGAGCGCGAGACCGGCCTCGCCAGGAATGAGGCGCGAGATCATCCAGATGGCAGTCGCCACGAACACGAAGCCGAAGCCCTGCCGCACCGCAATCATCCACGCTCCGGCCTTGGGCAAAGCCTTTGGGCCGAGCGTGCCGAAGGCGATCAGCGGAATACCCTTGCCGAGGCCAAGTGCGAAAAGTGATGCCGCGCCGAGCGCGACGTTGCCGGTCTGGGCGATATAGATGAGTGCACCGGCAAGCGGCGCGGTGACGCACGGGCCAACGATCAGCGCGGAGGTGAAGCCGAGCAGTCCGGCCGAGGCCAGCGAACCGCGATTTCCCTGTCCGAGCCGGCCGATCACAGCGACCCAGCTCGATGGCAGTTGCAGCTCGAACAGGCCGAACATGGACAGGGCCAGTACGACAAACAGAACCGAGACGGCGCCGATCGCGAGAGGAGACTGAAGAGCCATCTGCAGGTTCTGGCCGGACCAGGCAGCAACGACGCCAAGCAGACCGAATGCGGTGGCCATGGCGACCACATAGGCAAGCGACAGGGTGAAGCCTTTGAGTGCGGTGACGGAATCACCCTGACGGGCGATTGCCCCCGCGAGGATCGGGTACATGGGAAAGACGCAAGGGGTGAAGGCCAGCAACACACCGAACAGCAGGAAGCTCGCCAGCACCATCGCGACGCCGCCGTCCTTCAACAGCGAGCCGATCATGCCACCATCGTCCGCAGCGATGGTGATGCCGTTCACCGGTGCTGCGGAGCTCGGCGCTGTCCATTCATTCGCTAGGGCTGTCGGGGTTCGCTCTTCAGGGGCGGCGACAGTCAGCGTCGCCGCATCGATGTGCCGGACAATTGGCGGATAGCAGATGCCGTTTTCCTGGCATCCCTGATAGCGAACCTCGAGGGGGCCGGGAGCGGAAGCGTCGAGGGGAAGCACGGCGGTGACGTGATCGTGGAAGACCGTGGAAGGGCCGAATGTCGGGTCGTCCTTGCTCTGCGCATTCCCCAGCAGCTCGCGAACCGCAAGGTCGGCCGCACCGCGCCTGACACCGAATTGGTCCCGATAAAGGTAGTAGCCTGGCGCGATCGTCCACTGGAGTCTGACATTTCCGTCGGCCTGCCGTGAAGCGGAAAGCTGAAACGCCTGATCGACAGGAAGCGGCATGGCTCCCGTCGATGTCACCTGGGCAGATGCCGGCATCGCGGAGACCGCTGCGAGTGCGGTCATTAAGGCAGCAATAAGGACAGACCAGACAGTTCTCGCAGACAATGGCACGCTCCCGCTCAATGAGATGACGGCGGGAGAGGTCTGATCGGCAGCTTAAGGCAGGCTTAAGGGGTGCTCGTCGGATCCATGTCGGAAGGTGATACCCGACGGCGGATTCATTTCGCCGCGGCCTGCTTTGCGCGTGCGTCGGCGACGACCTGTTTGAAGCCCTGATAGTCGAGGGTCGATGCCATGAACGAACCGATGAGATAGGTCGGCGTGCCCGACAGGCCCAGAGAATCTGCCTGTGCCATGTTGCGTTTGATCAGCGTCTCGATCTCCGCGGATTTCGATTGCACGTCCGCGTCCAGCCGCGGCATGTCGATGCCGGCAGTCTGCAGGCCTTCCCGCATTCTTTCTTTCGTGATTCCTATCTTGGGGACCGCGGGAATAGCCATCAGGGCGTGATGGGCAATGTCGTACTTGCCCTGGTACTTCGCCGCGAGAGCCATGATTGCGCCGTCGATCGACGTTGGTTTGATGACGGGCCAATCCTTGTAGACGAGGCGGATCTTGCCGTCCTCCTTGACGACGCGGTCGAGGTCGGGCGCCGCCTTTTTGCAGTAAGGGCAGTTGTAATCAGTGAAGTTGACGATCGTAAGGTCGCCCCGCGGATTTCCCGAAACTGGCGCCGCCGGATCGTTGAGGATCATTTCCTTGGACACGTCGGCGTATTGTCCAAGGGCTACGCTTTGCAAGGCAGGCACGGAAACGACCGCACTCCCGATAGCGATCATAGCGCCGCGACGTGTCAGAACTTGCATCCAGGACCTCCTTCGGTTGTACGGGAGGCAGGATGGCGTCTCCCCGCAAGCGAGACCCACGACGGCTACCTTAAGGCTGGCTTAAGGTGGATATCCGACTGCGATCACCTCGGCGGGAGAGAGTGAAGTTGGCACGGATACATGGGCATGGCCGGCCGGTGACAGCATGTGGCCGCGCGAGACCCACAGAACGATACCTTAAAAGTACCGCGCGCGACCAATTCGGTCTTAGACCTCTTGATAGGTCGAGGTTACCGTTAGCCCGCAGGTTATTTTCCGAAGTGCATCGAGGATTGCTGGGGCCCTTAGCTTCCGTGTCTCGCATGGTCGCTGTGCTCGAGCGGGAGTGCCTGCATTTTTTTGAAACTGAACTGCGGAAGTTCATGAGAACGCAGTGCAACCGGTTCGCGCCCGAAATTCGAAGATGGGGTGCCGAGCTGGCGCGCTGCCTGGCTCTCGCATCTGGAGCATCCGTTCACCCGTTGAGCCGCTAATCTATGTCCTACACTGCCAACTCGCTGCCGTGCTCGCCGAACGGCTCTTCAATGCGCCTCGTGCTTGCACTGTGGCATTGCGTCTCCGGACAATTCAATCTGATTAACGGGCTCCGGTGGCCGAACGGCCATTCGACGCAGGTCCGTCGAACCATGGATTGGCTCGAAACTGTCGGTCGAGTCAGATGATCGCGCGGCCTTCGCCTCGCGCGCTCCTGTTCGCAATCAGCGGTTACCTCGCGGTCATTCTCGCTCTCTATGTCGCCTTGGCGCTGGACCTGCCCAATCCGTGGTGGGCAATGGCGACGGTTTTCATCGTTCAGCCGACGAGGCCGCTCGTCGGCGCGATCTGGGCGAAAGCTTTTTACCGCGCGGCAGGCACGATTGTCGGCGCCATCGTTGCCGTAATCCTTGTGCCCAATCTGGTCAATTCGCCTGAACTGATGATTTTGGCGATCGCAGTCTGGATCGCGCTATGCGTGTTCTTCGGCCTGCTTGATCGTTCACCACGCTCGTATCTGTTTATGCTGCCGGGATATACCGCAGCGCTTGTCGGTCTTTCGACTGCGACCCACCCCGAAGCGATCTTCGATATCGCCGTCGCGCGGTCGGAGGAGATTATCATTGGCGTGCTTGCTCCAGCGGTCGTGCAGAGCATCCTCTTTCCGCGCAGCGTCTCGGTTGCAATTTTCGAGCGGCTCGACGGGATCATTGCCGACGCTCGCATCTGGATAGCTGAGGGTCTTCGCACATTGACGCCCGTGCCGGCGCCCAGCCAGGTCGCCGGCCGCCTGACCGAGATGAACCTCATGGCGGCCGACTGGCGGTTCGAAGGCACTTTTTCGCTCATACGGCGGCGTGCCCTGTGGGCGCTCGAAGAACGGCTGATAGTCCTGCTTCCGCAAGTCACCGCGGTGGAGGACACGCTCGAAGCAATGCGTCATTCCGAATCCTACACCGATGAATTGGCGGCTGCGGCGCGTCAGGTCGCGGACTGGGTAGCCACAGCCGGTGCGGAAAAGGACAAGGCTAGCGCCGCCGCTGAAAACAATATTGCAGCGAGTATTCCGACACTCAATCCCAGATCCGGCTGGGAAGATATGCTGGTCGTCAGCCTCGCCGATCGACTGACCGAACTGATGGGGACCTGGAAGGAATGTCTGGTGCTGGCAACGGCCGTCAAGGCATCGGTGCTCCAGCCAGACTCGGACATCACCCGTTTGCTTGGCAGCGCGAGACCGCGCGGGCTTCACACCGACAAAGGCATCGCACTTCTCTCGGCCGCTGTTGCCGGACTGACGGTCATCGGCATCGCGGCGTTCGCGACCGCAATCCAGTGGGAGGGCTCACCCTTCACCATCACTGTCGCCGCCATGTGCTGCTCGCTGTTCGCGGTGGCCGACGATCCCACGCCGCCTGTTCGAGCGTTTCTGACAGGCGCCGTTCTCATCCTTCCCGTAACGCTGTTTTATCAGTTTGCCATTCTTCCGGCGATCGATGGCTTCGTCATGCTGGCGGTCGTGCTGTTTCCGGTCGTGGGCATGCTCGGGCTGCTCTCCACCTATCCGAAGATCATGGTGAGCGCGTTGGGCGCGATCGTCGCCTTTTCCGCCATGCTCGCCCTGGGATCGACCTATGTCTCGGACATGCCAGGGGTATTGAATAACTATTTTTCCTTCCTCCTGGGGCCGGTCTTCGCGCTCGTGGGCCTGGGGCTGGCTCGCGTCGTCCCGACCCAGCGTGCCGTTCGTCGCATCCTGCGCGCAGGCTGGAGGGAATTGGCTGCGCTGACGAAGACGCGGTCGGTGCCCAGCGCCAATCTTTGGGCAGGCCGGATGCTTGATCGCGTCGGCCTCCTCCTGCCGCGCCTGTCGGCCATTCAGACGGGAGAAGAACCCGAACTGCGCGAGGTTCTGCGTGGTCTGAGGCTGGGAACCGGCATCGTCGAACTCCGCCGGCTCCACGATCTCGTCAGCGCCGGCGCCGAGCGGGAGATCGATACTGTCCTGACCGAGCTCGCAGCGCATTTCGACGCGCTCGCCGCCGGTCAGACTGCCCTAGTCCCTTCGGATATCGTCGATCACCTCGACGCGGCCATCAGAGGAATGCTGCAACTTCCCGATGCCGGCGATCGGCACGCCGGAGTCAGTGCCGCTATGCGGCTTCGCCTCACGCTGTCGCCCCATGCGTCAGCATATCGGCAGGAAGGCGCAACAGCATGATTGGCGAGGTCAATCTGGATGGCGTGTACGTCAGCAGCGCGCTCGTCGCCGCCTGCTTTGCGGGTCTGTTTCTGCTCGTTCTCAGGCGGGCTTTCCTGTGGTCGGGCTTTTATCGGCTTGTGTGGCACCACCGCCTGGTCGACCTGGCCATTTTTACGATTCTTTGGGCCGCGGCAGCACGAGTCCTGCCGGTGTTGGCCGATATCGTTGGGAGATATTTGTGAAATCGACCGCCGCGCTGCTGGCGCCGATCGGCCGTGTTGTGTTGACGCTCGCCCTCATTGTGGTGGCGGTCGTCGCAGCCCGCTGGCTCTGGAGCTATTACCAAGTCGACCCGTGGACAAGGGACGGTCGGATACGGATCGACGTGGCAAGCGTTGCACCGGACGTTTCAGGCATGGTCACGCAGGTTTTCGTCGTCGACAACATGTCGGTGCACAAGGGGCAGCCCCTGTTCGTCATCGACCGCGAGCGATACGAGGAATCTCTCCAGCAAGCCCAGGCGTCTCTCCAGGTTGCTGAGGCCGGATTGGAAAAGGCGCAAGCCGACGTTGTGGCGCAGACGACACTTCTTGCCCAGGCGCGTCGCGAGGACGCTCGCAACCGCAAGCTCGGCGGTCTGGTGCCGACCGAGACGGTCGAGCAAGGCACCGCGCGGGTCAGGCAACTTGAAGCGGCGTTGGCTCAGGCCAATGCGTCGGTGAGCCAAGCCCGAGCCGCGATCGCCCAGGCCACCGCCGCCCGCAACACGGACCGGCTCAACCTCGAGCGCACGACGGTCGTTGCGCCCGTCGATGGGATTGCAGCCAATGTCAGTCTCCGGCCTGGGGACTATCTGACGGCCGGTCATGCGGCTTTTGGTATAGCCGATGCTAGTTCGTTGCACATCGACGGCTATTTCGAGGAAACCAAGCTCGAGAAGATCCATGTCGGCGACCGCGTGAGCGTTCAGCTCATGGGAAGCGAGCGCCGCCTTGAAGGACATGTCCAGAGCATCTCTCCTGGTATCGACGATCGGGAGCGAAGCCAAAGCAGCAATCTGCTGGCGAATATCAATCCGACGTTCAACTGGGTGCGTCTCGCTCAGCGTATCCCTGTTCGCGTCCATATCGATCACGCGCCGCCTGACATGCGTCTGATCGCCGGACGCACTGCCACCGTCATCATCCATCCCAACTCCGGCGCCGTCGACGGGAGCGCGGGGCCGGGAGGGCAGCACCCATGAAGGCGCAACTCTCTCGCGCCGGCAGAATAGCGCCGCTTCTGGCGGCCGCTGTTTTGGCAGGATGCACCGTCGGTCCCGATTATCATCTACCCGCCAGAGCGACCTTCAACACCCCTGGCGCGCAAGTGCCGTTCGTCGGCACAAGCGGGGCGGCCGTGACAGGAGACGAACTGCCTTTCCAATGGTGGCATCTGTATCGCAGTTCCGATCTCGACCGGCTCGTTACCGCGGCGCTGGCCGAGAACACTGATCTGAGGGTGGCCGAAGCCAATCTGGAGCGCAGTCGCGCGATGGTGGACCTAGCGCGATATCAAGGCCAGCCGAAACTCGGGCTCGACGTTGGGTATAGCCGTTCGCAGACTTCGGCGGAGCAATATGTCTCCAGCGCTTATCTGACACCGTCTGACGTTTATAACCTCAAGCTGTCGGCATCCTATGAACTCGACCTTTTTGGGCGCATCAGGCGCGGGATCGAGGCAGCGAAGGCTGATGACGAAGCGGTCGAGGCGGCGCGTGACTGGGTCCGCGTCAGCGTCGCAGCCGATGTCACAGCCGCCTTTCTCGATGTCTGCTCCGCCGGCAACGAACTGTCGGCGGCCAATCGATCCCTCAACCTTCAACAGCAAAGCCTCGCGCTCACGCGGCAGCTTAAGGACGGAGGGCGCGCGACCCGGCTTGATCTGGCACGGTCGCAGACGCTGGTCGACCAGATTCAGTCCAACATTCCGGCCATCGAAGCCCGCCGGCGCAATGCGCTGTTCCGGCTGGCAACGCTCACCGGGAGGCCGCCCTCCGAATTCGAAGCAGACTTGACCCGATGCGTCGCTGCCCCGTTACTTGGTCACCCGATCCCGGTTGGTGATGGTGCAGCGCTCCTGAGGCGGCGGCCGGATATCCGCGTTGCTGAACGCCAACTGGCGGCGAGAACCGCCGAGATCGGCGTCGCGACGGCGGAGCTTTATCCGCGCATCGTGCTGGGCGCTTCGATCGGCTCGGTGGGTCTGGTCGATGATATGTTGAGCCACGCGACCAACTTCTGGAGCGTCGGTCCCGGCATTTCCTGGGAGTTCAACCAAAACGGACCGCGTGCGAGGATCGCTGCGGCCACGGCCACACAGAAGGGCCAGCTTGCCCGCTTCGACGGTATCGTCCTCGGCGCTCTGCGGGAGGTGGAGACCGCTCTCAACAATTACACACACGATCTTGATCGACAGAAGAGCCTGGTGGCCGCCCGCGACGAGGCCGCACGAGCCGTCGCCGACGCGCGGGCGTTGCAGGCTGGCGGCCGGAGCGGAGCCCTGGCGACGCTCGATGCCGAGCGCACCCTTGTCAGCGCCGAGGCTGTTCTCGCCAGCATGAGGACGCAGATTGCTCACGATCAGGTCGTCCTCTTTCTTGCGCTTGGCGGTGGTTGGGAAACCACGGCGAAGCCGGTCAAGGATGCATCACCGCGGTCCAATGTGAGTGCCCGGCAATGATCGATTTCCACGTCACAACCAAAGGAGAAGTGCCATGACCCCCAATCCCGACGATTTTCTGCAGACGCAATGCCCCGAAATCGTTGATGCGGTGAACCGCTACGCAACCGACATCCAACGCACTGCTGCGGAAAGCCTAACGCCCCGGCTGACTGCATTGGTCCGCCTCGCCATCGCCCTGTCGATCCCGAACCGTGATATGGCGAAGGAGGCCGTCGAGCACGCCCGGGCTGTCGCGTCCGACGGCGAGATCGCCGAGGCCGTGTTCGTGGCATGCGAACTCAAAGCCGGCGCGGCTACGGCCTATGGCCGGCTCGTTTTCAAATTCACCGACCCCAACGGATGCGATTCCGGCAGCCATGATCCGGCTGAGGACCGCGCCTATATGGACCATTTCAGGAAGGCTGACCCTGAGGCCTATAAAAGCCTGATCCACCGCATCGCCACGGCCCACGGTTCCGGTTCACGCCTGAGCACCCGGGATTATGAGCTGATCGCCGTCGCCTGCGCCACGATCTCGCGCTGTATCTACTGCATCGAAAAGCACAGCCGCGATGCCAAGCAGGCAGGCGCAAGCGATCGCGATCTGGCCGATGTCGTCCACCTCGCGATTGCCTCGCGAATAGGCGGCACCCTCGCGGAGTGGAACGCGCTCCAGATCGCCCACGTCTGAAGCTTAGAAACCTTCTCCCTTGCATATCGGGAGACCAATGTACGGTCTAAACGCTATGATAGATCTTTAATTGATCCCCGACACAATAAAGGAGGGCCGGACTGGCACATCCCCTATGGAACTCAGGCAGCTTCGCTATTTCCTCGCCTTCGCCAGAACCTTGAACTTCACCCGCGCCGCCGCGGAGGTGAATATCGCGCAGCCGCCGTTCAGCCGCCAGCTCCGGCAATTGGAAACGGAGATCGGGACGCCCCTGATCGACCGTCAGGCCCGGCCACCGGCCCTGACTCCTGCCGGGGAATTGTTCCGGCAGCGGGCGGAAGAGATCCTCGCCCGTGTTGAGTTGCTGGCGCGGGACACGCTGTCGCTCGGCAAGACGGGGCAGCCGCCGGTTCGGATTGGTGTGGAGACCACCGTTCTCTATAGCCGCTTTCCGGAGCTTCTGCGCGAGCTTCGCGCAGCCAATCCTCGGCTGCATATCGATCTCCTTGAGTTGGCTCCGGATGGTCTGATCGCCAGCCTCAGGGAGGGCAGGATCGATATAGCATTCGGCCGGATGCGAGTGGTTGAGCCGGACGTCGCTCAAATGCTCGTGCGGGAGGAATCGCTCTTTGTGGCGCTTCCGATCGGGCACGCGTTGGCCGGGGCCGCGCCCGCACCGCTTCAGCTGCAAGATCTTCTGGAGCAAACGTTCATCCAATATCCCGCCGGTGAACCGCCTCATTTGCCCAGCTCGCTGCAGGCGCTTTTCGCGACGCGCGGTTTTCGCCCCAAGGACGTGATCGAGGCGAGCGAGCTGCAGGTGGCGCTCGGTCTTGTGGCGGCCGAGTATGGCATCTGCATCGTGCCTGCCGTGGTTCAGCGGATGCGAAGCGATGTCTGTTATCGGCAACTGGGCGAACCCGGTTCAACTTCGCCGTTTCTCATAAGCTGGCGCAAGGATGACCGGCCCGAACTCGTCACGTCCATCATCGGCCTGCTCGGCAAGATTCTCGAGAAAGCGCCTCAACTCCTATCAACTTGATTTCGTCGGCCGGACAGGCGCGAGAAAAACCCGAGGACTTCTGAACTCATGAAAGAATATATTTATCGAAGCATTGTGATCGGCGTCGGCGCGACGGCGGTGTACGACATATGGGGACGCCTGTTGGTCGGGCTTTTCGGGCTGCCTGGATCGAACTGGACCATGGCCGGCCGCTGGTTCAGCCACATGATGATTGGGCAGTTCACGCATGACAACATCGCCGCGGCACAGGCGATGCCCTATGAGACGGTTGTCGGATGGACCGTCCATTATCTGATCGGCATCGTCTACGCTGGCGTGCTGCTTGCTATCTGGGGCTTGAATTGGGCGCGCCGCCCCACTCTGCTTCCGGCGCTCATCGTCGGTGTGGTCGCAATCGGCGCCGGATGGTTCATCATGGCGCCGGCAATGGGGTTCGGCATCGCCAGCGCGAAGGCGCCAAACGTGAATACCATCCGGATCGTGCAGCTTGTCGGCCATTGCATGTTCGGCTTTGGTTTGTACCTATCCGCCCGCTTGACGTCGAAAGTCTCATCATAAGTGGTTTCGCCGGGCTCGTTCGCCGCCAGCGACTCTTTGCGCGCGTGGCATATTTTGTCGAACGGCTCGGTCGGCTGCCGCCACCGTTCAAAGATGGATATAGACAAAGCCCATTTGCTCGAGGCGTGCCAGTTCGGCCACGCCGCTCGGAACGATATCGTCTTGCGAGACGCCGTAGAGCTGATGCCAATCGATTTTACGCTCCCTCAAGGTGTTGGCACAGATGAGGAAGCGTACGCCTTCGCCCCGTAGCACATCGACCTGTCTGGCGAGATCCTTGTCGTCATTGGCCAGCTGGAAGAGATCAAGACCACTGCCGTGATTGACCACGCGGATCTCGATATGATCCCGTCCAACTGCCGCGACATGGTTATTTATGCTGTTCAGCATCCGCTTGAAATAAGTGGCGTTGTCAGGTGCACCTCCATCGTTGTGATAGACAACCTTCTGGTCGGTATAATAGCCGGCCGGGGCAGCGTTCGCATTGAATGAGCTCCATGTCAGCAAGAGCATTCCTGCGATGAGCAGTGTCTTTAATGATCGATTCATCGGATTTCTCCCTAATACTGAAGTATCTACGGCTTTGACTTCTCGCCAGCAGGGGCGGGTTTCATGGCCTTCAGCTTGTCACGGATCGGTTGGAACGGACCGTATTTGTGTTGGTCCTGCGGCAGTCCGTCCGCATACGGGCCATACCCGGCATCGACGGCCTTCTCTGTGCGGACTGGATAATCCTTGTCGACATCCTTCTTTTGCGGCCGGTCCATCGATTCAACGTAAGCGGCGACATCCCAGGCTTGCTCCGGCGTCAGGAGCGGCTGGTCGTGCGTCGTGCCGTTCGGCATGTTTGAGCGGATAAAGTTCGCCGCCGAGATCAGACGGCCCATGCCGGCGCCATTGTTGAAGCTTCCTGATCCCCACAGCGGTGGGAACTCGTAGCCCTTGGCATCGCCGACAACGCCGATCCGCTTGCCCTGGCCATCAGCGCCGTGGCAGGCGGCGCAATTGTCGGCGAATACCTGCGCGCCGGCCTTCGGGTCGGCCGCGCGCGACAGTTCGGCCATCTCGCCCGAGCCGCGTCCCGGGGTCTTGCCGCCGATCGGACGGCCGGTCGAGAGAAACTTGATATAGGCGACGAAGGCTTTCATCTCGTCGGATTCAACCGGCAAGGGTCGACCGTTCAGACTGCGGGTCATGCAGCCATTGATGCGATCTTCAAGCGTGCCGACTTCGCCTTCGCGCGCACGATATTGTGGGAAATCGGCGAACACACCGACGAAAGGCAACGCATACGGCTTGGTTCCGGCCTCCAGGTGACAGCTCTGACAGGACATGTTGCTGCCGGCATACCGCTTCTGGGGATCGGCGGCCTCCGGGCCGATATGTTTGTAAGTTTCGACGGTGAGGTCTCGGCCCATCCGCACGGTACGGCCCCAAGGATCGTCGGGAAGCTTGTCGATGTCGGGAACGGACCAACTGTCAGAATTGGAGGCGGCCACTGTGGTCGTGCTTTGCGAAACGGCGGTCTTGGCGGTTTGTGAGGTGGTAGTTTGAGCTGCGGTCGGCCCCACTGCGCCGAAGCCATGTTTGCCTAAATAGCTCAAAGTCATCACGAATATGATCCCGGCCGCTGTCCCGGCGACGATCTTTGTTGCGTTTCGCCAGTTCATGGCACTTTCCTCCGTTTCTCGTTGTCTGCATCGGTGTACGAGGTCAAACGCAGATCACCCGCCCGGCGACAAAGTCAGGCTTGGGGCCTGTCGCGAGATGGGTTCGAAGCGCCTCGATCGCGGTCATCGGCAGCTGTTGGCGATTGCGGCCGTAGCGCGCGGGCACGCCCTGCGCCGTCACGAAGGCCGCCCGATACGTTGCCGTTGGATCGATTTTATTGTCCCCCACGAACAGGTGTTCGATACGCTGCCCCTTGGGGTTCTCGATTTTGGCAAAGACCGTCATGCCGCTGAAGCGCTTCACATAGCCGCTCATCTGTCCATACGGATCGGCGGAGAAGGTGCGTTCGAGGTTTTCCTCCATCATCGCGACGATCTCCGCACCGGTGAGATCGACGGTCGATACCGGAGGATTGACGGGTATGATGTTCCACAAATCGTTCTCGCGGATCGGGCCAGCCGGAATGGGGGCGCCGTAGCGCCAGCCGTTCGAGAAGCCGATGTCGAGACCCGCTGCTCGCGTGATTGCTGCCTGGAGAAGATCGTCCATCGGACAATCGAAAATGGTGTTGCGGTGAAGGTCGTCTGTGGAATGACCGACGCGCGCATTCAGCGTAGCGCGATACGGCGCCATCACCTCATCGACCATTTGCTGCATGTCCGGGTCGGCCACGATGCCATCGTCTACCGGAATAAGCTGGTGACTTTCGACTGTGACCTCGCCTTTCAACACCGAGAGATCGAGCCGCCCAATGAATGCGCCATGGCAGCCCGACTGGATAATCACTGTGCCGTTGACCGTGATCGGGGTTTCAAGCCGATCATGCGTATGCCCGCTGAGGAGGACATCGATGCCTCCGACTGTTCCGGCAAGCTTGATATCCTGCGGCAATCCAAGATGGGATAGGACGACGATCAGATCGACGCTGAGGTGATGGCGTAACCGATGGATTTCGGCTGGCAGCTCCTCATCTCCGATGGTGAACCTCAGGCCCGTGCTGAATTGCGGCGGCATGGTTTTGTCGAGGATCGTCGCCGCGATTCCGATCACCCCGATCCGCAATCCCCCATGTTCCACGATATGGGAGGAGGGAAAGGGACGCTTGCCGGTGTCCACCTGGTAACAATTGATCGCCAGCATCGGATAGTTCAGTCGGGTGACCAGATCCTGGAAATGAGCTGGTCCCCACGCGAATTCCCAGTGCGCGGTCATCGCATCGAGGCCAAGAGCGTTGGCGAGCGGCACGAGCGCCTCGCCTTTCGAGGAAACGGCGGGATATGTCCCGTGAAACGTATCGCCATTGTCGAGGACCAGCACGGCGTTGGGGCGATCGAGGCGAACGGCCTTGAAGAGGGAAGCAATGCGGGCGTAACCGCCGAGCGTGGGGAAGGACGGAGTACGGCCGTGCCAGACCAATTCCGGGTGCGGCTCGAGGTAGCCGTGCGTATCGTTGATCTGCAGGATCGTTAACCTGCGCGTCCTGTGAGACATCATACCCGCTCCTCCGGCCATACTCGGCAATGACCTGTCCGTTTACCGGGAAGCTTGGCCCGTGAGCTTAAGGCAGTCTTAAGGTACGGCGTAGGCTCGGGCCTGCCCGTATCACCCGATCAGCGTCATTCCGCTGCGATAGAGAACGTAGAGAGCGACGATGAAGATCAGGACGGCAAGGATGCGGTTCAACGTGTTCTTCTGCGTGGACAGGCGATTGGCGAGCGTCATGCCGATGAAACCGCCGATGATGCCTCCGCCGATAAATTCAGCAGCGACCGGCCAATCGACGAGACCCGAAAGCGAATAGTTGATGGCCGTCGCGAGTCCGAAGCAGGCTACGGCGAGCAGAGAGGACCCGACCGCCTTGATCATCGGCATACGGGTAGCGAGGAGCAGGCCAGGAACGATCAGAAAGCCGCCCCCGATGCCGAAAAAGCCAGACGCCAGACCGGCCGAGAACGACACCGCGGCTGTGATGAGGCAGGTCCTGAGATCGGCGGGGCGCTCGGGAGCCGCATTCTCCCGGCGTCGCCTCAACATCATCCCGGCGACCGACAACATAAGGAGCCCGAACACGAAGAGCAGGTGATCGCCATCGACGAGCTTGCCGAGAGTGGAGCCTGCGAGCGCACCTACGGTGCCGATCACGGCGAAGACAATTGCGCAGCGCCAGCGGACATTGCCGGCACGCGCATGCCCGGCGAAATTGGCGAACGCGTTGACCGAGACGGCGAGCGCGCCCGTGCCGATCGCGATATGCGGCTGCGAGACCCCAACGACATAGAGCAGCAACGGCGTCGCCAGGATCGATCCGCCGCCACCAACAAGACCGAGCGAGAAGCCCACAGCTGCGCCGGACGCAAGCGCGGCGCCCATATTGCCGATCATGAGTTGGCCTTCCCCACCCACTGGGCGATGAGACGATCGTGAAGGATCATTCCGATCAGCATGGCGATGACAAACAGGCCGGCCGGCACTAGCCCAAGCGCCAGCGAGGCGACCGCCGGTCCGGGGCAGAAGCCGGCAATACCCCAGCCGATCCCGAAAATCGCCGAGCCCAGGATTAGACGCCGGTCGATCGTGGTCTTCCGAGGCAGATGAAAACGATCGTCGAGGAGTGGGCGAACGACGAACTGGGAAACCTGGTAGGCGATGGCGGCGACGATCACCGCACCGCCGAGCACGAAGACGAGGCTCGGATCCCATTTCCCGGTGATATCCAGGAATCCGCGCACCCGGGCGGGATCGAGCATGCCCGAGAGCGACAATCCGAATCCGAAGATCGACCCGGAGAGAAGAGCGGTCAGTGCGCGCAACAGCGATGTCATGCGACACCGCCGATCCGCATCAGGAATACCGTCAACATTGCCATCGCGAGAAATGTCGCGACCGCGGCCATGGATCGCGGCGACAGGCGGGCGAGACCGACGACACCATGACCCGAAGTGCAGCCGGACCCCATGCGCGTCCCGAAGCCAACGAGCAGGCCTGCGAGGATGAGCAGCGCCGTCGATGTCTCGATTCGGACAGTCGGCCAGGCGCCGAACATGATGAGATATCCGATGGGTCCGAGAACCAGTCCGGCGACAAAGGCCAAATTGGTGAAGAACCGTGCATCGGGTTTCTGGAAGAGCGCGCCGACGATGCCGCTGATGCCCGCGATGCGGCCGTTGAGCAAAAGCAAAACGGCAGCGGACGCGCCTATCAGCGCGCCGCCAAGCAGTGAGGAAGAATAGGGGAACGAGATCGCGGAAAACACTGCGTCATCCATCCTCTTAGCCTGCTTTGGGCGAGGAGACGCGGGCGAAACGTGCGGCTTCCGGCGAGCGACGGAGTGAGGGTGCCGCCACCAACGGCGCCAGGTTCGCGGACTGCTTCGCAAGCGATGCGGCAGCTTTCGTCACGGACGACAAATCCAGTTCTTCCCCGCAGAAAATCTGATGCAGGGTCGCAATCAGCGCGACGGCGCGCGGATCTGCCAAGCGGTAGAAGACCTGCTTCACCTCGCGCCGGCTCTCGACGATGCCGGCATCGCGCAGCTCGGCGAGCTGCTGCGACAGCGCGGGCTGCTTGAGGCCAAGTGCCGTTTCCAGATCACCCACCGAGCGCTCTCCCTCGACGAGTGCGCAGGCGATCATCAGCCGCGTTGGATTGGCTAGCCGCTTCATGAACTCGGATGCAGCGGTTGCCTTCTCGCGTGTTACGTTTGTGGCGCAGTCATTAGGGGGCTTCATCGCCGTTACTCCCAGGCCGAGCCGGTCAGCGCATTGAGTGGAAATTTAAGGTAGCGGGTGCCGTTGGCTTCCGGCTCCGGGAGCCGCCCGCCGGCAATGTTCACCTGCAGAGCGTGCAGGATCAGCTTGGGCATTGGGAGCGTCCGGTCGCGCGCCCGGCGCAGCGCCACGAATTCTGCCTCTGTCTTGCCCGCCAGATGCGGATTGAGCCGTTTTTGCTCCCTGACCGTGCTTTCCCAGCGTGCTTCGCGTCCGTCCGGCTGATAATCATGGCCGGTAAAGAGGCGGGTTTCATCGGACAGCGACAGAATGGCCTGGATGGTCCGCCACAGAACAGCAGCGTCCCCGCCGGGGAAGTCTGCCCGCGCCGTGCCGCCATCCGGCATGAACATGGTGTCGTGGACGAAGGCCGCGTCACCGATCACGTAAGTGATCGAGGCCAATGTATGGCCTGGCGAGAACAGCACGCGGGCTTGCAGATGGCCGATGCTGAAGGTCTCGCCGTCCTTGAAGAGACGGTCCCATTGCGAGCCGTCAACCGGAAGGGACGGCAAGTTATAGATGTCTCTCCATAGCGCCTGAACGTCGGTGACATGTTCGCCGATTGCAGTCGGAGCGCCGGTCTTGTCCTTCAGATACTGAGCCGCGGAGAAATGATCGGCATGGGGATGCGTGTCGAGGATCCATGCGACGGTCAGGCCGGTGCCGCGGATGTACTCAAGGATCGCATCCGCGCTCCGTGTCGAGGTCGAGCCCGACTTCTCGTCGAAATCGAGCACAGGATCGATGATGGCGCATTGGCGCGTCACTGGATCGGAGACGACATACTGGATGCTGGAGGTCAGGTGCTCGTAGAATGCCTTGACGTCCGGTTTGATGAGGGCCTGTTGTTTCATAAAGTGGCTCACGATTTTCTCACGCGGTAATACCAGTCGGGCGCGTCCGCGCTTGGCGACGGCTCCTCCGCGCCTTCTATGGTCAGCGGTGCGGGTTCGATGAGGTCGTCGCCGGGGTGCCAACCTTCCGGCGTTGACGCGGCCTCCTTATCGGAGGTCTGGAGCGCCTGGACGAGGCGAAATATCTCCGCGACTGATCGGCCAATGGACATCGGATACCAGACCATGGCCCGGATGATGCCGTCCGGATCGATAACGAAGGTGGCGCGGACGGTTGACGCATCATGAGCGTCGGGATGGATCATCCCGTAGGCAGCCGCGATTGCCATTGATGGATCCTCGGTGATCGGAAACGGCACGGCGACGCCAAACCGCTCCTTGATCGAGCGCACCCAAGCGATGTGCGAGAATAGGCTGTCGACCGACAGCGCCAGCAGATCGCAGTCGAGTGCTCTGAACTCCGGATAGAGCTTGGAAAACGCGATGAACTCGCTCGTGCAGACTGGGGTGAAGTCGGCGGGGTGGGAGAAGAACACCAGCCAGCGGCCGCGATAATCATCGAGCGAGCGATCGCCCATGGTCGTGCGGGTCGAAAAGCGCGGCGCGGGGCTGCCGATCAGCAACGGCCCTGGATTCGAGACAGGCGCTGCAGGCCGGTCGAGGGTATCGTCGATCATGTATGTTCTCCGGCGGAAAGATGCCTGCGGGCTGCGATCTTTGCCGCGACAGCGTTGGGGTCGAGATGGAGCTCGTTGGCGAGCGCCAGCACTTCGTCGTCGCGCTTGCCTTCCAGTTCGCCCGTCATGATCCAGAGAAAGAAGGAGCGCGCACCCGAGCGGCAATGCGCGATGACCGGGCCTGGCGCGGCGTCAATTGCTTCTTGAAAGCGGCGGGCATCCGTTTGCGTCATGCCGGTGCTAGTGACCGGGAGATGCACATAACCGAGGCCGGCCTCATGAGCCGCGCGCTCTTCGGCCTCGGAGCCTGGCTGGGCCACATCTTCGCCGTCAGGCCTGTTGTTGATGACCGTCGTGAAGCCCCGGCCGGCAAGGTCGGCAAACTCCCACACGTCTGGCTGGCGCATGACCCAGAGCTTCCGGGTGACGGCGATGACGATCATAGACGCGCTCCTTGAAGCGAAGCTGGCTCTCACTTACATATTTAGACGATTCAAGATATATGTCATATGGTATTTTATGCAAGTGAACAGATTCAGTTCAGCCCTGGCTGCAACCCATGTCCGATCCGTCCGCCACGCGGGATGCCTCGGGCGCCTCGGAGGAAGCATCAATGAACGATCCCAGACAAAAGACAGCAGGCATCGAGCCAGCTGAACTCGCTCACTCTATTCTGATCGTTGGCGGCGGCGCGGCCGGCATTACCGTGGCGGCCGAATTGAAGCGGCTTCAGCCACAACTCGACATTGCGATCGTCGAGCCTTCCGAGTCGCATTCCTATCAGCCGGGCTGGACCCTGGTCGGCGCAGGCACCTTCACAAGAAAGCAAACCGAACGCCGCGAGGAGACACTGATCCCGAAGGGCGTCGCCTGGATCAAGGCAGCGGTGGCGCAGTTTCTGCCTGACGAGAACCATGTGCGCCTGAGCGATGGGCGAACGGTGCGCTATGCCTGGCTCCTCGCTTGCCCTGGGCTCAAGCTTGATTGGGCGAGAATTGAAGGACTGAACGATACGCTGGGCAAGAACGGCGTTTGCAGCAACTATCGGGCCGATACGGCCGAATACTCCTGGCGGCTCATTCAGGACTTCCGTGGCGGGACAGCGCTGTTCACTCAGCCGGCGATGCCGATCAAATGCGCAGGAGCCCCGCAGAAGATCCTCTATCTGATGGCCGACCACCTGCGCAGCAAAGGCAGGCTTTCCGAGTCGAAGTTAGAGTTTTGCCTTGCCGGCGAGGCGCTGTTCGGAGTGCCTTTTTTCGTGCCGCCGTTGCAGCGGGCGGTGGATGGCTACGGAATCAAGGTAAACTACCGTCACAATCTCAAGGCGATCGACGGACCGGCTAAGATCGCGATCTTCACCGCGACCGACGAACACGGGACTACAAGCGAAGTGACCAAGCGCTTCGATCTCATCCATGTCGTGCCGCCGCAGACCGGTCTCGACGTGGTGCGGGAAAGCCCGCTTGCCAATGCCGACGGATGGATTGATGTCGACCAGGCGACGTTGCGCCATGTCCGCTACGAGAATGTCTTCGCGCTTGGTGACGCGGCCTCGACAAGCAACGCCAAGACGGCCGCGGCCGTCCGGATCCAGGCGCCGATCGTCGTTCACAATCTGATCGCGGCGATGAAAGGGGAAGCGCTGACGCACGCCTATGATGGCTATGGATCATGCCCGCTGACCATCGCATATGGCAAGATCGTGCTCGCCGAGTTCGCCTACGGCGGTAAGGTCACGCCGAGCTTCCCGCTCGATCCGCGCGTGCCTCGGCGCAGCATGTGGTACCTGAAAACGAAGCTGCTGCCCTGGCTCTATTGGAGTCACATGTTCAAGGGGCGCACCTTCGACATCAAACATCGCGAGCGTGGCTGGTGAGGCCATGTCGAGCCTCCCGACGCTCCACCGCCAGACCAATGGCTCAAAGCCGCCGCCCCTCGACCCCTCATTTCTTGCCGGATTGCCGCGCTCGCGCGTCGGCAACGACTTGTTTGAACCCTTTGTAGTCAAGAGTGGATGTCTGAAACGGGCCGACCAGAAATGTCGGCGTGCCCGAGAATCCCATCGCATCCCCCTGCGCCATGTTACGCTTGATCAGCGCCTCGATATCGGCAGCGTGGGCCTTCATGTCCGCTTGAAGCCGTGTCATGTCGATGCCAGCCGCTTTGATTGCGGCCAGCATCGCCGTCTCGCTGATGCCGTGACCGGGAATACCCATCAAGGCATGGTGGGCGACCTCGTATTTTCCTTGATATTTGGCGGCGAGCGCAAGCTGCGCGCCGTAGATCGACGTCGGGAAGAGGATCGGCCAGTCCTTGTAGACCAGTCGAATCTTTCCATCCTCCTTGACGATGCGGTCCAGGTCGGGCGTCGACTTTTTGCAGAAGGGGCAATTGTAGTCGAGATAGGCGACGATGGTGACATCGCCCTTCGGATTGCCGCCGATCGGCGCATCGGGATCGTTGAGGATCATTTCCCTGGTGATACTCGCGGCACCGGCATCCTGGCCGATTGCAAGTCGCGCCGAAATGGGGACGAGGACTGCCGCTACTCCGAGCGCAGAAATCACGGTGCGGCGGTTAAGCAAAGGCATCATCAGGCTCCTGTTACGTCTTGGCGAGCATCGGGCCGCGCCCGGCGCATAACCGGCATCTTTGGTGCGCACCTTAAGGCTGCCTTAAGTCTGGAGCTCGACCCCTTCGTTCGGCCACCGTCGGAGGAGAGCCGATGAGAATATTGGTTGTCGAGGACGACGCCGTCTTGATGAACGGACTACAGGTCGGCCTCTCGCTCGCCGGCTTTACGGTCGACGCCGTGGCCGCCTGTGGTGATGCGGATGCAGCGCTTCGTTCAACGACGTTCGACGCGGTGGTTCTCGATCTCATGCTGCCGGACGGCTCCGGCCTCGACGTGCTCATGTCGTTGCGCAGACGAAACCAGATGACGCCAGTTCTTCTCCTAACGGCGCGCGACGCTGTCCACGATCGTATCACTGGCCTCGATGCTGGCGCCGATGACTATCTCGGGAAACCTTTCGATCTCGATGAAGTCGCAGCGAGGGTGCGTGCCCTGATCCGGCGTGCTGCGGGCCGGGCCTGCCCGATCCTGACCTGGCGCGGCATCACGCTCGAGCCTGGAACCATGATCGTGACACGTGCCGGCGAGCCGGTACGCCTCTCCCGGCGAGAGTTCACCATCCTTCACGCTCTCATGGACCGGCCAGGACAAATCCTTTCGAAAGCACAGCTCGAGGAGAAGCTGTACGGCTGGCAGGAGGATGTCGAGAGCAATACGGTCGAGGTTCACGTTCATCATCTACGGGCCAAACTTGGCAGCGCCACGATCCAGACGGTGCGCGGCATCGGATACCGGCTGGGCGAGGACAGCGCATGACGTCGATCCGCGCTCGCTTGTTCTTCATCCTGATGATCACGACGGGCGTTGTCTGGATGTCTGCGATCGTCTGGATCTATCTCAGCACGCGTGCGGAGGTGGAGCGCGTGCTTGACGCACGCCTGATCGAAGCGGCGCGCATGGTGAGTTCGCTCATCACGAGCCAGGAGATCGACCCAAGGCGTGCGGCGCAGATGCCGGCGCTCGGAACGACGACACACGCTTCATATGAACGCCAACTTTCGTGTCAGATTTGGGCGCTGGACGGCACGCTCGTCGGCCGATCCGATGCGGCACCCGCAGCACCGCTCACAGACAGCAGAGACGGTTTCTCCGAGACCGTGGTTGGAGGCGAGACCTGGCGCGTCTATGCTGTGATCAACCGCGATCTCGGCATGCGTGTGTTGGTCGGTGATAACATGCGCGTCCGCGATCAGCTGGTCGCAGATGTCATCCGTGGTCTTGCGCTTCCGGCGCTTCTCGTCTTACCGATCTTGGCCGGTCTGCTCTGGTTGAGCGTTAGGAAAGGCCTCGCGCCCTTGAACGCCATGGCAAGGGCGTTGGCGACACGGCCGGCATCGGATCTCAGCGCCTTGCCCGACGCGGACGCGCCTTCGGAAATCAAGCCGGTCATCCGTTCGCTTAATGGGCTCTTCGATCGGGTCAGCGCCGTTCGCGCGCATGAGCGCGACTTCACGGCGTTTGCCGCGCACGAATTGCGCACGCCGATCGCTGGGCTGAAAACCCAGGCACAGGTGGCGCTTGGCAGCGACGACAAAGCAATCCGCGAGAATGCTCTTCGGCAGATTGTTCTCGGCGTGGATCGGACTGCCCGATTGGTGCGACAACTCACGGACCTCACCAATGCAGAAAGCGGTGAACTCCGGCACGAGGAAGGCGGAGTGAGTATTGGCGGCGCGTTGCAGATTCTAGCTGATGATATCGAGCAGCATTATCCGAGAACTTCGCGTGTTCTGATCTGTGCGGAGCTAGAGCCTGTGAGGCTTAGCGTTAATCCTTCGCTATTCATGATGAGCGCACGCAATTTGCTCGAGAACGCGGTTTTGCATTCTCCACGCGATCTACCTGTTCGGTGCAGCCTGCAAAAAGACAAGAGATCTATCGTCATCATGATCGACGATTGCGGCCCAGGCATTCCGGAAGACGAGTTGCCAAGGGTACGCGATCGCTTTTTCCGCGGTCGCAACAAGGCGCTGATGGGAAGCGGTTTGGGTCTGGCGATCGCCGACCTGGCATTAGAACGGATTGGGGCCGAACTGAATCTGGAAAATCGCATTGAGGGAGGATTGCGGGCCGAACTGCGGTTTGATGAGAGCCTTCTCGCTGGAAGTGGGCGAATTTTCAACATGCAACAGCATCCATAATCGGACGATGCAAGTGTCGGATCTCTCTCTAGACCTGAGATATCTCAGGTACGCGATGCTTGTAGCGGAGCACGGCAGCCTGCGGCGGGCGGCAGATTATCTCGGTGTGCATCAGTCTGTTGTCGGACGCCGCATCGCGCTTTTAGAAAGCCGCCTAGGCATTCTACTCTTCGAGCGCGATCATTTCGGCAGCAAGCTCACAGATGTGGGCCGAAAGTTCTTGCTGGATGCCAGAGAAGGTACTGACCGAATCCTCCAGGCCGTCGAGCAGGTTACGGCGGTTCGTGAGGCACGAAATGGAAAGTTGCGGATTGGCACGACGACGCCGTTTGCATCCGCTTTTTATCAGGGCCTGCTGACCGTGTTCCGAGCGCGCTATCCCAGCCTCTGTGTGGGATTCGTGTGCCGGCCGCCTGAGCAATTGTTGATGGATATTCAGTCTGCGCAAATCGATGTCGCCATCATGGCGGGCGAGCCGATGCACCCTGGACTGGCGACCCTGAAACTATGGTCCGAGACAATTTCGCTGCTGTTGCCGAAGTCGCATACATTGTCTGCAGCGGACTCGATCTCGTGGTCGGTGCTGCGTGATGAGCGGTTTATCCTCTCCGCTGGAGGCACTGGTTCTGAGATGCGGGACCGTCTGCTTTGCCGCTTCTCTGAGCTGGGATGTCTCCCACGGCTTGATATTCAGGAGATCTGCCAGGAGGACGTTTTGCAGTTGGTCGCGTCTAACTACGGCGTTTCATTAGGACGGACGTCCGTGGCGGACAATAGCAATGCCGGGATTGCGGTTCGCGCCCTGGATACCGGCGATACTTTGCTGACCAGCGCGGTCTGGCTAAAGCGAAACTCCAATCCTGCCTTAAAGAAATTCTTGGCGATCGCGCGCACCAAGTTGGCTCTGACGGTGGCCTGCTCAACGGCCGGGTGTCCAATCGGGGAAGCCCGTGCTGCGAGAAGCGTGAACGCTAAATTATCGAAGGGCTGACATAGGCCTGCGGAGCGAGTGCCTCATTTTTCGACGGATCGCGCTACGCGGGCTTGGTCGGATCGCTGTCGAGATCGACCATGTTGCCGGCCTCGCGCGCCGCCTGCGTGCCGGTGTTCATCGCCACGCCGACATCGGCCATCACGGATCGGCGACGTCCCTCGCGTGGCGGCTTGTGCTCTAGCTGAGTCCTGAATGCGCCCGACGCGCGCGGGCGAAACCGCGATCGGTGGCGATGAAGCGCTGAACCATCGGTGCGATCAGCTTCGCCGGATCGGTAACCGGCTGCCCCGTTTCGCGGGCCAGAATCTCAGCATAGGCAACGAGATCCCGATGCACAGGCGCAGGCAGTTCCACTGTTACCTTGATGGGCTTGTCATCCACAATCGCCCCGAGCTTCAGCTTGGTCATGTTACCCTCCGTAAGGCTCGAGGACGAGGTCGCGGGTGACGATCACACGCACCGGAAAACCAGGCCGGATCGTCAGCGTCGGCGCGATGTTGAGCTGGCGACGGACGATCTGCTGACCAGCGTCATTGATCGTGTCCTGACCGCCGTTACGGATCGCCTCGATCAACCGGTCGTCGTCATTGGTGGCGAGCTCGGCGCCGACGCTGAGGAGCGTCGACAGGCCGGCGGCCTTGGCCAGATCCCACCAGTGATAGTCGACGCCATCTTGCAGGCCGGCATAGCCCTCGGCATCGGCACCGGGTTGGCGCTCCAGCACGATTGAACGACCGTTTGGGAAGATCAGCCGATTCCAGACGAGCAGCACGCGGCTCTGCCCAAACTGCACATTATTGTCGTATTGGCCGATGACGCGCGTGCCCTGCGGCACGAGCAGGATGCGGCCGGTCGGACTGTCATAGATGTTCTCCGTCACCTGCGCGGTGATCTGGCCAGGAAGATCGGACCGGATACCGGTGATCAGCGCGGCTGGGATGACGGCGCCAGCTTGAAGGATATTGGGCGATGCCGGCGCGGCGACGCGATCGGGCGCGACGGTGCGGCGATCAGCGGCCGCGTTGAGGAAAGCGTTCTGACGATCCTGGGCCGTGGGCGTCGCTGGCGCCGGTGCGAGCCCGAGGGTGGTGAGGTCCGGGATGGGCGACGGCGCCGTACCGGCTGGCGCCGCTGGCGCCACGTTGGCCGTATGGGTCTCGGTCGCGGCGAACAGACGCGCGGTTCGTGCCGATTCCAACTCCTGAAGCCTGCGCTGCTCCTCGGCACTGAGGCCGGGATTGGCGGCGGCGACGCCAGGCGCCGGCACGGGTTGACCGCGGTTTTGGGCGTCGAGCATCGGCCGGCCGAGATCGCCGGGCAGCGGCGGCCCGAGCTGGGGCACGCCGGAATAGTCACGCGGCAGGCCGGCGATGCCGTCCGCAGTCGGACGGTTCTCGGTCGAATAGAGTTCCTCGTTCGGCCGGCCGCCATCGCGGGTCTGAAGCGCGTAGACGAGGGCGCCGCCGATCCCGACGCTGGCGACCAGGCCGAGGCCTGCGAGAACCTTTCGCGACAGCCGCGTCACGCGCGGCGGCTCCGCGCGCAGCCGCATCGCCGCGGGGCTGACCGGCTCGCCGGTCAGCGGCCGGGCATCGTCATCCGGCTCTTCCTCTTTCCGAGGATCCGTCTCGCTCACGACGCCGGCCTCCCGTCGGTTCGCACGATGCGGACGCGCTTCTGGTGGTCACCGGAGCCGAAGCGCAGTTCGGCGGCGGCGAAGAGCCGGTCGACGACCATGTAGTTGCCGCGGACGCGGTAGTTGACGAGCTCCGAGGTGTTGCCCTCGGGCCCGACCACGAACAGCGGCGGCATCTCGCCTTGTGCGATCCCGCGCGGGAATTCGATGAACACCTGACGGCCGTCATCATAGGCGCGCAGTGGACGCCAGGGCGCGCGGTCGCCGGTCACCTCGTAGCGGAAGTTGATGTTGGCGAGATCAATCCCGGTGGCGACCGGTTGTGCGGCCTGGGCCTCCTGGTTTTGCCTGCGCAGCGCGATGAGCTGGTCCTGCGGATATTGCCAGGATACCGAAGCCATGTAGGTGCGCTCGGTCGAGCGCAGCTCCATGTGATAGGTGCGAAGATTGGTGTTGATGACGAGGTTGGTCATCAGCTCCGGGCGCGTCGGCTTGACCAGGATATGGACCTGTTGGGTGGCTCCCGCGCCGCTCTGCGTGTCGCCGATGATCCAGCGTACCGTGTCGCCGGCAGCAACCGGTCCGGAGCCGACAAGCTGCTCGCCCGGCTGCAGCGCGATGTCGGTGATCTGACCGACAGCGGTGTAGACCTGATAGAGCGCGCCTTGGACGAACGGATAGACCTGCATCGAGTTGATGAAGCCGTTGCGCACTGGCTGCATGCGGGCGGCGGCGTTGGCCTGGTTGATACGCGCGGTCGGATCGGTCGGCTCGGGTGTCGATCGGGAGCGCTCGACGCGCTGCATCTGTCCGGGTAGCGGCAGGGGTCGCGGCACCTCGACGACGGTGACCGGCGCCGGCGGGTCGACCGTCTGCACGGCAGGCGCGGCGTTGTCATAGGAGATTTCCGGCGGCGGATTGGTGGTGGCGCAGCCGGCGAGCGCCGTGGTCGCCAGCATCAGAATCGGCAACGCGCCTCTGCGCAATGTCGGGACGGCGGAATTGTGCGAAGCCGGATTTCCGGCTTTACGGAAAGACGGCTTCATTGCCCAAGCTCCCGTGACCAGTTGATGGCGTTGACGTAGATGCCGAGCGGATTCTTCCGCAGGGTGTCGGCATTGCGCGGCGTCAGGATCACGATCGTCAGGATCGCGGTCCAGCGCTCGGTGGTGGAGAGCTGGCCGTTCTCGTAACGGCGCTCAATCCAGGCGACGCGAAAGCTGTCCGGGGAGGCGCGGATGACGCTGGAGACCTCGACGGCGACCTGCTGGCGGCCGACTTTGGTGAAGGGATCGTTGGCGCGTGCATAGTCGTTGAGTGCCGCCGCCCCGCGGTCGGTGGTGAAGTCGTAGGCGCGCAGCCAGTTTTGCCGCACGATGATGGCATCGGCCGGGATCGAGCGGACCTGCTCAATGAAGCGCGCGAGATGGAAGGCGATTTGCGGATCGGTAGGGCGGTAGTCGGCGACAGCCGGAGCGATCGCCTGCGCCTGGCCGAGCCGGTCGACCTGCACCACCCAGGGCACGATCGTGCCGCGCGCCGATTGCCAGACCAGAGCGGCGGCGAAGCCCGCCGACAGGATCAGCGAGCCGAAGGCCATCAGCCGCCAGTTCTTCGCCTGGACGCGGGAGGCGCCGATACGCTCGTCCCAGACCTGTGCGGCGCGTTGATAGGGCGTCTCGGGTTCGGGGGCTTTGCCATAGTGGGTGGAGGGTCGTTTGAACATCAGCGGTCGCCTTCGGAGAGATTGACGGAGGAGCCGCCGCCGTGAGCGTCACCGGACCGGACAGCGTGCGCGGTGGCCTGGACGGCGTGGGTCATGCGTTGCGTGCGGCGCATGCGCTTCGCCCATTCGGGCGGTCCGCCGGCCGGCGCGGGATTGGGTGCGCCGGCGTCGTCTGCGGCCGCCTCGCCGCCGGCCGAGGCCATCGTCGAAGAGCCGCCCGTCGCTTCGAACGCGGCCTTGCCGCCGGCTTCGAAGCTCGATTGCATGCTCTCGGCAGCGCGCGAGGCGGCGCGACGGAGCGGCGAGATAGCAGCGCTACCGCCCGCGCGGGCGACGCCTCCAAGGCCCGACGCGACGCCAGCCGCGCCCGACTGCCCGGCTGCGCCGAGGCTGTATGCGGTGGAGGCTCCGCCCGCCATCGCCGCACCGCCGCGGGCAGCAGCGGCAGCGCCACCGGCAAGTGCGGCGCCGCCGGACGCGACCGCGCCAACGGCTCCGACGCCGGCGGCGACCATGCCGCCTGCCGCCATCCCCGTGCCGACGGCCGCGCCGGCGCTGAGCTGCGGGCCACCGGAGACGATGCCGTTGGCAATGCCGGGGCCGAAGATGCCGAGGCCGAGGAGGGAGAGAGCGGCGAGGACGATCGCCATGGCTTCATCGATCGACGGCGTCGCGCCACCGAAGCCGGCGGTGAATTCGGAGAACAGCGTCGAGCCGATGCCGATGATGACGGCGAGCACGAGCACCTTGATGCCGGACGAGATGACGTTGCCGAGTACGCGCTCGGCCATGAAGGCGGATTTGCCGAACAGCCCGAACGGGATCAGCACGAAGCCGGCGAGCGTCGTCAGCTTGAATTCGATGAGCGTGACGAAGAGCTGGATGGCGAGGATGAAGAAGGCGAGCAGCACCAGCGCCCAGGCGAAGAACATGCAGGCGATCTGGATGAAGTTCTCGAAGAACGACCAGTAGCCCATCAGGCCGGAGATCGAGTCCAGGAGCGGGCGGCCAGCGTCGAGGCCGGTCTGCGCCACCTTGCCGGGGCGAAGCAGGTCAGCCGTCGAGAAGCCGGTGCCGCTGGCCTTTAGACCGAGGCCGGCAAAGCTTTCGAAGACGATGCGGGCGAGATTGTTCCAGTTGCCGATGATGTAGGCGAACACCCCGACGAACAGCGTCTTCTTCACCAGCCGCGCGATGATGTCGTCGTCCGCGCCCCAAGACCAGAACAGCGCGGCCAGCGTCACATCGATCACGATCAGCGTTGTGGCGATGAACGCGACTTCGCCGCTCAGCAGGCCGAAGCCGGAATCGATGTAGCGGGTGAAGACCTCGAGGAAATGGTCGATGACGCCGGTGTTGCCCATGATGCTATCGCGTCCCGGTCGGTGGCGATACCGGAGCTGACTCCGCGGGGACCGCTGCTTCCGCTGGCGGATGCGGAGCCGGCGCGGGGTCCGGCAGGCGTTCGGCGGGGCGAGCGTCGGGGGCGAGGAAGCGGCGGCGGTTCTCCGCCCAAGCGCGCAGGCAGGCTGGATCGCGCGGTCCGGCCTCGCCGAGTGCCTGGCAGCGGAAGAGTTCATCGCGCAGCGGGTCGGGCGGGGTCGTGTTCGGCCGAGAGCTCGCCCAGCTTTCCGCAGGCTCCTCTTTCCGGGTCATCTCGATCGCGGTCGCGGTGATTGCAACCGCGACGAACACGACGGCCCCGAGACGGGCGAACATCTTGCCGTCCATCGCCGCGCCCTCAATTGCCGCTGTTCTGGAACATGCGGGCGTTGCCGGGCTGATAGCCGGAGCCCGGCGTTAGGAAGCGACGGCGCTGCTCACGCCCCTGTTCGGCGGCGGCGGAGCGTTCGGCGTCGGCGAGCGCCTGCGCGCGGCCGTTGGCGGCGACGACGGCGGTCAGATCGGCGAGCTGCTGTGCCTGCAGCGCGAGGAGTTGATTGCCAGCCTGTGTCGCCTGCAGCGCGCCGGTCGCGCCCTGGCTCTGGCCGACCAGCGCCGACATTTGGGCGCGATTGGTGTCGATGTTGCCAACGACGCCGGCCTGGACGCGCATCGCATCCTGAAGCCCGCCAACCGTGTTCTGCCAGCGCTCGCGCGCCTGCGAGACGAGCTGTTGTTCGGAGGCAGTCATCGAGGCGTTTCCGTAGGTCGTACGGAACGCCTGATCGATGTTCTGGACGTTGTAGGCGATGCCTTGCGCCTGGCTCAGAAGCTGCTGGGTGCGCTGTACCGATTGCTGGAGCTGCTGAAGCGAGGAGTAGGGCAGGCTTGCGAGGTTGCGCGCCTGGTTGATCAGCATCGTCGCCTGGTTCTGCAACGAGGTGATCTGGTTATTGATCTGCTGCAGCGCGCGGGCGGCCTGGAGGACGTTTTGCGCATAGTTCGTGGGGTCGTAGACGATGATCGCGTGAGCCGGTGTGGCCAGCATCGGAGCGAGCGCGATCGATGGAAGAAGAAGCGCGGCGGCGAGCCGCACGGCGCGTGAACGGGACCGATTCATAGTGTCTTCTCCAGATTGGTGAGGTTTGGAATGAGCTCGGCGGCCCAATCGACGCCGCGATGGCGCAGCCAGGCTGCCAGGAAATCCTCGCGCCCGTGCGCTGCAATTGTCTGCGCGATCGCAGCCTGATCGGTCTTTGAGGATGTTGCGCAGAGGGCGAGCGCCACATCCGACAGGCCGAGCTCGAACAAGCGATTGCCGCGGCGCGACTGGCAGTAATAGTCGCGCTTGGGCATCGCCCGGGCGAGGATCTCGATCTGGCGGTCGTTGAGGCCGAAGCGCCGATAGATCGCCGTGATCTGCGGCTCGATCGCGCGCTCGTTCGGCAACAGGATGCGCGTGAGGCAGCTCTCGATGATCGCCGGCGCGATCGCCGAGCCGTCGATGTCGGAGAGCGATTGAGTGGCGAAGATGACGCTGGCGTTCTTCTTGCGCAGCGTCTTCAGCCATTCGCGGAGCTGCCCCGCAAAGCCTTCATCGTCAAGGGCGAGCCACCCTTCATCGACGATCAGCAGCGTGGGCCGGCCGTCGAGCCGGTCCTCGATGCGGTGGAAGAGATAGGCGAGCACGGCCGCGGCGGCGCCGGTCCCGATCAGCCCCTCGGTCTCGAACGCCAGGACGGAGGCTGCGCCGAGATGCTCGGATTCGGCGTCGAGCAGGCGCCCATAGGGCCCGCCGACGCAATAGGGCCGCAGCGCCTGCTTCAGGTCGTTGGACTGGAGCAGGACCGATAGGCCCGTCAGCGTGCGCTCGCCGATCGGCGCGGACGCCAGTGAGGACAGTGTCGACCAGACATGCTCCTTCACTTCAGGGGTGATGGTGACGCTTTCACGCGCAAGCATCGCGGTCAGCCAGTCCGCTGCCCAGGCACGCTCGGCGACGTCGTCGATCCGGGCGAGCGGCTGGAGCGACACGCTGTCGTCGGCGCCTTCGGTTAGTCCGCCGCCGAGATCATGCCAGTCGCCGCGCATGGCGAGGGCCGCGGCCCGGATCGAGCCACCGAAATCGAAGGCGAACACTTGCGATCGTTCGTATCGGCGGAACTGCAGCGCCATCAGCGCCAGCAGCACCGACTTGCCCGCACCGGTCGGGCCGACGACCAGCGTGTGGCCGACGTCGCCGACATGGATGGAAAGCCGGAACGGGGTCGAGCCCTCGGTTTTACCGAAGAGCAGTGGGGGCCCTGCCAAATGCTCGTCCCGTTCCGGTCCCGCCCATACCGCCGACAGCGGGATCATGTGGGCGAGATTGAGCGTGTTGATGGGTGGTTGCCGTACATTGGCGTAGGCGTGGCCCGGTAGACTGCCGAGCCAGGCGTCCACGGCGTTGATGGTCTCCGGCATCGCGGTGAAGTCGCGACCCTGAATGACCTTTTCGACGAGGCGCAGCTTCTCGGCGGCAATGCGCGGATCGTCGTCCCAGACAGTGATCGTCGCCGTCACATAGGCCTGACCGGCATAGTCCGCGCCGAGCTCCTGCAGGGCCATGTCGGCGTCCGCGGCCTTATTGGCGGCGTCGGTATCGACCAGCACGCTGGCCTCGTTGGTCATCACCTCCTTCAGGATGGCGGCGATCGACTTGCGCTTGGCGAACCATTGCCGCCGGATCTTGGTCAGCAGCTTGGTGGCGTCGGTCTTATCGAGCAGAACGGCCCTGGTCGACCAGCGATAGGGAAAGGGGAGGCGATTGAGTTCGTCGAGAATGCCGGGCGTGGTCGCGGTCGGAAAGCCAACGACGCTGAGGATGCGTAGGTGCGTGTCGCCGAGGCGTGGCTCGAGGCCGCCGGTCAGCGGCTGGTCGGCGAGCAGCGCGTCGAGATAGATCGGCGTCTCGGGCACGCGGACGCGATGGCGTTTCGTCGAGACTGTCGAGTGCAGGAAGGTCAGCGTCTCGGCGTCATCGAGCCAGGCGCATTCCGGCATGAAGGCCTCGATAAGCTGGAGGATGCGATCGGTGCGATCGGTGAAGCCGCGCAGGATCTCGTGCGCATCGACGCCGGCGTGATCGCGGCCCTCGTAGAGCCAGGTCTCGGCGCGTGCGGCGTCCTCGGCCGGCGGCAGATAGAGGAAGGTCAGGAAGTAGCTGGACTCGAAATGAGCGCCGGCTTCCTCGAAATCCGCTTTGCGTTCGGCGTCGACAAGCGCGGAGGCGCTGTCGGCGAACATGCTGGCGGGATAGGTGGCGGCGCCGTGCCGCTGCGCCTCGACGAAGATCGCCCAGCCGGAGCCGAGACGGCGGAAGGCGTTGTTGAGCCGTCCGGCGACCGCGATCAACTCGGCCGGCACGGCGCTGTCGAGGTCCGGGCCGCGGAAGCGGGCGGTGCGCTGCAGGCTACCGTCCTTGTTGAGGACGACGCCTTCACCGACCAGCGCGACCCAAGGTAGGAAGTCGGCGAGCCGGGTGTTGCGGTTGCGATATTCGGCGAGGTTCATCATGGCCGCGCGCCCTCAGACCGAGAGATGGCCGGGAATGCGCAGATGCCTGCGTACGACGTCGACGAACTGCGGATCGCGCTTGGCGGCCCAGACGGCGGCGAAGTGCCCGATGGCCCAGAGCCCGAGGCCGACCAGCCAGAGGCGCAGGCCGAGGCCGAGAGCCGCCGCCAGCGTCCCGTTCAGGATGGCGATCGAGCGCGGCGCACCGCCGAGCAGGATGTGCTCGGTCAGTGCGCGATGGACCGGGACCGAGAAGCCCGGCACGTCGACTGCGGTCTCGGCCGACGTCGTCATCAGACCAGCGCTCCGCCGCCGAAGGAGAAGAACGACAGGAAGAAACTGGACGCGGCGAAGGCGATCGACAGACCGAAGACGATCTGAATGAGGCGCCGGAAGCCGCCCGACGTGTCGCCGAAGGCGAGCGTCAGGCCGGTGACGATGATTATGATCACGGCAATGATCTTGGCGACCGGCCCTTCGATGGACTGAAGGATCTGCTGCAGCGGCTGCTCCCAGGGCATCGACGAACCGGAAGCGTGGGCCGCCGGCGCTAGCGCCAGGCTGAGTAAGGTGATGGATGCCGCCGTCGCGATATGACGGCGGATAGGCATGGGGCGGTGGATCATGACGGATCTCCTGTGGGGGGCGGACAAGCGGGGATGACGCGGTAGTCGCCGTCGGGGCCGAGCCCCTCGACACGGGCGAGTTCGGCGAGTCGGCGCGAGGCGCCGCGGCCTGAGAGCACGGCAACGAGGTCGATCGTCTCGGCGATCAGGGCGCGCGGGACGGTGACGACGGCTTCCTGGATCAGCTGCTCGAGGCGGCGCAGCGCGCCGATGGCGGTGCCCGCATGAATGGTGCCGATGCCACCGGGGTGACCCGTGCCCCAGGCCTTGAGCAGATCGAGCGCTTCAGCGCCGCGTACCTCGCCGATTGGGATGCGATCAGGGCGCAGGCGCAGCGAGGACCGGACGAGATCAGAGAGCGAGACGACGCCGTCTTTCGTCCGCATGGCAACGAGGTTCGGCGCCGTGCATTGCAGCTCGCGGGTGTCCTCGATCAGCACCACGCGGTCGGCGGTTTTCGACACCTCGGCGAGCAGCGCGTTGGTGAGGGTGGTCTTGCCGGTCGAGGTGCCGCCGGCGACGAGGATGTTGCGACGGTCGGCAACGGCGATCTTCAGCGCCTCTGCCTGTTCGGCGGTCATGACGCCGGTCCACACGTAGTCGTCGAGCGTGAAGACGGCGACGGCCGGCTTTCGGATCGCGAAGGCCGGCGCGGCGACGACAGGAGGCAACAGCCCTTCGAACCGCTCTCCCGTTTCGGGCAGCTCGGCCGACACCCGTGGCGCGCCGGGATGAACCTCGGCGCCGACATGGTGAGCGACCAGGCGCACGATGCGCTCGCCGTCGGCCGGCGAGAGACGCTCACCGGTATCGGACAGTCCTTCCGAGAGTCGGTCGATCCAGAGCCGCCCATCCGGGTTGAGCATCACCTCGACGATCGCTGGGTCTTCCAGAAACTGGGCGATCGCAGGCCCGAGGGCGGTGCGCAGCATGCGCGCGCCGCGAAGGATCGCCTCCGATTTCTGGTGAGTGGCCGCCACGTCGTCCCCGTTCTCGTGCGGGCCCGCGAAGTGCGGCCCTGGATCGGGGTTGAGTAGAAGAGGCAGAAATCATGGCCTGACAACAACCAGAATGCGGTCGTCGTACTGTGGCGTACAAAGACAGGGAAACGGCGAAGTTTGCAATTACTTGCGTGGGCTCCAAGAGAGCATTCCACGTTGAGGGCGACCAGTGGGGAGATTAGCCGTCTCTGTCTGGCTGCAAGAGGGTGGCCGTTGATGCGCGACCGCGACAAGCTGCATTTGCTGGAGGCAAGTAATCAGCGGCGCGGAAGTCGGGTTTTCGCCATATCGATAAAGGCACGGAGTTTGGGCTGCGTCGCGCTGTGTTCCGGAAAATAGAGATAGAGCCTGTCGGGTGGCGGCGCGAAATTCTCCAAACATGGCGCGAGTTGCCCAGATTCGAGTTCCGCGGCCGCAGCCCGATCGGATGTATAGATCAGCCCCATTCCTTGAGCAGCGAGAGATCGGAGTAGGCTGCTGTCGTTTACAATTGTACCGCCTGATGGGCGAATGGAGACCGGCCGACCACTGCAGACGAACTCCCAGTCGTATAGCGATCGAGATCTGGGAAAGCGGAAGCGAATGCATTCGTGCCTTGTCAGATCGTCCGGCGTTTCCGGGCTGCCGTGGGTAGCAAAATAGGAAGGGGCGCCCAGGACCAACCAACGGAACGGTGGCGACACGCTGACCGCAATCATGTCCTTCTCGATATACTCGGCGATGCGGATTCCGGCGTCGAAGCCGCCCGAGATCACATCGATATCGGCGTCCTCCACGCCAATCTCGACATGCACTTCCGGATAGGTCCGGCGAAATGCCGGAAGAAGTGGCTCAATGACGAACGGCAAGGCGAGCCGATGAACGCATAGGCGAAGCAGGCCCGATGGCTGCGCGCGCAATCGGTCAAGGTCGGCAAGCGTTCGTTCGATCTCGCTGGCGGCCGGCCGCAGCTTGGCGAGCAGCATAGCGCCGGCCTCGGTCAGGCTCACCTTTCGCGTCGTGCGATGAAACAGGGGTAGCCCGAGACGGCGTTCCAGGGCCTGGATCGCCTGGCCGACCGCTGCGGGAGTCACGCCGAGTACTTCCGAGGCCGCGCGGAAATTACCTCGCTCGGCGACAGCGAGAAAAACGGATAGGCCATCGAAGGTGTCGCGACGTGGCATCGGGTCCGATTACAAAGTAAGGCTTTATAGGGCATATATGGATAACGGCGTTTAACTATTCAATCCTTTTTCCCATCTTCAAGCGATCTGGAGTTCGTTCGAAGGAAACAGAATGACTGGCCTTGCCCCTGAGACGGCGAGCCGGGGAGGTCGCCTCAAGGGACCGGTCGGCTGGACACTCATCACCACCAGCATTGGCTTCGTGATCGTACAACTCGACATCACCGTGGCCAATGTCGCATTGCCTCAGATCGCGCGGGAGTTTTCCGCGGGAACGTCGGCGCTACAGTGGATCATCGACGCCTATTCCCTCGCATTTGCGACGCTTCTGCTCACGGCCGGCGTGGCGGGAGATCGGTTTGGCAGCCGGCGGATATTCCTGATTGGTCTCGCGCTATTTGGGGGTGCGTCTCTCGCCTGCGGTCTCGCGTCTTCGGCAGCGATGCTGATCACCGCACGTGCGGTTCAGGGGATTGGTGCCGCGTTCATTCTGCCGAGCTCGCTCGCTCTTATCGCGCATGCGAGCGAGAATGACGAAAAGACGCGGATCAGCCTGATCGGGTGGTGGAGCGCATCCGGAGCGCTGGCGGTCGCAGCCGGACCAGTCATCGGAGGATTTCTCATTTCGTCGTTCGGTTGGCGTCCGATCTTCCTGTTGAACCTGCCACTATGTGCTCTCGGCCTTCTCTGGACCTACGCCAAGGTTTCGGAAACGAGCGCCGAGAATGATGGCCGGTTCGATTTCGTCGGGCTTCTCCTGGCCGCCATTTGCTTGTTCATCCTGACGGGCTCGGTCATCGAGGCGGGCAGGTTCGGGTGGACAGAGCCCTATGTGCTAGCCGGATTCGGTCTCGCCATCGCTGTTGGAGTGGCCTTCTTTAAATTCGAGGCGACGGTTTGCGAGCCAATGCTGCAACTCGACCTGTTCAGTGTCCCCGGCTTCGCATCCGCCGCCTATGTTGGGACGGTCATCAGCCTGACCTTCTTCGGGCTGGTGTTCGTGCTGAGCCTCTATTTCCAGGAAAGCCGGGGTTATTCCCCGGCCATGACGGGCCTGGCTTTCATGCCGCTGACCGCCGTCATCATGTTCGCGAATCTTGCAGGAGGCAAAATCGGGACGAGGTTCGGATTTCGCCCTCCAATGGTCGTGGGCATGACGGTCGCCGCCGCGGGCAACATCGTGTTGCTTGTAGCTGGTCTTGGGCCAGTCGCGTCGTTTCCGATCCTGGCCGTCGGACTCTGTCTGATTTCGATCGGGACGGGCATGGCCGCGCCAGCCATGATGTCGGCAGCACTGGCCAAGGTCGAGAGACGCCAATCCGGCACCGCTTCGGGGGTATTGACCACAGCGCGGCAGGTCGGCGGGGCTGTTGGCATTGCTCTTTTTGGTTCCCTTGTTGCTGGAGGCCCAGCAAATATCCAGGCCGGGGGCGTGGTCATCTTCGCGTTGTCTGCAGGCGTCCTATTGGTTGGTGCCGTTTTGATTCACGCGAGGGCTTGAAGAAGCGAACAAAGGGGCCATTGCGGGCGATAGAGGCATTATCTGCTGGTAAGGCGCGAGCGGCTCATTGCCATGTCACAGATCTCGCTGGGCAGAGTAGCGAAAAGCGAACAATGAAGACGGGCTCATTGTCGCCGCTACAGGCGACTGAAGCACTCAAGACATTCTGATCGCTGCTTGCCGGAGAAGCCTATCGGATGCTTTCCATGCCGGCCAGAATAAGATCGATGCCGGCAAGAAATTGCTCGCGGTCATCGTGCTCGGGCAGCACCTCGGCGACCTGTCGCACGAAAGGATGTGCTGCCGGATCGAGTTCCATCCATTTCGCTGCGACAGTTTGAAGGACCGCCTTGCGGACCTCCACTCTGTCTGTGCCGTGCGGAAAGCGGCGGGCGCCTGCAGCGTACTGGCCGGCAAGGCCGAGGACGAAACTCAGGAGGGCGGTGACGGAATTGAATTGCGCTTGCTCGGGGACGCCGAGCGCCTGAACCTGACCGCCGATGCCCTCCATCATTCTCAGGACCGCATGTTGCCACGGATTGCGGGAAAGCTGCCCCCCCACCCAGGGATGAGCGTGGATGGTGTCGAACACGCCGAGCGCCATCGTGCGGATCACGTCCTGCGGCGTCGATCCTCCCACCGCATCGGCCATGACGCGCGCGATCACATGGTCCGTGGCGGCCGCGAGCAGATCGTTCTTGTCGGTGACATGCCAGTAGATCGCTCCGCTGCCGGTGGCCAGATGCGCCGCGAGCGCGCGAAACGTGAGGCCGTCCTCACCCACGCGGTCGAGGATATCGATTGCGGCCTCAACGACCCGTGCCTTCGAGAGCGCGTCCCTACGCCGTTCGGTTCGAATCCTGCTCGCCATGACGCTGAGCTTGACACAATTGGAACAATGTTCCAATGGATAGGAATGGAACGTTGTTCCATTCGATTCAAGGGAGCCTCATGATAACCCCGGTGACTATTGTCGGTGCGGGCCTTGGCGGCCTTGTCCTCGCGCGTGTCCTGCATCTCCAAGGCATCCCCGCGACGATTTACGAGGCCGAACCCTCGGCGGAAGCGCGTACGCAAGGCGGCCAACTCGATATCCACGAACACGACGGGCAGGCCGCGCTCGCAGCGGCCGGGCTCATGGACGAGTTCCGCGCAATCATCCACGAGGGCGGTGAGGCTTCGCGTGTGCTGGACCGCCATGGCAGAGTTCTGCTTGAGGAGCCCGATGATGGAACGGGCGGGCGACCAGAGGTCCTTCGGGGCGACCTTCGGCGCATCCTCGTCGACTCCTTGCCGCCGGGTACGATCCGCTGGGGAAAGAAGCTCAACAGCGTCGCAGCACTGGGCGACGGCCAGCACGCACTGACCTTCACTGACGATTCGACCGTCACCAGCGATCTTCTGGTTGGTGCCGACGGGGCCTGGTCGAAGGTCAGGCCTCTGCTGTCCCGGGAAGAGCCCGAATATGTCGGCACGGCGTTCGTCGAGACCTATTTGTACGATGCCAACGTGCGTCACGCTGCGGCGGCCGAAGCGGTCGGCGCCGGCGGGATGTTCGCGCCTGCGCCAGGACAGGGGATTTTCGCCCACCGCGAGGCCGGAGACATTCTTCACGCGTACATCGCGCTGAGCCGCCCAGCCGCGTGGTTTTCTGCGATCGACTTTGGCGATGCTGCCGCCGCAACGACGAAGATCGCGGCCGAGTTCGAAGAATGGGCGCCGGCGCTCACCGCGCTCATCACCGACGGCGACACCCCGCCGGTCTTGCGCATGCTCCACATCCTCCCGCCCGAACATCAATGGGACCGCATACCGGGGGTGACGCTTCTCGGGGACGCTGCGCACCTTGCGCCGCCCGCCGGCGAAGGCGCCAATCTGGCGATGCTCGACGGCGCCGAATTAGCAGCAGCAATCGCGGCGCATCCTGATAATAGCGAGGCGGCGCTCGCCGCCTACGAAACGCCGATGTTCCCGCGCAGCCAATCGGCCGCGGCGGACGCGCACCAGATGCTTACACTCTTGCTTGGTGAGCGGGCACCTTTCGGCCTCGTCGACTTCTTCACCAGTGCGCTTCAAGGCAATCGCGAATGAGCTGTGCGACACTAACCGATTTCGCCGAGCGTGTCTGGGTGTCTCCCTCCGCTACGATCTCGGCGGCGGCCATCCGCTCGTTTGGGCCGCAGCGTTCCGGGTTCGAACGATCGGCCGGGCGGAGTGCTTGTTAAAACAAGCCGAACGATACCGGTCCTAACCGCAGGCGATCTCGGCGATTGTTCTGGTTTTCTCGTCGTACGTGACGTTCATCCGCGTCCAGCCCAGATCGGAGGTTGCCGCGCAGGTCGAACAGGTCAGCCGCCATGTCGCATCTGCTGGTTTCGCTGGAAGTCGATCGAGGGGCTTTCCGACGAAGCGTTGAAATTCCGACGCACGGCATTGGTCGCCGAAATAGTACTTGCGCCCGCCGCCGGGAGATTCCGCAATCCAGATACCGGGCTGCCGGGGGTGGTTGCGGATTGTCGAGTTCTCAGGCGCCCAATAGGTGAACGGCGGCGGCGGATCCGCCGCCATGACCACGTTCGGTCGGGCGAGCGCTGCCGCGCCGGTGGTAGCGTTCTCTGCTGACGCGCAACTGATCAGGCCCGGCATGAATGCAACTGCGAGGGCAAGGCCGTGGAGCAAAGACGGGGGGCGCATAAGATCCTCAGCAGCAGCTACTCGTCACGTGGTAGATCCTCAAGGCGGCAGCAACAAGGCTGGGGCTGCTAAGCTCTATTCCACGTCGCGAGAAGGGTCCACGTCCTCGGAAATCTCCTGCCGCAGCTTCGGCCCGTTTGCGAGCCGGCGGCCAAGCGCAGTGACGAACGCCTCGTAGCGTTCTGCAGCCTTCGCCCGAGCCGCTTGAGCCGCAGGCTCCGGCAAGGCCGGCGTCGTTTGAAGCCAAAAGCGCACGAAGATCGCTAGCGTTTCAACGGCGATGCCGACGTCGCGCTCCATGCGGGTCATGCGCCGATCGATCTGGTCGAGCCGCTTGGTGATGGCCGCCTCCTGACGCTCGGCCGCGTCGGGCGAGAGGAAGGAGGCGATGCCGGCTTCGGCAACCAGCGACAGCGAATGGCCGCGCCGCACGGCATGTGCCGAAAGGGCCTTCATGATCTCGGGCTCGAGATAGACGGAGAGCCGCTGCTTCTTCGGTGATTTCGTCATGACCGCCTCTTACAGCTCGATGCCGTCGCCGGGATCGAGCGAGGCCTGACGCGCGACCTGCCGCATGGTCTGGTTCATGCGGCTGAGGCGTGCGGCGTCGTCATCGGCATCGTCCGCCGGGTCGATCTCGAACTCGTTCTCGATAGGCGCCTTCTTCTCGATCGGCTGCACCCGGTTCAGCTCGGGCTGGCGGCGGCGCTCGGATTCGGTGGTGTCCTCATCATCGGGGCTGGCTGCCGGCGGCACGGTCAGAATCTCGGGCGTGGGCGGCAGGGCCAGATTGCTCCAGTCGTCGGTCGACGCTTGCTTCGGTTTGGCATGCGCAGGGGGCGGCAGGATCCGCTCCTGGAAACGGCGATCCTCATAGTAGCGCGCCTTCTTCGCGCGGATCGGCGGCGTGCCCGCGACCATGACGATCTCGTCGGACGGCGGAAGCTGCATGATCTCGCCGGGGGTGAGCAGCTGGCGGGCCGTCTCGGACCGCGACACCATCATGTGGCCGAGCCAGGGCGAGAGCCGGTGCCCGGCATAGTTCTTCATCGCCCGCATCTCGGTCGCGGTGCCCAGCGCGTCCGACACGCGCTTGGCCGTCCGCTCATCATTGGTGGCGAAGCTGACGCGGACATGGCAGTTGTCGAGGATCGAATTGTTGGGCCCATAGGCCTTCTCGATCTGGTTCAGCGACTGGGCGATCAGGAAGCTCTTGAGGCCATAGCCGGCCATGAACGCCAGGGCGCTCTCGAAGAAGTCGAGCCGGCCGAGCGCCGGGAACTCGTCGAGCATGAGCAGCAGCCGGTGCCGGCCGCCCTTCGCCTGCAGATCCTCGGTGAGGCGCCGGCCGATCTGGTTGAGGATCAGGCGGATCAGCGGCTTGGTGCGGTTGATGTCGGAGGGCGGCACGACGAGGTAGAGGGTCGTCGGATGCTTGGCGCCGACGATGTCGGCGATGCGCCAGTCGCAGCGCCGCGTCACTTCGGCTACGACGGGATCGCGATAGAGGCCGAGGAACGACATCGCAGTCGAGAGCACGCCGCTGCGCTCGTTGTCCGATTTGTTCAACAGCTCGCGCGCGGCGCTGGCGATGACGGGATGCGGCCCGGCTTCGCCGAGGTGCGCGGTCTTCATCATCGCCGCCAGCGTCGACTCGATCGGGCGCTTCGGATCAGAGAGGAAGGCGGCGACGCCGGCGAGCGTCTTGTCGGCCTCGGCATAAAGAACGTGCAGAATGGCGCCGACCAGCAGTGCGTGGCTCGTTTTCTCCCAGTGATTGCGTTTCTCGAGCGAGCCTTCCGGGTCGACCAGGATGTCGGCGATGTTTTGCACGTCGCGGACCTCCCATTCCCCTTTCCGGACCTCCAGCAGCGGATTGTAGGCGGCGGACTTCGGATTGGTCGGATCGAACAGCAGGACACGGCCATGCCGCGAGCGGAAGCCTGCCGTCAGCGTCCAGTTCTCGCCCTTGATGTCGTGGACGATTGCCGAGCCCGGCCAGGTCAGGAGCGAGGGCACGACGAGCCCCACGCCCTTGCCGGAGCGGGTCGGCGCGAAGCACAGCACATGCTCCGGACCGTCGTGGCGAAGATAGTCGCGATCGAGCTTGCCGAGCACGACGCCGTCGTCGCCGAGCAGGCCGGCGGCCTGCACTTCGTCAGGTCGCGCCCAGCGCGCCGAGCCATAGGTCTCGACGTTCTTCGCCTCGCGGGCCCGCCAGACCGACATGCCGATCGCGACTGCGATGGAGATGAAGCCGCCAGACGCGGCGATATAGGCGCCCTCAACGAAGATCGGCGGGGCATAGGCGTCGTAGAAGTACCACCACGGGAAGAAGGACCATGGATAGTAGATTGGCCAGCCAGCCAGATCGAACCATGGCGGCCCGAGCTGCGCCTGGAAGCCGAGACGCCACGCGGTCCATTGCGTCGCTGACCAGGTCGTCATCAGCACGATCATGAAGACGGTAAGGATTTGCCCCCAGAGGATTTTGGTCGCCGACATGGCGGTTCCTTTCTTGATTGCGGGCTACAGGCCGAGGCCGCGCTTGCGGCCAAAACTCCAGTCGACCCCGCCATCGCCGCGAGCGACGCCGGAGACATGCTGTCCAAGATGCTTTTCGAGAGACGGCGACCACGGCACGAGCTGGAAGCCGAGCCCGTCGTCGATCATGGCGAAGCGGCCCGAAGCGAGGGCGATGCGCTGCCGATAGGCGCCGGCCACATATTCGCCGGTGGCCGCCTTGGTGAAGGGACGCCCGGTCTCGGCTGCAAGCTTTTCGCCCAGCGCCTCGACCTCACGCTGCCGCAGCGTGTCGATGAGGTTGCGAGAGAAGATCACGCTGCGGCCGTGACGTTCGGCCAGGCGCTGTTCGATCAGATGCTCGGCGCGCCGGTCGATCGCGTCGCGCACCTCGGCGCCGAAGCCGCCGCCGCCAAGCGCCACAGGCTCGCGGGCGATCGCCTGCCGGTCGAGCCAAGTCGCGCCGGTGGCGGTGACCTGGGCAGAGATGTCGAGATCTGAGCGGACGGCAAGCGCGACGCGCCGCTGCCCGCGCGCATCGTCGAACCTGCGCAGCTCGACGATCGAACCGGGCGCGCTGTCACCGGCGGCATCGAGATCGGGCAGCTTGATGTGATGGGTGCGGCCGTCCACACCATCGACCACGGCGAAGGCCGTGCCCTTGAGTTCGTCGTCGAGGCCTCGTGTCACCAGCCGGCCGACGACGGGGTCGTTCAGGCTTTCGCTGGCGAGCACATAGCTCGCCGCGCCGCGCTCGATCCCGCGATCGGTCAGCGCGCGATGCATGCGCTTGATGATGTCGCCGCGCTCGCCGAGCTCGCGCAGCGTCGCCTCGGCCTTCTCGGAGATCTTCCATTGGCCGGGGCCGACCTGGTCGGCGAGTCCCATCGTTTCCAGCTTGCGCAGGCGCCCGACCTTCAGGGCGTGGAATTCGTCGGGCTGCCGATCGGGATGCGGCGCGAGGTCAACGACGCCGGTTCGGTAGGCATCGCGCGCGAGCTGGCGATCGAGATTGGTCCAGCGTTCGGATTCGACCTGGCGTTCGAGGGTGCGGCGGATCTCCTGATCGGTGCGCGGTCCCAGCTCCTGGGTGATGAGATGGCGTGCCCGGTCGCGCATGCCCTCCTTGATGTAGTCGCGGGAGATAACGAGGTTCTCGCCATCGTCGCGGGCGCCGCGCACGATCAGGTGGACGTGGGGATGCTCGGTGTTCCAGTGATCGACCGCGACCCAGTCGAGCCGGGTCCCGAGATCCTTCTCCATCTGCCCGACTAATTCGCGGGCGAATCCCTTGAGGTCGGACATCTCGACCGCGTCGTCGGGGGACACGATGAAGCGGAAATGGTGGCGGTCGTCCTCGCAACGCTCCGCGAACGCCTTGGGATCAACATCATCGCCGCCGGGGCCGAACAGCCGGGCCTTCTCTCCATCCCGGGTCACGCCCTCGCGCCGGAGATAATTGAGGTGCGTGCCGAGCGGCGCGTTGCGTCCGCCGTGGCGCACGACGCGCGCCTTGATCACCGCGCCACGCGAGCGGGCGGTCAGCAGCCGGTTGGCCTGCACCGCCGCGCGCTGCCCGCGACCAAAGCGTGAGCGGTTGCCGGGGCCGATCCTGCCTTGCCGGGAAACGGCGCCGCCGGCCTTCTGCGCGGCGGCGAGCGCCTGCGCAATGAAGGGCCTGACTTGCTGGGCGCGGGTCGAACGGATGCGCCCTGGTCGGATGCGGAAATCGTCCTCGGCGCTCATGGGGATGGCCTCGCACATCGCGCAAAGTCGAGGAAATTGTTGGGAAAGCGCCGCGGGCGCAGGCTGCGCCGATCAGGCGCACATCGCGCAAACGCGCCGTAACCCCTTGAAAAACCACAACCGAACAAGGCGGCACATCGCGGCCCTTTATCCTGCCATCGTGCGGTTGTGGTGCCTGCGCTTCTCCGCTCCCAGGCCAATCCTACGCCAGAGCCCGATATCACCGCATAAAGTGCGAAAGTCGTCATCGCGGCCCCGCACTCGCAGTTCGAGTGGCAAACAGGCCGCCGGTCTGGGGATCGGCGGGCGCAAAATCGCGCTCGGAAGGTCGCGAAGGCGGTGCCGTCGGCGCGTCGTCACTCGGCCGTCGATCTGCGCCCGCGCTGCTATCCGCCTGCGCGATGAACAGCGGCGCACGGACCCAGGCGAGCGGATTGGCGACCGCCACCGTGACGGGGGCAGCGAGATCGCCGCCGCCGATGATCGGCGCGAGAACGGCGACATAGGCGCGCGTTTCCGCCGGCAAGGGGCGGCCGGTCGCGCGGTTTTCTTCATAGCGGCCGGGACCGGCATTGTAGGCCGCCAGAAAGCCCGGCGAGCCATAGCGATCGTGCATCTCGCGCAGATAGGCGGCGCCCGCGAAGATGTTGTCGCGCGGGTCGTAGGGATCATTGCCGAGACTGTGTCGGGCGCGCAGGTTCGCCCAGGTCGCGGGCATGATCTGCATCAGGCCCATCGCGCCGGCCGACGAAATCGCGTGCACATTGCCGCGGCTCTCGACGCGCATGACGGCGCGTATCCAGGCTTCTGGAACGCCGAACCGCCGCGCGGCCTCGGCGATATAGCCGGCATAGGGATCAGCGGGAGATGCCCGCTCGGCCGGCGCGTCCTGCGCCTGGGCGAAGACCGCGACCGGCATCGCGAGAGTCAGGCCGGTAAGGAGGAAGAGGGCTGCATGCCGGACGGTGGTGAACCGTCCGGCGGCAGCACGATGGTGACGGGTCGGCATCGCTCAGTCCCGCTCGCCGCGCTTGGGCGGGCGGTTCCAGTGCAGGCCCCAGGTGGACTTGTCGTCGGCCGATTGGAACAGGTTGGCGCGGATCGGATGCGGAAAGCATGGGTCGTCGAGCTGCAGAGAGACGTAGTCGCCGGCCTTCTCGCCGGTGCGCTTCCAACCCGCGCCGATTTCGGCGCGGGGTTCGTTGTTCATACCGTCGAAGACGTGGACGCGGAAATCCGGCGCATTCTCGGCGTCGGACGGCTCGGCCGGAATGATGATGATATCCTGGTGCAGCAGAAGTGTTTCTAGATGGCCGATGAAGCCGCCATCGTCGCGGGTGAATTGACCGATCAGGGACATGATTTCCTCCTTGGGATTGCGGTGAGGGTAGGCACGGGCGCGTCGTCACCGCGTCGGCGCGCGCCAAACGAAGCGGCCATCGCCGTCCTCGTCGGTGTAGAGAGGGATGGCCCGGCCGATCACTGCGGAGGCCGGAAGCGGGCCGAAGTAGCGGCCGTCAAGGCTGTCGCGGACCTGCCAGTTCATCAGGAACAGCTCGCCCTCGGCGACGACGCGGCAGCCCTGCCAGATCGGCAGTGGATTGCCGCGGCGATCGCGATCGAGCGCCTCGCCCATTGGCACTGCGTCGACGGTGATCGCGAGGCCCGTCCGGCAAACCCGCTGGCCGGGAAGCGCCACGATGCGCTTCATCAGCGGTACGCCGCGCGGCAGGTAGCCGCCCTCGGCGAGGAAGCTCGCCAGCGGCTCGGGCGCGCGTACGGCGACCAGATCGGTGACCTCCGGGGACCGCTGGGGCTCGATCGCATAGAGGCCGATCGGCGTGCTGGCCGACGCATTCCAGATCAGCTTCGGCGTGAAGGAAGCGAGCGACAGAACGCCGAGCAGCGACACGGCGGCGGTCGTCGTGATGGCGTAGCCGAGCCGGGTCATGCGTCGATCTCGCGGCGCAGGAGGAAGGCGCGATGGCGCTGCATTGTGTAGGCGCGCGGCGTCTCGCCGGCGGCCAGGCGATTGTGGACGTGGCGCCAGTGATCGGGCGATACCTTCGCTGGATCGATGCCGATCGCCTCGATCGCATCGATGAGCTGGAGCGCGCGCTCCACCTTCGGCCAGCCGTCGACACGCAGCAGGATGTCGCCGCCGGGCGTCACCGTCGGGACCGTCTGGCATGGCGTGCCACGTTCGACGGCGCGCAGGATGTCGAGACGCGAGAGCACGGTGCCGTGCTCGTTCGCGGCCCAGCGCACCAGCGCGAAGACGCTGCCGGCAGGGAAGAAGAGGATGCGGCGGCGGCGGTCCAGCACCTGTTCGCGGACCTCGCGGCCAAAGCGGATCCAGTGCTCGATCTGCTTCTCGATCCAGACGAGCTCGACTTGGGTGAGATCGTCTGGCGGCGCGGCGGCGGCGCGGCCGACGCGCGCGGATGCGGCGGCAAGACCGGTCATGATCCTTCTCCTGACGGTGGTGGGAATTCGCGTTCGAACAGCGCGCGCAGCATGTCGGCGACGGTCTGGCCGCGCCGGAAGGCCGCGATCTTGATGCGGCCGCGCATGTCGGCGGTGACATCGATCGTCAGCCGAGCCGAGAATTCCTCGGCAGGCTGCACGCGCTGCGTCTGGTGATCTGGCGCCTTGATCCAGCTCTCCGGATCGGCAGGCCGGGATGCGAAGCTGCGCCTGGGGGACCGTTCGCTCATGCGCCGACCCTCGCCACTTCGGCCGCCAGCGCGACGATCTCGCGCGCGGCCGGACACTCCGCGTCCTGCTCGGCGGCGAGCCGGCCGGTCTGCACGACTTCAGCAAAGACGATGCGTTGGCCGATCGTGGTGGCGAGCAATGGCGGGTCGTGATCCGCCAGCGTCTCGGCGGTTTCGCGCGCGAGCACCGTGCGCGCGGCGCAGCGGTTCAGCACGAAGCGGGCGGCGAGCTGCGGCCGGTAGATGCGCGCCTCGCCCAGCAACGCGAGCATCTCGGCCGAGGCCCAGCCATCAAGGGGCGATGGCTGGACGGGGATCAGCACGAGATCGGCGGCGAGCAGCGCCGAACGCATCAGCCCGGCGACGCGCGGCGGCCCGTCGATGACGACGTGATCGGCGTCCCGGGCCAGCTCCGGCGCCTCGCGATGCAGCGTGTCGCGCGCCAGGCCGACGACACCGAACAGCCGCTCCAACCCCTCCCGGCTGCGCTGCTGGGACCAGTCGAGCGCCGAGCCTTGCGGGTCGGCGTCGATCAGCGTGACGCGTTGCCCGTGCCGAGCCCATTCACCGGCGAGATGCAGCGCCAGCGTCGTCTTGCCGACGCCGCCCTTTTGATTGAGCAGCGCGACGATCACGGCGCGCTCCTGTCGGCCAGCGGAGGGTTATCCGCAGGCGCTGAAAAGCGTACTTCCGTTAGAAAGATTCCGAAGGAATCTAAGTTAGATAAGTTAGTGGGCTCGCAAGCTGCTGATTCAGCGCGAGGAATCGGCGATTCCGGTCCCCGATAGCACGAGGGTTCGGTCCCCGATGGCACGATAGTGCCGGTCCCTGATAGCACGAGGCGATTCACAGCTTATCCACAGGCCGAGTTGCCGGACGGCGACGGCGGCGTGGGATGCCGAGCGCGTCCGGATCAGTGGGTGCGAAGGAAAGGATTTCCGGGCCGCCAAGGCATTGCTCGACGGTCAGCCGGTAGCCTGGCAGCGGCTGGCGGCGCACGATGTCGCGCAGGTCGTAGGCGAAGTGCTTGAGCGGCGAGAGGCTGCCCGACTTGGCGTGAAGGTGCGGAAAGTCGAAGCTCCAGCCGAACTCCTGTTTGCCGCCATGCTTGCGGACAAGGCGGTAGAGCCAGCGCTCCAGCCCGCCGGTGAGATCGAAATATTTGCGGTCGATCGTCAGCACGAGCGCGTCTTCGAGCACAGCGCCGTAGAACCAGTCGGGGACGATCAGTTCGAGGCCGAGCGGCCGGCCACGATGATCGGCGCGCTCCTTCCATTCGTTGATCCAGGAGAAGCGATGCATTCGCCGCTCGGTCGGCTGGCGGATCGAGGTCGCGACCGTGGTCGATTGCAACCGGTCGAGTGCCGCCTTCAGGCGGTCGTAGTCGCGCAGCGATACGCCTCGGCCGATGAAGTTCAAGATTTCATAGGGGGTGGTCGCCATCAGGCGTGATGGGCGCAGGCCGACGTCGCGGGCCTCGACGATCTGCGAGGCGGCCCAGATCAGGACGTCTGCATCCCAGATCGTGGCCATGCCATGCTCGGGCACGGCCTCGACGCGGATCTTCACCGAGCCCGCCTTGAAGTCGATCGGTGCCAGGCGCTTCGACTTGGCAAGCGAGAAGAACGGATAGGCCATGAGGTCCTGCGCATCGCGGGGCGCGAGATCGCCGGGCAGCGCCCGGAACAGATCGAGCTGCGCGCGCTCATCGTGATGATCGTGGCGAGACAACACGGCCGGCCACCTCAGCGCGGGAAGCGGCCGCCAGCGGCGGGCGAAGCTGTATGGCGCTTGGCTGGCAAAACGGTGCCGCCGCGCGGATCGGAGGTGGAGGTGACGAGGCCGCGATCCGCCCAGCTCTGCAGGTCATCGACGGAATAGACGACGCGGCCGCCGAGCTTGCGGTAGATCGGACCGGTCCCGTAGGTCCGGTGCTTCTCAAGGGTGCGTTCGGAAAGGCCGAGGAAGCGCGCCGCCTCCTGCGTTCTCAGGTAGCGTGGCGGTAAATTGGCGGCTTTTTCGGCCATGATCGAACCTCCGTGGTCTCGCGGGAGGCCGCTGCGAACGAGCGGCGGGTTGCGAGTACGGTGGCGCGAAGACGGCGCCTCGGACGATGTCGAAGTAAGGCGGTTAAGATCGACACGCCTGCGGGTGTCAGCGTTCGCGCCTTGGACGGCGCAACAGCGTTCGGTAGCCGCCGCGCACGAGCTTCATGCCGTCGCGGGCGAGACGGATGGTGATTTCCCGGATCGGGTCGCCGACCCAGGATGCTGCGTCGATTTTGTGCTGGGGAAAGAGGTGCTCGGCGACGACGCGGTATATGGCGCCACTTTCGCGCGCGTCGACAGTGCGCAGCATCTGGCGGGTGCGCTCACGTCTCTGCGGTGTCAGGCGCGGATCGGGCGGCACGCGTTTGCCGAACATCGCCTGCCAGAGACGCTCGACCGCGGTAAGTCGGTCGAGCGTCAACTCGTCGAACATGACGAACGCGCCGAGGGGAAGAGCATCATCGACGTTGGTCAGGGCGACATCGTAAGGCTCGCCGCGTAGGGCGAGCCGGATCAGATCGGGGTGATGCTGGAAGACGGCACGGGCGCGTAGATCGTCAGCGTTGACGCTGATATCGCCAGCCGGGCGTGGACCGTCGGTGAACGGGAGCGTCGCCGGATCGGTTTGCGGGGTCCAGAAGATCGGCTGGATCAGCGCGGACTTGCCAGGGTCGGCGACGAAATCGCAACCCCCATTGTTCGGCGAATGCGCGCGCGATGTCCTCGGTCAGCCGCCCGTGGGCCACCAATTCCTTATAGGATCGTCTGTATTCGGGGTTACGACGCAGGAACTCCCAGGCAAGATCACCGGGCGTCAACTTGTCGATATAGTCATAGGCGGCTTCAGACCGCCAATTTTCGTCCTCGGACATCCTCCGCCGCCCTCCGCGCAGATATGTTACGCAACGCGAGTTATGCGGTCGTCACGATTCCAAGTTGAATATGTCTTGGGAAGAACGAAGTCGGATCAACGTGATGCGGTTTCTGCATCACCTCAATGAAGACGGGGACCGAGGAGCTCGCGATAGCCGCTTGTCGTCATCCATTTTGCGCGGGCGAGATGAGCAGTGTGGACGCGGGCGGCTCGCTCTGGTTCTGTTTTGGCACAGATCCCGAACAGGACTTCGACCACCTCTTTCCAGTCCGCACCTTCAGCGTCCGCGTCGAGTAGGCGCAAATATAGCCTCAGGTGCGCCTGATCGTAGGCTGTGAGCACTGCGCCGCCAGGCGGCTGGTCGAGAAAGTCTTCTTTGGTCACCGCAACCCCCGGCGCCAGATGTATCCATTTTGAAGGAATTTGTTAACGCTGTTTTGAAGGCGTTGGCCATCTGCGATGTCGTCGCAGGACGCCCAGGCGGTGTGAGCCCGCGCTGAAGCGTCAGTTTTTCTTCTTCCTGTCGACAAGCATCACTCCCACGCCTTGGTCGGAGTTCAGGAAGACGATCCCGCCGCGCTCGAAGGCGCGCCGGACCTCATCGCGCGTGCTCTCAAACACCTCGAGACCGCTTGCGGATTCGAGGCGCTTGAGCGCGGTCAAGGATACCCGGGCCTTGTCAGCGAGCGTCTCCTGCGTCCAACCCAGCAACGCGCGTGCGGCCCGCGATTGTCGGGCGGTGATCATGCATGATCACCTCCCACTTGGACCTACGCGCACGCTAGAACTACGGCTATTATAGTCGTTCTTGAGTGCTGAAGCCAGCGCTAAGGCCCTTTCGGAGCTTCACTTCGTCGCTCACCACGGCGGCTGATTCGGTCGCCCGACGGAAGAAGGCCCCGGCCTGTTCGGCCGGGGCCTTGCGCGGGGCGTTAGTCGCCGCGCCGCCCGTTGGGGCGGGACCAGATGAGCGAGAAGGTCTCGCCTTCCTCGTCGTCGAAGAGGTTAGCGTAGATCGGGGCGTTGAAGCTCGGATCGTCGAGCTTGAGGCCCAGATAGTCGCGGCCTTCGTTGGAGCGCTTGGACCAGGCGGCGCCGATCTCGGCGCGGCCGACCAGGACCCGGTGGCTGGGGGCGTTCTCGCCGGTGGCGCGCTGGTCGGGGACGATGCGCACGTTCTTGGCCTGGACGCTGAGGGTGACGATTTCGCCGGTGAATTCGTTCGAGCCGGTCTTCTTGAAGGTACCGATGGTCGCCATTGTGAGTCTCCGTTTTCCGTTCCCGAGCCCGCACCATTGCGGCCTCGATGGCGATCGGCAGGCCGGAGGCGATCGACGGCGCACCCCGAAGGGGCCTGACAGCAAAGGAGGACTTTCTTGTCTCGCGAGGAATGGCGGCGCAGCCGGCAGGGGAAGAAAGTTCGACGCCGCTGTTGCGTCATAGGCGATCGAGGCGCAGCCGGCCTTCGGCCAGATCAGGCCATTGAAGAGGCCGTTTGGAGCGGTTGAGGCACGGTCAGACAACGGAGACAATGGCGACCCCTCGCAACCGGCACGGCCACACGATCGATGCTCACGGCTTCGTCTGCCCCCATCTCGGCCCGGCCCTACGTGGATCCATCCTCGCCATCGCCACGGGTGAGAACGCGCAGCGACCGGTCCGCCGCGCGCTGCGGGCGACGGCCTGCCGAATCCAGGCGCTCCACCGCGATGCCGCCAGTCGGGTCCCAGAGGCGATCCGCGCGAATCACGATCGATTGCAATTCGCTCGAAACGGGGTGCGTGGTGGTGGTCTCGCTATCCTGGTCTGCCCCCGGGGGGACTGTTGGCATTAAGCCTGTGCAAGGTTCCGGCTGGATGGGGCCGCAGCCGTCATGCCGGCGACCCGCACGAACGCGGTGATGCCGATCGCAATGGCGCCGATGATCGAGAAGGCCATCTGCCACGTCTCGGAGGGCATGAGGTGCTTCACGATGCCATGGGTGGCGTGGAAGCCGGCGATCCCGGCTGGCGCAACAAAGGCGATCGCGACAAGGAGCTTGAGCCATATTGGCCGGACGAACAGGAGCAGAAGCTGGCCGATGCCCAGCGTGACGCCGGCGGCCATGGCGCCGATGAGGATCGCGCCGAGGATGCCCGCGCCGGTGCCGTGAGCCCAGACGCCGACGGTGACGCCGACGAAGGCCGGCAGCGCGAAGATGGCCAAGATGAACAGCAGCCAGCAGAGCAGGCCGATGGCGGCGATCGATGCGAGGATGGCAAGGATGATCATGGTGGTGGCCTCCGTGAGAATAAGTCTGACGGTTGCGCCTTCCACCACCACCACGGCGCGACCGACAATATAGCTGAAAGCCGCCCGCGCAGGGAGCGGAAACCGCCTGCGATCTCCGCCCGGCGCCGCCGGTTCGCCCCGATCAGGGGGCGAAGGGATCGATCTCGTGGACGATCGCCGCGAGATCGCCGTCATATTCACTGGCGGGCGTCACCGATAGAGTGCCGTCGCCGGCCTGAAAGATGATGATGGCGGCCATCAGGGTGGTGGCGAGGCTGAAGGCGAAGGCGTGTGCGTCGTTGAGGGACATCGATCCGGCTCCTGTTCAGAGCGGAGGACCATCCCCCGCTGACAGGCGCCCGATGCGTCGGACTGAGCGCTGCAATCACCGCGCAGGCGCAGCCGCAGCGGCGGCATGCTCGCATAGCCGACCCTTTACGGGTTGATGGCGTCAGGCGATCAGTCTGACCAAGGATCAGCGCACAGAAGCGGGGGTGGTGCGCCGCCTCGAGGTCGCCGCCTCCGACGTCCTGCGCCGACACTGCGTGAGTTTCATGCCGTCACGCATGCTGAGCCCAAGAAGCACGATGTTGACGGCTCCCGCGGCGAGTTCGAGCGCCTGCACGCCGTAGAAGATCGCGTCGAATTCTCCGGCTTGCGCCTTCGCCGCCAGAAGCAGCGCCGCCGGAGCCAGGACCAGCAGCCCGTTCGCCGCGATGAAAGGCATGCGCTTCAGCTTCGCGCCGACCAGACCTTCGCGCCGTCCTTTCGAGAGCACGAACCCCGAACCGCCGACTGCCGCCATCGCCGGAATGAGAAGCAGAAGTCCCCACGGAATGGCGGACTTGACCGCCACGATCGTTGCCGGTGTGGCGAACAGCTCGGAAAGCGCCGTCGAAAGCCAAAAGGTCGAAATGGTGAGAAGGGCGATGACGCCCGCCAGTGGATGGACAATCCTGAGCATAGTTTTCTCTCTCGGTTTTGCGGCCATACGTCAGCGCCGAGGCGGCGATGGCGGGCGCGGACATCGTGGATCCCAACCATGGCGTTCCGTTCAGTTCGGTGTCATGGTGTCAATTGGTAATGATGCAGCACTACATAATTGACATGATGATGTCAATATAGGATTATGGTGACAAATGCCGGAAGCAAGCAGGGAAGCAAAGAGACATGAAGCGGGCGAGGCCCTGACCGAGTTCATCCTGAGCATGTTCCGGGCGAACAACGTGACGCTGACATGGGGCGACCGGCTTGTTGCGCCGTTCGGATTGACAAGTGCTCGCTGGCAAATCCTGGGAGCGATAGCGTTTGCCGATCGGGCGCAGCCCGTCGCCTGGCTTGCGCGCGACCTCGGGGCAAACCGCCAGAACGTCCAACGGATCGTGAACGATCTGGAGAAGGAAGGGCTGGTCGGGTTTGAAGCCAATCCGCATCACCGGCGCGCGCAGCTTGTCGTGCTGACCGAGAAGGGTCAGCGGACATACGATGCCGCGATCGCAGCGTACGAGCCGCAAGTAAATCGGTTGGCCGAAAGCCTGTCGCTGGATGACATCAAGGCCGCGCACCGCGTGATGGCGGTCCTGCGGGAAAAGCTCGAAGGTGAAAACGAACCTGATAAGCAAGGCATCGCGCGCTGAGCTCGGATCGACGCCTTTGTGGCGCGGTATGAACGCTCGCTACATTTGGGCTTTCACAATGAGCATCGTCGGGGTGAAGAATAGAATGGTTTACGGACTGTATGTGTACCCGGAGCATTGCATATAGAGGCGGCGCTCACGCGCCGCCGAACCTCCAGACCGGGATGCCGAGCTTTTTCGCCTTGTCGGCGAGGTTGTCCTGAATGCCGGTGCCCGGGAAGTGCATGACGCCCTTCGGCACGATCTCCAGCATCTGGTCGTTGCGCTTGAACGGTGCGGCCCGGCCGTGCTTGGTCCAGTCGGGGGCGAAGCCGATTTGCGGCACGTTGCGGTTATTGGCCCACAGCGAGGCGATCTTCTCGGCGCCCTTCGGCGACTTGCCGTGCATCAGCACCATGTCGGGGTGCTTCTCATGCACCTGGTCGAGCTTGGCCCAGATCAGCCGGTGGTCATTGAAGTCGAGCCCGCCGGTCACGACGATCTTCGGTCCAGGGGGAAGGAGCACCTCCTGTTCGGCGCGCTTCTTCGCCATGAGGAAGTCGCGGCTGTCGATCATCGCCGAGGTGAGATTGCGATGGTTGATCCGCGATCCGCTGCGCGGAAGCCAGGTCTTGCCGACGTGGCGTTCATAGTGCTCGGCGGCCTGGTCGCGCATCAGCTCGAAGGCGTTCTGGCGTTCGATCAGGGTCTGGCCCTCGGCGATCAGGCGTTCCAGTTCGACCGACTTCACCTCGCTGCCATCCTGTTCTCGCTGTCCCCGACGCTGGCCTTGCTCATTGTCGTCGAGTTCGCGGGCGATCCGTTCGGTGGCGCGGTGGAAGACGTTGACGGTCGACCAGAGGAGATCGTCGAGGTCGGGCTCGAGGCGGGTGTCCTCCAGCGTTCCGATCAGGGCGTCGAAGATGTTGGCGATGGCGCCCGCGACCGCGTTGCCGTCCGGCAGGAGCCGCTGGTCGGGTTCGTCCTCGAAGGGACGATAGCCGTGGAGTTGAAGCTCGGTCAGGACATGGTCGGTGGGTGAGGATTCGTGATGCGGTTCGAAGTCGTCGTGCTCGCTCATGGGATGCTCCGTCGGTTGGACCGCGACCGTCGCGGCCTTCATGGCGACGAAGCCGGCGGGCGGGCCGGCCCTGCACCCGGAGCGGAGCGCAGGGCCGCAGCGTTAGCGGAGGATGGCGAAGGCCGGCTATTTTGCCTCGCGATGGAAAGCGGCCGAAGGCCGCGCCGGAAAATAGTCGGCCGCAGCCATTGTCGGGCGGGCCCGTTTGCTGGCCGATCGCCCTCTCGAAGGCCGAGGCGCGGTCCCCTCCGATGGTTGGTGCATCCACGCGAGCATGACGACGCACCGCCATTCCCGCTCTCGCGTGCCGGGCTATGCCGCCAGCGCCATGAACCTTGCGACGTCCTGAGGCGCGATCTGCATCCGCGACTGCTGCCGGAGTTGCTCGATGCCCAGGGTGCGCAGATCCTCGTTGAAGTCGCCGAGCGCCGGCGAGACGACGATCGCCTCGATTCCGGCCGCGTTGGCCCGTTCGATGAGGCTATCACGCGCACCGTCGCCGGCCGGATCATTGTCGCGCACGATGTAGAGCCGTCGCAGCGTATCGGGGAAGAGGATGGCTGCGAGATGGGCTGCCGAGAGCGCCGCCAGCATCGGCATGTCGGGCAGGACCTGCCGGAGCGACAGCACGGTCTCGATACCTTCGCCAGCCGCCATCACCTCGCGGCCGATGCCGAAGCGCACCGCGTTGCCGAGAAGGTCACCCATCGCCCGTCGCGGCGTGTCGATCGGCGCCTTGTCACGCGATCGCGGATCGAGCCAGGTGCGATGCGCCCCGGTGATCCTGCCGCCGAGATCGGTGACGGCCGCGATCATCGCCGGCCACGTCTCGGTCGAAGAATGCTCGTCGGGCCGATAATAGCAGCGCGGGTGAAAGCGCAGGTTTCCGGCTCCGCGTAGATCCGTAATGCCGCGTTTGCGCAAATACGCTTCCACGAGGGTGCCCGTGATCGGTTGCGATATGGCGAGCAGGCGCCGTGCGGCTTCGGGAGAGCCATGGGGCGCTGGGCTTCGGCGTGCGCGCGCGTATGGTTCGGGCTCCGGAGGCGGCACGCTGAGGAAGGTCCGCGCCTCGTCGGCGACGTCCTTGAAGTCGATCAGGCCGCAGCTTTCCCGGATGACGTCGAGGAGATCGCCATGTTCGCCAGTGGCGGCGTCGGTCCATTTGCCCGCGACACCTTTCGGCGAATCCTTGAGCCGGACATACATCGAGCGGCCCGGCGTGTTGCGCACGTCGCCGACCAGCCAGTAGCGGCCCTCGCGATGACCGCTGGAGAGATAATGACGGCACACCGCCTCGGCCTGTTGGCCGAGACGATGCGCAAGATCGGACGCGTTCTGCCGTGTCATCACGCGGCCTCCCGCTCGGAGATGCGCATGATCGGAAAGGTGTCGAGCAGCCTGGCGAGCACGGTCGGTCCGTTGGCATCGACCGGCACGAAGAAGCGCAGCTTCCACGAGATGATCTCGCTGAAGAGGCCATAAGCCCGCAAGCGCTCGCGCATCGCCTCGGTGAAGCCGGATAGTTCGATGCGGTTGACGCCCATGACCCGGGCGCGGCGAAGCTGCATACCCTCGACGAGGTCGAGAATGGTGGCCCCGTCCATCAGCGCGCCGAAGGCGGCGTCCGGCGTGAGGCGGCTCGCGCCGGTGGTGCTGGCGTTAGCGGCCCAGGCGGGCGAGACGCGGCGGCCGATGATGCGCTGCCCGTCATCGGTCTGGAGCCGATAGACCCGGGTCGACTCGTCCGGCAGGCGCTTCCAGATCGGCAGCAAGAGCCCGGCGACGATATGGATGGTGCTGTCGGAAAACTCCGGCACGTCGTTCAGCTCCGCCCACCACGCTGCAGCGAAGGCGCCGCGATCGGCTTCCTCCCAATGGCTCTCGCCCATCATGCGCAGCGGCGCATAGTGCTGCTCCATCGGCCGGATCAGGCAAACACGCCGCTCGATCTCGCCATCGTCGAGCATCATTGACGGCGCTGGAACCTGTACGGCGGCGCGGCCGGAGCGGCCGTTGACCAAGAGCCGCCCCCGTGGATCGGAGAGATGGTCGAGCGCGTCGGCCAGGGTCGTCGGCCGATTGCGCTCGCGCCGGGTGATGGTGAGCAGCCGGGTCTCCGCGCCCGTGCCGGGATGGGTGTGGATCACGCGGGCGTCGGTGACGACGAAGCTCTCCGCCTGCAGCGTTTCCAGCCCGACATCATAGACACCGCTGCGGATCGCACCGTCGACCTTGGCGGTGAGGAGTTGCTCGAACGCCGTGAACAACACGCCCTGCAGATCGATGGTCAGCGCCAGCAGCCGGTTGAGGAAGGTGGTGATCGGCGGCAGCTCATCCTTGATGCCGTTGTCGTCCATCAGCTTGAGGCCGGTGGCGGACTCGAAGCGGTCGAGCGAGCAGCCTTCGACCTTGCCACGCACGAGCAGCAGATAGAGCTGCCGGAGCGCGTCCCGGGCATAGTGCGATTCCAGATTATCCTCGGGCCGGAACAGGCCCTGGCCGCCGGTCTGGCGCTGGCCGCGCGTGATCGCGCCCAGCGTGTCGAGGCGTCGGGCGATCGTCGAGAGAAAGCGCTTCTCGGCCTTCACGTCGGTCGCGATCGGCCGGAACAGCGGCGGCTGTGCCTGGTTCGTCCGATTGGTGCGGCCCAGGCCCTGGATGGCAGCATCGGCCTTCCAGCCGGGCTCGAGTAGATAGTGGACGCGCAGGCGCTGGTTCTTCACCGCGAGATCGGCATGGTAACTGCGCCCCGTACCGCCGGCGTCCGAGAACACCAGGAGGCGCTTCTGATCGTCCATGAAGGCAGCGGTCTCCGCCAGATTGGCGGACGCGGCGCGGGTTTCGACGGCGAGGCGCTCGCCCCTGCGCACCACACGCCGCGAGCGGCCGGTCACTTCGGCCACCATCTCGGTGCCGAAGCGCTGGACGATCTGGTCGAGCGCGCCGGGCACCGCCGGCAGGGATGCGAGATGCTCGATCAGTTCGTCGCGCCGGGCGACGGCCTCGCGGCTTTCGACCGGCTGGCCGTCCCGGTAGACCGGCCGCGACGACAGATTGCCCTCGCTGTCGGTGAACGGTTCGTAGAGCTGCACCGGGAAGGAATGGGCGAGGTAATCCAGGACATATTCCCTGGGCGTGATGTCTACGCGGACGTCGTTCCATTCATCGGTGGGGATCTCGGCGAGACGCCGTTCCATCAGCGCTTCGCCGGTCGAGACGATCTGGATCACGGCGGAATGGCCATCGGCCAGGTCCTGCTCGATCGACCGGATCAAGGTCGGCGTCTTCATCGACGTCAGGAGGTGGCCGAAGAAGCGCTGCTTGGCGGATTCGAAGGCCGAGCGCGCGGCCGACTTCGCTTGGCGATTCAGCGTACCGCTGTCGCCGGTGATGTTGGCGGCCTGCATCGCCGCGTCGAGATGATTGTGGATGACGGCGAAGGCGCCGGCATAGGCATCGTAGATGCGGGTCTGCTCGGGCGTGAGCTGGTGTTCGAGCAATTCATATTCGACGCCGTCATAGGACAGCGATCGTGATGTGTAGAGGCCGAGGGAGCGCAGATCGCGCGCCAGCACCTCCATCGCCGCGACGCCGCCATTCTCGACCGCCTCGACGAATTCGGCTCGGTTGGCGAAGGGGAAATCCTCGCCGCCCCACAGGCCAAGCCGCTGGGCGTAGGCGAGATTGTGGACGGTCGTGGCGCCGGTAGCGGAGACGTAGACGACGCGCGCGTTCGGCAGGGCGTGCTGGAGGCGCAAGCCCGCACGGCCCTGCTGCGAAGGGGCGACATCGCCCCGTTCTCCCTTGCCGCCACCGGCGTTCTGCATGGCGTGGCTTTCGTCGAAAATGATCACTCCGTCAAAGTCGGAGCCCAACCATTCGACGATCTGCTTGACGCGCGAAAGCTTACTCCCGCGGTCGTCGGACCGTAGCGTAGCGTAGGTGGTGAAAAGGATGCCTTCCGCGAGACGGATCGCCGTGCCTTGCGGGAAGCGCGAGAGCGGCGTGACCAGCAGCCGCTCCATGCCGAGCGCGGACCAGTCGCGCTGGGCGTCCTCCAGCAGCTTGTCGGATTTGGAGATCCAGACCGCCTTGCGCCGACCCTGGAGCCAGTTGTCGAGAATGATCCCGGCCGACTGGCGGCCTTTGCCGGCGCCTGTGCCGTCGCCAAGCATGAAGCCCCGGCGGAAGCGGACGGCATTTTCCGCATCGTCGGGCGCGGCCGAGACGAGATCGCAGGTCTCATCCACGGTCCAGGCGCCGGCGAGATAGTCGCCATGGGCCTCGCTGGCATAGATCACCGTCTCAAGCTGGGCGTCGGACAGTACGCCATCGCTGACGATGTGGGTCGGGAGCAGCGGGCGATAGCTGGGCTTCGGCGGCGCGACCGAAGCCATGGCGGCCGATTGCACCAGCTTTGTGGGATGTGGCTGCGCGTCGGGGATGCGGATCGACTGGAGCGCATAGGTCTCGTAGATCGAATCCGAGAGACGGCCGCCTTCGGGTGGCGTCCAGTCCGTCGTCTCGTACTGAAGGGGCACGCCGTCGGGCTGGGCGACGCGGCGCGCAGGCGCCGCGGAAGCGGCCCGGGCGAGATATCCGCGCACGGTGGGCGTGGCGACCGGCGCGTCGGCGATCGTCTTAGGGAGCGACACCGGCAGCCGGGCCGGAACCTGCTGGTCGATCCACGCGAGCAGCGTCGCAACATCGGGTGCGAGGCCGGTAGAATCCGGAAAGCGGGTGGTGTCCTCGGCCGGCGCCTTGTCGATGACGGTCAGGCGCGTCTCGACGGTCGTGCCATGCTTGGCATAGACCGAGCCCGCGACCGCGGCCGTGAACAAGACACGCCCGCGTTCCTGCAGCCGGATGAACGCGTCGCGCCAGGCAGGTGCATCGGGCGAGAAGTTCGCCCCGGTGATCGCGACGAGGCGGCCGCCATCGGCAAGGCGCGCCAGGGCCGAGGCGACATGGCGATAGGCCGCGTCGGCAATTCGTCCGGTGACGTTGGCCATCACCGAGAACGGCGGATTCATGATGATGACGCTGGGAACGGCCGCCGGAACGAGATGGTCATCGATCTGCGCGGCGTCAAAGCGCGTGACCGGGATGGCCGGAAAGAGGGAGGCGAGCAGATCGGCGCGGGTCTCGGCAAGCTCGTTGAGAATGAGCGCGGAGCCGGTGATCTCGACGAGGATGGCAAGCAGGCCGGTGCCGGCTGAGGGCTCCAGCACGCGGTCGGCCGGTGTCAGCGATGCCGCGGTCAGGGCGGCGAGACCGAGCGGGACCGGCGTCGAGAATTGGTGGAAAGCCTGCGCTTCCTCGGAGCGGCGCGTGTGGGTCGGCAGAAGGCTGACAATCTTGGCCAGAGCGGAAAGGCGTGAAGCCGGGGAAGCGGCTTTGCGGAAAAGCGCCTTTCCGTATTTGCGCAGGAACAGGACCGTCGCGACTTCGCAGGCGTCATAGGCCGTCTTCCAGTCCCAGGCGCCGGCAGCGTCGGACGCACCGAAGGCTGCTTCCATGGCCGCGCGCAGAATTGTCGCGTCGATCGGCCGACCACATTCGAGGTGGAGAAGGAGTTGCTCGGCCGCGGCGAGGATGGCGGACGCCGGCGGCATGTCGGGCGCGGGCGGCAGCGTCGCGGCCGGAGCGGCCGCGTGAAGCGAAGCATGGGGCATGGAGGAAACCTCGGAGAGCAGGACGGGACGAACCGGCCCGGGGCTCTCTCTCGACCGGACGGGCTCAAACCCGTCCCGGCCGTCCTCTCACTCTGGTGCGCGCATCACCCGATTGATCGCTTCGCCTTCCATCATGGCCGCCGCACCGCTAAGCTACCGCCAAAGCAAAACGAAGGTGTCGTCGCCGGCCGCGCGGTGGCAGACGAAGAAGGTTGGCGTGATGAAGGGAAGCGCGATCGGCATCATTGCAGCGGGATGCCTGGTGGTCGGCTTTGGCGCAGGGTTCGTGCTGCGGCCCGTTATTGCGCCTGTGGCGGCGTCACCAGCGGTGGCGGCCGGTGTCGCGCAGCCGACTGAGGAGCAGGCGACCGCCGCGGTTCGCCGGCACCGCCTGTTCACGGGTCCACTCACCAACGCGACGCTGAAGCTCGGTGATTGTTCGCCGGGCGATGTCGGCCCCGGCGTCACCTGCATGACTCAGCTCACCCTGGATCCCGCCAAACCGAATGCAACGCCTCAGAACCGGCCAATCGGCTTCGCGCGCGTCAACGGACAGTGGGAGGTCTCGGTCTGGTAGACGCGAGTACTGATGTTGAGGCGCGCGAGTTAGCCAAGGCGTTCTACCGCAACGGCCGAGGGTTTCTCCGTGCGGCCTCTGATCCTGTCGCGGACAATGCTCGCGACATCTGCTATTCGCTGGCGATCGCCAGCGAACTCGTGCTGAAATCGTTCCTGCTCACACGGGACTGGAACGACGATCGGTGTCGATGCGAAATCCGACATGATTTGGAACGTGGACTGGCCTGCGTGGCGGCAGCCGGGCTGGATGGACTTCCCGACGATTTCTCCTACGTGGTCGGAGTGCTGAATGCCTACTATCCGAAGCACGCGTTCATGGATTTTGCCGTTCCGCCCGGCGATCCGGCGTTTGTGGCGCGGGCGCGCTCGACCGTTGTCGATGTCTACAAGCTCGTGGGCCGTCACGTCCGCTCGACGGGCGGCGCATAGGCCTCATAGGGGTCGCCTTCTGCCAAATGGCCGAATGGCGTGAAGACGTAGCTGTCGCCGTCGCGGCCGACCGCGGCGATGACGTAGCGAGGCTCGCCCGTCATGGCATCGGTGCATTCCATCAGCGCCAAATCGCCACTTTCGGCGGCGCGCAGCAGTGTCTGGAAATTGGCGCGGGCGTGGTCGGGGATCATCGCGCACCGCCTTCGGCAAGCCAGCGGCCGGTGCTCATCCAGGCGAGGGTCCGGCCTGAGGCGAGGTCCAGGATATGCGCTCCGCCTGAGAAGCCGTCGATGACGGGGTCGGATGCAACGCCCGCCCACTGAAAGCCCCAGCGACCGGTCAGCTTGAAGGTTTCGGCGCAGCGCGTGACGAAGGTGATGAGGAGCTGCGGGTCGGCGGTGCCGGGATCGCAAAGACAGAGGCGGCTCGCGCCATGCTCCGGCGTCAGTGACAGCAGGAAGGGTTCGGCCGGCGGATCCTCGCGGCCGTTCTCGGCCATCAGCGCCGTGTAGATGTCGAATGCCCGCGCAACGTTAGCAGGCGTGCCGACGTCGAGCAGGCAGGAGAAGCGGGTGAGATAGTCGGTCATGTCGGGCTCCTGAAACGAAAAAAGCCCGGCGCAGGGGCCGGGCTCAGAAGGGTTGGATGGTGGAGGAAGCGGCTAGTAGCCGAACTGCCAGGACGGCCAAGACTGGCCGTCATCGGCGGCGCGGACGGCCTGGTCGAGATAGGCGGGATCGCTTTCGACCACGGTCGGGTTACGCACCGGCGTTTCGTCGATGACCGTCACGCGGCAGACGAGGCCGTCCTCGACCTCGACGTGAACGGGCACGAGATACTGGAAGACGACGCGCCGGGGCGTCGCAGCATCGGGTTGATCCATCGGATCGCTCCTTCGATTTGAGGAGGGTGCGGAGCGGCCGGAGCCGCCCCGCGAGCCGGTCACTCCGCGGCGACGAGGTGGGCTTCGTCGTCCTCGGCATCGGCCGGGACTTCTTCCTCGTCATCGGCGCTGAGGAATTCCGGCAGCGCTACGCCGTCCTCCTCGCCATCCGCGCCCGCTGCGCCGTCGACATCGGCAAGACGCAGCGGCTCGGGCAGCCAGCCGGTATCGGCCAGCAGCCGTTCGGCCTCCTTGGCCATGTCACCCTTCTTGAGGTGGTCGATGAGCTGCGCCGCCTGTTCGCCTGCGCCTTCCCGCACCGCCTCGAGGATGCGGGCCTTGGTGACGCGGCCGAGATAATTGCCGACGGTCGGACGCCAGCCGGCCTCGACCATGTCGAGCCCGGTCGCGCGCGCGAGCCGGTTGGCCTGGCGCAGACGCTGGTCGAGACCATGCTGCGAAACGCCGTTCCCGCCGTAGGGATTGGGCTTCTCGTAGAGCGCATTGACGCCGTAGCTCACGCAATGCGCCAGCAATGCTATGCGGCTGGTCTCGTCGAGGCCGGCGATCCAATCCCACAGGGCCTCGTCATCAGCCGGGATATCGCCGGCCCAGCCGTCATGCCGCTCGCTAACGGCGCGCGCCGACGGGCTGTCTTTCAGCGCCTCGTCCTGAATGGGAAAGAAGACATGCCGAACCGACGCCTCCAGCGCGCCGGTGGTGCTGCGGTGCTGGAAGGTGTCGGCGACCAGCTTGTGCAGCAGCGCCGTCATCGCGACGTGCGGATTGTTGGCCAGAGCGTCGCGAAGGGCCAGCGTGCGGTGCGCGGTCAACTCGGTGGCGAGTCGATCCGGCAGTGGCTTGATCGCGTCGTCCTCGTCCTCCTCGGGCTCGGACGGCTGGCCACCGATGGTGATGACGGCGCGCTGGATGACCGGCTCGGCCGGATCACTGGCCTGGCCGCTGGCATCGACGTCATCGTCGCCTTCGGTCGTCGCCCGGGCTTCGTCCTCGGGGCGGACATAGCCGCGATCGATGTCGAGGTTGCCGTCATGGGCGATGCTGACGAACACGCCGGCGCGGGCGATATCGTCAGGTTCGTAGCGGGCCGGACGTTCCTCGAAACTGGCAAGCGCGGTCTCGATCTCGCCGAGCCGCTGATCGACCTCGTCGGGCAGTTCATCGGCGCCTTCATAGTCCGCCTCGAGCTTTTGATACTCGGCGTTGAGGGCGTCGATCGCCGCCTGCTCCTCCGCGGTCAGATCGAGCGGCTCGCCCTGCAGCTCGCGCAGGCCGCGGGTCGCGTCGTAGGGGAAGCTGACGGCGACCTCGATCCACTTCCAGCCTTCGGCGGCGATCGCCTCGGCGGTGGTCTTCAGCTTTTCGGCCACCAGGCGATCCAGCAACGCCGGGTCCTGCAGCCAGCCGCCATCGTCGGACTGAAACAGGTCGCGCATGACGATGCCGCCGGCGGCCTGATAGGCGTCGAGGCCGATGAAGACGGCGCGCTTGTCGGAGGCGCGCACCGTGATCTCGGTGAGCATGCGCCGGATCTGGTATGGCTCCTTCGACCACGCATCCTTGACCGCGTCCCAGACCTGCTCCTGACGAACATGGTCGTCCGACACGGTGAAGGCCATGAGATGCTCCAGCGTCATGCCGTCCTCGGCATAGACGTCGAGCAATACGGGCGAGATGGACGCCAGCCGGAGCCGCTGCTTCACGACAGCGACCGGTACGAAGAAGGCCGCGGCGATCTCCTCCTCGGTCATGCCTTTGCCGCGCATGTCCTGGAAGGCGCGGAACTGATCCAGAGGATGGAGCGGAGCGCGCTCGATATTCTCGGCGAGGGAGACCTCCTCCGGGAGGATGGCGCTGTCGCGCTCGCGCACCACACAAGGCACGGGGGCGACCTTGGCGAGGCGCTTCTGCTTCACCAGCATTTCGAGCGCCCGGAAGCGGCGGCCGCCGGCCGGCACCTCGAACATGCCGGTCTCATTGCCCTCGGCGTCGACCACGGGGAAGACGCTGAGGCTCTGGATCAGGCCTCGCCGGGCGATCGAGGCCGCCAGGTCCTCGATCGAGACGCCGGCCTTCACGCGCCGGACGTTGGACTGGCTGAGCACCAGCTTGTTGAAGGGGATGTCGCGCGAGGACGACAGGGTGATCTTCTGAACGGCAGTAGCCATCGGGATGTACTCCGCGACGGGCGGCCGAGAGACTCTCTCAACCTCCAACCCGTCACGAAATCCCGTCACTCCTCTCACTCTCTTCCGGCTCTACCGCCCGGACGCCGGGAGAGATGCACGCATGTTCAGATCGGGATTCCTGTGGCATAGATCAGGACGACTATAATAGTCGTATCAGGAACAGGATCCGCGTCGGTCCCGGGCCCGATGTTTGGTGCGATCTCGCGTTTGCGCGGCGTCTCCTGATAGGCAGTGGGTCGTGGCCAGCGATGGAAGCGCATTACCTGGCTTCCCGGCGAGAGCTGGCGGCGGCGTGAAGGACGCGTTCCGCGGTCGTGAGGCTGCCGGTCCGGCGCGCCGCCTCGGCATAGACGGAGATCGGGAACGCGCCCTCGAACAGGATGTCGCGCTCGATGCCCAGGCCGAACGGCAGGCGCAGCGCTGCCATTTCCGAGAGGCTGAACGGGCCCAGCTCCGGTTCGCCGAGATCGGCTAGACCGAACAGGGTGTCGCCGTCGTCGTCGAGTTCGGTCGCTAGCCAGGTGCCGATGCCGAGCGGGTTGAAGAAACGCACGACGGGGACATGATCGCCGCCGCGCGCGGCCGTTGGCGAGCAGGCGCTCGCGGAGCTCCGGGGTGAGGAGGATCACGCCGCCCTCCGTTCATCGGAGGCGTCGTCCATGACCGAGGCCGGCTCCGCGTCCGGGAGGAAGCCGAGCAGCCAATCGGCCGCCTTGCTGGCCTGGCTGGCGGCGCGCACGATCGCGCGGTTGTCCTCGCGCAGCACCTCGAGCCACGATCCGAGATAGTCGGCGTGCCGCACCGTCGGGACGATGCCGAGCGAGGCGCAGCAGAAGGCCGCGTTCATCTCGGCGACAAGTTCCTCGAACGCGTATTTCTTGGTCCCGAAGGCGCCGGTGAGATCGCGGTTCAGCCGGCTATGATGGCCGCTGGCGTGCCCCAGCTCGTGCAGGGCCGTGCGGTGCCAGTTGATCGGCTCGAAGTAGGCCTGGGGCGGCGGGACCATCACATAGTCGAGACCCGGCGCGTAGCAGGCGCGGTTGCCGCCGATGCGAAAGTCGACGCCGGTGGCCGCGATCAGCGCCTCGACCCGGGGTTCGATCAGGCCGGGCAATGGCGGTGGCGCAACGATGGCGACGTCCTCCGGCAGGTTCTCGCATTGCTGCGCGTTGAACACCGTGAAGCGCTTCAGGAACGGAACGGCATGGGCGTCGTCGCCGGTCTCGCGGGCGCGCCTTTTCTCGTCGTCCGGCACGAAGCGGTCGGCATAGACGACGGTGGTGCCGTGTTCGCCCTTGCGGACATTGCCGCCGAGCGCGAGCGCCTGGCGAAACGTCAGCCAGCTCTGTCCGGCGAAGCCGTGCTGGATGACGCTGCCCCAGAGGATGAGGACATTGATCCCGGAATATTGCCGGCCGGTAGCGGCGTTTCTCGGCATGGTCAGCGGCGCCTTCGCCGCCGCCGTTCCCCAGGGCTGGACCCAGGGCACGCGGCCGGCCTCCAGCTCGGCGATGATCTTGCCGGTAATGTCGTCGTAGAGGCTCGTCCGGTCCTGGCCGGCGCGAGCGGGTGTGGTCTTTCTGGACATCGCGGATCTCCGCGACGGGCGCCGGAAGCCTCTCTCCCAGCCCTCAACCCGTCACGGCAAAGCCGGTCCGCACTCTCACTCTCAGGGGGCGTTGCGGGGCGCTCCCCGCAGAAGGGGTCGGTCGAGACGCAAGGCTCGGCCGCAGGGGAAGGCTTTCCCCTCCCAGGCCATGCTTAATTCGAAATTTAGCAATCAAGCTCACCCAGGATTTACCTATGACGACTATTATAGTCGCCGATGATATTGTTGCCGGGTAGGTGGCCCTCGTGATTTGCTTTGTTTCGAAAATCGGATTCTGCGCCTAATCGCAAACGGCGCCCCCGTGCAGGACACGGTTCACCAGCTCTGCCAGGAAGTCGAGGCATTGTTGCCCGGCGTCATCTGCACCGTGATGCGGATCGATCCCGCGGGCCTTCTCGATCCTCTTGCGGCGCCGAGTTTGCCCGCTGAACTCAGCGGCGCCATCGGGGGCCTGATGATGGGACCGGACGCGGGCTCTTGCGGAAGGGCCGCCTATCTGCGGCAGCCGGTTTTCGTGACCGATATCAGCGCGGATCCAAAATGGGCGAAGCTCAGAGATCTTGCACTCGCCGCGGGCCTCAAGGCGTGCTGGTCGGCTCCAATCACGGGGCAGGACGGCAAGCCGGTCGGAGCATTGGCCCTATATTTTCGCGAGCCGCGGTCTCCGCTCGAGCCCGAGAGGACCGTCATCGCCCAATGCGTGGAGCTCTGCGAGATCGCGCTTCGGCGTCACGAGCGTGTCGCCGACCGGGAGCGGCGCGCAAGCGTCGACGGACTGACGAGACTGCCAAATCGGGCCGCCTTCAACATGGCTCTCGCCAGCATGGCCTGCGACGCGCCGGGATCGTGGGCGCTGTTCATTGTTGACCTCGACAATCTCAAGACCGTGAATGACCTGTTCGGTCATCCGGCTGGGGACGGGTTGATCCGCGCCGCCGGCGAGCGGATCGCGGCGGCCATGTTGCCGGATGTCACCTTTCGGCTCGGCGGGGATGAGTTCGCGGTCATCGTGCAGTATCCGGAGGCCCTGACCGATCTGGAGGCGCGAGCTGGCAGGATTTTCGCGGCGCTGGAAGCGCCGGCGGATTGCGATGGCCATGTCGTCGTTCCGGCCGCCACGATCGGCGGCGCAGTGCTTGCGGGGAACGCGGCGGCGGACGTTTATCAGAATGCGGATTTCGCGCTGTACCATGCCAAGGAGACCGGCCGGGGCGGATTCGTTCGCTACTGGCCCGGCATCGGCAGCCGGATCACCCATCGGCTCGACGCGATTCGCGACGTTACGGCGGCGCTCGCAGAGGGGCGCATCGACGCCTATTATCAGCCGGTCGTTCGTCTCGACACGCGCGAGATCGTCGGTGTCGAGGCGCTATGCCGGCTTCGAACGGCGGCCGGCGAGGTGATCGCGGCCAGCGAATTCCAGGACGCGACATCGGACGTCAAGGTGGCGGCGGCGCTGACGGGCCGCATGCTCTCGATCGTCGCCAAGGATGTCCGCGGCTGGCTCGATGCCGGCATTCCATTCCAATATGTCGGCGTGAACGTCTCGACGGCCGACTTTTATGCGGGCGATCTCACACGCAAGCTTGAGCACAGCTTCGGTCGAGCTGGCGTCTCGCTCGACCACCTCATCCTCGAGGTGAGCGAGAATGTGTCGGTGGGTCGGCGTGACAAGGTCATCTCCGCGGAAATCAGCAGGCTCCGGCGCAGTGGCGTGCGCGTCTCGCTCGACGATTTTGGGACCGGCCATGCCTCGTTAACCCATCTCGTCAGCATGCCGGTGGACGCGATCAAGATCGACCGATCCTTCGTCGCCCAATTATGGCCCGACGATCCGGCGATGGTGATTGTCCAGGGGTTGATCGACATCGCGCGCCAGCTCGACATCCGTGTGGTGGCCGAGGGGATCGAGACTGAGGTTCAGGCCAGCCAGCTCTGGATGATGGGATGTGTCCTTGGTCAAGGCTTTGAGTTCTCGCGGGCGGTCGATCGCACGGCGATGACTGAGCTTTTGCGTCGGTACGCGGAAGGAATGGACGGGGCGATCTCGCTGATGTCGACCCATGCAATGACGCGATCGCTGCCCGAGCTCGCGACGGGCTTGCGCACTGGAACGTATGGCGCTCCAAGGTGAGGCTATGCTCTGGACAGGGTTTCCCGAAAGGCAGCGTTGATATGCTTCCCGAGCAAGGCAGCGGGTGCCGACGGTGTCAGTGAAGAACCGGAGACGTGGCTCCCAGCCTTGACGCTCGCCGGTAAGCTGAACTCAAGCCATCACGGCCAAGCCGGGCGAAGCGCGCAAGCGGGCGATGTCGCGCGCCGGCGGTTCTCCGAAGTGGCGGCGATACTCGCGACTGAACTGCGTCGGGCTTTCGTAACCGACGCGCAAAGCGGCAGTCGCGACATCGATGTCGTCGACCAGCATGAGGCTGCGCGCGTCCTGCAGCCTGAGCTGCTTCTGGAATTGTAGCGGCGTCATCGCCGTCACGGCGCGAAAATGCTCGTGCAGGCTCGACGGACTCATGCCCACTTCCGCCGCAAGTCGTTCGATGCTGAACCGTTCGCGGAAGTTCTGGCCGATCCAGGCGATGGCGCGGCCGATCTGGGCCACCCGACCCTGGCTGGAAGTGATGTGGCGCATCCTGGCGCCGTCCGGGCCGGCGAGCAGGTGATAGAGAATTTCCTGCTCGGCGAGCGGCCCGAGCACGGGCAGCGCGGCCGGATTGTCGAGCAGGCGGAGTAGGCGCAGCGCCGCGTCGAGCAGACCGGCGCCGGCGTCGGAGACCGTCTTGCCTATCGGCGGGGATGGCGCTTCCGGCGGCGGCGGCACGCGCGACGCCAGCTCCCCGAGGCGACCATCTCGATCTGCGCGAGATCGCCTGCCTCCACGTACGTTTCGCTGCGCAGCGCAAAGACAGGAAGGTCTGCAAGCGTTTTTCCAGACTCCAGGTCAGCGTCGATGCGCCTCGGCTCAGATCACGGCGTCAGCGTCGGCGGGGAACTGCTGCGGCGATATCCCACCGGCGCTGTCATCGCGGGACGGACTACGGCATCGCAAAGTTCCAGCAGCCGCTTCAGCGCGGGATTTGCATTGTTCCTGGGCCACACGACGCTCCAGGTGACAATTTCGGCCGGCTCGATCGGAATGAACCGAACTCCGGGATAGGTGGCGCCAAGGATCGAGCTCACCACAAGTGTCAAACCATAGCCCTTGCCGACCATGTTCATGAGGTTGTCGCGTCCGACCTGGTGGACGGCGATCTCGGGCCGGAAGCCCAGGCATGAAATATGGCGGGCAATGATGCCCTCCACCTCCGGGCCAGACCCGTCAGCCATCACCAGCAGCGTCTCATCGCGCAGGTCCTCCCAGGCCAGCCTCGTACGCGAGGCCAGGGCATGATCGGCGGGAATCGCGGCGAAGAGCGCTTCGTCGTAGAAGTGTCTGGTGTCGCAGCCGGGAAGATGCGGCTCGCCAACGATGAATGCCGCGTCGATCCTGCCGTTCAGCACCGCGAGGGCATGCGCATGCGACGTGCCCTCGCTGATCCTCACCTCGATCTTGGGAAACCGCTCGCGATAGGTCGCGAGCAGATCGGCAAGCGGCCCCTGTGCGAAGGAGCCCATGACGCCGATCCGCAGCCCGCCGACGAAGCCCTTCTTGATCAGAGCGATGTCACCGACGGCCCGACGCAGATGTTCCGCGCCGAACTCGGCGTTACGCAAGAAGCGCTCGCCCGCCAGCGTCGGTCGCGTACCAGTTTTGGTCCGCTCAAAGAGAACGATTCCCAGCCGACGTTCGAGTGACTGAACACGCCGGCTCAATGTCGACTGCGAGACATCCGTTGCCTCTGCAGCACGCCGGAGGCTGCCATATTGAATGACAAGCATCGCGTCTCGAAGGTGGCGTAGATCAAGCGCGAGGTCGGGCATCGGACGCAGGCTGCCGAAGATCGTTTGCCGCCCGCTCGCCCCTTGTGTCTCCAATTAGCTGGCCGCGTTTCACGGCGCGGCTGTCGTGGGCAAGGGCCAGCATCCAAAATACAAAGCCGCCCAGCGCCAGGCCGCAGCCCACCCATCCCGTCGATGCCCAGCCGTAGCCTGCGGCGATGGCGAGCCCGCCAAGCCAGGGTCCAAGAGCGTTTGCGGTATTGAAGGCGGCGTGATTGAGCGACGCAGCCAGCCCCTGTGCATCGCCGGCGACATCCATCAGACGCATCTGCAACAGGGTGCCGAGGCCGCCACCCCAGCCGATCGCGAACACGGCGATTCCGATCGACCACAGATGGTCGACAGTCAGCGGGTAGAGAGCAAGCGCCAGCGCGCTCCATGCCAGCAGGATGCCGATGGCGGGCATCGGGCCGCGCCTAGTGAGGTGAGGTGCGGCGAGGTTGCCGCAGGTCAGGCCGACTCCGAAGACGGCCAGGACGAAAGGGATCGCACTGGCCGAAGCCTTCGTCACCAGCTCGAGCGTCGATGTGAGATAGGTGTAGACGGCGAAAAGCCCTCCGAAGCCGACAGCGCCGATCCCGAGGCTCAGCCAGACTTGGCCGCGGCGCAGCGCGCCCAGCTCCTGCGACGCCGAGGCGCCCGCGATCCTCGCCTGGACCGGGATGACGAAGAGGATCAGAGCGGCGGCGACGAACGAAAGGAGGCCCAGCACTCCGAAACCCCAGCGCCAGCTGAGCCATTGCGAGATGACCGTCGCCACCGGCGCCCCGATCGTGGTGGCAAGCGTGAGGCCCAGCAGCACGCGTCCGATCGCGGCGCCCCGCTTCGCTTCGGTAACCATGCCGGACGCAACGAGAACCGCGATCCCGAAATACGCGCCATGCGGGATGGCCGTCAGGAACCGAAGCGCCACCGATGCGCCGAAGCTCGATGCCGTCGCGCTGAGGCAGTTTCCCACACCGAACCAAATCAGCAGCAGGATGAGGAAAAGACGGCGCTCGAGGCGCGCGCCGACCACGGCCAGCATCGGCGCGCCCAGGACAACGCCGAGCGCGTAGGCGCTGACGACGTACCCGCCGGTCGGTGCATCGACAGCAAGATCGGACGTGAAGGCCGGCAGGAAACTCATGGTCGCGAACTCGGTCGTCCCGATCATAAACCCGCCCAGGACCAGGACCGCATGGGCAAACCCCGGCTGCCTCGTGATTTCTGATGCCGCCATGCTCGTCCCAGTCATGTCGAGACCCAGTCGAGGGCTTTGATCGCGCGCACGAACTCCGCAGGACGCCCGTAGAAGGGTTCGTGCTCGACGCGGATGAGATCGGCGCCGCGTTCCAGCAGGAAACCGGGGAAGCCGCGCAGTCCCGCGCGCTGCATCAGGCGACGGGCGGCGGCAATGTGCTCGTCCACCGCTACGCTTTCGAGCGCCAGGCTAAAGGCATTTTCCGCCAGGCCGATGGTGCCCGCCACGGCGGTGAGCACCGCGACGTCCACCACACGACGCCCCTCGACGTAATGGGCGTGCTGGATGGCGCGCAGCATGCGCAGTTCGGCGCCCCGCTCGATAGTGCCGGCGGCGAGAACGGCTGCGATTGTCGGACGCGACCAGAACACAGAGTCTGCATCCACGAGTAGGCCGTCGAGGTAGGCAGCGCCGAACGTGACGCCGGTCAATTCCGCGATGTGCGCGTCACTGCGCCGGATATAAGCGCGCTTGTCAGGCGCCAGACGTGTCGGGGTCTCCATCAGTCCGCCCCCGTGCAGTGCGATCGGGATACCGGCGTTGGCAACCGCCTCGACCATCGGGCTGGCGGCGTAGCACCAGCCGCAAAGGGGATCATGGATGTAGTGCAGTATCGGTGTCGTCATGCATCACCTCTCGCGATCTGCAACGGCAGCAGCCGCTTCAGATTGGGGGTTAGTTTCGGGTTAAACGGAGAGCAGATTATGCGTGGCTAGGAGCCCCGCCGCCGGCCTGCTGGTGGCGCACGAATTCGGTAATCGTGGCCTGGAAAGGCGTGGTCGGCCGCCCGATCAACCGGGCAAGCGCGCCGCCATCATCGAACAGCGCGCCCTTCGCCACGCCCGCGTCGGTATCCGACAGGATCTTGCCAACGATCTCCGGCGCGCCGGCTTTCAGTACTGCTACCCTGAACGCGTCCGGCGTCATGTTCTGATAGGTCATCGGTTTGCCCGAGGCTTCGGCCACCACGGCGACCAGCTTGGCCAGCGTGAAGGACGCATCGCCCGCCAGCTCGTAGGTGCGGCCGGCGTGATCGCCGCCCGCCAGCACGGCCGCCGCCGCCCCGGCATAGTCGGCACGGGCCGCGGACGAGATGCGGCCTTCTCCCGCCGCGCCCATGAAGACACCATGCTTGAAGGCGAGCGGCAGCCGCCACGTATAGACCTCCGAATACCAGCCATTGCGCAGCAGCGCGAACGGCACGCCAGATTCCGCCAGGGCCGCTTCCGTGTCGCGATGCTCTTCCGCAAGGAACAGCGGCGAGGTGTCCGCGTGGAGAATGCTGGTGTAGGCGATCAGACCGACACCGGCGTCCTTCGCCGCATCGATGACGTTGCGGTGCTGCACCTTGCGCTTGCCGTTCTCGCTGCTGGAAATCAGGAGCAACCGATCGACACCCGCAAACGCGCTCGCCAGCGTTGCCGGCTGGGTATAATCGGCAGCACGGATTTCTATGCCCTTTTCGCGAAGCGCGTTTACGGCGCCCTCATTCTTGGCTGGATCACGCACGCCTGCGACGATCGCGCTGGCGGGCACCGTCTCAAGCAGCGTGTCGATGACGAGCCCGCCGAGCTGGCCGGTCGCACCAGTGACGAAGAGCTTCGGGGAGGCGGGCATTATCTTCTTCCTTGCAAGTGAGGCCATCAGCGGCGTGCCTGTGCAATGGCCGCCGCGATCTCGTCCTCCGAGCCGCCTCCCATGGCGGCTCCGCCGATAACGAAGGTGGGCACGGAGCGCACGCCCTTGGCTCTGGACGCAGCGGTTTGCCTTTCGGTTTCCGCCTGCTCCGCGGGATCGGCCAGGATGGCTCGCGCTTCCTCGGCCGTGAAACCATGCCGCGCTGCGATCTCCGCCAGGACATCCTTGTTGGAAATATTGCGGGCCTCATGGAAGTTCGCGTTCATCAGGGCCATCGAAAGATCGTGCTGCGTTCCGCGCTTGCGGGCATGCCTCAGCAGCGTATGGGCATCGACGGTCCGATAACCGAAGGCCTGTTTGCTGAGATCTAGATCGAGGCCGGAGGCGCGCGCTTCGGCTTCCGGGCGAGCGAAGGCGATCTTTGGGTCTGGAATGCCTTTCCGCCTGAAATAATCGGCGATGCGAAAGCCTTCCGCCGGAGCGTCGGGGTGCAGTTCGAATGGGATGTGTTCGATTTCGACATCGAGACCGGGAAAGCGTTCCCGCAGAACCTTGTCGAGCCGATACGCCCCGATGATGCACCATGGGCAGATGGGATCTGAATAGAGATCGATCTTAAGCATGTTACGCCTCCGATATCGGGATCAAGCCGCCAGCGCCTCGATGCTGCCCATGGCGCGCTCGACCGCGGCGGCACGCAGCTCTGGGCTGATGTCCACGCCATCGGCGACGATCACCTCAAGGTTTTCGACCCCGATCACCGAGAAGATGGACGTGAGGTACGTCTCCGCATGTTCATGGCGCGCGTTCGGCGATCCCTCGCCATAGAGTCCGCCCCGCGCGAGGAGAACGATCACGCGCTTACCGCCCGCCAATCCGACCACACCGCTTGCGGTGTAGCTGAACGTTTTTCCAGCGACTAAAATCCGGTCGAGCCAGGCCTTGAGGGAGCTTGGAACGCTGAAATTGTAGAAGCCCACGCCTATCACGATCACGTCGCTGGCCATGAACTCCTCAAGGACCCTCCCGCTTTCGGCGAGGTCGCTGCGTTCGGCGGGATCGAAATCGCTAACGTCCGCGCCCTTTGCGTGGGCAGCGAAAACGCGTCCGGTAATATCGCCGAGCGGATGTGCGGCGAGGTCGCGATAATGGACCGCAATATCCGGAGCTTCACGCTTCAGGCGCTCGACAGCCGCCGCTGACATTTCCCGGCTTAAGGATCCTGTCGCTTTGATGCTCGTGTCGATATGCAGCAGTTTCACGGCGTTCTTCTCGCTCATGGTCGCTCTTCCTTGTGGTTTGTAATGCGTACAAGGTATATAAATGAGACCATACGAAGCGTGAAGGAGGCAGGATTTTGGGACAGGGTGAGGTGAACGTAACCACTCCGGTATCGGGGGAAATGCCAGGCCATTCCTCCCTCAAACAACAGCCGAAAAAATGGCCGTTCGACCCGAATTGCCCGGTGAGGGACGTTCTCGACCGGATCGGTGACAAGTGGTCGACGTTGGTACTGGTGACGTTGGCGAACGGCCCGCATCGCTTCAGCGCTGTTCAGCGCGCGATCCCCGACATCTCCAAGCGGATGCTGACGCAAACCTTCCGCGATCTGGAACGTGACGGCATGATCGCTCGACAGGTATTCCCGACCAAGCCGCCCAGTGTCGAGTACCGCCTGACTCCCCTCGGTGAGACGATTTTAAAGCCGCTGGCTGCCCTTGTTCGATGGGCCGATCGCAGCCATGCAGCGATCAATCACGCCCGTTTGGCGTATGACGAAACGACGTAAGGGGATCAGCGCGTCAGCTTCTCGATCGTTCTCGGAAAAGTCGGTGACGCTCAACGACGGCCGATGCGCGTCGCAGAACTTTCTGGCGGCTGCAGGTCAAGAGGCTACCGTCCGGCAGCTACAACAAGGACACGAGGGAAATCATGACTAACAGTAAATTGCTACGAATGGACAACATTGGCATCGTGGTGGAATCTCTCGATGATGCCGTCTCTTTTTTTACCGAGCTTGGCCTGACTTTCGAGGGGCGAGGCACGATTGAAGGAGAATGGGCCGGGCGCGTCACTGGACTGGGTAATCAGCACGTCGAAGTCGCCATGATGGTCACGCCCGACGGCCACAGCCGCCTCGAGCTCTCGCGTTTCCTCACTCCGCCTGTGGTCGCCGATCACCGGAACGCCCCGGTGAACGCCCTCGGCTACCTGCGTGCTATGTTCACAGTGAGCGATATCGACGAAACACTCGCCAGACTCCGCAAACACGGTGCGCAGCTCGTCGGCGAAGTGGTTCAGTACGAGGAGGCGTATCGGCTCTGCTACATCCGCGGCCCCGAGGGACTTCTCATCGGACTGGCAGAGCCGCTCGGCAGCAATCGGTAAGGGTTCGGGGAGGCCGCCGAAACCGTGCGTTCGAATTGTGCCGGCGAAGTTTCTTCTGTGAGATCAACCACGAGCGCGCCGCGCGACAGTTGACTTGCTCGCGGACCCGGTAACATCGCCGAGATGGTGGATCGTAAGCATTGGGCGAGCTGGCAACTTCACTGTTAGCTCAAGCTTTCCACCGATTGCTTCGACATAACTGCGAAGCGTCGAGAGATACATATCCGCTTGGCTCTCGATCTTCGAAACCGAAGGCTGCTTGATGTTGAGCGCCGTTGCGATGTCAGCTTGAGCCTTGCCGGCGATCTGGCGCAGCTCGCGCAGGCCTTCAACTTCCTGCTTCAGTACCTGATAGCGGGCCTCGATCGCCGCCTGCTCATCCGCGGGGAGTTCGGCAATGATTTCGTCGATGGTCTTGCCCATCTCACTTTCCCTTCTGTGCGGATTTCAGGTTTTCCAGATGATCGGAAAACCGTAAATCCGCTTTTGCGATTAGGCCCCTGTAGAAGCGTTTCTGACTTCCTCCCGACTTGTCGCCGGCCACGAGCATGATCGCGTTTCTCTCCGGGTCGAAGGCGAAGGCTGCGCGCCATTCGCCATCGGCCGCCTCAAAGCGCAGCTCCTTCATATTGGCGTGTCTGGACCCCTTGAGCGTGTCTGCGTGGGGCCGGCCAAGCTGCGGGCCGAAATCGGCAAGCAGCTTGGTGGCGGCGAACATTGCGACACGGACATCGCGCTCAAAGCCCAGTACGTCGTCCTCAAAGGCCGAATGCAATCTGACTTCCCAAGTCATATAGCCTCCAAGCTATGCGAGGTCAATGGGAAGGATGCGCGGCGCGGCCGGCGACGCCGTGGTCACACGACGGCAACTCTCGGCCCAGGCATCAAGATCGTCGACTGCATAGCGGACCCATTTTCCGAACTTATGGAAAACGGGTCCGCCACCAAGCGAGCGATAGCATTCCAGAGTATGCGCTTCGAGGGCGAGGTAGCGGGCGGCGGCCTCCGTATCGACGAACCGGATCGGTCCAGCGTCGTCGACGAACCTAGCCCGACGCAGGATGTCCGGCGTAGGCCAACGACGCTGCGGGTTGGTGTCCTTACGCATGGCTCGCCTCCTGTGGCTCGTCGCGCTTGGTGCCAGGAGGGACGGCGCGATTTTCACCGGAGCGATGACGGAACGGCCGATAGTTTCCGAGCTTGGTACGGGAGGCATACTGGCCGTCCTCGTAGCCAAGCGGTTTGCCGGCCGCCGTCAGCACCGGCTCAATCGGCTCGACTTCAGGAGCCACCGAAGGCACGACCACAACTGGCGTCGGCATGGCGGTGTGAGGCGGGCTCGCCGGGGGACCGCCAAGCAACGCCTGACGCCGCTGGTTTACCGCCTCCGCCGCAGCGCGCACCGGGTCGTCCTCGGTGTGCACGTACTTCATGAACATGGTCACCGTCTTGTGAGCGGTGAGCGCCATGCCGACCTTCACCGGGACGCCGGAGTTGGCAATGTCGGTCGCCGAGCGATGGCGGATGCCATGCGTTCCGATATGCGGGAGCCCGGCACGTTCAAGGATGCGCCGCCAGCCCTGGTAATAGGTGTGCTTCGACATCGGCAGGCTGGGATCGAATACGGACGGGCAGACGAACGGTGACTCCTCAAGGAGCGGTGCGGTCTCGAAGAGCCGCTGCGCTTCGGCGCTCATGGGCTTGGACATGCCGCCGGTCTTGCTGTCAGGCCATACCACGCGCCGGTTGTCGTAATCGACCCACGACCATTCGAGTTGGAGGATCTCCGACATGCGCGCGGCGAATTCGAACTGCAGCCGGATCGCGAGGAGGATGAAGGGATGCTCAAGACCCTCCGCCTCGGCGCGCGCGAGGTACGCGAAGAGCCTCTTCATCTCGCTGTCGGTGATCAGACGGGTCTTTCCCCGTTCCGGGAACTTCGGGACGTGGCGGCAGGGGTTGGAGCCATCGGGGCGCATACCCCAGACCTCGGCCATGTTGAACATTTTCCGCACGGCCGCGAGGACGCGGTTTGCGTTAGTTGGCTTCTTCGCCATCTTCTTCATCAGGTCCGAGATGTCGGCGCGGGTGACGTCGGGCACCTTCAGTTGGCCGAGCACCGGGATGATGTAGCGTTTGCCGTAACCGCGGTTCGACTCGACGGTGGAAGGCTTGTTGCGGCTCTCCGAATAGTCGGTGATGAACCGGTCGAACAGTTCTTTGACCGTGGGCGCCTGCCGCGCTGTGGCTCGCTCGGCGCTGGGATCGACACCGCGGCGAACCTCGGCCAACCAGTCTTGCGCGATCCCGCGGGCCTGCTCGACGGTGATCTCCCCATAGCGGCCGATAGCGGGCTTTCGGCGCTGTCCGTTGTGGGCGACATAGGCCACCATGAAAATCTTGCGGCCGGCCGGGGTGACCTTGACAAGGAACCCCGGTATCGTCGTATCCCGGAGTTCGTAATCGCGCTCCTGCGGGCTTGCGGCGTCGACAGCGGTCTTGGTGAGTTTGATTTTGGGCATTCCTAACCTCCGATGAGGCCGGTTTTCAGGTGCAATATAGGTGCACCTAGAAAGCCAACCGTGGCGTACATCCGGTTAGGTATGGGTGACTCGATATCCGAAAAAAGCTAGTGCTGACAGTCGGTTATCGGGAAAACGGATACCCCCGGATACACAAAGGATAGGGCATCTGGGGTCTCTCAAAATCGAGTTTCGAAAGAAGTGCTGGTTCGACTCCGGCATGGGGCACCACTCATAAAATTCGCCGTTGATTTTCCTTGCGAATTTACCAATTTTTGCCCCACATTTAATTACCTCAAAAGGCGTGGGACAAAAATGAGCCACTTTTGTTCTTCGGCTCAGGTCGGCAGCAGCTTGTTTATTGCGCCTGCAGCGATCTTTTTCCGCCGTGCCTTCTTGGTGTAGCGCGTGGTCTGATTCTTCGTCGTCCAGCCGAAAATGGCCATCAGCTCTTCGTCAGTCGCGCCGTTCTCCGCTGCGATCGTAGCGCCGGCTTTACGTAGGCCGTGGGTTGTGCAGTGAAAGAGCTTCGCCTCGTTGCACCAGTCCCGCATCTTGTTTCCCAAGCCTTTAGTCGTGAAAGGCTTGCCGAACTCGTTGACGAGGAACGTCATGTTTCCGAGCGGGCTTTCGTCGATGGTCGTCTGCAGTACCGACAGCACCGGGATCTCGACCGTGACGTTGCTGGTTTTCTTCGTCTTCTCCGGGCGGATGGTGAGAACGCCGTCGCGGATATGCTGCCGGCCAAGAATGGCGAGGTTGTTCAGCCGCAGCCCGGTATAGAGCGCCAGGTGCAGCATCAGCCTTGCCTTGCTGCCGGCCGGGTGCGCTGCCTCATACTGCCGAACCTCCTCGACAGTCCATGTGTGGAAGCCGTCGCCGGAATAGAGCAGCTTGATTTTTGAAGCGGGATTGCTTTGCACGTCTTCGATATCGTTCTCGATCGCCCACGAGTACATTGCCGATATGGCGCGCACGATTTCATTCTGCGCGCCTGGCGTCTCCCGCAGCGCATCGCGCATTTCCAGGACATGACGGCGCATCATATCCTTGTAGGGCAACTCTCCGCAGCGCTTCTCGCCATACTTATAGTCGCAAACATCCTCAAGAATGGTCGACCGCCTCGCCAAAAGCGTGTCGTTGATCTTGCCTTTGATGCGCCGCTTATATTCTTCCAGTAGCCAATCGACGGTTCCGGCCGCATGTTTGCGGTTGAGGATCGGCGGCGCCGGCTTCGCGCCTTCCGGCTCGTAGGGGACGCCGAGACGCGCGCAAGCGACCTCTTTGTCAAAGGCTTCTGTGCCCGGCGTCTCGCGCAGGCGGACCTTGCTCTTTCCCGGCGCGCGAAAATAGTAACGCGCCTCGCGGCTGCGCCAGTCACGATCGAGGCTAACGCCTTTGGGCAGTTTATCGTTGAGCTTTTTTGGCATTGTCGAAAGCATTGCCCGCTACGAAGGTTGCGTCAAGCTCATCCTGCTCGCCGCCCTTGTGAGGAAGTTTCTTGAAAGCGTCGATCAGTTCGCCAACGTCATAGACCAGCCTTTCGCCAATCATACGAGGTTTGGGCATCGTTCCGATGTCGACGGCCTTGTCAAAGAGGCTTGTACCGATACCCACGAGGGCGGCCGCCTGTTCACGGCTGATACCGATCGGCGGCAGGGATGACGGCAGGATTTCAGCGCGGAGAGCTTTCATGAGACCCCCGCACAACGAACGAACTTCGGCTTGCCGTCCTCGACTTCGAAGCGGAACGGGATCGGATCGGACCAATACCAGATGTCGACACCGTAGCTTCCCGGCTCCAATGGCGTGTTCCTCGCCAAATCCTCCGGGCTACCTGCCTTCACCAACTCGTCGATGCTGTCGTGCATGTCCAAGTCGTCGCCGTCTGCCAGTCGAAAATGTGTGGCATCGGCCGGATACGGCTCCGGAAAATCATAGCCGCCATCGTCGCCAATCCACATTTCAAAGGTGCCGTAGACGCGGGTTGCGCCAAACTGGACGACCTGGCCGGGTTCGAGGGGTCGACGGCACGAAGCCTCTTCCTCGTCCTGCTCATGTTCGTCAGCCAACATCAGCCAGCCGGTCGGGCCACCGGCAAAGACGATGTCGGCGGGATCGTCGGCCAGCACCGGCACCACTTCATCGAGCCAATCAAAGGGGCAATATTTGGTTCCTTCGAATTCCTTCAGCATCGGCCGGCCTCCCGCAGATAGGCCGCGTGATAGGAGACTCGGGGTAGCGAGATGCTGCGCAGGATGGAGCCGCCCAATTCGCCGGCCGAATAGGCGCGCGTGATGACGATCCGGTCGGCCGCTATGCGCGTGCCTGGCCGCAACTGCGTTTCAGGCTTGGGTGCGGGTTTCCGGCTTAACATGATTTCGCGCTCGATTGCGATCATGTCGAGATTGGCGAAGCGCTGGCGAACTGTGCCGACCTGCACCTGGTAGCGCGCGGCAATGGTGTGGCGATCCATGCCGGCTAAGAGATGTTCGATAAGCTTTTCACGGTCGGGCAGCTTTTGATTGTGTCTGGCCATGTCAGTTCCCTCCGGCGACGACGGGCCGGCCGATGCTCGATGCGGCGTGCCACGTCTTGGCGATGTTGTTGGCGGCGACCAGCAGCGAGGCCGACGAAGCGGCCACGCAAGCAGCGATCAGGACGCGGCCGGCAAGCGAGCGGCGTCGATACGGGATGCGCAAGGGGGTGAAATGGTTCATGGCTTAGGCTGCGCAGTCGATGTTACGAGCGCGCAGCTCGGCAGCGATATGCGGAATATTCCGAACATAGCTTTCGCGGCTGATGCCAAGGGCCAGAATCTGATTTTCCGTCATCGATCCGCGCTCGACGGTGGCGTTGACGACAAGCTTGATATCGATCTGGTCGGCAGCTGAAATCTTGGACTTGGACATGTGAAGGCTCCGGTTTCTATCGGCCTGATACGAGTCCCTTGCCTCGGCGGCCGAATGTGCCAAGGTGCAAGGGTGGGTTGAGTGGGGGTACAAATGAAAAGACTGTTTTGTGCGGTCGCGATTTTCGTGTCGCTTGCCGGCGGTACGCATGCCGATGAAAGGCAGGACGCCATTGAGACGCTCGCGCGTGTGCTGGCGTTTCAGAAGTTGTGCCCGCGCATTGAACTCGACCTCTATGGGCCAGTGGTGCCGCTCGTAGCCAGCTACGGCATCAACCTTGACGTCGATCAAGATCGACGAGAGGTTTTTGCGGAGGCACGGCGGCAGGAAGCGCCATGGGCCGGAAAAACCGAGCAAGCCATCTGCTCGACCGCACTGACCTTGTATGGGCCGAACGGCAAAAATGAGCGCGGACTTCTCAAAGAGAAATAACAACTGACGTCTCCTTTTCCCTGCGACCGCGATGCCGCCACCCATGAGGAAGGGTGGCGGCACCTTTCGCGGTATCCGGGATGGGAGGAGGAGGTCACCGGATGCATTCAAGGCTAATGCGGGACATATCCCCTCGTCAAGTTAAAAAAAGGGATATGTCCCTCATTGGGGCGAAGAGCATCAAAAAGCCCGCGACGCGGCGGGCTGTTGAAGTGCGGGATATATGACCGAGTTTGGCTAAACTGGAATGATGATTCGCTCCACTCTTCCAACAACTGTCGTGTCGGGAGTGATGGGAAGAGCCTCGTATGAACGATCTGTCGAAACCGGTTCAAGCCTGTCGGGATTGGCCATGAACTGCTTAAAAGTCGCTTCTTCGTTCTGGCGAAATACATAGTATGCTCGCGACACTAGCTCTCTATCATCTGCGTTGACAATGATGGTCGAACCTTCAGGCGCAATGAGATTCATTGATTCGCCTCTAACCGTCAGAGCAAAGTGTGTTCCTGCGCGCAGTCCATCGGCAACGACTTTTTCATGGTCGCCGTTGTCCCAATGGGCCGGAGCTTCTGAGAAATGGCCTGCTGCCACCCATGATATGTGGGGGATTTCCTTGGCCTTTGGGAGTTCTGCGTTCTCGCCGAAGGCAAGCCAACCAGCAGACACTCTCAACGCTCGCGCGACCTGTTGTAATGTGTCGATACGTGGCAACGCTGCCTTCGGCCCCTTCCAGTCTCGTATAAGATCAGGGCCGAATCCAGCAGCAAGAGAAACCGCGCGAACTGACATTTTCAGCTCTTTCGCCCGCTTCTCTACTCGCGCAATGATGTCTTTTTTCACGACTTCGCTCATGAGGGAATTATCCCTTATTTAGAGCAATGAGCGCAGAGGGACATTTCCCGTTGACATATAGGGGATATGTCCCTCATATTCCGCGTCATGGAGCAGATCGCACATCTTTTAAAGCTCGTTGAGGGGTTTTGTTTCTCGACCAAGATCGCGGAAGCGACATTGTCGAACCGTATATTCATGGATGGGAAACGGCTAACCGCCATTCGTGCTGGGTCTGATGTCGGCGTTCGTCGCATCGGTCGGGCTATTACTTGGCTTAGCGACAATTGGCCGACGGATGTTGATTGGCCCGCAGAGGTGCCTCGCCCATCCCGCATTCCAGAGGCCGCTGAATGAACGGCGGCTCTCCACTGGCTCTTTCGCCCCTGCCCGACTGGTTGCCTCTCTCATGCGGTCCCCCGTGATCTGCTGACGGTCTGACTTTTCACATTTCGAACCCATTCCCACCACGGGAAAAGCCGCCCGGATTTCCCGGCGCGGGAAAGGATTTTGCATGTCTTCCGATGCCTGGTTCCACCGCGTCAAAGCCGCACAACGCGACCTTATCAAGCTGGTCGGCGGCATCGAGCGCGCGGCCGAAGTCTCTTCCGTGTCCGCAAGCCATATCGGCCGCATGAACAACGGACGCGACACCGATCTTATGCCGCTATCTGTCGTCTACGCGCTTGAATCGGAATGCGGCGTTCCCGTCGTCACGCAGGCCATGGCCGAGCTGAACGGCCGGCGTCTCTCCGACCCTGAGACCGACCGCGTGGCGAACGTCAACGTTCTCAGCTCCTATTCCGACGTTCTGCAGAAGGCGGCGGCGCTGATGGCAACCGGCGCGGCCGCGATGGCGGATGCCTATGTGACGCCGGCCGAAGCATACTCGATGGACCGGCACGCGGCCGATATCGAGCGCGGTCTTTCCGCCTTCCGCCAGGCGCTTGCCATCGTCATTGCAACCGGCGGCGCGAAAGCGGGCCTTCATGTCGTGGGCGGCTCCGAATGATGGCGGCTTTCACCTTCGATACTGATCCGCCCATTGGTGGAGTTGCACGCGCCCTTTTGCGGCGCGTTTTCCATTCCCGGCCTGAACCGGTCCAGATCAACGAACTAGACTTGCCGGCCGCATCGGCCTGCGTGCGAGCCGGAATGCTCTGCTTCGTCGGCGTTCCCGGCGGCTATGTCGTGACGTTCAAGGGCGAAGCCTACCTCGACCGACTTAGGAGGTGCGAGTGATGGCGCGCGCTCCAACATCTGGCGAAAGGGCGGTACGCATCATCACAACGGCGGTCGCCGAAGGTGTGTATGTCGAATCCGCAGTCGGCGACCGCAACGCATGCGCTCGCCTCAATGGCAAGGGACTGCTCCAGCGGGACAAGAAAGATGCGGCACGCTGGTATCCAACAGAGTTAGCAGTCAAGAAATATCGCACGTTGGAGACAGTCGTTGAGCCTGAGCTGGGGCCGTCGATAGGGCGCATTGCTGTCTGGCGTAGCATTGTAAGCATTGAGGTCGGAACACGTCTGCGTCTCGCAGATCAAGCCAAGGTCGATGCGCTCAAGCCATCCTTCCTCGAAATCGGTCAGCAAACGCCGATCACGGTTCAAGGGCAGGAAGGCGACGAGCGCGTCAATCTATCTGCGGGGCTGCATCGCCTGCAGACCGCAAAGCAGCTTGGATGGGACAAGGTGCTTTGCTTCCACCAGCCCTTTGACGACCTTGACCGTGAACTTTGGGAGATCGACGAAAACCTATGCCGTGCCGAACTGACGGCGGCTGATCGGGCGCTCTTCATCGCGCGGCGCAAGGAAATCTATCTCGAAAAGCACCCGGAGACGGCACAGCACGTTTCAGGTGGTCGCGCTCGCCAAAACGCAGCAAGCGACAAGTTGTCGTTTGCTGAATCGACCGCTCAAGCGACAGGTCAGGATAAGCGGACCATCCAGCGGGACGCATCGCGCGGCGAAAAGATCGTCGACATGGCATTGCACCGTGTGCGCGGTTCCCGCCTCGACAATGGCACGTTCCTCGACCGGCTCAAGCAGGTTCCGCAGGACAAGCAGGTGCTTTACGTCGATGCGGCACTTGCCGAAGAAAAACGCAAGGCTGCGGACGCGAAGGAAAACCGCACCAAACGCCTGCAGCATTCCCGCATGATCCGCACGGCGGTCATCAATCACATTGCCGAACAGGGCAAGCGGGTGGCCGGTGAAATGCCACGTGCCGCCTATGCCGTTGGGTATTGCGATGTGCCGTGGCAGCAGGAGGCATGGAGCGACGAGACAGGGCAGGACAAGGGGTTGCCTTATCCTGCAATGACGGTTGACGAGTTGATGGCGCTTTGCGCTGGCGACCGCAGCCCGTTCACGCAAGACGCCATACTCTATTTCTGGACGACGACGAACCGGCTCGACGATGCGCTGAGGATCATCAAGGCGTGGGGCTTCACCTACGTCAGCATGATCACGTGGGACAAGGTCAACATCGGCATGGGCCGATGGGTGCGCGACAGAACCGAACATCTGATCATCTGCAAGCGCGGCAACTTCCCCGGTATCGACCTCTACACGGCAAAGCCGGAAAGCCTGTATAGCGAGGTGAAGACCGAGCATAGCCGCAAGCCAGTCTGGTTCGCCGAAGAAATCGAGCGGCTATATCCCGACATGCGCAAGCTGGAGCTTTTCCAGCGCAAGGAGAGCCTGCAGCCGGGGGATATCCGGCTCAATGGCAAGTGGGAGTTTTGGGGCAACCAGGCGGGCGCCCCTGAAGGCGGTGCGGCATGAACGTTGCGGCACGAAGCGAACGCCAGCGCCAAAAGGATATCCTGAATAATTTATGGGATATCCACGTCCAACTCGAGGCCGATGTTTGGGAAATCGAGACGCGGGGCGATTTTACCGCACTCGTCGCGCGGCGCTCAAGCGGGCAAGAGGTCGAAATCTGCCGTTTCAGCCGGCGCGCACTCCCTGACGAAATCAGGCTGATTGCAGGCGGCGTGCGAAACCTTTGCGTGTCGCTCGACCTGATACAGCGAGCCGCCGCCCGCGTTCGCCAACTCGAAAGCGAGGTGCAGCAACTGCAAAAGCAGCTGGCCGACAAGCCGAAAGACTACGCAGCCAATGCGGCGATCCTCTGCCAAGGGGAACTGTTTCACCGGTTCCTCGAAGTCAAGAGCGATGGCGAAGTGATTGCCGACAAGCAGGCCGCCGATGCTCGCATGAAAGAGCTGCTGACGATCAAATCCAAGAAAGAAATCAACAACGACGAACGCGCGCGGGAGGCTTTCCTCTCGCTACGTGCCGAGTTCGAACTATGGAAACGAGGTGCGGAATGATGTCCGGGCTATTGCCAATCGTCGAGCAGCTTGCGGACTGCAAGACCCATGCGGAGCGGGCCGAGTGGCTGCTTTGCTCCCCCATGCAAGTGCTGGACCGCGAGAACGGCTCCATTCGGCTGATTCTGCGTGAGGCTGGCTTCCTTGCGGGTGTCGATTACCTCGATGCGGAAATGGCGGCCATGCGGTCGGTTCGCGTGGCGAACGGGAGCCGGACTGAAAGTGTCCGTTTCATGGTCGCCAAGGCAGCCATGCACATGCGCGAACATGCGGGGATGCCACTCGCAAGTGTGGCCTCGCTCCTTTTCGAAGAGCCGGCGATCATGCTCAATTCGCCTCCCTGCGTGCACTTCACGAAGCCGAAGGAGGTGTGACATGGCGACACCTGTCCACTTCCACGGCGCAAACATGCTGCTCGGCCCGCCGAAGGGTTCCGAAAATGTCGGCGAGCTTCACACCTATACGAACGGCCGCTGCTCTGTGTCCTGCTGGGAGTTTTCGCCGGAAGAGCTGGCCGAAATCGTCCGCACCGGCCGCGTCTTCGTCTCCATTTTCTCCGGCCAATCGCAGCCGCCGGTCCATGTCGGCAGCGAGGATGGCGTGCGCGATGTCGTCGTGGACTTCGGCGGTGTTTGGAGGCGCGCATGACGAAGCACTTCAAGCCGCCGGCAATCCCGCATTCCTTCGGCCTCGACAATCGGATGACCGTCGTTCTGTTCGCCGGCATGGGCGGCGGCTGTGACGGGCTGGAACAGGCCGGGTTTCATGTCCATCTCGCGATCAATCACGATCCCGTTGCGATCGCCGTACACGAAAAGCGCCATCCGCATACGAAGCACCTGCGTTGCGACGTGTTCGAGGTGGACCCACGGCATGCCACGCAGGGGCGCGGCGTTCGCGTCCTGCACGCCTCGCCGGACTGCACGCATTTCTCCGTCGCCAAGGGCGGAAAGCCGGTTTCGAAGCGGCGGCGCTCGCTGGCGTGGGTTGTGTGCCGTTGGGCCGGCACCGTGCGGCCTGAGACGATCACGCTCGAAAACGTGCCTGAAATCCAGACGTGGGGCGGGTTGATCGCCAAGCGCTGCCCCAAGACCGGTCGCGTGATGAGGCTCGACGGCTCGGTTGCAGCCAAGGGCGAGCGTGTGCCGGTGCAAGAGCAGTGGCTCATTCCGGACCCGAAGAAGAAGGGGCGCATCTGGCGCGCGTGGCTAAACCATATGCAGCGTCTCGGCTACAACTTCGAAGGCAAGGTGCTGGTATGCGCAGACTACGGCATACATACCATCCGCAAGCGCTATTTCGGCGTGGCGCAGTCGGATGGTTCGGCCATCATTTGGCCTGCCCGCACCCATGCGCCTCGAAAGCTCGCCAGAAAGCTCGGGCTTCGGCCTTGGCTTGGCATTCATGAAAAGATCGATTGGAGCATTCCGGTAAAGTCCATCTTCAACCGGAAGAAGCCGCTAGCCGATGCCACAATGCGGCGAACGGCGCGCGGCGTCATGCGGTATGTGATCGACGCTGCGAAGCCCTTTATCGTGCCAATCACCCACACCAAGGGTTGGGGCAACCCTCGAACCGTCAACGACCCCCTATGCGCCCTCACGACGGCCAAGGGCGGCGAACTCATGATTGCGGTCCCAAGCATCACGAAGTTTCGCACCGGCTCTGTCGGGGCGGATATCCTCGACCCGTTGCCCGCCTTCACAGCGAACGGCTTTCATATCCGACCGGGTTGCGCGGTTCCTCTTGGCATCATGTCAGCAAGTCTGCAGCGCCAATTCGGCGAAAGCGATGGCGTCGATATCGAGGAGCCGGCGCCAGCCTTCACGGCGGGCGGACAAGGACATACTGCCCTCGTCTCGGCTTTCCTTGCGCAGCACAATGACGGTCCACGCGTCGGCCTGAGTGCACGCTCTGCCGAGGAACCCGTTTCTGCGCTGACCACAAGCGGTTCGCAACAGGGCATCGTTGCAGCGTCTATGCTCTCCCTGCGCGGGACCAACAAACATGGCCGTGACGCAACGGAACCCGGCGCAACGGTGATGGCCGGCGGCAACCATGCCGGTCTTATCTTGGCGTTTCTGCAGGCCTACTACAGCGGCAATGGCGGCTACGAACAGGGACTGTCCGACCCTATCGGCGCGATGACGCAGAAGGCCCGTCATGGCCTTGTGACCGTCAATGTGCGGGGGCATGACTATGTCATCACCGATATAGGGATGCGTATGCTCGAACCGGAGGAAGGTGCAGGCTCGCACGGCTTCCCGACTGGTTGCTTCCCTGAAACCATTTTCGTCGACGGCAAAGAGCGCCGGCTGACGAAGACGGAAAAGTATCACCTGGTCGGCAATAGCGTGCCGCCGCGCATGGTGCAGTTGCTGGCCGAATGCAATGTCCGCCGCGAATTTGCGGAGGCGGCGGAATGAGCCATGACGCCACCAATTGGGCGATCAAGCAGCGTGGGATAAAACCCGCGTTGAAAATCGTCCTTTGGCATCTCTGCGATTGCTACAATCCTGAATATGGCGCGTTTCCGTCGCAAGAGTACCTGTCGGAAAACTGCGAGGTGCCGCGATCCACGCTGAATGTCTATCTCGGCGAACTTGAGAGGGCCGGTCTGATCGCGCGCGAACAGCGGCGGGAGGCGGGTTCGAAACGACAGGAACGGACGCGTTACTACTTCCCCTTCGAGGCCGTATTCGCTTCCAAGCAGGATAAAAACCCATGTCCAGAAACTGGACACGGCCTTGCGGAAGCCGAGTCCAGCCTTGAGCCGCAGCCGTGTCCAGAAATCACCGAAAGCCGAGTCCAGAATCTGGACAGTAACCTTGTAAAGGAACCAGTAAGAGAACCCGTAAATTTGAGAGAGGGCGTGCGCGAGCTTTCGAAGGAAGAGCGCAAGGCAATCGAGAACCGGTTCTGGCGGCTGGTGAAGGACTGGCCGCAAACTGAGGGCATGCCGAAGAACGGATGGCTGCGGGAATGGTTCGCTCTGACCGACGATGAGCGGGACACGGCCGAACGACGCAAGCCGGTCTGGCTGGCGAAGCTGAGAGAGCAACGCAAGTCGCATATCCCTGCCCCATCCACCTACTTTCGGGAAAAGCTCTTCAACGAGGTTAGCGACCCGCAGGCGGCGCCAAAGCCCACGCATGCGGCTGCTGCGCCCTATGGCAAGCTTTGGGGAGCTGCGCGCCTCGCCGACCTACTGAGAGCGCCTTACGGGCAGATTGCCGCACTTACGATTTCGGAACGTGGCCTGGTTGCGCAAGGCAAGGCAGACGAAGCCGAACTGATGCGCGACAAGGTGCGGAAGACTGGCTGGTCGGTCGTCAACCGCATGCACGAAAAGGCTCGCAGCGGTCAGCCGTCCGTCTGCCAGACGCTTTACGAAGACGTTGCCTCGGGCTTTGTCGCCGTGATGCGGGATGGCGATATCTGGCAGGCATGGGCACGCGAGCATGAGCGGCGCGGCTGGCCATGGATCGACGATACACGACCGGCGGAACGCGCTTACTTCCCTCCCCTCAACCTCGACCTTCCGTTTGACGAGGCGGTGCGTGCCGCACTCGACGACTTTGCAGGCGCCATCGCCGATATCCAGAAAGGCAAATCCCATGATGCAGCTTAACGGCAGTCCTTTTGCTGGTTTGGTTTCGGACAAGGGTATCCAGCAACTCGACCGCATCGCGCGCGAGGAAGCGAATCGCGTCGAGTGCATCGAGGCCGCGAGCCAGCGAACCGCCGATCTGTTTCCAAGGGATGCGACATGGCTGGTGCTGCAAGTACAGTCTGGACGTGAACAGGCTGTGGAAAAAGCTATGCTCGATTGCGGCATCGAAGCATGCGCACCCATGTGTTTGGGACCGAAGCGCAGACGTCATCACAAGGAACTGCCGCCATCCGAACAGGTCGTTTTCGTTTGTTACGTGTTCGTGCGTTGTGTTCCATCTGCCTATGCGCTGCAGGCGCTGGCCCGCTTTGAGCACGTTCGCGGCGTGGTCGGCGGCTGGCTCCATCCCTATCGTGTCGCGAATGAAACTCTAAGCTCATTCAAAGAGTTGGCAGCAAGCGGCGTCTATGATTGGGAGACGAAGGTTGACGCTATTCCTGTCGGTAGCAAGGTCCGCGTGAAAGAGGGACCATTCATAGACTTCGCTGGTGAGGTTGTGGCATTCGGTGGCAAAGGAAAGGGTACGCCAGTCGTCGAACTGGAATTGTTTGGACGCAAGACGCCGATGCTTATGCCTATTGCAATGCTGTCCCGTTTGTGACAGCTAATTGCACCAATGGTTGATCCGGTTCTTAGTGACCTTCGCTCTCGCGCCCGGACCCCGCCCTGACAGCCTCGCAAGTTGAGGCACCGATTCAGGGTCAATGCGTAAGCTATGACTTGATGACAGGCGACCGAAAGGTCGCCTTTGTTGTTTCTATCTTAGAGTAATGGCTGACCAACGATCATCGGATGCTGCCGCTTGGCGCGGCTGGTACTCTCTCGCGGCATGGCGGGGCAAGCACGGCCGGCGGGCCATGCAGCTAAAGGCAGAGCCGATCTGCCGCATGTGCAGACTGCAAGGCAGGATCACGGTCGCCACCGTCGCCGACCATGTCGAGCCTCATAAGGGTGACCCTGAGAAGTTCTGGCATGGCGAGCTGCAAAGCCTATGCAGCACCCACCACGACGCGACCAAGCAGGCCGAAGAGCATCGAGGCTTCTCGACCGCGACCGGCCTCGACGGATGGCCCATCGACCCCAACCACCCCGCCAACCGGCGATGACCGGAGGGGGTGGGTCGAAACCCCGCCCCCTCGACCCCTGCGACCGGCGTGGGTCATTTCTGTGTGCAAAGTTGGAATTGGAGGCAAAAAGCCACTCTGGTAGCAGGGTGGTTTGATCAGTCATGAAGGGTCGAAAGCCGAACAGCGAACAGGTCGTGCCGTTTACCGGCGGCAAGGATGCCGGCCGGTTCGACGCACAGGCAGCACAGCGCGCTCGCGAGCTTCGGCCCGATGAACTGCCTTTCGAGATCCGCAACATTTGGGATCGCCTCGCCTCGCCACTTTGCCATCCGCAGCGCAAGCGGCTGCATGAAGGCAACGTCTACATGTTCGAAACACTCTGCTGGACGATCGCCCGCTATGAGCGCCTGCGGCTCGACGTGTGGGAGAACGGCGAGAGCTACGACAGCAAGACGCGCAACGGCGATCAGCGGAAATCCCGGCCGGAGGTCGGGCAGCTCAATGAGACCTGGCGACAGGTTCGCGCCCTTGCCAGCGACTTCGGAATGACGCCGGCATCCGAGCGGGCGGTGCAGGCGTCGGGACAGACGAGTTTCAATTTCGACGATGACGACAGCGCCGACGATTTCGACTGAGTTGTTCCCGGCTGACCAGATCCCGGCGCCCGACTATAACGCCGATCCGGTGACCGCGTGGGCCGCTGATGTGTTGCTTGGCAACATCGTCGCCGGCCCACATGTCCGCAACCAGTGTGCTCGCCATCTGCGCGACCTGCGCGATGGACCGGAGCGCGGCCTTGTGTGGGATGTCGAGGCGGCGAACAAGGTCATCGGGTGGTTTCCGCGTAACCTGCGCTTGAAGGACGGACAGTTCCAAGGTCGCAAGTTCACGCTGCATCCTAGCCAGGCGTTCCGCGTCGGCTCGCTGTTCGGGTGGAAATGGGCAGCAACCGGCCTTCGCCGCTTCCGTCGTTTCTACGACGAGGAAGGCAAGGGAAACGGCAAGTCGCCGATGCTGGCCGGCATTGGCCTTTACATGCTGATGGCCGATGGCGAAGCCGCCGCCGAAGTCTATGCCGCCGCGTCGAAGAAGGACCAGGCGCAGGTTTTGTTCAAAGACGCTGTGTCGATGCGCAACCAGTCGCCGCGCCTCAGCAGCCGTACCACGACACAGGGCGAAAACCCGGTCTGGCAGATTACCTATGTCGGCAAGAAGGGCGATAGACGCTACTTCAAGCCGATATCCTCCGACGACGGGCAGTCAGGCCCTCGCCCGCATTGCGGCCTTTGCGACGAGGTTCACGAGCACAAGAACCGCAACGTCATCGATCTGCTGGAAGCGGGCTTCAAGTTCCGCCTGCAGCCTCTGATGCTGATGGCAACGAACAGCGGGACCGATCGCAAGTCGATCTGCTGGGAGGAACATCAGCACGCCATTAACGTCGCCGCTGGCATCACCGACGACGACACGACGATGACCTTCGTCTGCGCGCTCGACGAAGGCGACGATTGGGAAAACGATCCGTCCTGCTGGCCGAAGGTCAACCCTTTGCTGGACGTGACGATCACGACGGAATGGCTCGCCGGCCGCGTGGCACTGGCAAAGGCTATTCCCGGCAAGCGCAATGACATCGCTCGCCTCAATTTCTGTGAGTGGACGCAGTCTGTGAATGCCGCCATCAAGCGGGAGTCGTGGCTTGCCTGCCAAAAGAAGCTTGATATCGCGGCACTGGTCGAGGCCGGCTATCCCTGCTTTGGTGGCCTCGACCTTTCGCAGACACGAGATTTCACCGCTTACACGCTGACGTGGGTTCTCGATGCCACCAAGGATGCGGAAGTCCTCGCCTCGAAAACATGGTTCTGGACGCCAGAGGCGACATTGCTCGACAGAGCCGGGACCGACCAGGCGCCTTATGACCTTTGGGTCAGACAAGGTTTCATCGAGGCGGTTCCCGGCGAGCGCCTGAAATATGCATGGCTCGCCGATGCCATCGCCCGCATTCATGCCGAGTTCGCGCCGGCAGAGAGCGCCGCCGACCAATACGGACTTGAACGCCTGCGCGAGCATCTGACCGACGACATCGGGGCAAGCCTGCCCCTGACGATCCATCCGCAAGGTTTCCAGAAGCGGATTTTGGAGGTCGACAAAGACAAGCCTGATGGCGAACAGGAAATCTATCTCTGGATGCCTGACTCCATCAACAAGCTGGAAAACGCGATCTACGAGCAGCGCATCCAGATCGAGCCAAACCCGATGTTGGACCTTTGCGCCGCGTCGGTCGTCTATGCCGAAAACCGCACCGGCCACCGCATGTTCGACAAGGAACACGCATTTGGCCGCATCGACGGCATGGTCTCACAAGCAATGTCCATCGGCGTCGCGCTGTGCCGTGAGCGCTCCATTGTTCGCTCCCCTTGGGACGATCCCGAATTCTCATTGACGAAGGCAAGAGCATGAGCAAGCGCCGTGTGGAAAAGCGGGAGAGCATCGAGAACCCGACAGTGCCGGTCAGCTCGGAGAACTTCCTTTCATTCTTCGGGATGGGAACGACGAAGCTGCCGCGCGTCACCATCGACCGCGCGCTGACCGTTCCTGCCGTGCTATGCGCCGTCGCATTCCTGTCCCGCACGCTCGCCGCGTTGCCACTGCATGCCTATCGTCGCACAAACGACAGCTCGGTTAAGCTGACCGGCAAGCTGCAGACGATCATTCACGAGAATCCGAACGACCAGATGGATTCGTTCAAGTTCCGGCAATATTTCTGGCAGCAGGTGTTTACCGGTGGGCGCGGCCTGGCATGGATCGAGCGCAGCGGCGCAAGCTTCGAACATATCTGGCCGATGGACCCTGCCCGCACGTCGATCCGGCGCGTCGGCATTCGTGGCGAGCTGGTCTATAGCTGCGATGGCATCGACTACCACGCCAGCGACGTTATCGACGTGCCGTTCATGCTCCGGTCGAACATGACCGGACATTATGGGCCGATCGCACTCGCCGGAAAAGCAATTCAGCTTGCATTGGCAATGAACGACTACGCCGCCACCTTCTTTGCCGGTGGCGGCATTCCGCCTCTCGCATTGGAAGGCCCAATGCCAGCCGGCAAGGATGCAATGGCTCGCGCGATGGCGGATATTCACCGTTCGGTGGACGAAGCAAAAAACGCCGACAAGCCGGTATTTCCGATACCGCCGGGATACAAACTCAATCCGGTCGGCTTCGATCCCGCCAAGGGTCAGATGACGGAAGCGCGGCGCTTTCAGAATGAAGAGTTTGCCCGCGCCTGGCAGATGCCGCTGGCCTTCATGCAGGACCTGACGAAAGGCACGTTCAACAACGTCGAGCAACAGGACATCAACCTTGTCAAGCACCTGATCATGCATTGGGCGACGGCTTTGGAGGGAGAGCTTAATCTCAAGCTGTGGGGCCGCATGAACGACAAGCGTTATGTCGAGCATAATCTTGATGGCCTGCAACGTGGCGATTTCCTGTCGCGCCTCAATGGCCTGGCCCGCGCCATTCAGACAGCGCAGCTCACGCCAAATGAGGCACGCGGCATCGAGAACCGGCCGCGTCACGACAACCCGGCCGCTGATCAGCTTCTTGTGCAGGGCGCGACCGTCGTCCTCGGCACGTCGCCCGCACCGGGCACCTCGATCCCTTCCGAACCTTCCGCCGAGTCGGCGACCCCTACCGATGGAGCCAATGATGACAATCAAGACTGAAACCCGCTCGGTTACGCTTCCTGTCCAGTATCGCGCCGCTGACAACAAAAACACAGTTGCAGGCTATGCCGCCACGTTCGGAGATACGGCCGATATCGGCGGCCATTTCCGCGAGGTCATTGCGCCCGGTGCCTTCTCGCAAAGCCTCAAGACGGCTGATGTGCGCGCCTATTATGGTCATGATCGCCAGCGCCTGCTTGGCCGCACCAGCGCCGGCACCCTGCGGCTGAATGAAGATGCCAAGGGTCTCGCGGTCGAAATCGATCTTCCAGACACAACGGACGGCCGCGACGTGCGCGAGCTGATCGCACGCGGCGATATCACCGGCATGTCGTTCGGTTTCATCGTCACCCATGACGAATGGGACATGACCGGCAACATCGACACCCGCACCATTCACCAGGTCGAACTTTTGGAGGTCTCCGTTGTTTCGGAGCCGGCCTATGAGGGTACGTCGATTGCCCTGCGCTCCCGCGACGAAGCCCGCAAGGAAAAGCGTCAGCAGAATTTCAATGCCGCCGGTCTGCGGCTGCGCATGAAAGCCCACCTGGACTTGAGGGTCCGGAGTAAAGCGTAAGGCTCGCCTGCCTGCGCCCAACAACCCCGCCGAAAACTAGGAGTAGTTACGATGGCAAATCGCATCAAGGAATTGCGCGAAAAGCAGGCGAAGATTGTCGCCGAAGCTCGCGAACGTCTCGACCAGATCAGCGCCGCGACCGACGAGGCGCGCGCAAAGGAGCTGGAAACCCAGCATGACGCCGCCATGGCGGAACATGATCGTCTCGAAAAGCAGGTCGAGCGCGAAGAGCAGTATCTGAAGCTCGAGCAGCGCGACGAAGAGCGCCGCGCCCGCCAGCGTCCGATTCCCCGCGGCGAGGAAGGTCGCGGGCAAGAGGAAGGCGACAAGATCGAATACCGTCATGTCTTCGCCAAGGCGGTTTGCGGACCGCTCGACCAGCTTTCGCAGGAAGAGCGCGCCGTGCTCATGCAGGGTGCGACAAAGTTCGAAGAACGCGCGCAGACGGTCGGCACTGCCACGGCCGGCGGTTACACCGTTCCGACAGAACTGGAAGCGCAGATTATCAAGTCCATGAAGGCTTGGGGGCCGATGTATGATGAAGATATCTGCACGATCATTGCCACGTCGAGCGGCAACCCGATGAAGGTGCCGGCTGTCGACGATACCGACAAGGAAGCGGCTGAGCATGCGGAAGCGCAGGCGCTGCTTGACGACGGCAGCGGCGACGTGGCTTTCGGTCAAAAGTCGCTCGATGCTTTCTCGTACGCAACGCCGTTCATTCGCTGGTCGTGGGAACTGGACATGGATTCCATTTTCAACATGGAATCCCTTTTGGGTCAGCTTATCGGTGAACGCCTTGGCCGCATTGCCAATCGTCGCCTCACTGTCGGTTCTGGGCAATCCGCGCCGAATGGCATTGTCACCGCATCCTCGCTGGGCATCACCACTGCTTCCGGCGTCGCGATCACCTTCGACGAAATCATTGACCTCGAACATGCGGTTGACCCAGCATATCGCACCTCACCCAAGGCGCGATACATGATGAACGACAATACGTTCAAGGCCGTCCGCAAGCTCAAAGACGGCCAAGGCAACTATCTCTGGCAGAAGGGCGATGTGCAGAACGGTGCGCCGGCTCTGCTCAACAATCGCCCCTACAGCATCAACCAGGCCATGGATGATATCGGTGCCGGCAAGAAAGCTATGCTGTTCGGCGATTTCGGCAAGTACTTCGTCCGCAAGGTAGGATCGACCGTAATCGGTGTGCTGCGCGAACGCTTCTGGCCGGACATGGGCATCGCCGGCCTCGCCCGCTTCGATGGCGAGTTGGGCGATAGTGGCGCCGTCAAGCACCTCATCGGAAAAGGCGCGTAAGCACTCCATCCCCTCTGCCGTGGTCGCCAATGTGGCGGCCACCTTTTCCGGAGACCGATAATGACCATTAAAATGCTCGCCGGCATTGCCGGTGTCGATTTCGCTCTATCGCCCGGGGACGAAACCAGCCGCTTCTCGTTTGAGGATGAAGAGGATTTCATTGCCGCCGCTCTCGCGGTTCGCGTTGCTGGCCCGACGATCGAAGCCTCCCAAAAGCCCAAAGCCGAAAAGGCCGTCAAACCGAAGGCTCGGGAGACCCGCTAATGTGGTATCCGCCCGTAACCGTTGGCGACAAGCCGGCGTCTGCCATCGCCTTCGATGTGGCGAAACGGCAGTGCCGGGAGCTTCCCGAAAACACCGAGTTCGACGACGATATCAAGCGTATCGTCGCCGCTGCGCAGGATCATGCCGAACGCTATTGCGGGCAGTTCTTTTCGCCCCGCACGGTTAAGATGGAGTGTGACAGTTTCGATGATTTCCGGCGCCTTGATGTCGCTCCGGTACGCAATGTTGTCACCGTGTCCTATGTCGACACCGCAGGGGCGGAACAGACATTGCCTCAAAGCCTCTATATGTCGCGTCTATTCGGATTGGAGGCTTCGATCTTTCTCCGCACCGGCCGCGTCTGGCCGCAGATCCAGCCGGATAGCCGCATCACCGTAACGGCTGATATTGGCTATGACGAGCTGCCGGACTCGGTGGCGCACGCCATGCTTCTATGGATCGCTGCGGCCTTCATCAATCCTGACAATCAACCGGCCGGTGGCGAAACCGCCTTCGACGACCTGATGGTCAATCATCGGAGGTATGGATAATGCCCCGCGTCCGTTTCACCGACGATTTCGACTACAAGCCGGCGCGTGCCGTGACGATCGCCTATCGGGCGGGAATGACCTGCGTCGTGACGCGCGAATGCGCTCGCCAGGCGACGGCGGCAAAAAAGGCCATCTTGGCCGCAACCCCCAAGGGAACGACCGATGGCAAAGCCGAGAACGACGGGTGACCTTCTCCATCGCGTCGCCTTCGACGTTCGCGAGGAAATCGAGAACATCGACGGCAACACCGAAGGCAACTGGAGAGAGCAATTCCAGCTTCGTGCCGGCTATGTGCATCTGCGCGGCGGCGAAACGGTTCTGGCCGGCCGATTGCAAGGGCAGCATAGCCAGGTGATTTTTGTGCGCGCTTCCGCTCTCTCCCGGCGCGTGACGACCGATTGGCGGGTGCGGGACGTTCTAACCGGCCAGAGCTTCAATGTTCGCGATGTCACGCCGACCGACGATCGCCTTTGGCTCGACTTCCTGTGTCAGAGCGGGGTTGCCGACGGATGAGCAGCATTCTCAATCTCGCGCGCCTCGATCGCAAATTGAAGCGCCTGCCCGACGCCGTGGTTGCCAAGATCAGAGGCGAGATGGAAAAGGCTGCCGAAGAAATCGTCGGCCTTATGCGCCGGCTCGCCCCGGTGCTGAAGGATGAAGTTCGCGGCCGGCGCCGTGGCGCGCTCCGCGACAGCATTGCGTGGACATGGGGCAAGGCTCCGAAAGGCGCGGGCATCGTTTCGCAGGTCAAGGCCTCGATGGGCGGCGATCTCACGATCACGATTTATGCCGGCGACAAGGAAGCCTTTTACGCTCGTTGGCAGGAATTCGGCACGGTCGATATGCCGGCCAGTCCTTATTTTTACGTGAGTTGGCGCGCCGGCCGCAAGTCGGCCGTCCGGCAAATCCGCAAGGGCGTCCGCGACGCCGCAAAGTCGGTGGTTTCATCCTCATGAGCGAAGACCCTTCTTATGAAATCCAAGTTGCCTTAGTGGCGCTCTTCAAGAACAGCGCCCGCCTTGCGCCCTTGGTCCACGGCCGCATCTTTGATCGCGTGCCGCGAGACCAGGTCAGCGGCACGGTAAAGGCGGAATTTCCATTCATCTCGCTCGGGCAGGACAGCGAAATTCCGCTCGATGCTGACCGCGTACGTGCAACCGACTTCATTTTGCCTATCGACGTCTGGTCGCGTGCAGTTGGCTATGGTGAAGTGAAGCGCATCGCTCGCGCCATCGAAGACGAGCTTTTCGAACGTGAGTTGCCGCTGACCGACAATGCCTTCGTGGCTCTCGAATATCAGGGACGTGACGTCATGCGCGATCCTGATGGCCTGACATCGCGCGCGGCTCTTCGCTACGGCGTCGCCGTCGACAAGTTCTAGCGAATTCTCAAATCGGCGTCCTGCCGTAAGCCGCCCATATCGGGCGGTCCCTTCCTGCTGCCAACCTAGGAGTTACTGCCATGGCACAGCCTACCACTGTCAGGGGCGGAAAAATCCGCGTCCTGCTCGGCAATTCCGCCACGCCGATCGTCTATTCCGCACCGTGCGGCTTCACTCAGAAGACGATCACCCTCACCAAGGCGCTCGAAGAAGTGCAGTTGCCGGACTGCGAAGATCCGGACAAGGTCGATTGGCTCGGCCGTGACGCAACCTCGCTTTCCATGGGTATCAGCGGCGAAGGTGTCCTTGCGCTCGAAAGCACCGAAACGTGGCTCGATGCGTGGGAAAGCGTCGATTCTGTCCCGGCCAAGGTCGAATGGGAATTTCCGTCAAAGACGATCACATGGACCGGCCGCATGCATGTCGAGACGCTTGAAGTCGGGGCGCCAAACGGCCGGCGCGTCACGCAGAATGTGAACATGCAGAGCGACGGCGAAATGAAGCGCGTCGTCACGCCTGCCGGTCCCTGATCATGAGCCGCGACGCGAAAATAATCCTGGCCTGGGCGGATGGCGATCACGTCTTCCGCCTGGGCTGGGGCGAGCTTGAAGAGCTGCAGGAAGCTTGCGACGCCGGCCCTTATGTTCTGCTGGGTCGGCTCTACGATGAAAGCTGGCGTCTGGCGGATATCGCCGAAACAATCCGGCTTGGCCTTGTCGGTGGCGGCATGGCGCCGACTGATGCACTCAAGAAAGTTCGGTTCTACGTCAAGGGCCGTCCTCCCATGGAGAACCTGCAGTTCGCTCAAGCCATCCTCTCTGCAGGTGTCGTCGGCGTAGAGGACGAAAAGCCGGGGGAGGAAGGCGCGCCAAATCCAGCGGGGAACCTCTCGACGACCTCCCCGACGGAAAGCTGAGATTTGGCGCGATCTACGGCAATGGCGCGGCGATGGGCTACTCGCCGCAGCAGGTTCGACAAATGTCGATGTTCCAATATTTCTCGGCATTGGATGGCTACATCGCTGCAAACAGCGATGACGAGGGACTGACCGAGAAAGAAAAAGACGATCTCTGGCAATGGATTGATGGCGGCTAGAGACTAGGCATCCGGGTTCGCCAACTCGCACACTCTCGAAAAATGGATGGATCATGGCGACCGACGTTGAAAAGCTCGTCGTGCAGTTGAGCGCTGATATCAAGCAGTATCAGCGCGAGATGATGAAGGCACGCGATGTGACCAATTCACAGGCGCGCGCCATCGAAGCGCGCTTCCGCAAGATGAATGCCAACATCGATAATATCGGTCGTGGGGCGGCAAAATCTCTTATTGCGCCTCTCGCTGGCGTTGGTGCGCTTCTGTCGGTCAACGAGGTTATGAAATATGCCGATGCGTGGACTGCGGCCAAGAACAGCCTCGCGGTTGCCGGCGTCGTCGGCACAAAGCAGGTTAACGTCCTCGACCAGCTTTATGCCTCTGCGCAGAAAAACTCCGCCCCTATCGGTGCTTTGACGAGCCTATTCGGCAAGGCGGCGCAGGCAAGCGACAACCTTGGCGCTTCTCAGTCGGAATTGCTTCGCTTCTCCGATGGTGTTGCGACCGCGCTGCGTGTCGCGGGCACCAGTTCGACCGAAGCATCAGGCGCTTTGACCCAGCTTGGCCAGTTGCTCGGGCAAGCGCGCGTGCAGGCGGAAGAGTTCAATTCCGTCAACGAAGGCGCGCGCCCGATCCTGATGGCCGTCGCCAACGGCCTCGATGCGGCCGGCGGTTCCGTCAGCAAGCTGAAACAGCTTGTGAATGCCGGCTCGGTCACCGGCAAGGAATTCTTTCAGGCGTTCCTCAAAGGTCTGCCCTCGATTCAGGCTATGGCCGCCAATGCGACCGAGACGATTTCGCAGGGCTTTACCAAGGTCGACAATGCGCTGACGAAATATATCGGCCAGACGGACTCCAGCCTTGGCGCGTCGCAACGTCTGGTGCAGGGCTTGAATGCGCTTGCCGATAATTTCGACGTGATCGCCGATACGACATTGAAGGTTGCCGCCGTCATCGCAGGCGCTCTGGTGGGCCGCGCCATCGGCGGCATGGTGTTGAAGCTGGCAGAAGCGGGCGTTGCAGTCGGTCGCTTCGTGACTGCGATCAAGGCCGCGCGCACGGCGGCATCCGTTGGGACCGCGATTGCGGGCATAAGCGCTGCTGCCGGTCCGATTGGTGCCGTCATCGGCGTCGGCGCTACCGTCGCCCTCGGCTACTTTGCAGACTCTGCCATCGAAGCGAGCGCCCGCACCGATCGGCTCAAGCAGGAAATGCAGACCCTCGGCATCTATGCCGGCGAGATGAAGCCGAAGATTGATAACGCTGCGGAGGCTATCAAGAACCTGGCGCCGGAAGAGACGCGAAAGCGCCTTAAGGATATCGCTGATGAAATGGAGCGCATAAAGGGCCGGAGCTGGTCGGAATATTTTGGCTTTAGCGGCCCGCAGACGCTTGGCGATATTCAAAACCAGTTGGAACTGATCAGGGGAACGCCCTTCATCCATTCTGACGCTTCGGACGCTGATAAGAAGGCAGCCAAGGACTTGCAGGAGGTGATCCTGAAGGCGTTGGACGGCAAGAACACGCTTGAAGCTCTCAACTCGTTGCTCGACGATATCGCGAAGACGAAGCCGAGCCAGCCGATTGATGAGATGATTGCCAGCCTGCGCAAGCTTTTGCCGCAGATGGAATCGTTGAAGCGGTACACGGCGGTTCTCAAACGCGATCTGCCGAGCATGACGACGCAGGGACCCGAACAGACGGCAGGCCCGGCCGGCAGCTCGGCGCAGGATCGCGCCTATTACCAGCAGCAGCAGGCAACCCAAAAGGGTCTGGACAAACGCACGGCAGAATCGCAGAAGTCGCAGGCGGAAAAGGAATTGGACAAGCGCACGCTTGAGGTTGCGAAAGCCGTCAAGGATTTGGGCGGCGCGATTTCGGATGCGTCCGCCCGAATGCAGGCCAAGACCGAGCTTGCCAACGAAAAATCCGTGCAGGCGTATGACGGCCTCATTTCCGGTTTCTCGGATCGCGTCATCGGTGCGGAGTCGAGCGGCAACCCGACCATCAAGAACGATAAGTCGACCGCGATGGGTCTTGGCCAATTCATCGAAAAGACCTGGCTCAATCTGTTCAAGAAATACTTTCCCGATGAAGCCGCAACTCTGACCGATCCCGCCATTCTTGCCCTGCGTAGCAATGGAGAAAAGTCGAAAGTCCTGATCGATGCCTATGCGCGTGAGAACGCCAAGCTACTGCAGCAGGCGGGTATATCGGTCGTCGATGCTGCCGACGAATACAAGCTGCAGCTCGCCCATTTCCTCGGACCACAGGGCGCGGCCAATCTTCTCAAAGCCCCATCCGGCACGCTCGCGTCAAAGGTTCTGTCGGCTGATGCGGTACGCGCGAATCCGACCATCCTCGGTCGGGGCGCGACGGTCGACGACGTGATTGCCTATGGGCAGAAGCGGGCCGGTATGTCGACGGCCGGCACGAAACGCCTCGAAGATCGCGCGGACTACGACAACTCACTGAAACAGCAGCAACAGCAGCTTGACCAGTTGAAGGAGGAAACCGGCCTGCGTGCTGCCCTCAATCCCCTGCTCAACGACAATGGCAAAGCCCTGTCGACCCTGCAGAAGGCACAGGAGCTGCTGAACCTCGCGCAGGAGCATGGAACGGCTGCGGGTCGCGAACTGACCTCGGCGCAGCAGTTGCTGAATGGTGACCTGTCCAAGCTCACCCCTGCGGCGCAGGAACAGGCTCTGGCCATGCGTGCGCTCGCTGTCGGCTACGGCGAGGCTGATGCCGGCGCAAACCGCCTGGCTGAGAGCCAGGACAAGCTACGACAGAAGGTCGAGGATTGGCGCGATTTCAGCAAGGATGCCACCAAGGGGTTTATTCAAGACCTGATTGACGGCAAATCGGCGGCCGAAGCTCTCGGCAACGTTCTGGAAAAGATCGGCTCAAAATTGCTTGATCTCGCTCTTAATGATCTGTTCGGCTCATCTGGCAGCACGAACTGGTTTTCGAACCTCTTCCATGCTGATGGTGGTCCCATCAAGAAGTTGGCAAGCGGCGGTCATGTCATTGGTCCGGGCGGCCCGCGTTCCGACAAGGTGCCTGCAATGCTCTCGGACGGCGAATTCGTCGTCAATGCCGCCGCTACGCAAAAGAATAGAGCCTTGCTTGAGGCGATCAACGGGGGACGCCAGCTGATGCTTGCCAACGGCGGCATTGTTCGCGCCCCGCGCATGCCGAATGCAGCCGTTGTCGGCAGCGCTGCCCGAATGTCGGGACCACAGCTAACTTACGCGCCGCAGATTGACGCGCGGGGTGCCGACGCTGCAGCCGTCGCGCGGCTCGAAAAGATTGTCGAGGAGGACCGCCGGGATTTCAACGCCAAGGCGATTGCTGCCCTGCAGAAGGCAAACAAGAGCCGCGTGAAAGGCATCTAAGCCATGATTTTGACACCTTACGATATCCTGTCCGATTTCCCCGGCTGGAACACAGAGTTCGCTCCGCTGTGGCGTCAGGAACAAAGCCGTACCGCATCAGGCCGCACGACAGTCAAGGATTTCGGCTCGCCATTATGGCAGGCAACGTGGCAGTCCAAGACCATGAGCGCAAACGCGCTCGATGCCTGGCGCGCGCGGCTCGACCTGCTCGAAAACGGCGCGCAATCGTTCGTCGCGTCACCGATGAGCCGCCGTTACCCGATCGCATATCCTAATGGATCATGGGCCGCTCCATTCGCTGGCGTTTGTCAGGTGGCAGCGATTTCCAATGGGCGCCTTGTATCGCTGAAGGGGTTGCTTCCTAGCTTTCAGATCAGCGTAGGTGATTTTATTCGGATCGGTGCAGCCGACCTCCATCGTATAGCGGAGCCTACGGTCGCCGCAGCCAACGGCATCACGCCTCTATTTGAAGTTCGACCACATCTCTGGTCTGCCGCATTGGTCAACGTGCAGGTCAGTCTATTGAAACCGTATTGCCTGATGACGCTTGTTCCGGGCACGCTCGCGACGACGGCCGACAAGTCGACCGGTCGCGGTTCTATCACGTTTCAGGGAATTGAGGCTCGCTAGCGGGCATTGCACTTTGCCTGCACAAAGTAGGTCCGTGCCGGCGTTCCGATAGCATAGGTGCCGTTGTTTACCACAGTCTCGCCGATGATTTCTGCTCGCGGGCACTGTGTCCTCAGAAGCGCCAATGCGGTCGACTTCCTCGTATCGATGTTATCGGGATCGTAACCGATATCTCGCCTGTTTACGATTTTGACGGTGTAGTCGTAGGGCTTACCAGTCTCCGGCATCACGGCAAGTTCGCCGCTTCCCTCCTGCATGCGTAGCTTTGTCTGCGACCCCGCACATGAGGCAAGCGACAACGCGGCAATCAGTACAATCATTCGTTTCATTTGCGGTCCCCCAACTGACCGCTTTATATCGTCGGTGGTAAAGTATGCGCAACATCTCGGTCAACAATCTCGACGCTTTGAACCAACGCCGCCTTGTGGCGCGCGATTTCCTATGGCTCAAGGTCCGCACGATCGATACCGGTACGCCCTTCGAATATGGCTTCTGGTCAGATGTGCGCAACGCATCGGCCGCCGTGCTCGACCCCAACACGGGGTTGACCGTCACACGCAATTTCGAAGGTGCTGGCTCGCTGATTGAAATCAGTGATATCCCCCTCGTCTCGAACCTGACTGTACAGACGATCACCGTCACCCTTTCGCAGCTTCATGATGGCGTGGCTAATGTCGTTCGGGGCTACGACCTCAAACAGGCCGGTGTCGAAATTTACCGTGGTCTATTCGACCCGGCGACGCGACAGATGGTCGACGCCGCATTGAACCGCTTTATCGGATTCATCGACACCCTAATCATAACAACCCCCAAGGAGGGCGAAGAGGGTTCCATTGTGCTGACTTGCACGTCGCACACCCAGGAGATGACGCGGAAAAATCCAGACACGCGATCGCAGGATAGCCAGGCGCTGCGCTCTCCGACGGATACCTTCTTTCGTGACGTGACATCGGTACAGGATTGGGAATTCTTTTGGGGCAGGAAGGCCGGAAAGATCGCCACCAGCAGTCCACAGCGCATCGACATCAGTGTTCGGGCGGCAAACCAATGATACGTCAAGCCCATATCTCCGATCGCATGCGCGTACTGTCGATGGCGAAGGCGTTCCATGCCGCATCCGGGGTGCCCTTCCCTTTCTCGCCAGCGATGGCGGATGCTTTGTTTTGTGCCTCGCTCTCGGACGAAGACAGACTTTGCTTGATCTATGCTCCAGATGGCATCGCGCGCGGAGTTCTTGCCGCGCAGGCGAATATGCATCCCTTTGCGCCCCTCAAGTTCGCCACCGAAATTATGTGGTGGATCGATCCCGCATTTCGCGGGTACGCCGCCGTAAAAATGCTTGCAGCCTATGAGGCGTGGGCATTGCAGCGCGATTGTCAATATTCAAGCATCGTAGGGCTTGGATCGGAGCCGGCGCCGACGAATCTTTATTTGCGACGCGGCTATGAGCCGGTCGAAACGCATTTCCTCAAAGTCCTAAATCCGCGCGCCGACTGAACGCGCCGCACCTCGTTGGATAAATTGAATGGCTGTTTTTTCGACCGCTTTGGTAGCCGGATGGCTCGGCGTTGCCGAAACGTCCTTCCTCGCCTCTGTCAGCGCCTTCGCCCTGAATGCAGCGGTCGGTGTGGGCGTGAGCTTGCTTGCCAAAAAGCTGCAGGAGCCAAAGGACCAAAATCAGACGAACGGTGTGCAAGGCACGCTGCAGGCAGGTGGCGATGTGCCGCGTTCGATCATTTTCGGCCGTACCTGTACGGCGGGTTCGCTGGTTTATGCGAATACGTGGGGCAAGTCTGGCAAGGTTCCGAATGCCTATTTCACGCAGGTTATAGCGCTGGCGGATTTCCCCGTATCGCAGATGACCGGACTGTGGGTGAATGGCGCGCCCGTCACTGTCGACACCAATGATAATAGATATGGCGATTGGGGCTACCCGGTGAAGGAATACGACACCGGTAACAACAATCACATGTGGATCAAGTTCTACGATGGTAGGCAGACCGTCGCAGACCCGTTCCTTGTCAACACGGTATCCAGCAGCGCACGACCCTATCAGGCGTCGCGCGTTGGAGTCGGCGTCGCCTATGCCATCGTTACGTCGCAGGTCAATGATGAACTGTTTACGGGTTTTCCGACCTTCCGTTTTGAAATTCAGGGGGCCAAGCTTTACGACGCATCGCGTGATAGCTCCGTTGGTGGGGCCGGCCCGCACCGCTGGAATGATCCTTCCACATGGGGCGGTGATGGCGACGACCTGCCCGCTGTGCAGATATACAATGTGCTACGCGGTATGAGCTATAATGGCGCTTGGCTTTACGGCCTGCAGAGCCTGACACAGGCTCGCCTGCCTTCCGCAGACTGGATTGGACAAATAAACAAATGCCGTGCGGGGATCGCCGGCCCTGGCGGTCTTGAGCCGACCTATCTAACCAGTCTTGAAGTGAACGTGGATGCCGAGATCGGTACGACGATCGAAAGCTTCCTAACGGGTTGTCAAGGCCACCTCAATGAAGTCGGCGGTATCTATAAGCTTCGTGCCGGTGCCCCTAGCGCCCCTGTATTTGCTTTCTCCGATGGCGACATTCTGTCAACTGAAGAGCAGACTTATACGCCGTTTCCGGGCCTTGCTGATCTCGCCAACGGCGTTTCCGCCACCTATCCGGAGCCGGCAGAGGCGTGGAATACCAAAACCGCTCCACCTCTGTACTCACCTGATTTCGAGCGTCAGGACGGCAGTCGCCGGCTAATGACCGATGTTCAGCTTCCGATGGTCTATCGGTCAAGTCAGGTCCAGCGCATCATGAAATCAGCGCTTGAGGAAGCGCGTCGCGCCCGCCAGCTGACAATGGTACTTGAACCTCGCGCGGGGGTGCTTGAACCGGGAGATATTGTTGCCTTCACGTCCGATCGCAACGGCTTCGTAAATAAGCTGTTTCGCGTCGACGGGGTTGGAGACCGGGCCAATCTCGATGTCCTGCTGCAACTGACGGAAGTCGATCCTAGCGATTATGATTGGGATCACGAGCATGATTATACGCCGCCGATTTTTGGGCCGCTCGGACCGGTCATGCCGCCTGCCCAGATCATGGAGGGCTGGACCGTCCAGCCGGCGACAATCACCGACGCAAACGGCGTGCCTCGCCGGCCGGCCATCAAGATTGGATGCGCAGCCGACCTGCAGGATACTATGGCCGTATGGGTGCAGGTCCGGACCAAGGCAACCGGCATTGTCGTCTTCGACAGCAGCTCGACTGCATACGCGCCACCCTACAGCTGGCTTCTATCGGGCGACTGGTGCCTGCCGGCGGAAACATACGAAACACGCGGGCGATACCTTCCGTACTCTCGCCGTGCAACGGAATGGTCTGCCTGGATCGATGTCACCACACCCGACACTCGTCTTTCCTTCGTCGATCTTGCCGCCGATATCATCGCCTCGCTGCAGACGCTGCAGGACTGGATCAACGGTGATCTGCAGGGACAGGTTCTCGAAAACGCGCAAGCGATCCTCGACGAGGTGCAGGCGCGCGCCGATGCCATTGCCGCCGAGCAATCGGAGCGGGTTGCCGGAGCGCTGGAATCGTCCAGCCGTTATCGCGATCTCGTCAGGGAAATCGCCTCAATACGGGACTATGCGGCCGATCTTGCCAATGCGTCCTATACGCAGAAAGAGCAGCTTCGCCAGACGCTGAATGCGCGCATCGGTGATGTCGTCGCCAGCTTCAGCGATCAGATCACGGTTGCCGTGTCGGCCAATGCGGCGCTGGCGCTGCGCGTAACCTCGCTCGAAGTCGATACCGGCGATCTGCAGGCGGAAATCACGCAGGTCGACAAGGCGCGCGCCGATGGCGACCAGGCGCTCGCCGATCGCATGTCGCTGCTTTCTGCCGGAACGGATAATCAATTCGATCCGGCCGCGAATGCGCTCTGGACCTTTGATACCACAGTGCAGGGCTGGACAGGCAACGGCAACCCGACGATTGCCAGCGGCTACTTGCGGCCGGCAGACCATGCGACCGATCCCTATGTCATATCGCCGGCAGGGCTTGCCGTCGCCGGCAACGTGTCGCGTCAGGTCCGTGCCCGCATCCGCCGAACCGGCGTGCCAGCATGGGAGGGCATTGCCTGGTGGAAGTCGGCGAGCGATAGCGGCTGGGCCGTGGCGCGTCAGCAGGTGATTGCGGAGCCGGAATTCGATCTCGATGGCGTCGGCCTCATTACCTTCAACATGACGTGGTCGGGCACGGTCGACCAGATCCGGATCGACCTCTCGCCGGCACAGACCGCGACGGACTATTTCGAGTTCGACTGGATCGCCATCGGCTCGCCGTCGCCTGGTGCCTCGCGTGCCGAGCTGGCGGCCGAACAGCAGGCGCGCGCCTCTGGCGATAGCGCCAATGCACAACAGATCACGGCGCTGCAGGCGGCGTTGAACGCGACGAATGGCACGGTGCAGGCGACCTCGACGGCGCTCGGGACGCTGCAGGGCAGCGTTAGCGCGCTCGGCAATACAGTGACCGCGCAAGGCCAGTCGCTGACCGCTCTCAATCAGGCAGTCGCCGACAAGGCCAGCATTGCCAGTGTCGATCAGCTGTCGAACAAGATCGACAGCATGGGCGGTCCCGATGGCGTTTCCAGTATCGGGCAATCGGTACGGGCGATCCGGAACTCGTTGCTGCCGCCATCCATGGAAGGCGTCGAGCAGGACTTTGCCAACTTCCTCGACAAGATGAATGGTCAAGCGGCGCTCTCTCTTGTCTCGCAGACGCTGACATCGCAGATCACCCTGACCCAATCGAGCCTCGACATCCTGTCTCAGGCCGTGACGCAGGTACAGGCAACCTTGCCGGGGCTGGCGACATCGACGGCGCTAACGGCTTTGACAGCGCGCGTCACGGCTGCGGAAGGCTCGATCACCTTGCAGTCGCAGGCGATCACGTCGCTGCAGACCGCATTGCCCGGCAAGGCCGATGCCAGCGCCCTCAATTCGCTGACAGCGACCGTCAGCCAACAGGGAGATACGATTTCCTCGCAGGGACAGGCGATCACGTCGCTACAGAATTCATTGCCGGGAAAGGCCGACGCCTCGGCCGTCTCGACGCTGCAGACGACGGTCAATAACCAGGGCGGCCAGATCACGGCGATATCGTCGGCGCTGACGCAAGTCACGGCGTCAGCCGGCGAAGCGACGGCGGATGGAAACTGGCGCATCGAGGCGGTCGCCGGTCCATCCGGCTATGCAAGGTTCGGTGCGCAGGCGCGCGTGAACAATGGCCAGGGCTATCGCTCGGCCGGGTGGTACGTCGATGTTCCCGGCGACCCTAATGCGCCGTCTCGCTTTCTGGTCCAGGCCAATCAGTTCGGCTTCGTGGACAATGGTGCCGTGCCTTTCGCCGTATCGAACGGCATCACCTACCTTGTGAATGCCAATATCCAGTATGCGGATATCGGCACGCTGCAGGTCGGGCGCAGCAACATCCGCTCGGGCGCGATCTCACGTGTCGATTATTCAGGCCTTGACACGGCCGGCATCGGTACGAGCGACACGCCGATTACCGGCCTGACCGTGACGCATGGCACCGATACCTCGGCCGTGATCGTTCACAGCGCCTTCAGCCTCGCCGGCACAGGTCCGACCGGCCAGAACAACATCGAATTGCCTGTGAAGGTCGTCATATCGATCTGGGATAGCGCCAACGGCAGGTACACGGCTGTCATCGAGCAGAACTTCATGGGCCGAACGCACTTCGCCCATGAATACAATTTCACGCCGCCGGCCGGCTCTTCACAGACCACCTTCCGTTTCGATGTCCGCGTCACCGCGGGCAGCAATGTCACCGCGAACAACCGCACCATTCGCGTCCTCACCCTCTACGGCAGATAGGAGATACCATGTCGAACACGGTCCAGATTGCCGATGTCGTCGCCATGCGAGAGCAGACGGCGCTCGTCGAGCATTACCGCAACCGCAACCTTATCCTGGCGCAGGCGCTCGCCGATCTGCAGGCCGAAAACGCCGGCCTCAACGAGGAGCTGAAGCGCCTCAAGCCCGAGTCTGCGGCCGATATCGCGCAGGAGGCCGAATAATGGCGCTCCCGACCACCTACAACACCGGCACGGCCACAGTTAACGCGAATGACGTGGCAGTCGCCGGTCAGGGCACGACCTGGCAGACATCGGGCCTGCAGGCCGGCGATATGTTCATGGCGGCAGGCTTGAGCGTGCCGATCGCGGCCGTGAACAGCAACACCTCGATTACGCTTTCCGATCCTTGGCCGGGCGCGTCCCGAGCCGCCGCCAGCTATCGCGTCCAGTTTACGCCGGATGCGACCCGCGTACTGGCTTCGACGCGGGCCGTGCTCGATGCGCTGACGAATGGCGTTCTCTATGCTATTGCCGGTCTGCAAACCGCCGCCGACAAGATCGCATATTTCACCGGCCAGGGGACTGCGGCACTCACAAGCTTTACATCATATGCAAGGTCGTTGCTCGGGGCGGTCGACGCGACGTCGGCGCGCACAGTCTTGCAGCTCGGCACGGCAGCGGTCCAGAACATCGGCACCTCCGGCGCAACGGTACCGCTACTGAGCAATGGCAACACTTGGGGAGCTGGGCAAACTTTTCCCGGTGTAAATATCGATGCTCCTGCGGCGAATTACAGAAGCCTGACGTTTACCACATCCGGAAGTGCGCGCGTTCAAGTTGGCGTAGATGGCAACGCCGAAACCGGCCTTAACGTAGGCTCAAACTTCTTTGTGAATACCTTCACAGATGCCGGCGTTTATGCATCAACCGCTATTCTTGTCAATCGTAGCACTGGCGTGACGCAGATTGACAAGCTTAACCTCAATAATCCCCTCGCTGTAACTCAGGGCGGAACTGGCGGTAACTCTGCCGCAGCTGGCCGCGCAAACCTCGGCCTGGGCACCGCTGCCACTTTCAACGTTGGCACTACGGGATCGACCGTCGCCACCTACAGCACAAAGGGCACTTGGAACGGAGAGCAGATCCTTAGTCAGACGGGCCGCGCCTGGCATGCGATCCTGACGCTGATTGCCGACAGCGGTAGCAGCTACGCCAACTTGATTTATGGCGCGAGAGCAGACGGCACAGCAGAAGGCGCGAAGCGTTGGGCGGTCCAGCTCGGAAATGCTAGTCCAGAGACTGGCGGGAATGCCGGCGCGGATTTCGTCGTTTCCCGCTACGCTGATAACGGCAACTGGCTGGGAGATGCTTTCAAGATCAACCGCCAGACAGGCGTAGCATCATTCGGCGGCGCTGTGCAGCTTCCCTCTTTCACCGTCTCAACCCTTCCGTCTGCGGCTGCCAATCCGCAAGGGATTGCCTACGTTTCCAACGGCACCAGCAACAAGCGCCTAGCAATTTCGGATGGCGCCAGCTGGCGCTTTCCGGATGGCGCGATCGTCTCCTAACCCTCCCAAGAAAGGACTTCTCACATGGCTGAAATTCTGGATCAAACCATTCCCTACGAGCTGCTGGTGCGCTTCGGCCCTGACGGCACGCCAGCCGGCGCACATGTCCAGTATCTGCGGCGTATCACCCTCGACGGCGTGATCATCAAGGATGACGTGCAGCCGGCGCAGCCGGTCGACCTTGCCGGCTTTCCGACCAGCGACATCATGTCCGACGCCTGCCGCGATGCCCTTGCCAAGGTCACAGCGCAAGTCGCAGAGATCGCAACGCTGAATGGCAAGCTCGATCTGTCCGGCGCCGACCTGACCAAGGCCAGAGCTGATCTCGCCACTGTGACGGCGGATGCGGGCGACCTGCGGAAGCAGTTGACGGATACGCAGGCTGCAGCCGTTGTGCTGGAGAGCAGCCTGCGCGGGCAGCTGTTCAGCTTGAACGACCAGCTTTCACAGGCAAACGCCACCATCGCGCAGCTGCAGGACACCATCAAGCGGCTGCAGACGGCCGCAGGAGGTGGCCAATGACGGGCGAGTGCGATCACTACCGATTATCGGTCACGGCCGCGGCGGGAGGGCGGTTGCCGCAGCTTGCCTACCTTCAGAATGCTGAGGTCAGGAGTGCCTTTATCGGGGTGTACCCGTCGTTCTCCCTAGCAGGCGAAAATGCCCTGCTGCCGGCTCATATTCCAGGCGAAACGCGCTCAGAAACTGCCGCCCCAACACCGCCAAGTGCGGCCACCCCTTAGCCTGAGCATCTATCCCGCACACGGTAATAGGCGACGGCCCCAGTAGTGGCATCGCTCTTACGATGCAGTCATAGGTGGGGTGACGCTCATAATTGTTCACGGGAACATAGCCGTTGGGTGTGGCACCGTTGGCGACCATCAGTTCATTGTCGACGTAAATATGGTCAGCACCGGTATCGATTGCGCCGTAGACACTCATGAAGCGCGGCTCTGTCCCCGCTCGTACAATTCCAAGGTCGACCCTTATGCAAGGATGTCGCTTGAAGAAGACGCCATCATCGCCGTTTATCGGCAGTAAGTGCTCAATCTCAATCCACATAGTTTTTAACGCCCCAGCTCCCAGTTGCGAGAAACCTATCTCGCAATCGCTAGCGACAACTTAAGATTACAGGATCATCATTATGGATCACGCGAAATTCTTCGCGGCGGCGCGCTCTTCGCTGTTCAGCGGGCGCCTGTCGACAAACCAGGTCAACGGCATGGAAGCCATTCTCGACGAATGGCAGGCCAGGCCCTTCGATACCCGCTGGCTCGCCTATATGCTGGCGACGGCCTATCACGAGACGGACCAGACAATGTGCGCCATCTCGGAAAATCTGAACTACTCGGCCGATGGTCTGCGGGCCACCTTTCCGAAATACTTCACCGCCACGCAGGCCGCTGCCTATGCCCGCCAGCCGCAGCGCATTGCCAATCGCGCCTATGCGAACCGCATGGGCAATGGCAGCGAGGCGAGCGGCGACGGCTGGCGCTATCGCGGTCGCGGCCTGGTGCAGATCACCGGCCGGAACAATTACGACAGATACGGCATCGCCGATGATCCGGACAAGGCGCTCGATCCCGTCAAGGCCGTCGAGATCCTGTTTGACGGTATGACCAACGGCCGGCTCACCGGCAAGAAGCTGGCCGATTATTTCAGCGCCACGGCAACCGACTGGATCGGCGCCCGCAAGATCATCAATGGCACTGATCGGGCGGCGGATATCGCCGGCTACGCAAAGAAGTTCCTCGCGGCGCTCGAAGCGGCGCGTTGATGCCTGCCGCCGCTGGCGGCTTCTCCTCCCTCCCTGACATCGAAGGATATCCATCATGCGCGCATTGCTCATTGCAATGGCGGCCGGCATTGCTCTGTCCGGCTGCGTAACCAGTGAACAGGTCGACAAGACCAACTTGAAAATCCAGAGCGGTCTTGCCGACGCCTGCCCGAAGCTTGAAGCGGCACATAACGCCTTCCTGCTGTCGGGCATCTTCATCAACTATCCGCAGAAGGTCATCGAGACCGAGCGCCAGGCCTATGCCGGCGTTCGTTCCATCTGCGTCGACCCGGCTTCCGTCACCCTGCAGTCGTCCGTCACGAAAGTCCTGCGGGCGATCGAAGACATCAAGGCCGCCAAATCTGGCGGCTGATCCTCCCTCCCACAATCCGGAGCACTTCCATGTTCAATACGAACCTCGTGCATAACATCCTGAACCTGTTCGGCCTGGTTCTCGGCGCGTTGCTGACGGTCGATTGGTCTGGCCTTGGCATGTCCGACGTGACCGCCGCCAAGGTGGCGGCCAGCGTCCTGCTGCTGTCCAACGTCATCAAGGTAACGATCAACCTCACGCGCGACGGCGCGAAAGGCATCCTGCAGCCTCAGCCGCCCGTTGCGGCGAATGACTCGAGGGCTGCGGCTGATACGAAAGCCGCCGCCTAGCGCGGCATCTCCTGGCATGTCCCGGCCGACGTCGGGACATGCCCATCTCATCACATCAAGCATTCGAGGGGCGGATGTCTATTAATGATTTTCTGGAAGCGCTCGGCATCAAGGCGGGCGTTGCGGTTGCGGGGCTTATGGGCGGCGTCCTGCGTGGCCTGTCGCGTCGGCGCTACACGATGCGCGAGATATTCGCCTCGCCCATCTGCGGCGCGATTGCCGCCGCCTATCTGACCGAACCTGCGCTCTATTACCTGAAGGCGATCAACTGGCCGCTTCCGGAACGCGATGTCGCCGCCATGAACGCCACGGCCTTCGTCGTCGGCGTCTGTGCCATGTGGCTCGCGGACGTGATCTTCGACGAGTTGATGCGACGATTTAAGGGCGGGCCTCAGGGTTAGGTCGTCCAATTGCCCCGGATATCTTTAGGGGGTGTTTCCATACCTCGGCTGCCGGTAGTCCGTCCACTTATGTTCGAAGCACAGCCAGCGTGTTTCGCCCTTACCGATATCGTAGCCGAGTCCGCCCCATGCCTTGCAGCCGGGGTGCTCGCACCAATGCTCGAAAAGGATGGAGGTCGCGCGGCGCGGTGCGGCGGTCGTTTCATCGCTCATTCTAGTTCAGTTCGCCCTTGTGCGCTCGTTTCAGCGAGCTTTCCATCGACATCGCAAAGTTTGCGAAAGCTTCCAAGGCGAAGGCGCAACGTTCCTTGGCTGTGTCATCGGAAGCTCGCGCCGCGTTCTCCTGCAGGTCGTTGCCAATCATTGGCAGCACGCCATTGATAAAACCCTCGATGTCGCCGGAAACCGATCCGATGCGACCAAGCAGATGCGCAATGAAGACGTCGTGCATCATGGCGCGGCCTTCGATTTCCAGAATAGCGCTCTCAAGCTCTTCAACGCGTTCCTTCAACATATCTGACCTCATGCGGCTGGTTTTGGTGGCAGAAGCACCAGTTCGTCGTTCGGGAGCGGCCGTTGAAGCGCCTTCGCCTCTTGCCACGGCGCGGTGAGCCACGTCTCGATTTCGTCCTGATTTCGAAGGATGACAGGCATGGCCTTCTGGTGGATTGGCCCAACGATCGCATTTGGCTCGGTGGTCAGGAATCCGTAGAGATCGACCGTAATCTCGCCTTCCTTCACCTTCCGCACCGATCGCCATTGCGGCACCCATAGACCAGCGAAGCACATCAATGGCTCATCTATGCTGCCGGCGAACCAGGCGTTCGGTGTCCGGCCGCCCTCGACCTTGCTGGCGGGGTCCGGCTCGGCAAAGCGCGTGAACGGCACGACGCAGCGATTTTCAACCCCCAGCCATCTTGCCCAATGCCTGCTTGATGTGTTTCGGACATTCGTCGTGCCGCCGTCTGGCTCCATTCTCAGCAACTCGTCGAAGTTCACTTCCTTGCCCTTGGCGCGAAGCTTATCGGCGCGTTTCGTGGCGGCGTCCAATTGCGCCTTCTGCGAGGATGGCAATCCCCAGCGAACCTTAACCAGCTCGCGGCCGGCGGCCGTGTTCCGCACGATCGGTCCCATTTGATCCGGATAAAGATCCAACTCCGGTTCAAGATTGCCGATGCTGTCGATCATCGCCCGGCTGATCTGGCGGATCGCTTCCTGATTGCTCGTCAGATTGTAAAGATTGCACATGTTGGTTCCCCCTAATCCCGAGGTGGCGAACGGACGATGATCTTTGCCGTGCCTTTCATGCCGCACTTCTTGCAGACAAGCTTCCGAACCGCATCCGCGATCATGGCATCCTTCCCAACTGACCGCTCAAGCCGTTCTCGATCAGCCTCGCTTTTTCGTCCGCAATTGCAATGCACGTAGAGCCTATGCCATCGGCTCAAGTCGGAAAAGCGGAGTTCGTTCTCTTTCCGCTCTCGCGGGTTGATGTAGCCCATCATTTGGGCCCACTCCTGCGGCGAATGATGATAGTGCAGCCTGCAGCGGTCATAGAAGCTGTTTTCCGTGCGCTTGCACCCGAAAGACCTGGCGATCGGCATAAGGATGGAAGGCATTTCGACCTCGCCGTATTCGGCCAGCAGGGCGTCGCCATCCAAATTTTTCAGCAGCTCGCAATCCTCGCATATGACGGCGACCTTATCGCCTTTGTATTCCGCCAGCCTCGTGCGTACCGTCATCGGCTTAATCCGGTTCGTAGACGGGCCTGAAACCTCTGGTGAAGCCGTTACACATGGCTGCCTCGGTCAATGCAAGCTGCCCGCGAACGAACTGCAGCATGTCCAGCGCGGCGGCGATCGTCGCACGGGCATCGCCGCCATATAAGGCAAGCGCTGCATCCACCGGATCAAGTTCAGGTTCTTCAATGGCGATCGGCTCGGCAGTCATAGTCACACGTCCTCATTCCGCCACATCGCTGCAGCGGTTCAGCATCAAAAATATCGGTCTATCTCAGGCGGCGTTCAGGTCGGCGATTTCGCCGTGCTTCGCCAGAAGGCGAGGTGATGACATATCGCCGCTCTCCTCGTCGACCATGACGGCATAAGCCGCAACGCCGACGAAGCGGGAAGCCATGGAAGCCGCGATCTTCTCTGCCGACGCTACGCTCGAAGCTGGGCGCATCTCGCCCGGCACTAGGTTTCCGCGGTTCTTGCGATAAGGCAGGATAATGAATTTCTCGGCGGTACTCATGGCGTCTTCCTCAATTTGTTCTATAAATGTTCTCATTTTAAGGAAGAGTCAAGCGAGCGATTTACGCGGGCCGCGTCAACAATCAAGACGAGTGCGGGGAAAGTAACGAGGTTATCTTGCTTAGGGCGATCAAGGTGTGGACAGAATGAAAGGCGCTTTTTGCAGTCTATCTAATGCATTCTTCCCTGCAGGTTGATCTCTGTAACGGAGATATCCGTGAAGGTTGCCGATGGCGTCTTGCAGTCCATTTAAGCGCCTAACAACATCTCCGATTTCAGAAAGCTTCCAAAGATGGCAATAACGAAGCCATTTCTCTCCTGGTGGCTCCTTTGGCGCTTTTTGTTCGTGATAAGCATTTATCAGCCAGACCGCATAGTTCTCTGTTGAAAGCCAAATGACGGCATCGTCCACACCTTCCACCTGCCCCCAGATTCCATGCACGATATCATTTCTGAAGGAGTCAACTTCACTGTATTCTTTCATTATTGCCTTAAATAAAGGCTCGGTATTGCCGTCCAATACATGTCGTGCAGCGGCCTCAAGAGCCTCCCGTCTCGCCCTTGAATTCCTGATTGAACAAAAGACTGCGACAGAGGCGGCATTCTCAATTCCTAGCATGGACCCCATTAGTAACGAGAACTGCATTTCAACGTGAGCGCTGGCAGCCGCGCATGCTCCAATCAGCTCCTTAAGTTTAGGCGCTGTCCACCCCGTTGGATTTGCGATAGAGCGGGCTCTATTCAAGTATTTTTTGGGAAGAGGCTGACGTGCCACTTTGAATACTCCATTTATCAATTCTTCATCTTGGCACGCCTACATCTTCTCGCGCTTATCCCTCGCTTCCCGTGTCCCCATCTTCATATTGGCTCGAAACATTTCGAAATATCAGCAGGGGAGTGATGCCATAGGAGGATGACGGCCTACCCAACAACGTCCTGACAGGGCCGACTAGGTGCGGTGCTATCATATAGCCGGCGGCACCAAGTTTAGCACCCGCGATCATTTGCCTTGCCATTTCAAGCGACCCGTCCTCCGAAAGCGCGGCATCATTATCCGGTAGGGCGTCCAAAATTCCGACCATGGCCCACTGGCCGCTAATCGTTAGACCGTGCTTCATGAAAAGGTCTGACGGCGAAACAGTAATGCTGTCCTCTCGTAGGGTGCACCACGCGGAAAGGTCTTTCGTGCTAACCGCAGCTTGAACTGCATGCGGTAGAACCGTCAACAATTCCAGAGCTAGCTCCGCCTCCGAAATCCCGTTTGAGGTGGACTTTTTATTGGAAGCAGAGGCCTTGCGCCTCTCTTGGCGGTTGTGGTGCTGAGAGGCCTCTTCGGACTGGGATCTGGCACCCGCCAAGATCGTCTTCTTAATCGCGGAAAGCGACCACATTCGTTGCAAGATATTGAGATCGAATATGGTTAGATCACCCATCACGAGTACAATGCGCCCGATTCTGGCTGTCTCGATTTCTGGACTTAGCAACTCGTTTGCTTCAAGATAATCAAGGAATGCGAGAGCATTTTCCCAACGAGTATCATATACTTTGCTCGATTGATGGGTGGCCTCCTTTGAGACCTCCGAATTATCCTCCATTTTACCGCTCACAACTTTGGCGGTACCAGCTAACTCGCTGTGGAGCGTATCCTTTGAACTGCGGGTTGCACTTTCGCTTTTGGTAACTTGCGTAATGTGCCCGGATTCAAACTGTGCTAAAAACGAAGAAATTCTCGTGTAGTCGTAATAAAGAAAATCATAAACGGAAACGTTTTCCGTTGGGGCGTACGCGTCTTCCAATGGATTGTTCGGCTTCTTGGACTGCACGTTCAATTTCCTCCGCTTCGCGCTTAATCTCTTCTGACCTGCGCGCGAAGTCCGAGGGAAATTTGGACGCAAAGACCTCAAGTACGGCCGAAAGCCGTCGATCCCTAAAACGATCGTTGGAGTTTTTGCTAGCCACGTTTCCGTCCATTGCAGTTTAGAAAATCAATTTAACACTCATATGGAAATACTCAAGACGATAGCGCAGGTGAGCGAAGCAAGACTATCCAGCAATGGCGCGTATGTCTATATCAGAAATTCAATCAAAAGTTACGGAGGCGCCAGTTAAGGGCCGTTATCGGTGAACGCGCGCTGGTTGCCCAAAATTGCGCTTCTGGATTCGCCACGCGAAAGCGTGTTATCGTTAGGTATGAGAGAACGCTATGCCTTAGTCGAAGATGACGACGGCACTTTCGCCGTCGTCGACGCACGCACCTACAAGGTGATCGAGCGGTCTGGCTTGATATTTGAGAGCCTTTCTCCTGCGATGGCCGAAGGCCTCATCCCGTTGCTCAACGAGCTCGACAAGCACAAGGAAATGCCGAACTAGCAGTTTGGTGGAATCGGCGAAAAACAAAGGCATTTGCTCGCTATGCCAGGCCGCACCGTTCTACAGCGCCATTGATACTAAACCGCTTTTTCTTGCGCGAATGGCATAGTTTTACAGCTAAGTGCTTGCATTATAGGCCTTAAGTCGAGCTTCCCAAGCTGATGCCATGCGATTTTGTGATTGCATTAACGGCAAAATGGTTTCAACTATATCGAGTGATAGAAGATCCGTCCGCCGCCAGCAATGTCATCGTTGCGCCGACGCGATTTCCTAAACGCGTGCAGATCGTTGGCAAGATTATCCGCCGACCCGTAAACCTAAGATGCAGGCTCGCAATGACCCCTGAGGAAGAAAAGACTTTCGATATCAAGATTAGAGCAGCTGAACGTGCGCACGACGTTGCGCGAAAGGGAGCGGAAACGCATAATAGCCAAATCGAAGTATTCTCGTTGGCCGCCATGCGTGCACCAGCACTAGCAGCAGCGGGCGGTATAGCCGCAGCGCTAGGCTTTTATAGCGCAAATCATGTCCAAATATCAGGAAGCCCAATCGCAACCAGTGAATTCGGGCACATCTTAATTTGGCTCCTGATCGCGCTCTTGATGACGATAGCTGCACCCGGATTGGCATACTTTAGTCAACTGGCATATTTGCATGCGGCGTATGATAGAATTTACATTTGGGATCACCCATACGTTAAGGACGGAAGGCGCGCGAAACTAGCAGAGCGGATTGGAAACGTCTTTCGATGGGCATGTGTGTTCTCCGTGCTAGCTTCCATAATTTGCGCAGCGATGGGAGGCATAGCTTTGCTGCGCCTAATATCGGTAATGTCAGCTCCTTAACCTGGGGCGCGTTAGCTGGACACATTTCAAAAAAGCATAACGATTACGTGAAATGATTGTGTGTCCGCCTTTTTTCTAAGCGTTTGAAATAGCTAAATTGATGTATCTCGGCCCTGGATGAAACTACCAGTTCACGCAACGTTCACGCGCCCCAGCGAAATGTGGGGGAACGGTCCAGCGCTACCAATGAACTTTGCTCGACATTTCGCGGGACACGCGAGGCGAAAAGCATAACGTTTTGTCACCGCACCAGCCTGCCCCACAACACCTCAAAGTGTTGGAAAAGCTAACTTATTGCATTTCGGCATGGGGCACCACTAAATCTCGTGATTATTGTTTTTGCGCAGTTACCTGTGCTTTGACCTTACGCGCCACTTTTGCGCGATTTTTAATGATGATACATCCTCTTCGAATTGCTATTTGAGCGAGAACGAAACGCGGCAGTGGCAGGGACATCCTGATGCCGCCAGCTTTCCAAAGTCATTTGTCTCCGTAAAATTTGAGGGCGAAGAAATTGTCTGAGATTGCCACCACTCCCACCCGCATCGGCCGCCTCAAGTGCTCCTTCAGCGTGGCTGAATCGATCGGCAGCGTCGTCCTCTGGATCATATTGACGATTGTCACGCTCGGCCTCGCGCTGATCGTCTTTCCCTATTACCTCAACCGCGCGGTTCTAAACAAAACTGAGTTGCTGGATGGTTCGGGTCGAACGATCGGCCGGCTCAACTGCACCTTCAATATCGGCCACTCGATAGGACACGTCATTCTCTGGGTCCTTCTGATTATCGTAACCCTTGGCCTTGCCAGCTTCCTCTATGCCTATCGGGTGATCCGCGTCGTCCTCAACGAAACGCGCGTCGAGTATTATTGACGCGAGCACCCCTCGGAATGCTCCAGAGCCAGGGCAGAGATCGGCAACGGTGAACCCGAAGACGCCCCGCATAGTCAGCTCCGAAATAGTTTCAGCTCCCACTCGCAAAATTTGCAGAGCGCTCTATTTCGCGTAATGCGAAATGAATTTTAGCTTTTCATCAAGCAACCGCTGCATCGGCTGACCGGCGCTTTCAGGTCGTCGATGCGGCATCACATGTCATCTGTGGGGGTATCCATGACATCGAAATTCCTGGGCGGAGTCTTCGCGACGATCGCGTTGACGGCGCTATCCTTTTCGTCCGCTGTTTTTGCCGCCGACAAGCCCGGCTGCAAGGATCTTCCCGGCATCAAGCGCTTCGAGGGCTCGTCCATCGTGCTGTGCGATGGACGCAACTTCGCGGAATATACCTTGCCGACGGGAAAATGGACCAAGAACGAGGACGATCCGGACAAATCTGATTTTGCCAGCAAGGAAGCCCTGGAAGGCCGCCTGACGCAAAATGTCTATTCTGTCCCGGCCGGTCCGTCATCGGCCGAAGTGTTCCGCAACTATCTGAACGATCTGCAGTCCGCTGGCTACAAAATACTCTTCCAGGCAAAGCAGGAAGAGACAGACAGGCTGGAGCAGGTCTTTGGCGAGAAAGGCCCGGGCGGTCAGCTTTTCGGCTATAGCCCTGACGAAGCCCGCTATGTCGCCGCCGTGAAGGAAGACGGCGCCGCCAAGACCTACATCGCCCTCTACGTCATTGAATTCGAGGACGGCTACGTACCGGAATTCGAGGCGGTCAAGGGTCAGGTCTATGTTCGTCTCGACTCGCTGCAGGTCGGTGAGCTGAAGGACCAGATGGTTCTGGTCACAGCATCCGACATCAACAAGGCGCTCGACACCTCGGGCAAGGTGCTGCTTTACGGCATCCACTTCGACTTCAACAAGTCGGTGATCAAGCCGGATTCGCGGCCGAGCCTCGACGAGATCGGCAAGTTCCTCAAGGATCAGCCGAACGAGAAGCTCTCGGTGGTCGGCTATACCGACAATATCGGTGGCGCGGATTTCAACCTGAAACTGTCGAAGGCGCGCGCGGACGCGGTCGTTGCCGATCTGGTCGGCACCTACGGCGTTTCGCAGGATCGCCTCAAGGCAAGCGGCGAAGGCCTGCAATCGCCCGTCGCAGCGAACGACACCGAAGATGGGCGAGCCAAGAACCGTCGCGTGGAGCTTCATCGCCAGTAAACTGCGGCTCAAGGCACATGATAAAAGCAAAGGCGGCTTCGGCCGCCTTTTTCTTTGGCTTGCAGCGTCTGTCGCAACTAGGAACTCTGTATGAATGGATGGCCCGGAAGGCATCCGCAGCGCCATACTTTCCTTCGATGAAAGGCTGATCTATATCTGGCGCCTGCAGTCCTGGGGAGGCGTCGTGTGGTCGGAATAGTCAAGCGTATCTTCGTTTTTGGTCTCGTATTGGCCCTTTCAGCCTGGGGCTGTCTTGCAGATAGCATTCCCGCATTCCGGCGAAAAACGATGACCAATGACCCGTCGACGAATTGGTATCTGTCGGAGGCCATGAAACCTATGCCAGACGCAGACGCGGAGATCCTCAGAATCTATAAGTTAGGCGGTATCATCGGCACCATGTGTGACGGCGCCAAGGTTAATACCGCCGTCGGGAATCGATTCTTGAAAACTTCCGGTTATGGAAAGCTTACCGGCGACAAGTACAAGCAAGCCGCATTTCTGGCAGACGATCGTTTCAAGCTTTTCGATTATCGGGCTCTCGCGCATCTGTGCGCCGGAGGAGATTATATGTTCGGATCTCAAGGGCACCTGCTTCCGAATTTGATCACAGGAAACAGGGGGACACCCAAGGTTTCTTACGATCCCAGCAACCCCTACATCATGTTGCCGTCTATATCGACAGCGCCTCACTGGTGAAGTTCAGTTGCCGGCAATCCTTCGAGGCACGGCATCACACAGTCAGTCGGCGGCGCATGTCTCCCCGCCGCAAATCCAGCCAGCATCACGAAAAATTTTGATTTTGTGCGACTTCCTTCGGCCTGCGACCATTTACAGCCATAATCCTGCCCCCTAAAGGTTTGCGACGCAGCAAAAAGGGGCCCTCATGCTTCGTAGATTGTACGACTGGACCATGTCGCTTGCCGGCCGCAAATCGGCGGAAGTCTGGCTGGCCGTTATCGCCTTCGTCGAAAGCTCGGTCTTCCTCGTTCCGGCGGATGTGCTTTTCCTCCCAATGTCGCTTGCCAAGCCCGAGCGCGCCTGGCGCTATGCGCTGACGGCAACCGTCGCCTCCGTGCTCGGCGGCATTGCCGGCTGGGCCCTCGGCTACTACGCTTTCGAGACCATCGCCAAGCCTATCCTCGAATTCTATGGCAAGCTCGACGCCTTCAATCAGATGAGCGCCGGCATTACCTATGAATGGGTTCTGTTGCTGCTGGTGACGTCGGGCCTGGCGCATCTGCCGCCGATCAAGGTGGTGACGATCCTGTCCGGCGTCGCTCATATCGATCTCGGCCTGTTCATCGTCTCGGCCATCGTCGCGCGCGGCGCCCGCTTCTTCTTCCTGGCCTTCCTGCTGCGCCGCTATGGCGAATCCATTCGTCATTTCATCGAAAAGCGCCTCGGGCAGCTCACCATGGCCGCCGCCGCCATCCTCATTGCCCTATACGCCGTCTTCCATTTTGCCCTGGCGAGCTGACCAAGGAGCCCCCAGCATGTCCACGACTTCGCCTTCCTCCCGCGCCGGCCTCGGCTATGGCGCCCTGCTGACGATCGGCATGATCGTCGTCATCGGCTCGGCGCTCGGCTTCCAGTATATCGGCGGCTATATCCCCTGCGCGCTCTGCCTGGATCAGCGACAGCCCTATTATTACGGCATCCCCGTTGCCATTATCGCCGTCCTGACGGCGGTCGCCGGCCTGCCCTCCTGGATCACGCGCGGGCTCCTCATCATCGCCGGCCTGATGATGCTTGTCGGCGGCGGCATCGGCGTCTATCACGCCGGCGTCGAATGGCACTTCTGGGAAGGCCCGACCACCTGCTCGACGACGGCAAGCAGCGTTACGCAGAATGCCGGCGACCTGCTCGGCCAGCTGAACACCATCAAGGGTCCTTCCTGCACGGAAGCAGCCCTTCGCGTCGCCGGCCTGTCGATGGCCGGCTGGAATGTGATCGCCAGCATCATCCTCGCCGCAATCGCCTTTGTCGGTGCGAAGAAGGCTGCCTGATTCTCAGCAGGCTTCCCGCGCCGATCCCGCGTCGTTTTCACGGCATCTCCCCCCGCAGGGGGAGATCGATGGGAGCGCAGGGACTTTCAGTCCAAGTCAGAAATTGGATCGTGGATCACGCCGCAGCGTCGATGTCCCCGGTAGCCGCAGCATCGCCGCCCATGGACGCTGGCAGGTAGATCGCGTTCTTTCCGTAACCGCGAGCTTCAGCGCCGCGCCTTGCAGCATCGGAACCCGGCTCGCGAATCCATTTGCGGCGGTTCAGTTTGAAGCGCCTTACAAGTTTCTCCAGTTCCCCCGCACCGGCGGCAAGCGCCGCCGCGGTTGCGCTCATGCTGCTGACCATTCCGGCATTTTGCTGAGTCATCTGATCGAGCGAATTCACAGCCGCGTTGATTTCGCTGAGGCTGGTGGATTGCTCCGACGAGGCGAGGGCGATCGCTTCAACATTGACGTCAATCGATTTCACGAATCCCTCGATATGACGCAGCGCATCCCCGGTTTCGCCAACGAGGCGAACTCCTTCCTTCACTTCCCTGGTCGAATTGACGATCAGACCGGAGATCTCTTTGGCCGCCTTCGCTGAACGCTGCGCCAGCTCCCGAACTTCCTGAGCGACGACCGCAAAGCCCTTGCCGGCTTCACCCGCGCGCGCAGCTTCCACGCCAGCATTCAAGGCAAGGAGGTTCGTCTGGAACGCGATCTCATCGATAACCCCAATGATGCTGGAAATCTCCCGGGATGCCGCTTCGATGCGATCCATTGCCTCCACGGTCGAGGTGACAACGTTGACCGATTGGGATGCGGCGTTGCGCGCATCGCGCACCAGCTTGCGGGCATCCGTCGTGCGGAAGGTCGATTGCCGCACCGTGGCGGTAATCTGCTCCAATGCCGCCGATGTCTGCTCAAGCGCCGCCGCCTGCTGTTCGGAGCGATGGGCAATGGCTCCAGCGCTATCGGTCATCTCGCCGCTTTTCGTCGAAAGCATCGCCGTCTGTGCCAGCACCTGCTCCAGCGTCTCTTGAAACTTCGCGAGCGATTCGTTGAAGTCATGCCGGAGATGCTCGAATTCCGGGACGAACGGCTTGTCGATGGTGACGCGGATGTTGCAATCTGAAAGCCGCTCGAGACCTGCGCCGACCTCCTGCAGGGCACGCACCCGCCCGGTCACGTCAGTCGCGAATTTCACGACCTTCATGACCTTACCGTCAGCATCGAGGATGGGGTTGTAGGTCGCCTGGATATAAACAGCGCTGCCATCCTTCGCCAGACGCTTGAACTCGTCGCTGAAGAATTCGCCGGCCGCCAGTCGCGGCCAGAATTGTGCGTATTCCGAGGAAGCCGCATACTCCTTCTCGCAGAATATACGATGATGTTTTCCGACGATGTCCGTGAGTGAATAGCCGAGCGTGTCGAGAAAATTCTGGTTGGCGGCAACAATCTTGCCCTCGGGCGTAAACTCGATGATCGCCTGCGCGCGCGACAACGCGTTCAGCTTGCCTCTGCTGTCCAACGCCTCGCGTTTGCTGTTCGTGATATCAGTGGCGATCTTGACGATCTTCACCACCTTGCCGCCACGAACCACGGGATTGTAGGAAGCCTCGATCCAGATTTCGTCTCCGGATTTGGTCAGGCGTCTGTACTGGCGCTGGTCGTACTCGCCCTTTGCCAATCGCGCCCAGAAGGCCCGGTACTCGGCGGATGCCGCTTCCTTCGGGTCGACGAAGATCCGGTGATGCTTACCGACGATCTCCTCGCGATTATACCCCACCGCCTTGCAGAAGTTTTCGTTCGCTTCAACGATTGTTCCATCCGGCTTGAACGAGATGATGGCCTGCGAACGACTGAAGGCTTTCAAGACCGCTGAGTCGTCACCAAAAAGAGAACTGATGTGCATTCAAGGAGCCCCGGCTTGAGAAGGCCAGACATTGCTCAATCGGTCTTTAAATTGTCTTTAATTTCTCGCGCCATTTCCTGCACTGCAGCAAACTATTCTTCGATGAGAACCATCGTCGAAAACCAGCGGACATTGGAAATAGCGCAGAGCCAATCACCCTCGGGTCGCGGGTCGCGCCGAGGCGCACCAGAATTCTTGGCGGTTCTTGTCAGGCACCGGCTCTACGGGCGCGATATTGGCTGGCGATCATTGGGTACGCAGCTTGGCGACCCCTCTCCGTGGAGAGGATGTCCTGGAAGAGGCAGAAACGGGCGCCGCGCTTACGGCGAACCGTGACAGCAAGAAACCACTGCCTTAAGGCTGCAGTTCCGAATCCCAGTAGAGATAGTCGAGCCAGCTGTCGTGCAGATAGTTCGGCGGGAACAGACGGCCGTTGTTGTGCAGATCCTGGACGGTCGGCTGGTATGGCTTCTGCGCCGGGAACATGCCGGCCTGCTTCGGCAGCTTGCTGCCCTTGCGCAGATTGCATGGCGAACACGCGGCCACCACGTTCTCCCAGGTCGTCTCGCCGCCATGGGCGCGCGGGATAACGTGGTCGAAGGTCAGGTCGTCATGGGCGCCGCAATACTGGCATTCGAACTTGTCGCGTAGGAAGACGTTGAAGCGAGTGAAGGCGGGATTGCGGGACGGCTGCACATATGTCTTCAGGCATACGACACTCGGCAGCCGCATCGAGAAGCTCGGTGAGGACACGCACTGATCGTATTCCGCGATGATGTTCACACGGTCAAGAAAAACCGCCTTGATCGCGTCCTGCCAGGACCAGAGCGACAAGGGATAGTAACTCAGCGGTCTGTAGTCAGCGTTCAGCACGAGCGCCGGCAAGGACTGCGGTGAGACTGCAATCGTCAAGGAACCCTCCTGATCGATTCGGCATCTGTACCTGTATATTAGGCCGGTTGTTACAGGATTGTGAAGTCCAATAAATTCAGTGCATAAAGGCGTTTTCGGGGAGGCCGCCGATTAAACTATAGGCAGCGCATCGCGACGTGTTTTCACGGCATAATAAGCCCAGAAAAGCCGGGCCGCGACCGAGCGCCACGGCGCCCAAACCGCGGCTTCCCGGGCGACTGCCTTTGCCAAGGGTCTGACTTCATGGCCGAAAGCCATGCCGACGGCCGCCTGCAGCGCCACGTCGCCTGCCGGGAACACATCTGCGTGACCGCCGCAAAACATCAGGTAGACTTCCGCCGTCCAGGGGCCGATTCCCTTGATCCCAGTCAGTTCGGCAAGCGCCTTGTCGGGTGATTCGGCGCTGAGCGCATGGAGATCGAGGCTGCCGCCGGCAACGGCTTCGGCTACACGGTGGAGCGTCTCGTGCTTGATTCGCGACAGGCCGAAGATCCGCCAGGCCTCCGGTTCGAGGCCGACATAGCCCTCGGCTGTTATCTGCCCCATCCCGGCGAACATTTTTCCCCAGATCGCATCGGCGCTGGCGCGGGAGACGACCTGCGACACGATGATATGGGCGAGCCCCTCGAAGCCCGGCTCGCGAAGACGCAGGGGCAAAGTGCCGGCCTCTGCAGCAACCGGCCGCAGGCGTGGATCAATCTCCAGCAAGGCAGCCAGCCCTTGTTCGATATCGCGCTCGTCGCGAATGATCTGCATGGTGTCTCGTAGTCCCCGACTCGATTTCGTGTCAGAAGAAAGCATGATCGAAATTCCCCGTCAAAAGCCGACATTCCGCTTTGCCCCTAGCCCCAATGGCTCGCTGCATCTCGGCCATGCGCTGTCGGCGATCCTCAATCACGACATGGCGGCGGAAGTCGGCGGTAATTTCCTGCTGCGCATCGAAGACATAGATCAGGCGCGCTGCACACCCGATTTCGAAACGGGCATCTACACGGATCTTTCCTGGCTTGGCCTTTCCTGGCAGGAGCCGGTGCGCCGGCAGTCCGAGCATTTTCCGGCCTATCAGGAGGCGCTACAGACACTTATTGCTCGCGGCCTCGTCTATCCCGCATTCATGACGCGCGGCGAAGTGAAAGCGAAGGTCGCTGCCTTCGAGGCGGAGGGCAGGTCCTGGCCCCGCGACCCGGACGGCACGCCGCTCTACCCATCCGACGATCGCGATCGCAGCGATGCCGAGCGGCAACGCCTGCTGGCATCGGGCATGAAACATGCCTGGCGTCTCGACATGGAAAGGGCGCTGAAGGCCGCAGACGCGCCGCTCCACTGGCAGGAAGGCGGCGACGGCGATACCGGTGCTATCCCTGCCGACCCGGCCGCCTGGGGCGATGTCGTACTGTCGCGCTCCGATGCGCCCTCCAGCTACCATCTTTCCGTTGTCGTCGATGACGCTGTACAGGGCATCACCCATGTCGTGCGCGGCCTCGACCTCTTCCATGCGACCTCGATCCACCGCCTGCTGCAGACGCTGCTCGGCCTGCCTGAGCCGCTCTATCACCACCATCGGCTGCTCCTGGGCAACGATGGCAAGAAGCTATCCAAGAGCCTTGGCGATACCGGCATCGCCGAATGGCGCCGGCAGGACCTGTCACCGGCGGAGCTTCGCAGCCGTATCAGCCTCTGAACCGGATGGTGCCTTTTCCGCCGGCGCTTCAACGGCAGGACGGCTCGCCGCCTTGCCGAACAGCAGGCGCCGCACGCGAAACTTCATCAGCGCCGCATTGATCTCCGCTCCCATGATGAAGATCACGGCGAGCATATAGAGGAAGATCAGCACGATCATCACGGAGGCCAGACCGGCATAGGTGGCCGTGTAATTGGCGAAGGTCGAGAGATAGTAGGCGAAGAGCAGCGCGCCGATCGACCAGAAGACCAGCGTCAGGATCACGCCAGGGATGACATCGAACACCCGCCTGCGCCCGGCCGCGAGCCACAGATGCAGGATCATCAGGCCGGCCAGCAGCAGGAAGATCGTGCCGTAGATCCGCCAGCTGAAGACGATGTCGAAGACATCGGCAAGCTTCGGCAGCCATTGCCTTGTGTAGTTCAGCGCGAGCGGCACGGCAACGAGCAGGATGCTGAGAATGGCAAAGATCAGCACGGCGATCAGTACATAGCCGAGGCTGGCGAGGCGATTGAAATACCAGGGCCGGGTCTCGGGCACGCGATAGGCGCGGTTGAGCGATATGCGCAGCGCCTCGACGCCGTTCGAGGCGAAATAGGCCGCAGCCAGCACCGAGATCGTCAAAAGCCCACCGCGCGGGATGGTCAGCACCTGCACGACCTGATCGGCGAGCGGCTTGGCAATCGCTTCAGGCCAAGTGTCGAAGATCAGGTGCACGGCGGTCGACGAAAACTGGCTGGCGCCGAGAAAGCTCGCCAGCGCCGTGCCGAAGATCAGGAAGGGGAAAACCGCCAGCAGCGTTGAAAGCGCCACATGGCTTGCCATGGCGAACCCGTCATCCTCGACGAAGTGAAACACTGCGTCGTAGATCACCTTGTAAGTCGTCCGCAGGGCTGTCGGCATTCCATCTCCGCTTGACGTCGGTATTCATCCGGCTGATACCGCCGGTTGTCGATTGTATCGGGCCTCTGAATATGGGAAACGAGACCTGATTTGTACAGGAATCATCTTCCCATGACGGAACAACGCACGATCCTCGTCACTGGTTGCTCATCCGGTATCGGCGCTTATTGCGCCCGGGCGTTGAAGAACGACGGATGGCGCGTTTTTGCGACCGTGCGCAAAGAGGACGACCTCGCGCCGCTCGAAGCCGACGGTATCGAAGCGCTGCTCCTCGACTACACAAAGCCCGAGACGATTTCCGCCACCGTCGCGACGGTGCGCGAGCGCACGGGCGACCGTATCGACGCGCTCTTCAACAATGGCGCCTACGGCCAGACCGGCGCCGTCGAAGACCTGGCGACGGATGTGTTGCGCGAACAGTTCGAGACGAATTTCTTCGGCTGGCACGAGCTGACGCGCCAGATCATCCCGCTGATGCGCAAACAGGGTCACGGCCGCATCGTCAATTGCTCGTCCATTCTCGGGCTGGTCCCCTACCGCTTCCGTGGCGCCTACACGGCCTCGAAATTCGCGCTCGAAGGGCTGACGATCACGCTCCGGATGGAACTGCAGGATAGCGGCATCCATGTGAGCCTGATCGAGCCGGGTCCGATTGCGACGCGCTTCACGGCCAATGCGCTCGCCAAAGTTCATGAGCACATCGATCTCGAAGGCTCGGCCCATGCGGTGGAATATCGCAGGCAGCTGAGGCGGCTGGACGGTTCAGGCCCAATCAGTAAACATAAATTGGGTCCAGAAGCGGTCTATGATGTGCTAAAATTGGCTTTGAACGTTAAAAATCCGCGCCCGCATTATCTGGTAACGACGCCCGCCAAGCAGGGCGTGCTGTTGAAAAGGCTATTGCCGGCTAACCTTTTCTATCGTCTGATGCGCCGGCTGGACTAGAGCAACCTCGGGAGGGGCGCAAAGCGTCTTTTCCACTCGGGGCTGTATAAACGATGAGATAGAGTGGCTCAGAGCTTCCATGAAACGCCGAGCCATTCCGAGGACAAGGGTGGAGGAGCCATGTCTACCGTTACTTATGTTGCCGCCATCATTGTCATGGGCCTTGTCGCGATCGTTCTCGTTCGCGGCCTGCTGAACATGATGAAAGGCGACAATCCCAATCTTTCGAACCGGCTGATGCAGCTGCGCGTCCTGCTGCAGGCCGTCGCGGTTATCCTGATCATGCTGACGCTGTGGCTGACGGGCGGTGGCCGCCCGGCCTAGAGCCGGATGATTTTAGGTCGAATCGACCTAAAAATCTGAATCCGCTCTAGAATCAAAGAAGTAGAGCATGATGTCGTCCGAAAACCGCTCACACTTTTCGGCATCATGCTCTAAAGCAATTCCAGGAAAAGTGCGCAGCGGTTTTCCGTCCGGAATTGCGTAAAACAAAGGGATAGAGCGTTTCGCGATCCTAATAAAAGCGAAAGGCTCTATCCACAGGGACACGATGGTCAAGCTCAACAAGATCTATACCAAGACTGGCGATGACGGCACCACGGGCCTCGCCGCCGGCCCGAGGCGGCTGAAGCATGATCTGCGCGTCGAAAGCTATGGCACCGTTGACGAAACCAATTCCGCAGTCGGCGTCGCCCGGCTGCACACGTCAGATATGCCCGACCTCGATGCCATGCTGATGCGCATCCAGAACGATCTTTTCGATCTCGGCGCCGATCTTGCGACCCCTGAAACGGACGAGCCGCTGGCCTATGAGCCGTTGCGCATTGTCGAGCATCAGGTCGAACGCCTCGAGCATGATATCGATCTGCTGAATGCCGATCTCGAGCCGCTAAAGTCCTTCGTTCTCCCGGCCGGCAGCGCGGCCTCCGCCCATCTGCACCTCGCCCGCACCGTTGCCAGGCGTGCCGAGCGCCTGATGGTGGCGCTGTCGCGTGAGCAAGGCGAGCGGGTGAGCCCGGCGTCGCTGAAATACATCAACCGGCTCTCCGATTTCCTTTTCGTCGCCGCGCGCCATGCCAATGACCTCGGTCGCGCCGACGTGCTCTGGATTCCCGGCAAGAATCGCTAGCGGCAGGCGGCAATCGTCTCGGCATATGTATTGACGTTGACGTAAACGTTATTTATGCCTTTCGAGCAATTCGCATCTCGGCGGCCTGGAAGCGTTGTAATTGGGGAAAAAACGCGTATCCATGTCGCCATTCGACAAATGGAATGGCGCTAAGCAGCGCATGTTCTCGGGCGGTCATGTTGAAGGAAGGATTCCATGAAGATACTGGTTCCCGTTAAGCGGGTCGTTGACTACAACGTAAAGATCCGCGTGAAGCCGGATGGTTCTGGCGTTGAGCTTTCGAACGTGAAGATGTCGATGAACCCGTTCGACGAGATTTCGGTCGAGGAGGCGCTGCGTCTGAAGGAAGCCGGTAAGGCCGAGGAAGTCGTGGTCGTTTCGATCGGACCTGCCAAGGCTGAAGAAACGCTGCGCACGGCGCTTGCCATGGGCGCGGATCGCGCCATCCTCGTTGAAACCGACGATCAAGTCGAGCCGCTCGCCGTCGCCAAGATCCTGAAAGGTGTCGCGGACGCTGAACAGCCCGGCCTCATCATCGTCGGCAAGCAGGCGATCGATGACGATTCGAACCAGACCGGCCAGATGCTGGCAGCCCTGTTGGGTACGGCACAGGCAACCTTCGCCTCGAAGATCGAGATCGGTGAGGGAAGCGCCAAGGTCACCCGCGAAGTCGATGGCGGCCTGCAGACGATCGAAGTCAAGCTCCCGGCCGTCGTCACCTCGGACCTGCGCCTCAACGAGCCGCGTTACGCCTCGCTGCCGAACATCATGAAGGCCAAGAAGAAGCCGCTCGACAAGAAGTCGCCGGCCGATTTCGGCGTGTCGACCGAGCCGCGGCTGAAGGTCTTGAAGACGGAAGAGCCCGGTGGCCGCAAGGCGGGCGTCAAGGTCAAGTCGGTTGCCGAGCTGGTCGAAAAGCTCAAGACCGAAGCCGGCGTTCTCTAAGGTCCAGGAAAAGGAGACTTCATCATGGCCATTCTTCTTCTGGCTGATCACGACAATGCCCACCTCTCCGACCAGACTGCCAAGGCGCTGACGGCAGCCGCCAAGATCGGCGGGGACATTCATGTGTTGGTCGCTGGTTCCGGCGCCAAGGCAGCGGCCGAGCAGGCTGCCAAGCTTTCCGGCGTCGCAAAGGTATTGGTTGCCGAGGACGCCAGCCTTGCCAACAATCTGGCCGAGCCGCTGGCGGCGCTGATCGTGTCGCTGGCAGGTTCCTATGACGTGATCATCGGTGCCGCGACGTCGGTCGGCAAGAACGTGCTGCCGCGCGTCGCCGCCCTTCTCGACGTCGCCCAGGTCTCGGAGATCATCGAGGTCGTCTCGGCCGATACCTTCAAGCGGCCGATCTATGCCGGCAATGCCATTCAGACGGTGCAGTCGACCGACGCCAAGAAGGTCATCACCGTGCGCACGGCTTCGTTCGCCTCCGCCGCAGAAGGCGGCTCGGCCGCGATCGAGACTGTGTCGGCGGCTGCCGATCCGGCTCTCTCCACCTTCGTCGGCGATGCGCTGTCCTCTTCGGATCGTCCGGAGCTGACGTCGGCCAAGATCATCATCTCGGGCGGCCGCGCGCTGGGTTCGGCGGAAAAGTTCAAGGAAGTCATCCTGCCGGTTGCCGACAAGCTCGGCGCTGCCGTCGGTGCCTCGCGCGCCGCCGTCGATGCCGGCTATGCGCCGAACGACTGGCAGGTGGGGCAGACGGGCAAGGTGGTCGCACCGCAGCTCTACATCGCCTGCGGCATTTCCGGCGCGATCCAGCATCTGGCCGGCATGAAGGACAGTAAGGTCATCGTCGCGATCAACAAGGACGAAGAAGCCCCGATCTTCCAGATCGCCGACTATGGCCTCGTCGCTGACCTCTTCGAAGCCCTGCCCGAACTGCAAAAGGCGCTTTGATCGCACCATTGACCTTCTCGCAGTTGCGAGAGACTGGAAAATCGTCTCTTATAGGTCTATCAATCTTTGCCGGGCTAGAAATAGCCCGGCAAATTTGTGGTTAAGAGCATAAGCGCATCGCCAGGAGCGCGCCGGGGAGTTGGCAATGAGTTCGCTGAAGACGATCGGTATTATCGGCGCGGGCCAGATGGGCTGCGGCATCGCGCACGTATCCGCGATGGCCGGCTACAAGGTCCATATCTACGATCTGTCGCAGGATCGCATCGAAAGCGGACTTGCCACCATCAACGGCAACCTTGCCCGCCAGGTCGCTTCCGGCAAGACCAGCGACGAGGAGCGCAGGGCAGCTCTTTCCCGCATCACCGGCTCGGCCGATCTCAACGACCTCGCCCAGGTCGATCTCGCCATCGAGGCTGCGACCGAAGACGAAAGTGTCAAGCGCAAGATCTATGCACAGGTATGTCCGGTGCTGAAGCCCGAAGCGCTGCTTGCCACCAATACCTCGTCGCTCTCGATCACCCGGCTCGCCTCTGCCACCGACCGCCCCGAGCGCTTCATGGGCATCCACTTCATGAACCCGGTCCCGGTCATGAAGCTGGTGGAGCTGGTACGCGGCATCGCCACCGACGAATCGACCTTCTCGACCGCCAAGGACTATGTCAGCTCGCTGGAAAAGACGATCACCGTCGCGGAAGACTTCCCGGCCTTCATCGTCAACCGTATCCTGCTGCCGATGATCAACGAGGCGATCTATACGCTCTATGAAGGTGTCGGCACCGTCGATGCTATCGACACCGCCATGCGGCTCGGCGCCAACCATCCGATGGGCCCGCTGCAGCTTGCCGACTTCATCGGCCTCGATACCTGCCTGTCGATCATGCAGGTGCTGCATGACGGGCTTGCCGATTCCAAATACCGCCCCTGCCCGCTGCTGGTGAAATATGTCGAAGCCGGCTGGCTCGGCCGCAAATCCGGCCGTGGCTTCTACGACTATCGCGGCGAAGTGCCGGTCCCGACGCGCTGATCGTCAAGCGCTCCACCGCCGCAATTGAGGTTCTCGCCACCCGCGATCAGGCGCTCTTCGCCCAGAACGTGTCTGCTGCCGAAACCGAAGAACGATACTCCTTCGCCCGCCGCTCCAGAAGGCGCTCGAAGGCCTGCTTGATTCGGATCACATGCGGGTTCTTATATTCAAAGCCGGCATTGTGAAGGTGGACCAGCATCGACGCGTTGACCTCGAAGATCACCACCCTGCCCTCGGAATCGAGTGAGCAATCGATTCCGAAATAATCGAGACCGATCTGGCGGCGTATGGCATCGAGGACAGCCATGCCTTTCGCCCCGAAAACACGTTCGGGCTCATTGAGAAAGGCCTCTTCTTCCCTGCGCATCCATTCGATGCCGGCCATGCGCGTCGAGGCGTGATGCACCTTCCAGCCATCGCCTATCGCCAGATGATAGGGAAGTATCTGGTCCCCGACGAAAATGAAGCGATATTTGCGAAAGAAGCCATCGGGTGAACTGTAGTTGACGAAGTCAGTCAGATAGAGGGTCCGCTCGCCGGCCTCTTCGGCAAAGCGCGACAATGTATCGGCGTCCCCGGCCAGTTCCATCATGTCGCCGCCATGCTTGCCCGCATGGCGCACGATCAACGGAAAAGCATTCATATCCCCGTCGCGCACCCGCCGCCGCAGATCCTTGGCTTCGATCCTGGTCGTCGCCGGCATGACAGCATCCTCAACCCCGCTCAAACGCCGGGAAATGGACTCGCGATCCGTCGCCAGCATTAGCCGGGGATGATTGACGACCGGCCTGTGCAGGGAATCGGCGAGATCGATGGCGGAAGCCATGACATCGAGCCCGAAATCGGTCTCCGAAACGAGATTGACGACGACATCAACCTGATCGCTGCAGTCCTGCGGGTCGTTGCGATAGTGGCGCAAGGCAAAGAGCACGTCGGCATCGAAGCAACTGTCTCTGATCAGATCCTCATAGGGCGTGTTGCCGGCTTCGGGTGAGAAGAGCAGAAGTGCCCGGAATTTTGCAGGCTTCGTCGCCGCCGGGTGATTGCGGACCACCCCCATCTCGGCGACGGTTTGAAAGCACGCATGTGCAACTGCCGGATGTTCCAGCTTGAGTTCGAGCTTTCCGCAAAGAATGAGCGCTTCGCGATTGTCCGGTTCGACACGCAGCGCTCGTTGAGCCGTGACCAACGCATCGCCGAAACGTCCCAGCGCGTCGAGCGCCAGCGCCTTGTTGAAGAAACAGCTAAAATCCTCGGGACAACGCGACAGCCCCTTGTCATAGGCTGCGATTGCCTTGTCGAAATCGCGGTACTTCTGAAGAAGGTCCCCAAGCCGCGACCACGATGTCACGTCCTCGGGCGACATATGGCAGCTGCGCAACGCCGCCTGCATGGCCTCCGGCACTTTGCCCAGCGACTCGATGACCTCCGCACGCTTGCCGAAGGCCAGCTTATAGTCGCTCTTGAGAGAAATTGCCCGATCGAGACTTGCAAGCGCTTCGATCGACCGCCCCAACTCTAGGAGCACGAAACCTTGACGATACCAGGACACCGCATCATCAGGCTGTGCTGCAATCGCTCTTTCGCCGCACCGCAACGCCCTGCCAAAGTCGCCGCTGCCTTGATATGCCATACCGAGACCGGACACGGCTTGAATACAATCCGGCTCGAGAGCAAGCGCGGTCTCGAACCACACAATAGCATCCTGCGGCTTGCCGACATGCAGCAGCAAAGATCCGAGCGTGTTGCATATCGTTGGTTCGCGGCTAACAAGCTCGCGGGCCAATAGCAATGTTTTGATGGCGTCGTCATAACGACCGGCATCCATCAAGGTCTCGGCCTGCGCCAAGATAGAAGGAACCACCGATGCATCGGGTGAAGCATGCGCGGGAGACTGATTCATCTGGATCGATTTCAAAAAGGACCTGGGGGTGATTCCAGCCTCTCAGCTGAGGCTTACCCGAGGATGACCTTCGCGCTCGGTTCCGGATACTGTATCTAATGATGAAGCAGGAGCACGGGCAGCCTTTGAACAACGAAGGTGGGCGTTGGACCCGCGAAGCCGCTCAAACCGAGGAGCGGCCTCTACGACAGGTATGCTATCGCCGTCCCGCACGGTCAGGAGATCCAAATGCAGGAACAGAAACGATCGGTTATTCCACCGCAGTCAGGGCACTCGTTCCGGCTGAAAAAAGGCGAGCTTGCACGGGTGATCGATCCGGAAGGTCAGCAGGTTGCCGACATGTGGGCTTTCACGTCGAATGGCGACGGCCTGGATTGGCTCAGCGCGTCGCAGACCCGCGACATCACCGAACGCCTCTTCCCGCGGGCGGGAGAATGCTTCTACAGTGAGAAAGGGCACCCGCTTCTGACATTGGTGGAGGACAATTCGCCGGGTCCTCACGACATGCTGTTCCCGCCCTGCGACACCGCTCTTTACGCACGCGCCGGGCTGCACGACCATCCCAATTGCTACGACAATTTCCTCGGCGCTTTGCGCGAAGCGGGGATGACCGTGCCTTTCGTGCCCAACCCGGTGAACCTGTTCCAGAACTCGCCGCCGCAACCCGATGGCCGGCTTGAGGTGCTTGCCTCCAGGAATCCGCCCGGTGGCAACGTTCTGCTGCGCGCCGAAGCCGACATACTTCTTGTCGTGACGGCCTGCTCCGTCGATTACCATCCGACCAACGGCGAAAAGTGCACGGAAATTATCATCGAGATCGATGGGTGATCGGACGATGCCAGGCATCGCCCGACACGGATCTGGTGCCGTTGGTTTGGCGCATCAAATCCCGGCAGCCGCCTTCACCAGGTTCTTGGCATCCTCGCTGTCCCAGACGGCCGGACCGTTCATGGCCGACAGCAGGCAGCCCTTGTTGTCGATGAGCAGCGTCACCGGCAGGCCGAAGGCGAGGCCCTGCTTTTTCAGCACGTTGAACACGCCCATGGTGTTGTCGCGATAGTAGCCGAGCTTGTCGATGGCATATTCCGCGCGGAAGGCCTTTGTCTTTTCATCGTCGCCGGTATCGATGTTGACGGCAACCACCTCGAACTTGTCGTTGCCGACGCTCTTTTCAAGCGCATTCAGCGCTGGCATTTCCTCGCGGCATGGTACGCACCACGTTGCCCAGACATTCAAGAGCACGGTCTTGCCGGCGAAACTGCTGATCGACAGCGGCTGCCCCTCGGCACCCTTGAAGGAAACATCCTTGAGTGAAATCGGCGCCGGCGGCACGCTCATGGCAGCGACCTGACCCTTGGTGAAGGGCTTTAAGGCAGCAGCACGATCCCTGGCCGATCCGCATTGATCGGCTGCGGCGGTTTCACCAACGCCATTGCCATACCCCGCCTCCTTCACGTATACCGCTGCCGCGCCGGCAATAACCCCAGCTACGGCGGCGAGCATAACAAGTTTCATGGACGGCAGACCGAACGGCTTCTTTGCTGTCATTACATTCTCCAGGTGGGCATCTCATGACTGACGGCACGGACACCAAATCCTCCAACCAGATGTGGGGCGGGCGTTTCGCTTCCGGCCCCGCGGCGATCATGGAGGAGATAAATGCCTCGATCGGTTTCGACAAGAAGCTGTTTGCTCAGGATATCCGCGGCTCAATCGCGCATGCAAGCATGCTGGCGCATCAAGGCATCATTTCAACCGAGGATAAAGACAAGATCGTTCACGGCCTGAACACGATCCTGTCAGAGATCGAGAGCGGCAATTTCGAATTCTCGCGCCGTCTCGAAGACATCCATATGAACATCGAGGCGCGGCTTGCAACGCTCATCGGCCCCGCCGCCGGCCGCCTGCATACCGCCCGCTCGCGCAACGACCAGGTGGCGCTCGATTTCCGCCTGTGGGTCAAGGAAGAGCTGCAGAAGTGCGAGCAGGCGCTGACCGATCTCATCGCGGCCTTCCTTGAGCGCGCGGAAGAGCATGCGGAAACCGTCATGCCGGGCTTCACGCATCTGCAGACTGCGCAGCCGGTCACCTTCGGCCATCATTGCATGGCCTATGTCGAAATGTTCGGCCGCGATCGCTCGCGCGTGCGCCACGCCATCGAGCATATGGACGAATCGCCGATCGGCGCAGCGGCTCTCGCCGGCACCGGCTTCCCGATCGATCGCCATATGACCGCGAAGGCACTCGGCTTCCGCGAGCCGACCCGCAATTCGATCGACACCGTCTCCGACCGCGATTTCGCGCTGGAATTCCTGTCGATCGCCGCCATATCAGGCATGCACCTGTCGCGGCTCGCCGAAGAGATCGTCATCTGGTCGACGCCGCAATTCGGCTTCGTGCGCCTCTCCGACGCCTTCTCCACCGGCTCCTCCATTATGCCGCAGAAGAAGAACCCCGACGCTGCCGAGCTGGTGCGCGCCAAGACCGGCCGCATCAACGGCTCGCTGATCGCCCTTCTGACCATCATGAAGGGCCTGCCGCTCGCCTATTCCAAGGACATGCAGGAAGACAAGGAACAGGTCTTCGACGCCGCAGAAAGCCTTGAACTCGCCATCGCCGCAATGACCGGCATGGTACGCGACCTGACGATCAATACCGCCCGCATGAAGGCCGCCGCCGGCTCCGGCTATTCCACCGCCACAGATCTTGCCGATTGGCTGGTGCGCGAGGCGGGCCTGCCCTTCCGCGATGCCCATCACGTGACGGGACGCGCCGTGGCGCTCGCAGAAAGCAAATCCTGCGAACTGGCGGAACTGTCGCTCGCAGACCTGCAGGCGATCCATCCCGACATCACCGACAAGATTTTCGATGTTCTGACGGTCGAAGCCTCGGTTGCCAGCCGCAAGAGCTTCGGCGGCACGGCCCCTTCGGAAGTGCGCAAGCAGATCGCTTTCTGGCGCGCTCGCAACTGAAAAGACTGACGAAAACGGGACTCAAACAATCGGGGTGCACAAGCGCGGGAAACTTCGCTAAGAAGAGTGACTTTCGCGCTTGTGCCGGACGATTTTCGGTCGAAACGACTGGAAATCATCCGGCTCTAAAACCAAAGAAATAGAGCATGATGTTATCCGAAAGCCATTCAAACTTTTCGGCATCATGCTCTAGCCGCCCAAGAGGATTTCGATGCAGATCAACATGCCGCACATCATCCGCCTGACCGTCGTGCTTTCGGTCGTCGGCCTTGCCGTCGTCGGATGTGGCCGCAAAGGCCCTCTCGATCCTCCGAGTGCTCATGCGACCAAGGGCGGTGACGTCTCCAAGCCGACGAAGGAGCCGGGTACGGAGGACAAGAAATTCTTCCTCGACCCGCTTCTCTGATTAGGCAGCGACCGTGAACCATTTTGAGTATCGCGCCGGCATCCTCCACGCTGAGGATGTTCCGGTTCCAGAGATCGCCAAGGCGGTCGGCACGCCCTTCTATGTCTATTCAACGGCAACGCTGGAGCGCCACTATCGCGTCTTCGCGGAGGCCTTCGGCGACGTCGATGCCATGGTCTGTTACGCCATGAAGGCCAATTCCAACCAGGCGGTGCTAAAGACGCTCGGCCGTCTCGGCGCCGGCGTCGACGTCGTCTCGGTCGGCGAGTTGCGCCGCGCGCTGGCGGCAGGTATTCCGGCAAGCCGCATCATGTTCTCCGGCGTCGGCAAGACCGCGCAGGAAATGGATGTGGCGCTCGAAGCCGGCATCTATTGCTTCAACGTCGAGTCCGAACCGGAACTGGAAGTGCTGAACCAGCGCGCCGTCCGCGCCGGCAAGGTGGCGCCCGTCTCCTTCCGCATCAATCCGGATGTCGATGCCCGCACGCATGCGAAAATCTCGACGGGCAAGAAGGAAAACAAGTTCGGCATTTCCTGGCAGCGCGCCCGCGCCGTCTATGACCGTGCCGCCAGCCTGCCCGGTATCGAGGTCACCGGCATCGACATGCATATCGGCAGCCAGATCACCGAGCTGCAGCCGTTCGATGATGCCTTCAAGCTGCTGCGCGACCTCGTGGAAACGCTGCGTGGCGACGGCCATGATATCCATCACGTCGATATCGGCGGCGGCCTCGGCATCCCCTATCGCGACGACAACAATCCGCCGCCGCTCCCCGATGCCTATGCTGAGATCGTCAAGAACCAGCTGCGCGGGCTCAATTGCAGGATCGTCACGGAGCCCGGGCGCCTGATCGTCGGCAATGCCGGCATTCTGGTGACCGAAGTCATCTATGTGAAAGATGCCGGTAGCAAGAGCTTCATCATCGTCGATGGCGCCATGAACGACCTCATCCGCCCGACGCTCTACGAAGCCTATCACGAGATCCGCCCGGTCGTGACGAGTGCCGCCAGTACCACCCGCATCAAGGCCGATGTCGTCGGCCCCGTCTGCGAAACCGGCGATTATCTGGCGCTCGACCGCGAGATGGCACTGCCAAAGCCCGGCGATCTCCTCGCCGTTGGTTCGGCCGGCGCCTATGGCGCCGTGCAGGCCGGTACCTACAACAGTCGGCTCCTCGTTCCGGAAGTGCTGGTCAAGGGCAATGAGTTCCATGTCATCCGTCCGCGCGGGAGCTATGAGGATCTCATCGGCCTGGATTCGATCCCGGCCTGGCTTGAGGCGTGATCTGCTTGCCTTCATGAATTCGGACGGGACGGGAGGAATCTGCGCCCAGCCCGGCCGATCACGTTTCGGCGAAGTCTGATGAAAAAACAGCCTTTCAGGGTCGTTGCCCTCGTCTTCGCCACAAAGAATGTTATCTTTGAGGGAATGGCGTCTCGCCGGGCGCCGCGTGCGCAAGCGTGTGGGACGCCGCGCCATCCCCAACGGGCTATTAGCCATCAACGTCAGATCGGGAGAAGACCGGACCGATGACCAGCCCCAGCAACCCCAAGAAGGGCGCTTTCGCCACCCGTCCGGCGCTGGCGCGCATGGTTGCGGTCAAGCGTCTCTTTGCCCGGCTTGTGCTGGTTTCCGAACAGCTTCTGCCGCAGCTACTGCTGCCGGCCTCCATTCTGGCCCTGTTCCTGTCTGCCGCCTGGTTCGGCATTTTCCGCATTGCCCCGGATATGCTGCGCTTTCTGATGCTTGCCGTCTTCGCGGTCGGCTTCGTCGCTTCTCTCTATCCGCTGCGTCGCCTGTATTGGCCGGGCACCGCCGAGGCCGACCGGCTGCTGGAAGAGCGCAATGGCCTCGCGCACCAGCCCGTCGCCGTGCAGGAGGACGAGCCGGCGCTCGATACACCCTTTGCACGCGCACTCTGGCGCGAACATCAAACCCGCATGGCAGAACGCATCGCCGCTCTGGATGCCGGCCTGCCGAGACCGGATATCACCCGCTACGACCAGTTCGCACTGCGCGCGATCCCCGTGTTGCTGATGGTGACAGCCTTCAGCTTCTCCATGTCCAACAGCGGCGGCTCGCTGGGCGATGCCTTCACAGCGTCCACCTCGACGTCAACCAATCCCGATGTGCGCATCGACGCCTGGGTTACCCCACCCTATTACACCGGCGAAGCGCCGATCTATCTGACCGGCAATGTCGACAATGCCGGCAACAGCCTGAACGTGCCACAATTCTCCGAGCTTACCGTGCGGGTTTCGGGAACTGCCAGCGACGAGAAGGTGCTGTTTCAGGCGACCGGCGCCGAGAAGGGTATCGAAATCCCCGAGCAAACGGCCGATGCCGACAAACAAAGCCCCGCCGGCGCAAAGCCGGCAACGCCAGCCGCCATACCTGCCGCGGCAAGCGGCGGCAATGTCCCAGCAGCGGACGCGATGGTTGCCCACACCCACATCCTCAAGCTCGAGAAGGGAGGTGAGCTGACCGTCAACGGCAAGTCCTGGTCCTTCAACGTCGTCATCGACAAGCCGCCGGAGATCAGCTTCGACGGCATTCCGCATGCGACGGCAAGCGGCGCGCTGGAACTCGGCTTCAAGGTCAAGGATGACTATGGCGTCGAGGAGGCCCGTGCCGAAATCGTGCCGGTCGACTCCGATCCCACAGCGACCCCGCTCTATGGGCTGCCGGAATACAAGCTGGAAGTCCCGCGTCGCGACCGCCGCAACGGCAAGGGTCTGGCAAGCCATGATCTGACCCAGGACCCGCTTGCCGGCAAACGGGTCCGGATCACGCTCGTTGCCAAGGACGGTGCCGGCCAAACCGGTCGCAGCGCCCCTTATGAGATGGTGCTGCCATCCCGCAATTTCAGCCAGCCGCTTGCCGCTGCCGTGGCCGAGGAACGCCAGGTTTTCGCACTCGACACCCGCAAGATGCCGGAGGCGATAGAGCTCAACAAGTCGCTGACCATCCGCCCCGAAGAGACCATTCCCGATCTCGGCAATTTTCTCGCGATCAAGTCGGCTCTGTCGCGGATGAAGCTCGCGAGCAGCGAAGCCTCGCTGAAGGATACCGCCGATTATCTCTGGCAGATCGCGCTTGGCATGGAAGACGCGCAGCTCACCGATGCGGAAAAGGCGCTGCGCGATGCGCAACAGAAGCTCTCCGACGCCCTGCAGCGCAATGCTTCCGACGCGGAGATCAAGAAGCTCACGGACGAGCTGCGCAAGGCGATGGACGCCTATATGAAGGAGCTGGCCGAGCGCATGCGTAACATGCCCGCCCAGCCGAACCAGCGCGCCGCCAATATCCTGCGCCAGCAGGACCTGCAGCGCATGATGGACCAGATCGAAAATCTCGCCCGCTCCGGCAATCGCGAGGCCGCCCAACAGATGCTCTCCCAGCTGCAGCAGCTGATGAATAGCCTGCAGGCCGGCAAGCCGCAGCCCGGACAACAGCAGAACCAGGCGGCAAATGACAAGATGCGCGAGCAGATGGACAAGCTCGGCCGCATCATGCGCGACCAGCAGAAGCTGATGGATCAGACCTTCAAGCTCGATCAGGCCATGCGCGACCGTATGCAGCGCGGCGATTCCAACGAGGATGGCGACGGCCTGATGGACCAGCCGCTGCCTGGCCTCAACGACCCAGCGCGTCCGGATATGGGTCAGCGCAACCAGGGCCAGCAGGATCAGCAGCAGGGCCAGAATAAGCAGAGCCAAAAGGATGGCGACCCAACCGACAACATGACGGCGGATCAACTGCGCGATGCGCTGAAGCAGTTGCGGCAGCAGCAGGAGGATCTCGGCAAGCAGCTCGGCGAACTTCAAAAAAACCTGGGCTCGCTGGGCATGAAGCCGAACCAGAACTACGGCAAGGCGCAGCAGGAAATGAAGGGCGCCTCAGGCCAGCTTGCCGAGGGCAATGGCGAAGGCGCCGTGCAAGGCCAGGGACGCGCTCTCGATGCCCTGCGCAAGGGCACGCGCGAGATGATGAACCAGCTCATGGCGCAGATGCAGCAGGGGCAAGGCCAGGGTCAGGGTCAGATGCCCGGACAGATGGGCCAGGGCGGTCAGAACGGCCGCGATCCGCTCGGCAGGTCACGCAATGATGGCGGCCCCATGGACAATTCTGATGACAACATGGTGCCGGACGTCATTCAAGCAGAGCGCGCGCGCCAAATTCTCGATGCCATTCGCGAAAGGCTGAGCAACAACCCATCGCTGAGCGAGGAGCGGCGCTATCTGGAGCGACTGCTGAATCTCGGGCCGTAAGATAATCCCCCTGCGAAGTGACCGATGCTGTCATGCTCGCCGCAGAGGAATGAGATGGAAACCAAGCTTGCGAGTATTTCGGATCTGCCCGTCACCACCGGCTTGCCGGGCATTCCCCAGGCAGACGCGCGATTGAACGGCAAGCACGAGGTCAGGCTGGCCAAGGCAGTGGGAATCACGCAATTCGGCATCAATCTCGTCACCCTCGACCCCGGAGGCATGTCGTCGTCGCGCCACTGGCATATGGCGGAAGACGAATTTCTCTATGTGCTGGCGGGGACACCGACGCTGGTCGATGAAAACGGCCACCATATACTCGGAGCTGGCGACATCGTGGGATTTCCGGCAGGGCAGCCCAATGCCCATCATCTGCTCAACCACTCCGCCGAAGCGGTGATGATGATCGTCGTCGGCTCAAGAAAGCCGGGGGAGGAAACGATCCACTACCCCGATGACGACTTCGGACCCATTCACAAATGATGATGACGTCAGCACAGGCACAGCTGTGCTGACAACGGACGAACGTCAGGCAGCCAATGCGCGGGCAACGGCCTTGCGGATATCGGGCAGTGCAAACGGCTTGGCCACGACGTCGACGATCTTTTCCATGAGGTCGTCGGCGCGCTCGCGCTGCTCGGCATAGCCGGTCATGAGCAAGATCTTCATCCCCGGGCAGGTCGAATGCGCCTGATGGGCAAGCTCGATGCCGTCCATCACAGGCATGCGGATGTCCGAAAGCAGGAGGTCGTAGCCGCCCGCCTTCAATTTCTCCAAGCCCTCCGCGCCGTCAGCTGCCTCTTCGGTCTCGTGACCGTCCAAGCGCAGCGCGCGGGCGACGAAGCTGCGAAGCGAGTCTTCGTCTTCCGTGATCAGAATTTTTGCCATGGTCCGTGCTCCTGGTCCGTCATGTTCCGCGACCGAAATCACCAGAATTCCGTTTGCGATCGGTAAACGACGGGCAGGCGATCAGGCTCCGTGGTTAATGGTTCGTCATCACTGGAGCAGAATGGGACAGGCGGATGACCCGCCTGCATTAACTTAAGATCAGGCCTCCGCGTCACCCGTGACGACGCCGACGAAGGGCAGTTCGCGGAAGGCGTAGGCGACATCCATGCCATAGCCGACGACGAAATAATCGGGGCATTCGAAGCCGACATAATCAGCCTCCAGCTCTTCCTGGCGCTTGACACTCTTGTCGAGCAACACGGCAAGCGTGACATTGCGGGCGCCGCGCTCATAGAGCAGTTCCTTGGCGAAACGCAGCGTGCGGCCCGATTCCAGAATATCGTCGATCAACAGGACATCGCGATCCTTCACATCGCTGTCGATGTCCTTGACGATGCGCACGCCCTGCGAGGTCGTGCCGGCGCCGTAGCTCGAAAGGGTGATGAATTCGACCTCCGGGGCAAGCCCGGTCTCATGCAAGGCGCGCAGCAAATCCGCGGCGAAGATGAAAGAACCCTTGAGGATGGCGATGACGAGGAGATCTTTCGTCGGCCCGCTGGCGATTTCCTTCGCCAAGACATGATTGCGCTCGGCAATCTGCTCGGCAGTGAAAAGCGGCTCGATATTCTTCCCGCGTACGACAGGCATTGATTGGCATGCTCCATGGCTGCGCGGCCCCTGGCCGCCGATCAAGCCTTAGCCCGTAGCACAATCGGCAAGCCCGACACACCCCCAGAAGCGGATGATTTTAGGTCGATTCCACCTAAAATCCGAATCCGCTCTGGAATCAAACAGGTTGAGCATGATGTCGCCCGAAAGCCGCACGCGCTTTTCGGCATCATGCTTCAAGGCATGAAGGAAAGCCGAACATCCGGCGTTTTTCCACCGGGATGCTGCAATCGCGTCGAGAATCCGCGGCTCTCATGCGGCCCGAGACGATCGACCGGCGTATCGACGACGATGCTCCTGACCAACTGATCCCCAGCGAAAAGATCGGCGCGCACCTCCGGAACCGAAAGCGTGGCGCCGCTGACATTTTCGATGATTCCGTTCAATCTCAGGACGGGCAGACCATTCTCATCGCGTGGCGTCAGCGTCACATGCGAGAACTGCAGAGGCTCGGCCGCTGTCTCGGCTGGCGCGCCCGATAGGCCGGAGAAGCCACCGGAAAGACCGAAGATCAATACAGCGAGACAAACGATGAGCGCCACGAAGCTGCGCCGCGACGCCTGCTGCAAAACCTCTTCGGCGCCACGCAGAACGGACAGGATGCGCGCGAGGGCCGTTTTGCGCGCCGCCGGCTGTGGCTTTGATTGGATACGCCCGCCATAGCGCATGTTGACGCCCGATGCGGCCCGTCCGCGCGCACTGGAAACGGTCACGAATTCGGCATCGACGATATCGGGCTTCGGCATGACGTAATGCGCCTGGCCCGATCCCGCTCCGCGCTCGGGCGGAATGAGGTCATAAACCAGCCCCGTCTGCTGTTGACGGTGGCGAAAAGCGCCCATGATGGCCTCCCGTTGCGGTGATCCACATGGTTTCGACGCCCATTGCCAATCTGGGCATTGAAACGAATCCTGCCCAGTCGTAAATTTTATTGGTTAATGCTTCGCAAAGATCGCCATGAATGGGGCGCCTTTCCAGAAAAATTTACCGGCTGTTAATGCCATTGGTTAACAAGTCGCCTGATTGAACCCTGCGGAAGACTGGACTGCCCGTTGATTCATTTTGAGAACGTCGGTTTGCGCTACGGCATGGGTCCGGAAATCCTCCGTGACCTGAGCTTCGACATACCGAAAAAGTCGTTCCAGTTCCTGACCGGCCCTTCGGGCGCCGGCAAGACGACGCTGCTGCGCCTGCTCTTCATGTCGTTGCAGCCGACCCGCGGGCTGATCCGCATGTTCGACCGCGAGATATCCTCGATCCCCCGCAACGAGCTGCCGCTCTTGCGCCGCCGCGTCGGTATCGTCTTCCAGGATTTCCGGCTGCTCGAGCATCTGACGACCTACGAAAACGTCGCTCTCCCTTTGCGCGTGCGCGGCAAGGAGGAAAGCTCCTACCGCACCGACGTCCTCGAACTGCTGAAATGGGTGGGTCTCGGCGAACGCATCAATGTGCTGCCGCCGGTGCTTTCGGGCGGCGAGAAGCAGCGCGCCGCCATCGCCCGCGCGCTCATCGACCGCCCTGAAATCCTGCTTGCCGACGAGCCCACGGGCAATGTCGACCCGCCGATGGCCCGTCGCCTGCTCAATCTCTTTCTGGAACTCAATCGCCTCGGCACGGCCGTCGTCATCGCCACGCACGATCTCGCCCTGATGGATCAGATCGAAGCCAGGCGCATGATTCTGTCGGGGGGGCATCTCGATATCTATGACTGAGCCCACCCCCCGCAGGAACGCCCCGAATGCGAGGGCTCAGCAGGCGCGGCAAGCGCCCACCCCTCCGGCTGAACGTAAGCGCCCGGAGATGCGTGTCCGCCCGACGGGACCGATCGTGCCGTCCTCCAATATTCAGGGCAATGCGCTGATCGTCGTCATCGCCATCATGGCCTTTCTCGCCTGCCTGACGCTCGGCGCGGTCAGCATGGTGCGCTCGACGGCGGCAAGCTGGGAGAGCCAGATCTCCCGCGAGATTACCATCCAGATCAAGCCGGACGACAATCTCGACATGGAAAAGGCGCTCGCGAGCGCCCGCGACATCGCGCTCAGCTTCGTCGGCACCAAATCCGGACAGATCGTCGACGAGGCCGCGACGGCCCGCCTGTTGGAACCCTGGCTCGGAGCCGGCCTCGATCTCAAGGAACTCCCCGTCCCGCGCCTCGTCATCATCACCATCGACGAGACGCATCCGCCTGACTTCGAGGCAATGCGCAGCCTGCTGAAGGCACAGATCCCGCAGGCGACGCTGGACGACCACCGCACCTGGGTCGACCGGCTCGTCTCCATGGCCCACACCACCGTCTTGATCGGCACCGGCGTTCTGCTGCTTGTTTTCACCGCCATGGTGCTGACGGTGGTCTTCGCCACGCGCGGCGCGCTCTCAGGCAATCGCCACATCGTCGAAGTGCTGCATTTCGTCGGGGCCGAAAGCACCTTCGTCGCCAATGAATTCCAGAAGCACTTCCTGAAAATCAGCCTCAAGGGGTCGGCAGCCGGCAGCGCGCTTGCCGCCCTGTTCTTCGCCAGCGCCGGCTTCCTGCAGAGCCGCACGATCGCCACGCCGCAGACCGATCAAGCAACGGCATTGTTCGGGACTTTCTCCGTCGGTGCGCTCGGCTATGTCGGCATTCTCGCCACCATGATCATCATCGCGCTGCTGACGACGCTGACGGCGCGCTTCACCGTCATGCGCACGATCTACGAGATCGATCTGATCCGTTCCGATCCCGGACGGTCGGATAGTGTGCAGAATTGACGCCGCAACGATGTTTTTTACCGCTTGCAAGCCCGTTCCTTGCCGCAATTAGCGTATAGTACCGAATCATGAGCATGGATCTGACGACTCGCAAGACCGTGAGTTCGCAGTCGCTTCGGGCGCGATCCCGCGGCGATGGTCCCGTGCGACGCAGCCTGTTCCGGCGGTTTTTGCGATGGGGCGGCTTCGCCTTCATTTTCCTGGTCGCCATCGTTTTCGGCGGCTTCCTGCATTTTGCCGATTCGATCACCAGCCTGAAGCCGCCGCTCGACCCCAAGGCCGATGCCATCGTCGTGCTGACGGGCGGCTACCAGCGTATCGATCAGGCGGTGGAACTGCTGCGCAGCGGCGCGGGCAACCGCCTGCTGATCTCGGGCGTGCATCCGACCACGACGCCGACGCAGATCCGCAAGCTGACGCAGAGCTCCACAAGCCTCTTCAGCTGCTGCGTCGACTTCGGCTACGACGCGCTCGATACGATCGGCAATGCGCGCGAAGCGGCAAAATGGATTCACGCCAGGGGCTATAAAAGCGTTCTCGTCGTGACCAACAACTATCATATGCCCCGCAGCCTCGCGGAGCTGAAATACGTCGACCCCTCGACGGATTTCATTCCCTATCCGGTCGTCAACTCCGATCTGAAGACCAAGAACTGGTTCACGGACCCGAACGCGCTGCGCACAATGATCTCGGAATATGCCAAGGTGCTTCTCGCCGGCGCCCGCAATATCACGGGACTGGGACGCCCCACCGGCCTGCGCTCGCGCCAGCCGGTGGAGGATGACGACTGAGTCATCCCGCGCAAGCATCAGCTGCGGTTTTGCGCCGACGACACGCGTGAAGACGCGAAACCACGCATGCACCGACTTTTTATTGACGTCGTAATCGTGTAGGCAGACCTTCGAATGCCGGCGCAAGCCGGTGCATTGGGAAAGCCTCGATGATTATCTTGCGTTCGATCCTGTTCAACACAGCCTTCTATGCCAATCTGATCATTCGCATGATCGTGTTGACGCCGATCTATTTCCTGATGCCGCGCAAGGCGGCCTATGCGATCCCCAAGGCATGGGCGAAATCCAGCACGTGGCTGATGGAGAAGATCGTCGGCACGACCTTCGAGATCGAGGGTCTGGAGAATATCCCCAAGGGCAGTTTCATCTTCGCGCCCAAACACCAGTCCTTCTGGGATACCTTCGCGCTGCTGCCCTATCTCGACGATCCCGTCTACATCCTGAAGCGCGAGCTGATGTGGATTCCATTGTTCGGCTGGTACGCCGGCAAGCAGCGCATGATTCCGGTCGATCGCAGCGCGCGCGGCAAGGTCATGTTCGATGTCCTGAAGCGCACCCGCGAAGAACTCGCGACGGGCCGCCAGCTCATCATCTATCCCGAGGGCACCCGCCGCCCGCCGGGCGCCGAGCCCGTCTACAAATACGGCATCGCCCGCATGTATCGCGACCTCGGAATTCCCGTCGTCGCCGTCGCTATGCATCCCGGCCTCTTCTGGCCACGCCGCACCTTCCGCAAATATCCCGGCCATATCAAGGTGCGCATTCTGCCGCCGATCGAGCCCGGCATGGACCCGGATGCCTTCTTCGCGCGCCTGATCGAGGAAACGGAAAGGGCAAGCGACGAGCTGCTGGTCGAGACGATCGCCGAAAACCCAGATCTACCGATACCGCCGACCGCAGCCCGACGCCTGGCTGAAATCAAACAGGCAAAGCCGGTTCCCGCCGCAGTCTGAGCCCGCAAGAAGCCTGTCGCCGCCAGAAGAGAGGCTCAGGACGCCTTCCGCATCCGCTCCACTTCACCGGCAACCTGCTCGAGCCACTGATCGCGAATGCCCATGTCGCGCAGATGCGTCAGCGTATTGAAAAGATAGGCATCGTTCGGGCCGGAACGTCCGTTGGCGGCTTCCACCACATGGGCGGCCTCGATCGCGTCAAGCGAGCCGGCATATTGGCTGTGACTGCGGTCGACGACGTAGGCGACCGCAGTGACACGCCGCCCGTCGGCAAGCCGGATGGGCAACGTCTTTTCCAGATAGACGTTGGTGACGAGTTCGCGCTCGCGCAGATAGGTCAGCACCTCGTTCCAATCAGAACCCGGAACGCGAAACGCCATGCCGCGGCAAGAGCCGCCGCGATCGAGGCCAAGGACGAGGCCGGGGCTTTGCTCCGTGCCGCGATGGACCCAGGAACGGACGCAGAGCGAGCGGCGATAACCAAAAATAAGGGCCTCGGCCCGTTCGTCGTAACCAAAGCCCGGATTCCACATGAGCGATCCGTAGCCAAACACCCAAAATTCGTCCATATCCAACGCCAAATCACTGTGAAGCTTCAGTTCAACCATTGGAGAACAACATGGCAGCGTCAAGCCAGAGCGTAACGACCGGTCGAGGCAAACGTCTTTGGCTCATCCTGCTGGGGCTGATCGTGGTTCTGGCCGGTCTTTACACCGGCGGATGGTACTATGCGACCGGTTTCGTCAGGGCCAATATCCTGAAGGCGCTTGGCCAGCAGAACAGCGCCGGCGTTGCCGGCAAATGCGAGAACATGGCCTTCAACGGCTTCCCCTTCTCCATCGGGCTCACCTGCGACACGGTGACGGTCGACAACCAGACCCGCGGCGTGTCGGCCAATTTCGATACGCTGAGCGCCTCCGCGCCGGTCTTCCAGCCCAATCATGTCAGCTGGAGCCTGAAATCTCCGGCTGAGTTGCGGACGACAGCCGGCCTGACCGTGTCGGCGGAATGGGCCGACCTGCAATCGAACCTCGTCGCCAAGGGCCGCGGCGTCGGCCAGACCCAGACCGTCATCGATGGGCTGAAGGCAGCTATCACCTCCTCCGTCACCGGCCAGAGCGTCGATGTCACTGCCGCCCATACCGAGATGCACGCCAGCCAGAACGGCAGCGACCTCGATTTCGCCATCGGCGTCGAAAATGCCAATGCCGTCATCAAGGACTTTCCGCAGCCCCTGCCGACCGCCTCGACCAGCGCCAGCGTGACGCTGACGGGCAAGGCCGGCTTGCTCGACGGCAGCGATCGCGAGGGGCTTCGCGGCACAGCGGGCGTCCTGCACCAGGCCGTCATCGACATCGGCGACGGTCGCATCATGACGCTTTCCGGCCCCTTCAGTTTCGACGGCGATGGCTTCCTGTCCGGCCAGTTCAAGCTGGAGATCAATCAGATCGGCCCCTGGGGCGATAGCCTGACGACCACGCTACCCGCCGCCAAGAACATCATCAAGACAGCCACGAAGATGCTGAAAGCGCTTGCCAATGGCGGCGACAAGGTCTCCGTCGCACTGACGGCCGATCGCGGCCGCCTCTCGCTCAGCGGCTTCATCCCGCTCGGCAAGATCCCGCCGATCTGAGATCGCTATCCCTTGTCTGCACCGGAGATATTCTTGACAAAGAATATCTCCGGGCTCGGCTGGACGATACGGAGATCGATGCTGCCTGCAGCCTTGAAGCCGTTGCGGCGATGCCAGGCCTGCGGCTCGGCTTCGGCCCATTCGCTCGAGGTCATCAGGTGTTCGACGCCCTCTTCGATCATGGCGCTCTCCCAGGCGCGAAAAAGAGCCGACCCCGCACCGGCCCGCTGATGCGACGGCAACACGCGGATCATGTCCATATAGGGTATCTTGCCCCAGAAACGGCTGAAGCGGAGAAAACCGACGAGTTTGCCATCCTGCTCGGCGACAAAATACTCATCGAACTGGATGCAGCGCCTGATCCAGTCCTCGCTCGCATCGTCGTGATCGGCGAGCCAAGGCAAATCTTCCAAGCACCCGCGTCTGACGATCATCGACGCCGCTCCCTTGTGTCGGGATAACTATTCCTTCGCATCCAGGGCGTGGCGGCCGAAGTCGGGCACGTCGACATCCTGGCCGGCTTCGACGATCGAGCGGCGAATGGCGCGGGTGCGGGTGAAAAGTTCGAAGATCTTGTCGCCGTCACCCCAACGTATCGCGCGCTGCAACGATGCCAGGTCCTCGGAGAAGCGCGACAGCATCTCCAGGATGGCGTCGCGATTATGCAGGCAGACGTCGCGCCACATGGTGGGGTCGGAGGCGGCAAGGCGGGTGAAGTCGCGGAAGCCGGAGGCCGAATATTTGATGACTTCCGATTCCGTCACCGTCTCCAGATCGTCGGCGGTGCCGACGATATTGTAGGCGATCAGATGCGGCAGATGCGAAACGATCGCCAGCACCTTGTCGTGGTGCTCTGGATCCATCTCGTCGACACGCGAGCCGAGAGTCTCCCAGAAATTGCGAAGTGTCTTGATCGCGGCCTCGTCCGTGCCCGGAACCGGCGTGAAGATGCACCAGCGTCCCCTGAACAGCCCGGGAAAGCCGGCATCAGGGCCGGATTTCTCGGTGCCGGCCAGCGGATGGCCCGGAATGAAATGCACGGTGGGCGGCATATGCGGCTGCATCTGCGCGATGACCGAGGCCTTGGTCGAACCGACGTCGGTGACGATCGCACCCGGCTTCAGATGAGCAGCGATCTCCTTGGCAACGCTCTCCGAAGCACCGACTGGCACCGAGACGATGACGAGATCGGCATCCTTGACCGCGTCGGCCGAAGATGGCGTGTAACGGTCGCCAAGCTGCAGTTCTTCGGCGCGCTTCAGCGTTTCGGCGCTGCGCGTCGAGATCACCACTTCCTTGGCAATCCCGAGGCGCTTGATGTCATGGGCGATGGAGGAACCGATGAGGCCGATGCCGATCAGTGCGATGCGGTCGAACTGGATGCTGCTCATGACTTGCGCCCCATAAATTCGGTCAGCGTGTCGATGACGCCGAGATTGGCCTCCTCGGTGCCGATGCTGATGCGCAGCGAATTCGGGAAGCCATAGGCGCGCACGGCGCGGGTGATATAGCCGCGGCTCGTCAGGAAATCATCGGCCTCGACGGCGCGCTTGCCGTCGCTATCGGGGAAATGGATGAGAATGAAGTTCGTCACCGACGGCGTCACCTTGAGGCCGATGGCCTCGAGCGCAGCCGTCATCTTCTCGATCCAGATCAGATTGTAGGCGACGGTCTTTTCGGTGAAAGCCTGATCGCGAACGGCCGCCGCTCCGGCAGCGATGGCCGCATTGTTCAGGTTGAACGGGCTGCGCACGCGGTTCAGCGCATCGACGACATCGACCGGCGCATACATCCAGCCGATGCGAAGGGCGGCCAGGCCATAGACCTTCGAGAAGGTGCGGGTCATGACGACGTTCTGGTTCGCAGAAACGAGCTCCAGGCCAGCCTCGTAGTCGTTGCGGCGGACATATTCGGCATAGGCCGCGTCGAGCACGAGGATGACGTGCTTCGGCAGGCTCGCCTGCAGGCGGCGTATCTCGCTGACCGGCACATAGGTTCCGGTCGGATTGGCGGGGTTGGCGATGAAGACCATCTTGGTCTTCTCGGTCACCGCAGCGAGGATCGCGTCGACATCGACGGTGCAATCCGTTTCCTTGACCGTGACAGGCGTCGCGCCGGCGGCCATGATCTGGATCTTGTAGACCAGGAAGCCGTGCTCGGTGATGATGCCTTCGTCACCCTTATCGAGATAGGTGTGGCAGAGCAGGCCGAGCAGTTCGTCAGAGCCGTTGCCGCAAAGGATATTGGCGACATTCAGCCCATGCACATCGGCGATCGCCTGGCGCAATTCCTTGGCCTGCCCATCCGGATAGCGCTCGAGATTGCCGGCAGCGCCGCGGAAGGCCTCGATGGCCTTGGGGCTGGCGCCAAGCGGCGTCTCGTTCGACGAGAGCTTGAACACGCGCGCAACGCCCGGCGCATGCTCCTTGCCCGGCACATAGGCAGCGATATCGAGAATGCCGGGACGCGGGAGGGGCTTGCTCATTTCCATGCTCATGGGATCGACCTTGGGAAACACCGGAAAATTCCGGTTTATGACACCCCGTCGCATTAATGCGGAAACGCGGTTTTGTCGAGTGTCGGCGTTCGGTCTAAGGCATCAGGTGCCATCGCGCGTCGTCGGTATGCCGCGCGGCGCCAGAACGGGCACGAAGACGCGGCGCGATGCGCGCACGGCGACGGGCAAGCCCTGATAGAGCCGCTTCTGCGCCTCGACGATGATGACACCGGAGAACGCGGGCCAAAGGGTGCGACCCACCCGCTCGAAGGCGCGCCGAAGCCGCAGCACGGTGCGCAGCTTCGATGGCGGGAAGAACAGCGCTTCCGCCGTCGCGCCCGGCGTAAAATTGGTCTCTCGCAGCAGCGAGGTCAGCTGGCCGCGCGAATAAGGCCTGCCGGAGCCGAATGGCGTGTGCTCCATCCGCGCCCAGACGCCCCGGCGGTTGGGTACCGCAATGACGAGCCGCCCGCCCGGCGCCAACACACGCCAAAGCTCCTTCAGCGTCTCGCGCGGGCTTTCGGCGAACTCGAGCGAATGCACCATCAGCACACGGTCGATCGAGCTGTCGGGCAAGGGCAGCTCTTCATCGAAGATCAGAGCTGTCGACGAAGCCGAGTCCATCGGCCAGTTCACCGCGCCCTGCCCGGCCGGCATGAAGGCGAAGGTGCGTTCGGTGTCGGCGCGGAAACGGTCGAGATAGGGAACGGCATAGCCGAGGCCGACGAGCCGTTCCTCCGGCATGCGCGCCCAGATCGAGGAAAGCGCCATGGCGATCGACTGCTCCGCCAAGCGACCGAGCTCGGAATGATAAAACTGGCGGAGATCGACAATATCGGCGTGCATCGAAACAAATGTTATCAGCCGAGCGTTGGACTTCAAGGCCGAACGGCTTACATTCTCTACCAACGTAAAAGACGAGGACGATTTCCATCATGAAACCATTGGAATTAGAGATTTTTATCTGCCGTTCCGACAATTACGGCGTCTTGGTCCATGATCCCGAAACCGGGTTGACGGCATCGATTGACGCTCCGGAGGCGGATGCCATCCTGAAGGCTGCCGACCGTCGCGGCTGGACGCTCAGCCATATCCTGACGACCCATCATCACACCGACCATGTCGAGGGCAATCTGGCGCTGAAGGAGCAGTTCGGCTGCGAGATCATCGGCCCGATCAACGAGGCCGTCGCCATTCCCGGTCTCGACAAAGCCGTCGGCGATGGCGACACGTTCGAGTTCGCCGGCCATACCGTCAATGTCATCGAGACTCCCGGCCACACCGCCGGCCATGTCTGCTATCACTTCTCCGACGACAAGCTGCTCTTTGCCGCCGACACGCTGTTTGCGCTGGGTTGTGGCCGCCTGTTCGAGCGGACGCCGGCCGACATGTGGGCCTCGCTGCAGAAGCTGGCCGTCCTGCCCGATGAAACCGCGGTTTATTTCGGCCACGAATATACGCTCTCCAACGCCCGCTTCGCTCTGACCATCGATCCCGACAATGAGCGGCTGAAGTCGCGCGCCGCCGATATCGAAGCCTTGCGAGCCGCCGGCAAGTTCACCATTCCGACGACGCTTGCGCTCGAGAAGGAAACCAACCCGTTCCTGCGCGCCGCGGACCCTTCGATCCGCCGCCACCTGCTGATGGAAAGCCGCAGCAACGACGAGGTCTTCGCCGAAATCCGCAAGCGCAAGGACAATTTCTGATGCAGGCAAAAGAGATCATCGCAACGCTTGCCATGCAGCGGCATCCGGAAGGCGGCTGGTACGTGCAGACATTTCGCGACGAGAACGGCGGCGCGCGCGGCCATTCGACGGCGATCTACTATCTGCTCGAGGCCGGCGAACGCTCGCATTGGCACCGGGTGCGCGATGCGGCCGAGGTCTGGCACTATTATGCCGGCGCGCCACTCGCCCTGCATCGCTCCGCCGACGGCAGGGCCAGTGAAAGGCTCGTTCTCGGCATGGATCTGGCGAAGGGGGAGCGGCCGCAGGCGCTCATTCCGGCCAACTGGTGGCAATCGGCCGAAAGCCTCGGCGAATTTACCCTCGTCGGCTGCACGGTTTCTCCGGGCTTCGAATTTTCAAGCTTCGAGATGGCGCCACCGGATTGGACGCCTGCCTCGGCCTGATCCTCTTTTGCCAATCGTCCAGATCACCCAATATGCGTCCAGACCGCGCAGCGCGGCCGCCTTGAAAAAGCGTTGCGCTGCGTCAGCTTTAGAAGGGGAGAGAGAAGATTGATTCAACTGGAGGAGGCTTTTTCGTGCGTTTATTGTTTCCTTTGCTCGTCGTGGCGGGCTGTATCATGAGCGTACCTGCCCTTGCCCTCGATGCGCCGGCCTCGCCGCCGGCAGATCAGCCCTTTAAAAATTTCGTCACCTCGGTCGAAAAGGACGGCTCGATCACCTTCCGTCTTTATGCGCCGGCGGCAAAGGCGGTCTCGGTAGGCCTCGGCTCGCGCGATCCGATCGTCATGCAGAAGGGCGACGACGGCACATGGAGCGCCAAGACCGAGGTGCTGAAACCGGACCTCTACGAATATTATTTCAACATCGACGGCTTCCGCAGCATCGACACCGGCACGAATGCGCCGAAGCCGCAGCGGCACGTCAATACCAGCCTGATCCTCGTGCCCGGCAGCATTCTCGATATCCGAAACGTCCCGCATGGCGATCTGCGGCTGGTAACCCTGCATTCGAAGGCACTCAGCTCGGAACGGCAGATGTATGTCTACACGCCGCCAGGCTACACCGATTCCTCCAAACTGCTGCCGGTCCTCTATCTCTATCACGGCTTCGGCGACACTGTCGGTTCCTGGGTCGCACAAGGGCGCGCGCCGCAGATCCTCGACAATCTCCTTTCCGAGAAGAAGATCGAGCCGATGATCGTCGTCATCCCCGACACGGAAACCGACGTGCCAGATGCCATCGCCGAGAACATGCCCGCCTCGGACATCCGCAAGGTCTTCTTTCCGGCCAATGCCGAAGCCGCCGATCGCGAGCTTGTCGAAGACCTCATCCCCTATATGAAGCAACATTACCGCGTGCGGAGCGATGCGGACGGCCGCGCCGTCGCCGGTCTTTCACAAGGCGGATATCAGGCTCTCGTGTCGGGCCTTTCGCATCTCGGCACGTTCGGCTGGGTCGCGACCTTCAGCGGCGTCAGCACCATGAGCTCGCCGAACAAGGCCGTCGAGGCAGCATTGAACGAGCCGGAGAAGATCAACAAGGCGCTGCACAACTTCACGGTGACGGTCGGCAGCAAGGACGAAGTCGTCGGCAAGGATGTGGCAGCCCTGAAGGCGACGCTCGACGAGAAGAAGATCAAGCACGAATACCACGAATATCCGGATCTCCAGCATGAAATGGATGTCTGGCGGCCATCACTTGAGGCCTTCCTGCAGGAAATCTTCAAGAAGTAATGGCAGGGATTGCGGCGGAGCTATTCCGCCGCTTCCGCCTGCGGCCGCTCGGCATTGTCCCGCCGCAGGATCATGCGGTGAGCGGCAAGCACGGCCCCACCGGTCACGAGCAGGCAGGCAAGTGCAATGCCCCAACTCGGCTCGGCAAAACCGAACAGCGTCAGGATCAGCGTCGACAGCAAGGGTGCGGCATAGCTTGCCGCGCCGAGGATCTGGATATCGCCATTCTTGACGCCGTAATCCCAGGCATAGAAGGCAGCACCGACCGGAAACAGGCCCAATCCGAGTACGGCAATCCATTGCCCCGCGCTCTCCGGCCAAATGGTCTCCTCCAGGCCGAGATGGCAGACGAAGGAGAGAACCGATGTCACGAGGCAGAAGATCGTAACGACATCGGTGGAAACGGCCTCGAAGCGGCGCGTGACCAGCGAATAGCCGGACCAGGTGAAGGCGCAAAGAAAAGCCGCGCCATAGCCGACGGCATAGGCGCCTTCGAAATGAAAGCCGTTGCGGCCGACGATCAGAACCGTGCCCGCAAGCCCCATCAAGGCGCCGGCGATATGATACCAGCGCAGCCGTTCGCCGGGCAGCAACGCCGAGCCGACAACGATCAGCAGCGGCCAGAGATAGGCGATCAGCCCCGCCTCGACAGCCGGCGCGTGGCGCAGCGCGGTGAAATAGAGGAAATGGTAGCCGAACAGCCCGGCAATGCCTGTGATCCAGACCTTCGCCGGCTGGCGCAGCAGTTGCAGCCGCTCCGGGCGCAGTAAAAGCACGACGATGCCGGGAATGCTGCCGATCGCAAAGCACACGGCAAGCAGCTGAAAGGGCGGCATCTTGCCGGAAGCCACCGTCAAGAGCGCGAGAAACGACCACATCAGGATGGCCGAGAAGCCCGTCAATGTCGCACGAAATTTCACCCCTGCCCCCAGCCCTTTATCGCAGGCGTCCCCAGCCCGCTGAAGCAATCCCCGGAAGGCCGCGCCGCGGCTTTCCTCCGGAATTACATGAAAATTGACGGTCCTAGCCGCCGTATTTTACGGCAGTAATCGTCACCGTCCCGTACTGCGTCGGTATGCGGACATAGACCGGAGCATAGACGTTCATCGCGTCGGCCTTGGCAAACCAGATCTCCATATTATTGCTCTTGGCGAGATAGAGATAATCGGAACGCGTGCTCTTGTAGCCGCTCTTCGGTGTGAAGCGCACGCCGCAGGCGACCGTCTTGCCCTTGAAGCCTTCCGTCGAAAAGGGATGCGATCCCTTCGGCGACAGTTTCAGATCCATGCGCATCTCGCCGTCGAAGACGGCCAGCGTCTGATTGCAGAGGTTGAGGCTGGGCGTGATCGGAAAGATCATGCCCGATATCGGATCGAGCACGGACTTCAGATCCTCCCCCGTAAGCGGGACCCAGGTATCCGGACGCTTCGGTTCGGGCGTGATCGTATTCGACGTCACATTGCCGTTGGCATAGGCGACGTCATAGGTGCGCTCTCTCTTGCCGCTCTTGTAGAAGAGCGTGTAATGCGTCGCCTGCAGCTTGCTGTCGTTGACGACGCCGGTCACATCGGTCCGCGCATCGATGGAAGTGACGAGATCCGCAAGGCCCGCCGAGGTAATATCGCCGCGGATGGTGAACTGCTTGCCGGTGACCTCGGTCTTGAAATCCGCCCTGGCAATCGGTAGGCCGGCCAGCGAAACGCGATAGCGCGTTTCATGCCGCAGCACGTCGGCCAATGCCATCGCCGGCATCGACGCAACGATCGCTGAAATGAGAAGCCACTTCCGAATTTGAACCATAATCAGGGCCTTCAACGAGGATCAGGCAAGTTATATAGTCGCTTTGGTTGCCTGCTGCGAGCGCCAGACAACAGCAGCTTTTTGACGGAATTACGGGAAAACACAAGGTTTGGCTTGACGCGGCCGGGCTGTCTGACTATAGAACCGCAACTTTCCAATTATGGCCTGTTGGATTGCGTACCGGGTTTTGCCCGGGATGTTTATCCGATGGCCGAGAAAAACAAAAGTAGGTGTACCATGTCCCGCATGTGCGAATTGACTGGCAAGGCCGTCCTCGTGGGCAACAATGTCAGCCACGCCAACAACAAGACCAAGCGTCGGTTCCTGCCGAACCTCTGCCAGGTCACGCTGATCTCCGACGTTCTCGGCCAGCGCTACCGTCTGCGCGTTTCCGCAGCAGCGCTCCGCTCGGTTGAACATCGCGGTGGTCTGGACGCTTTCCTTATCAAGGCAAGCGAAAACGAACTCAGCATGCGCGCGCGCCTGCTGCGTCGTCAGATCGTCAAGAAGTCTGCCGAAGCTGCCGTCGCTGCTTAATCAGCGCTAGCACTTCGCGATATCATACGGACTGAAAGGCTTGCACGGATTAATTCCGGACAAGCCTTTTTCCATGTCCGGTTTCTTCAACTGGTGGCATCTCCCAGGATAAAAAAATGCTGACAGCACGTCATACCCTTATCTACGTTCTGCTGATGACGCTGGTCGTCGTCGCCTCCAATATCCTCGTGCAGTATCCGCTGCAGGCTACCCTCGCCGGCATCAATCTTGCGGATATCCTCACCTGGGGCGCCTTTACCTACCCGGTCGCCTTCCTCATCACCGATCTGACCAACCGCCAGTTCGGGCCCAAGGCTGCGCGCAAGGTTGTCTTTGCCGGCTTCGTCGTCGGCGTTGCGCTATCCTTCTATACGGCACAGCCGCGTATCGCCATTGCCTCCGGTTCGGCCTATCTCGCCGGCCAGCTCCTCGATATCTCGGTCTTCAACCGCCTGCGCCGCATGGCCTGGTGGCGCGCGCCGCTGTTCGGCTCGCTGATCGGCTCGATGCTGGATACGCTGATCTTCTTCTCCTTCGCCTTCGCGCCCTTCTTCGTGCTCTTTGGACCGAACGATCCCTTTGCCATCGACTGGGCGCCGATCCTCGGTGTTTTCTCCACGTCGGCACCGCGCTGGGTTTCCTGGGCAATCGGCGACTTCTCGGTCAAGGTGACCGTCGGCCTCGTCATGCTGCTGCCCTATGGCGCACTGATGAACACGCTGAAACCGATGTCGCGGGCCCCGACCGCCTGAGCGGCCAATGGTCGGCGCGGATCGCCATCGATGCGCGCCGAAGCATTTTTTACCGATAAGACAGACAGCCAAGAACAGTGGACGCGAATGCGGCCGGGTTTTCCGCCATCATCAGATGACCGGTATCGGCGATGTTGATCCGCGCCGTGCAGAGGGCATTCGCCCAATCGGGCACATCCCAACCCTCAGCAGAGCGCCGTCCGGCAATCAGGTAAACTGGAATAGCGGATTGCATGATGCTCCGGACCGCCTCCAGATAAGCGGGCTCTCGCGTCGCCGCAACGACTGCCTTTGCCTGCGCCTTGATCGTCGACGGCGGCTGGTTTGCAAGCCAGCCTCTGGCAAGCGCGGACGTCCATGCATCGATCTTCACGCCAGCGCCACCGATCCACGCCTCCGGATCGGCTTCATAGCCGGCAATGATGCTGGCCACTTCCTCGAGCGGCTTCACCGCTATCTGGCCGGACCAGAACGCATCCTTCAGGGTAAAATTACCTTCGACGCTCGTCAGCGATTCGATCAGCTCGGGGAAATGCTGGGCAACCAGCACGGAAACCGCGCCACCAACGGAATGCCCGACCAGATGCACCTTGCCTGCACCGAGGCCGGATATGAAATCGGCAACATGGCGTGCCTGATCGAGAAGTGACAGGCCGCCGGTCTCCGCCTCGCGGTTGCTGCCATAGCCGATCAGGTCCGGGGCGTGAACATCGGCATCGCCGAAGGCAGCCAGGATCTTCGAGTCGCTCAGGCTGCCGAAGAGCCCATGCACCAGCACGATAGGTTTGTCGGGAACGGACATGTCTGGGAATCCATTTGTTGGAGCAAGGGCGTCGCTTAGCCCAGCGTCAACGTTTCCTCAATGCCGGCGCAACGAAAAAATGGGCCGACGTGCTTCTAGCTCCGGCTGACGAGTTTGTCGTCATGCAGGCGAAACTCCAGCATCAGGCTGCGCTGCAGGATCGAATGATTGTCGTCAGAGACCAGAATGAGATGAAGGGAGCCATCCGCCGCGCGGAAGACATCTATCCCTTCCATATTGTCGATCTGCTCCCGCGAACTCGCCTCGAAGATCACCTTGCCGTCCACGACGGCGCCGGGCCTGATGTCCGAACCGGCGATCCGGCGGATGCGCACGCCGAGGCCGTGCATCAGCCCAAAGCGGCGCTCCAGCAGCAATAGATCCCCATCCGGCAGAAAGACGCCATCGCTGACGTCAAAGCCTCCGTAGTGCCGGACGGTGAAACGCCCCTGCAGCGGCCCATCCAGCACGGCGGCAAACATATTCCCCTGATCGTCCAGGCTGTCTTCCGTGACGAGGACGGCACCGCCGGCAAGGGGGCTCGACTGCGGCGCGATCATCAGCGCCTCGAGACTGCGATTGGCCCGCAGCTGCACTCTCGGAATCGGAAGCGGCAAGGTGCCGTCAGGAGGTGAAATCTCGAAGCCCGGATCGGGATAGACGTCGACTCGGTGATACTGCTCGTAGCTGACGAGGACATGGTCGCCACGCAGGGCCAGTCCCTCCGCATCCATTGACCCTTTGCCGGGATCGGTGCCACCCTGGCGATCGATCATCGGCATGATGCGGGCGTCGCTGATGCCCTTCAACCGACCCTCGCCGTCGCGCTCGATCGCTCCGGTCAGCCAGTGGCCCGTATCCAGCACGGAGATGAAATTCCGTTGGTCGGGACGAAATCGCATGGCGGAAATGGCGCCCAGAAGCGCATTGTCCGAGCTGAGCTCAAGGCCGCCGATGAATTCCAACGCGCCGAATCGCGTTTCGTTCGAACCTGGTCTGAACTTGGAAATGACGGTGGCGCGGATGGTGGCCACACCATCGTCCTTGCCATCGCCGCCGGCACTGCAGCCGGCAAGCAGCATTGCCAAAACGGCAGCGGTCAGAACGGTCCATGCTCGATATGCACGCCGGCCAGAGAAAGCAGCGCCTCCGGGCGAAAAAGGCACCGGCCACAGGGCCGATGCCGAAGGAGGCCTGAGCGCGCTCAGCTTGCGCGGCGCATGCGCGAGCGCGGCATGCTCGTCTGATCTTCGAACAGCGAGGCAAGCTGCTCGGTCATGGCGCCTGCGAGCTCATCGGCATCGACGATGGTGACCGCGCGGCGATAATACCGCGTGACGTCATGGCCGATACCGATCGCCAGCAGTTCCACAGGCGAGCGCGTCTCGATCTGGTCGATGACGGCGCGCAGATGCCGTTCCAGATAGTTGCCCGGATTGACCGACAGTGTGGAATCGTCGACCGGCGCACCATCCGAGATCATCATCAGGATGCGGCGCTGCTCGCGCCGTCCAAGCAGGCGGTTATGTGCCCAGATGAGCGCCTCGCCGTCGATATTCTCCTTGAGCAGTCCCTCGCGCATCATCAGGCCAAGATTGCTGCGCGACCGGCGGTAAGGCTCGTCCGCGGACTTGTAGATGATGTGGCGCAGGTCGTTCAGGCGCCCCGGTGTCTGCGGCTTGCCGCCGGCAAGCCATTTTTCACGCGCCTGCCCGCCCTTCCAGGCCTTGGTGGTGAAACCGAGGATCTCGACCTTGACGCCGCAGCGCTCCAGCGTGCGCGCCAGAATGTCCGCGCAGGAAGCGGCAACGGTGATCGGCCGTCCACGCATCGAGCCGGAATTGTCGATCAACAGCGTCACGACCGTATCGCGGAACTGCGTATCGCGCTCCATCTTGAAGGACAGCGCCTGCGTCGGGTCGATGATCAGACGCGGCAGGCGCGCCGGATCGAGATAGCCCTCTTCCAGGTCGAAATCCCAGGAGCGGTTCTGCTGCGCCATCAGGCGACGCTGCAGGCGGTTTGCCAATCGGCCGACGGCACCCTGCAGATGGGCAAGCTGCTTGTCGAGGAAGGCTCGCAGGCGTTCGAGTTCGGCGGTGTCACAGAGTTCCTGTGCCGTCGTGGTCTCGTCGAACTCCTCCGTGTAGACGTGGTAATCGACCTTCTCGTTGAAGTCGGCGAACGGCGTGTTCGGACGGCGGGTTTCGCCCGGCGTTTCCGAATCTTCCTCGCCCTCTTCGCTCATGTCGTCGTCCGAGATCTCGCCGCCGTCCTCGGTCGCGCCGTCCTCCATCTGCTCGTCGGAGGCCTCGCTGTCCTCGGCCGGCGCGGCATCGGAGCCTTCGTCTTCCTTGGCCTCGTCGTTATCCTGGTCTTCGCCGTTCGGCTTATCCTCTTCGCTCTGCTGATCGTCGCTGTCAGGCTCCGACTGTTCGTCGCCATATTCCTCGGCCATTTCCATGGCCGACAGCATGTTGCGGACGACGCGGGCAAAACTCTGCTGATCGTTGATGGCGGACAGCAGATTGTCGAGTTCGCCGCCGGTTTTTTCCTCGATGAAAGGACGCCAGAGGTCGAGCACCTTGCCGGCGCTCTCCGGCGGCTTCTGACCGGTCAGCTTCTCGCGCACGATCATCGCCATGGCTTCGCCGATCGGCGCATCTTCCTGCCGCTCGATGCCGGAGAAATTCGCCTTGGCGTATTTTTCCGTATTCATCGAGTTGATGTTGGCGGCAACGCCGCTCATGCGCAGCGAACCGATCGATTCGACGCGTGCCTGCTCAACGGCATCGAAGATGCTGCGGGCATCCGCACCCTGGGGCGCCATGACGGCATGGACGCGGGCGTCGTGACAGGCAAGACGCAACGCCATCGAATCGCCAAGCCCGCGGGTCACCGCGAGCTCGTGTGCTGTCGGCCGCTTCGAAAGTTCCGGCAAGCGGATACGCTCGCCGGTCATCCCCGGACGTTCGTTGGCGAACGCAACCTCGACCTCGGCATCGCCGGCGATCGAGCGCACGCAGCCTGTGATCGCCCGGCGCAACGGCTCCATGTCCACCGGGGCACCCGGCTTCGCTTTGGAATTATCTCCGCGACCTGACATGATGTGTCGGCTTTTCCTTAGGCTTCGAGCACGATGTTGGCGGCACTTTCCTTCAGCTCGACGCCGAAGGCGCGCTGATAGTGCTCGGCGACCAGCGGCCGCTCCAGCTCATCGCACTTGTTGAGGAAGGTGACGCGGAAGGCAAAGGCGACATCGCCGAAGATTTCCGCATTCTCGGCCCAGGTGATGACGGTACGCGGGCTCATGACGGTCGACAAATCGCCGTTCATGAAGGCCGCGCGCGTCAGATCGGCAACGCGGACCATCTTGGAAACGGTGTCGCGGCCCTTGTCGTTGCGGAAGGACTTCACCTTCGCCAGCACGATATCGACTTCGTTGTTGTGCGGCAGGTAGTTCAGCGTCGTCACGATCGACCAACGGTCCATCTGCGCCTGGTTGATCTGCTGCGTGCCGTGGTAGAGGCCCGTGGTGTCACCGAGACCAATGGTGTTGGCGGTCGCGAACAGGCGGAAAGCGGGGTGAGGACGGATGACGCGGCTCTGGTCGAGGAGCGTCAGGCGGCCCGAGGATTCCAGCACGCGCTGGATCACGAACATCACGTCCGGACGGCCGGCATCATATTCGTCAAAGACGAGCGCGACATTGTGCTGGTAGGCCCAGGGCAGGATGCCGTCCTTGAATTCGGTAACCTGCAGACCGTCCTTGACGACGATCGCATCCTTGCCGACGAGATCGATACGGCTGACATGGCTGTCGAGGTTGATGCGTACGCAAGGCCAGTTGAGGCGGGCGGCAACCTGCTCGATATGCGAGGACTTGCCGGTGCCGTGATAGCCAGAGATCATCACGCGGCGATTGTGGGCGAAGCCGGCGAGAATGGCGAGCGTGGTCTCGCGGTCGAAAAGGTAGTCCGTATCCAGATCGGGCACATAAGCGCCGCCCTGGCTATAGGCAGGGACGCGGATGTCGGAATCAATGCCGAAGACTTCACGGACCGAAACGGTGGTGTCGGGAACTTCGGAAATATCAAGGTCAATCTTGCTCATCATGTCTCCGGGGCGGGTGGCTCTCACCCTGCCATATCAAACTCAGCCGATTTTTCCGAAACGCCGCAGCTTTTTTGCCCGCATCCGTTCGGTCGGAACAGCGGCGATACTTCTCCGGGACTAAAGCAAAATCTCGGCGCGATTGCATGATCGCTTGCGAGCATCCTTGAACAGAGTCCCCGGACAAGAAACGCCGCGTCCGGAAAGTTGACCGAGGTGCAGCCAGCCAAATGCGCACCCTGCCGCGGTTGCCCGCAGCTTCAGCCGATTTGGACCATACCTGATTGAAGGCGGAGAGCAAGGACGGGAATTAACAAAAACCGTTCTGCTTCAATAATTGATAGGCCTGAATGACCGCGCGAAAACGTTCCTCCGATCCACGGTCGCCGCCATTGGCATCGGGATGGTGCATTTTCACCAGTTCCTTGTAGCGGCGCTTGATTTCCGGCGCCGTGGCCGTGGCGCCAAGCCCCATTGTGTCGAAGGCTTTCGCCTCCAGCGTTTTCAGCTTGCGCTGTTGCGGAAAACGCGGCCCACGCCCCTGCCCTTCGCCTTCCTTGACGAAGCCGAATGGATCACGGACGCGGGAATAGGAACCCGAGCGGATATCGGAATGAAGCGGGCTATTCTTGGCTGCCTTGTTCACCCCGACCGTCCAGGTCGGACGGTGGCCAGTGATGGCCTCTTTCTGGTAGCGCGCGATTTCGCCGTCCGAAAGGCCGGAGAAATAATTATAGCCCTTGTTGTATTCCTTGACGTGCTCGAAGCAGAACAAAAAGAACTGCCCTTCCGCATTGCGCCCGACCGGGGCGCGATGCGTGCCGTGCTTGTCGCAGCCGTCCCACTGGCACGTCGGCGGGCCCTGCTCGGGCTCCTGCGCGCGTTTGCGGCGGGTACGAATGCGATCGAAATATTTTGAATCAAGTCTCATGGCGTCCTAATTATGGGGCCTTGGATACCCCACAACAAGAATTGACAAACAGGAATGTTATAGGCTTTGTGGGAACCTTTTTCGTGAGCGAGGTCGACGCGGGAATATGGAAACGACATTGCAATCCCGCATTGAGCGGAAGCTCAACGACGCTTTCGCGCCCGAGCGCCTTGCCGTCATCAATGAAAGTCATCTGCATGCGGGTCATCAGCCCGACATGACCGGAACCGGCGAAACTCATATAAGAATTCGCATCGTTTCCGCCAAGTTCTCGGGCATGCCGCGCCTTGCGCGCCACCGGGCGATCAACGAGCTTTTGAAGCCCGAACTGGATGCCGGCCTGCATGCGCTGGCCGTGGAGCCCGCAGCCCCCGGCGAATCGGTCCGCTGGTAGCCGGGCCGATCGCGTCTTAGGACGGCTTCACCTCTTCCGTCTCGGCGGGTCGAATGCGCAGCTTGGTGATGCGATTCTTTTCCCGCTTCATGACGATGAAGCGCTTACCGTAGAAGGTGAAGGCCTGACGCTCTTCGGGGATGGTCATCGATTCGTGAATGACGAGACCGGCGATCGTCGTCGCCTCTTCGTCGGGCAGATCCCAGTCGAGCGCGCGGTTGAGATCGCGAATCGGCACGACGCCATCGACGACGATCGAGCCGTCGGCCTCCTGACGCACGCCCTGGATGTCGAGATCGTGCTCGTCGGCGATATCGCCGACAATTTCTTCCAGAATATCTTCCAGGGTGACGATGCCCTGCACCTCGCCATACTCGTCGACGACGACGGCGAAATGCTGCTTGCGGCGCAGGAAGGCATTGAGCTGGTCTTCGAGATTGGTGCTGTCGGGCACGAACCACGGCTTTTGAGCGATCTTGACGATATCGAGATTTTCCGGCTCGACATTGCGCTCAGCCAGCGCCCGCAACAGATCCTTGGCGTGCACGACGCCGATGATGTTGTCGATCGTGCCGCGCCAGAGCGGCATGCGCGTATAGGGGCTGTCGAGGATCGCGCGCACGACGACCTCGGGCGGATCGTCGGCATTGATGGCGCGCATCGCCGTGCGGTGCACCATGATGTCGGACAGTTCCAGCTCGCCGAGATCGAGCACGCCGCCCAGACGGTCGCGGTCGGCTTTGACCACCGATCCCTCGCGATGAAGCAGGTCGACTGCGCCGCGCAACTCCTCATGCGCCGAGAGCATCGAAACCTCCTTGGAGAGGTTGATGCCGAACAGGCCGAGAATCCAGCGGACGATGGCGTTGACGAAGCTCGATATCGGCCCGACGACGGCAACAAACAGACGCACTGGCGTAGCGACATTGAGCGCAAAGCGATCCGGCGTCGAAATCGCCCAGCTCTTCGGCAGCACCTCGGCGAAGATGACGAGGATAACGGTCATGGCTGCCGTCGCCAGCGCCACGCCGGAATTGCCGAACAGGCCGAGGAAGACGCTTGTCGCGAGCGAAGACGCCAGGATGTTGGCGAGATTGTTGCCGATGAGCAGCGTGCCGATCAGCCGATCCCGGCGTTCGATCAGCCGGCGCACGATCCCGGCATCCTCGTCGCCGTTCGCTTCCAGCGTATGAATGCGGGTGCGCGAGACTGCAGTGAGTGCGGTTTCCGAGCCGGAAAAAAATGCCGACAACAGCACGAGCACGACGATCGAGGCGATCTCGGGCCAATATTCGAACAATACAGCCAGCGTGCCCTCGACCGTCATCAGGGATGTTTTTCCTTCAGAAAACTCAGGACTTCTGAAGACGGCACGTCGTCGGCAACAAAGGATTGGCCGATGCCGTGCGTGAGGATGAAGGTGAGCTTACCGCTCTTGACCTTCTTGTCCTGGGCAATCGCATCCATCAGCGTTTCGGCTGGCGGCAGCTCGCCCGGAATATCGCGCATTCGGGTCGGCAGGCCAACGGCCTTCAGATGCGCCTCGACCCGCCTTGCATCATCCGGGCTTGCCAGGTTGAGGCGCGCGGAAAACTCGTGCGCCAGCACCATGCCGATTGCGACGCCCTCGCCATGCACCAGCCGGCGGCTGTCATAAGCGGTGGCCGCCTCCAGCGCGTGGCCGAAGGTATGGCCGAGATTGAGCAGGGCACGCGGCCCGTTCTCGCGTTCGTCGGCAACGACGACATCTGATTTCGCCTGGCAGCTTGCCGCGATCGCCTCGATACGGGCAGCGCCACCCGAGAAGACTTGCCTCCAGTTCGCCTCGAGCCAGGCGAAGAAATCCGGCTTGTCGATCAGGCCGTATTTGGCGACTTCGGCGTAACCCGCCCGAAATTCGCGCTCGCTCAGCGTATTCAACACATCGCTATCGGCAAGCACCAGATCAGGCTGATGGAAGACGCCGACGAGGTTCTTGCCGTGGTGGGTGTTGATGCCGGTCTTGCCGCCGACAGAGGAATCCACCTGCGCCAAAAGCGAGGTCGGAACCTGGACGAAACGGACGCCGCGGCGCACGATGCCTGCGGCAAAGCCCGAGAGATCGCCGATGACGCCGCCGCCGAGCGCGATCACCGCGTCGTTGCGCTCGACGCGGGCGGTCAGCACCGCATCGCAGACGGTGATCAGATGTTCGAAGCTCTTGGTCTTCTCGCCCGCCGGCAAAACGAGGCTGGATGCCTCGATGCCCGCAGCCTCGAGACTGGCGGTCAACGCGTCAAGATAGAGCGGCGCGACGTTTTCATCCGTGATGATAGCGGCCCTGCGGCCCTTCATCCGAGCCGCGATCTCGCGGCCCGCACGCGCGATCAGGCCCGGGCCGATCATGATGTCATAGGCACGCTCGCCGAGAGGCACGCGCACGAGACGCTCTGCGGAAGCCGGTGTGATCGCATTCATGGTATTTTGCTTTCTGCTGACTTTCCCTCGGCAATGGCGGCAAGAACCTCTTTGACCATGGTATCCTTGCCGACGTCGCGAGAGAGAACCGTGATATCGGCTTCCGCATAGATCGGATAGCGCGCATTCATCAGGTTCTCGAGGGTCTGTTTCGGGTTCTCGCTCTTGAGCAGCGGGCGCGTGTCACGCTTGTTGACCCGGTCCCAAAGCACGTCGAGATCGGCCTTGAGCCAAACCGAGAGGCTGCCGCGCTTCACATGCATGCGCGTGCTGTCGTTGATGAAGGCGCCGCCGCCGGTCGAGACGACACGGGGACCACCCTTGAGGAGGCGCTTGATGACGCGCATTTCCAGCGCCCGGAACTCCGGCTCGCCATAGGCGGCAAACAGCTCGGTGATCGTCATGCGCGAGACGCGCTCGATCTCGATATCCGTATCGACGAAGGGAATGCCGAGCTGTTGCGCCAACAGCCGGCCGATCGAGGATTTGCCCGCCCCCATCAGCCCGACAAGGACGAGGTTGCGCTGACCCAGCGCAGCGCGCGCCCTGTCTTTTAGGCTTTCGGCAAGGGTCAGGACTTGTTCACTCATCGGCCCATTCACAATTTCTTTGGAAACGGTATCGTCAAATGCACCGGTAGCGTCAAGACGCCGCTGTCGTAAACATGTCTGCAATATCCTTCAGCTAACCCTTGAAGGACATAATTGTTGCGTTTCGCCGCGCCAACGAACGGGCGAAGGAGAGTTTTCGGATGCCAACCCTGTTTCGCTTCCTTGTCATCTGCGCGGTCATCGCGGGATCGATCTATGGAACGATGTGGGCGCTGGTGCTCTTCGTCGATCCCCAGCCGCGCGATGTGACGATCCGCATTCCACCCGAGCGCCTCAATCCGCCGACGACAGGATCGCTGAAGCCATGAGCGCACAAGCCGCCGACAAACGGACTGGCAAGCGGGATCTCGGGCGCGCGCACCTGGAAGCCTTTCTGGAGATGATGAGTGCCGAGCGGGGTGCGGCCGTCAACACGCTGCAATCCTACGAGCGCGATCTCGAGGATCTCCATGCCTTCCTGTCCGGACAGGGCGTCCGCTTGACGGAGGCCAGCGCGAGCGAGCTCGGCGCCTATCTTTCCAGCCTTGCGGGCCAGGGTTTCAAGCCCTCCTCCCAGGCGCGCCGCCTCTCTGCCATGCGGCAGTTCTACAAATTCCTCTATGCGGAAGGCCTGCGCACGGACGACCCCACGGGAATCCTCGATGCACCGAAGAAGGGCCGCGCCCTGCCGAAGATCATGGGCGTGGACGAAGTGACGAGGCTGCTCACGCAAGCGGAGCAGGAAGCAGCACTCGAAGGACCCGACCGGCTACAGCGCCTGCGCATGCTGGTGCTTCTGGAAATGCTCTACGCTACCGGTATGCGCGTCAGCGAACTCGTCTCCCTGCCGGCGAAGGTGCTGGACCAGGAAGGCCGCTTCCTGATGATCCGCGGCAAGGGCAACAAGGAGCGGCTGGTGCCGCTGTCGCATTCGGCCATTTCGGCGCTGAAGACCTATGGGCGGCTGCAGGCCGAGATTGCGGCGCATGCCAAGACCCCTGCCCCTGAAAGCCCATGGCTTTTCCCCGCCGCCTCCAAGCAGGGTTATCTTCCGCGCCAGGTCTTTGCGCGCGACCTCAAGGATCTGGCAATTCGGGCCGGTCTCACGCCTTCGATGATCTCGCCGCACGTGATGCGCCATGCCTTCGCAAGCCATCTTCTGGCCAACGGCGCGGACCTGCGCGTGGTCCAGGAACTTCTCGGCCATTCGGACATTTCGACGACGCAAATCTATACACATGTGCTGGAAGAACGCCTTCATCAGCTGGTCCAAACGCATCACCCCCTTGCCAAACAGGCAAAAAAACAGGATTAGGACCGGCATACAGGCTGAAGCCGCCATCTCTCGTCACGGGCAAAAGGATCGGAAACGCACCTCATGCACAATTATCTGGACTTCGAAAAACCCATCTCGGATCTCGAAGGCAAGATTCACGAGCTCAAGAAACTGGCGAGCGAAGACGAAAGCATCGACACGTCCGAAGAAGTCGGCCGGCTGGAAATCCGCGTCCGCGAGGCGACGGCCGATATCTATTCCAAGCTGAACGCCTGGCAGAAGACACAGGTCGCCCGCCACCCGCAGCGTCCGCATTTCGTCGATTACGCCGGCTCGCTGTTTACGGAATTCACGCCGCTTGCCGGCGACCGCCAGTTTTCAGAGGATGCTGCCATCCAGGCCGGCTTTGCCCGCTTCCGCGGCCAGCCGGTCGCTCTCATCGGCCAGGAAAAAGGCAACGACACCAAGAGCCGCCTGAAGCACAATTTCGGCAGCGCCCGGCCTGAAGGCTATCGCAAGGCGATCCGTATCCTCGAAATGGCCGACCGCTTCCAGCTGCCGATCATCACCTTGGTCGACACCGCCGGCGCCTACCCCGGCGTTGGCGCCGAAGAGCGCGGCCAGGCAGAAGCGATTGCCCGCTCGACCGAGATGTGTCTTGGCGTGAAGGTGCCGATCATCTCCATCGTCATCGGCGAAGGCGGTTCGGGCGGCGCTATCGCGATTGCCGTCGGCAACCGCGTCTACATGCTCGAACATTCGATCTACAGCGTGATTTCACCCGAAGGTGCGGCCTCGATCCTGTGGCGTGATTCAACGCGCGCCAAGGAAGCCGCAACCAACATGAAGATCACGGCCGATGACCTGAAGGGTCTCGGCGTCATCGACGGCATCATCGCCGAGCCGGTTGGCGGCGCCCATCGCGATCCCAACGCAGTGATCGCCTCGGCCGGCGAGACGATTGCGAACGCGCTTGCGGAACTGTCCAGCCGTTCGGGCGAACAATTGCGCAACGACCGCCGGCAGAAATTCCTCAACATCGGTCGCAATCTCTAAGCCGCATTCGAAAAAAGTGATCGCTGAAAACGGGAATGGGGCCAAATCTTGGCCACATTTCCGTTATCGAAGCTTTTATGGCAAAGAAAAGCTTGCCGGCGCGCCGCGGGCACGTCATAGGCTGGTAAGGATTTTTCAAGTATAAGCCATCTATGATTCCGTTTCATGCTTCGAGGGGAGTGGCGAAACAGATCTGCTGCCACTCTTCGCATTTATGGGCTAAATCAGAATGCGCATCCGTCACCTTGCCTACATCTCTTTGATGGCGCTGACACTCGCCGGCTGCAACGATGCGCTGGATACGGCGTCGATCGACCTGTCGAAGGTAAAGAACAAGGTCGAGCAGCCGCTTCCGAGCCATATCCTCGCCGACATGTCCAAGAAGGGCATGGACCGCAATTCGCCGATCATGATCCGCATCTTCAAGGAAGAAGGCGTGATGGAGATCCTGAAGGCGAACCAGAGCAACCGGTTCGAAGTCATCGCGGATTACAAGATCTGCGCCTGGTCGGGCCGTCTCGGCCCGAAGGTCAAGGAAGGCGACCGGCAGGCTCCGGAAGGCTTCTACATGCTGACGCCGGCCAACCTGAACCCGAATTCGAAATATTATCTCGCCATCAACACCGGTTTCCCGAACCGCTACGATGCCGCCAACGGCCGCACCGGCGCCGATCTGATGATCCATGGCGCCTGTTCGTCGTCCGGCTGCTATTCGATGACCGACCAGCAGGTGCTGGAGATCTACGCTTTCGCGCGCGACGCCTTCAAGGGCGGTCAGAAGGCCGTTCAGCTGGAAGCCTTCCCCTTCCGCATGACCGCAGAGAACATGTGGAAGCATCGTCTCAGCCCGAATATCGAATTCTGGAAGATGCTGAAGGTCGGCTACGACAATTTCGAAGTCACCAAGCGCCCGCCTGATGTCGAGGTCTGCGAGAAGAAATACGTCTTCAATCAGCAGGCCAGCGGCCCGTTCAATGCCAGCGGCAAATGCCCGGTCATGACCACGCCGCCTGCCCTGCAGATGGCGCTCGCGACCTATGACAAGCAGTATCAGGCCGACTATGCGACAGCCACGAAGAAATTCGACGGCATGGCCTGGTACGACCCGACAGAAGCCGAACGCAAGGCCGTCGTCGCCAAACAGCGCAAGGGCCACGATATCGCCTATGCTCCCACCGGCACCGCACTTGCCGCCGGCAAGATGATGAAGGTTGCCGACCTGGAGTCGATGATGTCCAATCAGTCCGCGCAACAGGTCGCGCGCGGCGGCACGGCAATCAGCCCGACGGCCAATCCAACAACGGCAAGCATCCGCGTGGCAACGGCAAGCCCTGCTACAGCAGGCCCTGTCGCGACTGCGCAGCAGCCTGCGGCCGGCCCGGTCATTGCCGCGAATGTTCCGGCAAATGTGCCGATCCCGACAGCAAACCCGATGAACCCCGGGCTCAGCGCGCTTGCCTATGCGCCGGCGCCCACGGTCGAGACCGCGCAGACCGAGGCCAAGAAGCCGCCTTTCTGGAAATTCTGGGCCAAGAGTGAATAATCCGGATAGCGAGATCTACGATCTGCGTGGCCTGAAATGCCCCTATCCGGCGATCAAGACGGAAAAGCGCCTGCGCGCCATGGCAGGGGGCGCAACATTGATCGTGGAAACGACGGACCCGCTCGCCGTCATCGACATCCCCCACCTCTGCAATGAAAAGGGCCACACGCTTCTCGTGAGCGAGAAGACGGAAAGCGGCCATCGATTTGTCATCCGCAGGGGATAGCGGTTTCACCCGGCCATCCTCTTGGTTCGAGGGTCGCTACGCTCCCGCCTCACCATGAGGATGGAGCGCGCTGACCGTCCCGGGCATGCCGCTTTCTCTCCAATCATTGGCGGGAAGAAGGCGAGATCAGCCTCACCCTGAGGTGCGGAGGTGCAAGCCGGAGCCTCGAAGGACGAGGCGGGTTGCTTGGCCTAGCAGAGAAGCACTGCAGCCAAGCTAATATTATCCCCTCAGAACTTCATTCCCGGCACGGCGAGCGGATTGTCCTGCAGCGCAGCCCTGTCCGGCGCATCGACGCGAGGCTTGCTGAGGAAAGCATCGAACAGGCCCTTCACGAAATCCTCAGGCAGGTCCTTGGTGATGATGACCATGCGCGTGCGCCGGTCTTCCGGGTCGGGCCATGCTGGCAGGCGCTCCGGCGGATGAAAAATGTTCTGCACGCCATGCAGCACGATCGGGCGCTCCGGCCGGTCGGACACGGCGACGATCGCCTTCATCCGCAGCAGCTTTTCGCCATGCGCCGAACGCAGGAGATCGATGAACATTTCGAGCGCCATCGGATCGATGGGCTGCGTCTCGACAATCGAGAACGACCGGATCGATCCGTCATGGCGCGTGACGTCATGCGCGTGCTGATGCCGATGGCCGTGGTGATGCCCATGATGGTGGTGGTGTCCATGATCGCCGTGATGGTGGTCATGATCGTGGTGATCATGGTCATCATGATGATGGTGATGATGATCCTCGTCCGCCTCCAGCTCGTCCTGCAGCCAGCGGCCGACATCGGCGATCTTGGAGGCCGGATCATATAGACCATTGATGAGGATGCTGGCGCGACCGGCCTCCTCGCTATCGGCGTTCAGGATCTGTGCGCGCGGATTGAGCGATCTCAGCCGGCTTTCCAGCTGCGCTTCGGGGACGGCGCCGGCAATCCCGGTCTTGGACACGATCAGCCGGTCGGCAACCGCCACCTGCTTGCGCGCTTCTTCATGATTGTCGAGCGTCTGCAGGCCGTTGACCGCATCGACGACGGTCACGACGCCATCGAGATCGAAATTGTTGGCGATGATCGGATTGCCCATGATCGACTGCATGACCGGTGCCGGATCGGCAAGGCCGGTCGTCTCGATGACGACGCGCTTCAGCGGCCGGATGCGGCCGGTCTGCATGGCATCCATGAGGTTTGCCAGCGTATCCACCAGCTCGCCGCGCACCGTGCAGCACAGGCAGCCGTCGGAAAGCTCGATGATGGAATCGCCGGAGCTTTCCACCAGCAGGTGATCGATGCCGACATCGCCGAACTCGTTGATGATGACGGCGGCATCGCGCATGGCCTCGTCTTTGAGGATGCGGTTGAGCAGGGTCGATTTACCCGCACCGAGAAAGCCGGTCAGGATGGCAACCGGCACTCTTTGCTGCGAAACGCTCATGATTTCAATCCGATATTAGAAAGTGGGACGCGGCATCGGGATCGGCACATTCGATGCCCCGCCCGAAATCGCGATCTTGTTGTCCTTGGTCGCCTTGTCGCCCTTGGCGGTGGCATCGTCCTTGTCGCCCTTGGCGGCGGTCGCGATGTCCTGGCCGCCGATGAGACCGGCATAGATGAAATTGGGCTCGTGATCCATTTCGTGGATATAGGGCGACTGTACCTTGGTGCGGCCGAAGGGGTCGCGGGTTTCGCTGCGCGCCTGCGCGCCCTTGGTGCTACAAATGTCGGCGGTGACATCGGCGACATCGGCCGCAAGCGGCGCGTCGGGCCTAAGCGTCGAAAGCGTGTCGCGGGTGGAAAGCTGGTTCTGGAAGCCCTTTTCCAGAAGATTGGCGGAATCGTCGGCACGCGCCGCCAGGCTGTCGGTGCCGAGAACGACCGAGATCAGCGTGCGGCCGTTGCGGGTCGCCGAGGCGATCTGGTTGAAGCCGGCCGCGCAGATGAAGCCGGTCTTCATGCCGTCGGCGCCGTCGAAACGGCCGATGAGCATGTTGATATTCGGCACCTGCTTCACGCCGTTGGTGAAGCCTTCAAGCGAGAAATAGCCGGCATATTGCGGAAACTCGCGGCGCAGCGCGACGCTCAAAATGGCGAGATCACGCGCCGTCGAATATTGGCCCTTGCCGGGCAGGCCGTTCGGATTGATGAAATGCGAGTCGCGCATGCCGAGGCGGGCTGCCTCCGCATTCATCCGTGCCACGAAGCCCTGCTGCGAACCGCCGACAGTTTCGGCGACGGCCATGGCAAGATCGTTTGCCGATTTGACCAGCATCATCTTCAAGGCATTGTCGAGCGTCATCTTCTGGCCCGGCTTGAAATACATCTTTGCCGGCGGCTGCGCCGCTGCCAGCTTCGACATGACGACGGGCGTATCGAGCCTGATCTGGCCGGACTGGATGGCCCGGAACGTCACATAGGTCGTCATCAGCTTGGTGAGCGAAGCGGGATACCAGCGGCGGAACGCTTCCTGCTGATCAAGAACACGCCCGGTGCTGACATCGACGAGAATATGCGGATTGGCTCCGGCCGTCTGCGCGGTCGACAGGAAAAGCATGGATGCTGCCGCGGCCATAGGGACAAGCCGCAGGGCGGCATACAAACGATTCTGCTTCGTCGGCACGATCTATCCTTCAGAAGTCCGGAATTTTCTCGAAAGCTTCGTCTATTTAACCTATATGGCTAGGAGAAGGCAAAGGCGATTGACGACTTTATTTCCCGGCGGCACGCCGCAAGGGCTGCGACAAACCGGCCAGGCTGCGCGACGGATTTGTGAGTTGAACCAGAAGCGATATTGATCAGTAGGAAAATCAGCATGCCGATCTTGAACAGAGCCGCAGAACTCCAGGGCGAAGTGACCGAATGGCGCCGCCATATCCATGCGCATCCGGAGCTTCTCTACGCGGTGGAGAATACTGCCGCCTTCGTGGCGGAAAAGCTGCGCTCCTTCGGCGTCGACGAGGTCGTGACAGGTATCGGCCGCACCGGCGTCGTCGGCCTGATCCGCGGCAAGGGCGAAGGGCGCACCGTCGGCCTGCGCGCCGATATGGATGCCCTGCCGCTCACCGAGATCACCGGCAAGCCCTATGCTTCCGAGACGCCGGGCAAGATGCACGCCTGCGGCCATGACGGTCACACCGCCATGCTGCTGGGCGCTGCGAAATACCTTGCCGAGAACCGCAATTTCAACGGCAACATCGCCGTCATATTCCAGCCGGCCGAAGAAGGCGGCGCCGGCGGCGACGCCATGGTCAAGGACGGCATGATGGAGCGCTTCGAGATCGCCGAAGTCTACGGCATGCACAACATGCCGGGCCTGCCCGTCGGCCATTTCGCCATCCGCAAGGGCGCGATCATGGCGGCGACCGATGAGTTCACCGTCTCCATCAAGGGTGTCGGCGGCCATGCCGCCATGCCGCACATGACGATCGACCCGATCGCCATCGGCGCGCAGATCGTCTCCAACCTGCAGCTCATCGCTTCGCGCAGCGCCAATCCGCTGAAATCGGTCGTCGTTTCCGTCACTACCTTCAACGCCGGCAACGCCCATAACGTCATTCCGAACGATGCAAGCTTCGCCGGCACCGTGCGCACGCTCGATCCAGAAATGCGCGACCTTGCGGAACAGCGCTTCAAGCAGATCGTCACAGGCATCGCGACCAGCCACGGCGCCGAAGTCGAGATCGAATTCCAGCGCAACTACCCCGTCACCTTCAACCATGCCGACGAGACCGATCACGCGATCGCGGTCGCCGAAGAGATCGCCGGCGCAGGCAAAGTCATCCCGGATATCGACCCGATGATGGGCGGCGAGGATTTCTCCTACATGCTGCTTTCCCGCCCCGGCGCCTTCATCTTCGTCGGCAACGGCGATACGGCCGGACTGCACAACCCGGCCTACGACTTCAACGACGAAGCGATCGCCCACGGCATTTCCTACTGGGTGCGGCTTGCCGAACAGCGGCTCAACGCCTGAGGCTTGCAGCCAGCCCTGCCTCACGCTGCCTTTGAGGCCGCGTGGGGCACGTTCAAGACAGATTGTCTCCGCAACGCAAAAAGACTTGGCTTCGGGCCTTTGCTTTTGTATGGATCATGCCGAGTGGTCTCGTAGCTCAGCAGGATAGAGCACCAGATTCCTAATCTGGGGGTCACGCGTTCGAATCGCGTCGAGATCACCACTCTTTTCAATAACATAGCTTCAAAAATCGCATGATTTTCATGCGCCAGCAATTTACCGGAATTACCAGCTTTTACAGGCATTTTCGGACGTTAGCGGGGATTCTGTGGCGCATGAATGGCGCACGGAATCGGCAAGCCTGCGACCGAATTCGGTGTCTTCCCTAAGTAAACGGTGGAAAAATAAGGCGGACGCGAGTAGTGGTGATGACACTTCAACCCGCGTTCGCATTTTGATAAAATGATTGTGAGTAGCGATGCTAAAGTACGGTGTGGCAAACATCCGAAGATTGCATGATTTTCAACCGATCGAATTAAAGCGGATAACACTGCTTGTCGGAAAAAATAGCGGTGGGAAAAGTACGTTTCTGCGGACTTTCCCACTTATTCGGCAGTCTCTAATGACGCGAACGAGTTCGCCGATGCTTTGGTATGGCGATCTCGTCGACTTTGGTTCTTTTGAGACCGTTCTTTCTCGCGACTCGAAAAGCAAGGCGATATATTTTTCTTATGAGATTGACGAGCTCCAGCTAGAAGACCGAACCCTCTTTGTTGAAGCGTTCGGTTATTTCCGGCGCCAAGGCTTCCAGACAACTATCACCGGCATCAACTATAAGGTGGGTATCGAGCGGAGAGGCGAACGCACGCGAATATCATCGATTTCAATCGGTATTAAATCGCCGCCTCTGCAAATCGAACTTGAAGTTGACGACAACAACAATGTTAAGCGCATCGATGTCAACGGAAATGATTTGATCTCCGCAGTCACTCCGTTGCGAATAAACATTTCGGCGGGTACGTTGTTTCCGGAATTGCGTTTCGCTCGCGCAAAAGAAGATCTTAACAAAGATATATGGGGCGGCAATTCTGCTAACGCCGTCTTTCCGGCGCTTTCACGCTTATTGCGTAAGGTAATTGATCAAAGAACTCGCGATAAATCAATTGCTGATATCTCCTCAAGGCTGATCGTCAGTGGCTTAGCCGATCGAGCCAAATTCAGACAAATTGGAGCGGCGCAGGGAAAAACGGTCGGTCGCCTTTTTGATTCGCTAGCATCTTCTCCTCCGGGCAGTACCACATATGAACAAATTGCACTTCTGGTAAACGCAGCTGCTTTACCTAATCTGTTTCGTTCTATTTCCAGCCACCTTCGTAGCATCTTTAGCGCGACTCTCTATATAGGGCCAGCAAGAGCGCGAAGTGAGCGTTACTACCGCTACCAAGACCTAGCCGTGTCCGAAATCGACCCGGACGGCAAAAATTTTCCAATGTTTTTGAACTCGCTCCGCGTCTCGCAAGTTCAAGAATTCTCGGATTGGGTCCGAAAGTTATTTGGCTACGGCGTCTCTCTTTCGAGATCTACCGGACATATAAGCATCAACCTAACGAACGGCGGCGACGAAACGAATATTGTCGATGTCGGCTATGGAGTTTCTCAAATTCTGCCCGTACTCGGGCAAATCTGGTGGGCACGCAATAGGGTGATCAGCCGGGAGTCGAGATCCCCACTGTCGTTGCTCGTGATCGAACAACCCGAGCTGCATTTGCATCCAGCACACCAGGCTCTTTTGGCAGACGCCCTCGTTGGCGACGCTACTGCATCAATTGAACGAAATAATTCAGCTGGTCGAATGCATTATGTTGTCGAAACGCACAGCGAGACTTTGGTTAATCGCCTCGGTGAATTCATTGCAGCCAAACGTGTCGATCCTTCGGAAGTTCAGGTCATACTTTTCGAGCCCGATGATGATGGAACTACAACTAAGGTGCGGACAGTCGAATATAACAGTGATGGGGCGCTGATTGATTGGCCTTATGGTTTTTTTCAGGCGCCGTTTTTGACATGATTATCCGCTGGGAATTCGATGCTAAGTATAGCGCGATTGCAAATGACGCTCGTTTGCCGTTGGTGACTTCGGAGTTGTTGCGAGCACATCGTCTAGGTCACCATTTGCTTGTCATAGAGAGACCACTTATTTCGGAGTTGATAAAACTTGACTTATCATCAATAGATAGGGCAACACTGACGAGGTTGTCAGGAGAATTTACTCAAAACGGAGCTATTCATCGGCAATCAAAGAAGTATATCATCATTGAAAATAGTTTTGATAGCTACATTAATATTGGAGAAGATAGAATTCATCTTTCGCTTTTTCAATTGAATACATCAAGAATTCTTGAGCCATCAGTTTTGTTGGTCGAGAATTCGGCTACTGATGGATGGTTTCTTGAGACTGTTTTGAAGGTTCATGCGCTCAATACGTGGCGCGGAGGCATATGTTTTGACCTAGCGCACGGAGGGGGCGACGAGGTGCCAAATGTCTTAGAATCTTTGGTTCACCAGAAGAAACTTATCGTAACCCTGGTAGACTCCGACAAGAATTCTCCAACATCTACTGAGACCAAGAAAATAGATCGCTTGGAAAAAGTAGTAAAAGACAATAATTGGAAATTGAGTTTCGTTTATTCTAGTCCCTGCCGTGAGGTGGAAAACTTCATTCCGCTCAATACCTTGTTAAACTTACCCTGCGGCCACGCTTGCGGAGCAAACGAGGTATTTCTGAACCTAGAAAAACAAGAAGAGGGAACTCGCGAAACTCTGTATATGTTTTTCGATCTGAAGCTCGGATGGGATGGCGTAGGCGAAAAGATGACCGATGAGGAGCGCAAATGGATAAAGTCGAAGTTGGCCCTCGCAGGAAAACTCGATGGCATGCCCGTTCCAGGCTATGGCGAGAAGATCATAAAGCAAATCAAGGCTGACGGAGCGCATATCACAACGCTTAGACAACATCTCGTTCAGCGAAGCTGGTCTGATTTGTTTCTTTCCTTCTTTGAGGGATTGTGGTGGTATTTTATCGCAGCCCCTCAGATTCGAACCTGAGGCAAACGGAATCGGCCCAAGCGGCTTCCATGGCTTCCCGATACGTTGGCGTTGCCGCTTATGCGGTCATGGTCGACGAAGAGACAGGCGATATGTCATCGCCGGGCCTGCTGGCGAAAACACGGCGAAATCGCCGACCTGAACGCCGCCTGAGATCGGAGTTCGCGAAGCGGCCAAAATCAACGGCTCGCAGTCGCGTGGGACAAATTGAAGCTCTACAAAGTCATTATACTTTTTGCCCGACGTGTCTCACCAAATGACGGCATTTCCCGCCCTCTTGACCATTGCGCCTATAGAGAACATAAATAGAACAAATGTCGTCTCTGTAGGAGTTTTTGAGTATGAGCCGCCAGCCAATTTACACCAAGATCCCGCAGCTAAGCACTCAGAGCATTGTGCTCATAATTCGCGGATACTCCATGGGTGCGATCCGTGACGGGTGGATGGCCGTGATCGACAACAACAAGACGCGGCCCGGTAACCAGCACCAGGATCAGCTCTGCATCGCGCGAACGCGTGAAGGGAGAGTGATGCTGCGGTTTGTGAAGAGGGGCGCGCGTCATAACCGATGGGATCTGATTTCCGTCACCGGAGATCCTATGATCGATGTCGAACTGGAGTGGTGCGAACTGGTCAAAATGATCATTCCCCACAAGATGACGGCGGCAGAAATGAAATTCATCAATAGCCTCGAGGCGGGCGAGATCGTCGAGGATCAGCACGCATCGAAAGCAGCCTGACGATCGCGATGAGAAAGCGCCAATACACGGCCGCTTATCTTTCGGACTATGCCGGCCGCAAGATCTGCGTGATTTGCCCGAACTGCGGAATGACGCGGCGCTACGATGCTGATGCGATGCTGAAGCGGATCGAGGATCAGCCCATGCCATCCATACTACCGAAGATCGCGAGGGCTGAAGGATGCAAAAAAGTCGACAACGTCTATTCCGATCGCTGCCGACTCCATTTCGATATCGATGCTATGAGGGGTTGATTGCTACTGTCCTGCAGCGCCACCCCGAAACCGCCGCATCAGCTCGTCAAATATCACGTCAGCGAGCCACATGGCGCAGACGCCCACAACGAAAGCGGTCGCGTTCATGGCCGCGATATCGCGCTCTGGAAGAGGCCAGTTGATCGCCTTCAGGTAATAGAGCGCCGGCTCCGTCAGATAGGCGGCGGCGATGGCGCCGCAGACTGGCGAGGCGAAGATCTCGCGCGCAGTGTAGCGCCGACGCGACAGACCGCGCAGAACGCCACCCATAAGTCCCGCAACTGCAACGCCCGCCTTGATGCCAAGTGCTTCCAAAAAATCGTTGATAGACATCCGCCCCTCGAATGCTTGATGTGGTGGGAAGAGCACGCCCCGGCGCCGGCCGGGACATGCCGAGGAATGCCGCGCTATGCCGCTGCCTTCAGTTCGGCGGCAGGCTTGGAATCATTGGCCGCGACAGGCGGCTGCGGCTGCAGGATGCCTCGGGCGCCGTCGCGCGTCAGGTTGATCGTCACCTTGATCACGTTCGACAAAAGCAGGACGCTGGCGGCGACCTTGGCGGCGGTCGTGTCGGACATGCCGAGACCAGACCAATCGACCGTCAGCAGCGCGCCGAGGACAAGGCCGATCAGGTTGAGGATATTGTGCACCAGGTTGGTATTGAACATGGGATTGCTCCTGATTGGTGAGGGAGAGGAAAGAGAGGATTAGCCGGCCGCTTTGGCGGCTTTCGCCTGCCGCAACGCCTCCTTGATCTCGGCGTAGGCATTGGCGGCGAGCGTGATCGCATCGACGAGGGTGACTTCAGTCGGATTGTCGCAGATCGGCTGCGTGCTCTTATAGGCGGCCGCCTCGATACTGACGGCCGCGCCCTTGATAAGGCCGGTTTCGGCGATCGCGACAAAGGCCTTATGATCCTTTTCGATATTCTTGCAGATCGCCGAAACGTCCTGCGAACTCTGGCACGCGGTCAGGGAGGCGACGGACAGGGCGAGGCCGGCCGCCATCGTGAGATGGAGGATGCGCATGAGGGATATCCTTCGATGTCAGGGAGAGAGGAAAGAACCGCCTTGCGGCGGCATGCATCAACGCGCCGCTTCAAGCGCCGCGAGGAACTTCTTTGCGTAGCCGGCGATATCGGCGGCTCGATCAGTACCGTTGATGATCTTGCGGGCACCGACCCAATCGGTCGCCGTGCCGCTGAAATAATCGGCCAGCTTCCTGCCGGTGAAGCGGCCGTTGATCATGCCGTCAAACAGGATCTCGACAGCCTTGGTGGGATCGAGCGCCAGATCCGGATGATCGGCAATGCCGTATTTCAGATAGTTGTCATGGCCGGTGATCTGCACCAGGCCGCGACCACGATACCGCCAGCCGTCGCCGCTGGCTTCGCTTCCATTGCCCATGCGGTTCGCATAGGCCCGGTTTGCGATCCGCTGCGGCTGGCGGGCATAGGCGGCAGCTTGAGCTGCCGTGAAGTACTTGCCGAAGGTCGACAGCAGACCGGCTGCCGAATAGTTGAGGTTTTCCGAGATGGCGCACATCGTCTTGTCCGTCTCGTGGTAGGCCGTCGCCAGCATATAGGCCAGCCAACGTTGATCGAACGGCTTTGCCTGCCACTCGATGAGAATAGCCTCCATACCGTTGACCTGGTTCGTCGACAGGTGCGAGTCAAACAGCGAGATGCGCACCGCCGCGAAGAATTTCGCGTGATTCATGGTGATGTTCCTGATTGTCGGGAGAAGAGTTGCCGGTCAGCCGGCGCTTGGTGCAGGAGCAGCCTGCATTTGCTTGATGGTGTTTTCCAGCTGCTGGATCGTGGCGTTAGCTGCGCCGAGCTGATCCCTCGCAGCGTAAAGCTGACCCTTGAGGGCGCTGTCATTTACGATGGCAGCTTGCTGCGCATCCGTCAGCTCCGTGCGAAGTTGCGTCACATCGGCGGTGACGGCCGCGAGATCGGCGTTTGCTTTCGTCAACTCGGCCGTCACGATATCGAGCTGGCCGCTCAGCGTGGCGATCTGTGCCGCCTGCGACGTGACCTTGGCAAGGGCATCACGCGTCGTGTCCGTCATGATGGCACCGGTCGGGAAGCCCGCAAGGTCAACCGGTTGCGGTGGCTGGACATCATCCTTGATGATCTCGCCATCGAGTGTGACACGACGCAAATACTGAACATGAGCGCCTGTCGGTGCGGCGTCAGGGCCAAAGCGGACCAGTAGCTCATAGGGAATGATGACATCCTGAATGTCAGCCATGATAAATATCCTTTCATTGATGGCTAGGAGACAATTGCACCGTCCGGAAAACGCCAACTGGTGCCGTCCGAAATCGCAAATCGCTTGCTGGAAGTGCCGTTCGAAACGTAGACAATGCATTGCGTGTTCGCGGCGGCTGATGGCAGCGTTGAGACCGTGAAGGACGGAAGACGCGGACCGCTACCAAAGGAAACTATGCCGGACGCACGAGTAATGCTGAGCGGGCTGTCCATGAACGCTCCTGCATCACTAAACCGGTTAATCTGGAAATCACCGCCAGCGTTGGAGCCAGTTTCAGGTGACTCGTTTGGAAGTCGAATTTCCCAACGGTTTAGACCGCCGCGCTGACCAATAACCTGGCCGCCGACTCCCCCTGGCACGTCAACCCAAAGCCCTCCCCACGACCCCGGAGATATAATCTGCGTTGTGCCCCATGTGTTGAGCGTGCTCAGCAGCGGAACGTTCGCCCCGCTCGTGCCGACGCTCTTCACTGCAGCCGTGCCAAGTCCCAAACCAGTTCGGGCTGATGCCGGGGTGTTGCCGCCCGTTCCGCCGTATGTCGTAGAGAGTGCGGTGGTTAACGCGAGAGTCGTGATCGCCGTGATGCCGGTGGCACGGTAGATTGCAAATGGCGACCCGAGCCAGTTGCCTGCGTCATCGTAGCGATGCAGCTCGAAATTCGCGCCGGAGTTGGTGTTGTCCTCAGCGACAGGATTACAAAGGTACAAGAGCCATCGCGGTGACCCATTTTTTTGACCCATGAGCGCCGAACCATTCGCCCCCGCTGCTGCATTTAGAACAAGCTGAGCATAGCCACCGGTCGATATTGCCTGCTGCTGTCCCCAGATATTGGCTCCGTCGAGCCTTGCGACTGCCGCGCCGCTTGTGCCGGTATTCATCACCGCCGCGCTTCCAAGCCCCAAGGCAGTACGGCCCGCAGCCTGATCCGCAGCGCCAACCAGTGACCGCCCGAAGCCAGTGAAATCCGCCAGAGCCGCCGTACCCTGGCCGGTGAAATAGGCAATCTTGTTAGCAGCCGTCTGTAACCCGGCAATAGCATAGAGAACGCCATTCGTCAGCGCATCGAGCACGGCGCGCGTCGAGGCAAGAACGCGGGTCGCATCAGGGGTGAACTGAATGCGATAGCTTGCCGTATTGCGAGCCACACCCGGCCAAGGATCGGCAAGCGTGAGCGAGGTGTTGCTGTTCACGGCTGCGATCGGCACGGTCAGGCCGGCCGCCATGAACAGATCCCCGGCCTGAATGCCCGAAGTCGACCAGGTCGTGTTCTGCCCGGTCACCGCTACGTCATTGGCTGCAATCGTGGCCGTGCCGGCGTTAAAGGTGGTGGGAAGCGCCATTATGCGATCTCCTGCGCGTTAGGATCAGCAGGGCTCGCCTTGAGGCTTTGCAGCTCGTTTGTGAGGGCTGCATTCTGCTCCTGAAGATCGAATATTGCCTGCGCCTGAATGAGGCTTCGATTGCGGTAGTATTCGGCGAGCGCCGCCTGTTCCTGCAGGGCAACAAGATCATTGATCGGGACCGTGCTCGGCATGATTTCTCCTATCTTCCGTAGAGGGAAAGAATACGAATGGTGCGATTGTTCGCGGTGACGTTGCTCCCCGACACGACGCGGACATCGAAACGAAAGGTCGTCGATGTGATCCAGCTCGGCGGGGTGAAGTTGAACTCGTGGGCGAAATGGCTGCGCCCCATAAAGTTGTGCTCAATGACCGCCGTGTAGGCGTTATTGATGTTGTCCCAGATCGAGATAACGACCTGAACCGGCTGCTGGACGTTGTTGACGTAGACGCCGTCACCGGCAAGGCTGAAGGCGCTGTGCACGATGCAGGCGCCGACGTTTTCACCGTGGGGAGCGGTCAAGCCGGTAATCGGCGTGTTGGTAGTGCCAATGCCTGCGACACCGAGAGCATTGTAGTCGACGCGCGAAATCGACCCGCTCCGGATGTTGCTGCGCCCGACCTGCAGCGTGCCGATATCTGCGTATTGAATATTGGCGTTGACCAGGTAGGTGACGCCGCCCGAGACCGCGAAAGGCACGGCTCCATTATCGATCAAGCCGAACTGGCTGGCTTGCACATAGAAGCCTGCCGGCGCGTTCGGATCGGCGGGAACCCGCGCATACCAGCCGACTGCCTTATAACCGGAACCGCTATCATAGCGGGCCTGCGCACCGATCTGCGTATAGCCGGCCGGCCCTGCAACCACTTCCATCTTGAACTTTGCATCGGCGGTCGCGCCGTTGGCGGTCGCCGTGACCTGCGTCAAGGCACTGGCCGCCGACTGAATATCGACGCCCTGCTGATTGACCGTCGTCTGCAGGCTCTGCAGGGCCGATGCATCGGCCTTGCCGGTGATCGAGTTCTGCAGGCTGGTAATGGCCTGCCCCTGTGACGAGAGGGTATTCCCCTGCTGCGATACCGTCTGCGACAGGGAATTGAGCGCGCTGGCTTCGGCTTTTCCCGGCAATGCCGCCTGTATCGACGTAATCGCCTGCGATTGCGAGGTGATCGAGTCCTCGGCAGCCGTCACACGGCTGGTAAGCGCGGTTAAGGCGGCCGAAGTCGCTAGCCCCGGCAATGTCGCCTGCACCTGCGTCACGGCCTGAGATAGAATGTCGAGGCTCGTTTGCGTCAGCGTGATCTGCGATGTCAGGGTCTGCGCGACAAGGGAAACGGCCGCCTGCCCATTCATCTTGTCAAGGAAGTTGGCAAAGTCCTGATCGACGCCTTGCATCGACTGCGGAAGCAGGCTGTTGCGGATCGCCGCGACCGACTGGCCGATGCTCGTTATGCCGACGCCACCGCCCAATGCCTCGACATCGTTGGCGAGCTGATTGACGCTCTCGATGCTGGCTTTGCCGTCGACGGTCTGCGACAGGGACGTGAGCGACTGCCCCTGCGCCGACACCGTGTTGCCAAGCGCGGTCACCGTACCGCTCAAGCTGCCGATCGCGGTCGAGTTGGCCTGTACCGTCCCGTTTGTGGTCGCAAGCTGTGCCTGCAGGGAGGTTATTGCCTGCGCATTGGCACTGTCGCCGGAAGCGCGCGCCTGTTGTTCGGCCGCCAGCTCGGCACGCGAAGCGCCTGGCGACGGCGAGCCGATGGCGATCCAGTCGAACTCGAAATAGTCCGTCGCCGTTTGTGCCGACGAGAGATCGATGCGGATCTGGTCGATCGTTCCCGACCAGGCCATGTTGAAGGTGACCAGCGCCACGCCGTCGAGATTGAAATCAGGTGCACTCAGCACCAGCTGGCGCGCGATATCCCATCCCGCATCGGAAGCTGCCTTCCACCAGGCGATACCCTCCCAAACCGGTGCGCCTGTTCGGCGGATGCGGGCGCGGATCTGCCGCGAAGCATTACCCACGACGCCAAGGCCAGTCGGAGATAGCACATAAGGATCAGTCGCATGGTCCGCTGGACGCAGGAAGCCGTTCGCGACCGTGGGATTACCGTTGCCTGTCCAGCCGAGCACGGTCGTGTCGAAGGTCCAGAGCGCATTTGCGGCCGGATCGAACTGATTATCCGTGCCGGCCGATTGCAGCGACATGCGGTCGGACAGAGCCTGATAGTCATCGGCTCGCGCCCGATCAACCTGCGTGATCTGCGCCTGCAGGCTGCCCGTTCCGGCCTCGATCGTCGTGACGCGAAGCGCCAGCGCGGCATTGGCCGAGACCGCGACCGTGATCTGATCGGTGAAGTTGGCGACGACATCGCCGATGCGCGCGGTCAGCGACTGGCGAAGCTGTTCCTTCTGCGTATAGGATGCATTGGCGAGATCGGCGGCATAGTCGCGGATCGATGCGATTTCCCTGACCAGATCCCGATAGCGGCTCGACGCTTCCAAGGCGCCGGCCACCCGCTGCGATTCCTCGGAGGCAATCGCATCAACGCGCGCCTGCACCTCGTCGAGGATCGCCTGCGCGTTTTCGAGGATCTGATCCGGAAGCTCGTCGTTGATCCAGTCCTGCAGCTTGGCAAATGCCGCGATGATGTCTGCCGTCAGTTCCGAGATCGACAGCCGCGTGTCATCCGTAGTGACATCAATCCAATCGGAAAACAGGGTCGGGCGGTTCGTATAGGGTATGAGCTTGCCGCGCACCTGGTAGGCAGTCGACGGCAGGCACCAGTCACCCGACACCAGCCAGCTGAACGGCTCGGCATAGGGATAGGAGGTGCTGTCAAAGACGATGTTGCCGCTTGCCTTCAGCTGGACCGTAACCTGAACCTGCAAAACGTCGTCGAGATCCGGCGTACAGCTAACGCGGATCGCTGGCCGGCGCGGCACGCCGTTCGCGTCCCGTATAATTTCCTTCTGCACTGACCAGCCCTGCATGGGCTGTGGCGGCGCCGATATAGAGCCGGTCCAGCCGATCGTCGTCGGCAGCTCGAAATTCTTGCTCCAATCATGATCTGACGGGTCGACCTCTTTCAGCGTGACAAGCTGATTTGTGTCCGGATGACCGTCGATCTGAACGACGATGAACTTCTTGTTGTTATAGCCCTGGCTTGTCGACGACCACGCGACGACATCGTTTGCCTCCAGCGCATAGGCTTCTGGCGGCAGGTAGAACTGGTGGGTGCGGAAGCGCCGATAGTCCAGAATCATTGCACGCATCAGGCGCTGGACCTGCGTTGCAAAGGGCGTCGACGGAAATTTCAGGCCAACTGGCAAGCGACGGTTGCCGTCTTCAGCTTCAAGATCCGCGTTATAAAGGGCGGGCGCATCCTTCATCGCCCATTTTTCGGCAGGCTCCGGATAGGTTGCCTCGACGGCATTATAGGTTGCGCTCAGCGTCGGGAACGGATCGTAGCTCTGCCCTTTGGTGACAAGGATCTCATTGTCGGTGAAGCTATAGACCGGTGAGCCGACACCGCCGACGAGCATCTTGAAGATGCCGCCATTTTCCGCGAGACGGCCTGAACATCCGCCGCGCAAGGTATCGACGACATCGAGCGGCTGATCATCGCCGGTCACCTCATATCCGGCCCTGAATTGGTTTTCCGTGCCGCCAGCCGCAAGATCAATCTGACGATCGCACTCATTCGCCGCGGCGATCCAGTTCGACGCCGGCAGGCGATGCGGCGCGAGGTTCTGGCCGCCGAACATCCACTCGTCATTATAATAAATGCCGCGAATGATGTTGTAGGCTACCACCGCGTTGTTGGTGGACGGCTCGTAAGTGGAGACATCGCCCCAACGATGCGAGCCGTAGCCGCCATTGGTCGAATCCTTCCTTACGTCGTAAAGCGGCAATGGATGCGGCTCAAATACGCCGGCAGGCACGCCAGAGAAGAAATCGGAATTATAGCGTGCGGTCACGATAACAAGCTGGCAACCGCGACCGATCATCGACGGCAGCCACGGCCGCTCCGGATCTGCGCCGAACTTGGCAAACAGGTAGGGATCGAGGCCCTGTGTGCCGTCGAGGTATTTTATCCAGAGATAATCATTGCCCTTTCGGTCCCGGTACTCGACGACAGGATAGCCGCGACCGTCCGGGTGCGGCTGATCCCACCGGACGCCGCATTTCTGGTCATCAAACCAGACGCTGGTCAGTCCCAACGGACCGGCGAAGCTCGGCATGCAGCCGATCTCCAGCACATCGACCAGGTAGGCATTCGGCGTCTTGCCGTCGTCGCCCCAGGTGTTGATATATTTCCGCTTGCCGGCCGTCGCGTATTTGCCCAACAGGAACGACATGGGCAGATCGTCGCCCATGCGGACCTCGATCTTGACGCCGGTTTCCTGCTCCGGCTTTTTCTGCATCGCCTTTTGCAGCAATGACACGCCGAGCGTCAGGACCGTACTAACCAGCGTCTTGATGAGAAACGCGCCGATGCCACCCTTTGCGATGGCGGTCGCGATCATGGTGATGATCGGATCGGCATGCGCCGGGTCCGCCATCAGCCAGAAGCCGATGACGTTCAGGACGAGAATGAAGAGCTTCATGATTTATCCGACCTTGAAGGCCCGAGCGGCGGTCAGCAGATCGACCGTGCCGAAGCCGGTCTCCGAAAGCACGAAAATGCGCTCGCCATCGACGATGCCGAGCGCATGCCTGAAGCGGGTCGGGACCTCTATGGCCGCGATATCGCCCATGGAGGCACGCGAGATATGCTCATGTTCCGGCAGGAAGCTGCCGACGAGGTCGGCAAGGTCGTCAAAGCCAAGATCCTGCATAAGGCGATAGGCGCTGTCGGCGTCGGTATATTGGCCGGCGTGCTGTGCGAACAGGTCAACGCCGGTCATGGCGGTCACCAGCGGAGCAGCAAGACCTGAGACGCAATCGCAGTCGCGCCAGCCGAAGGAGCGATGCTTGACGATGTCGATCGCCGCAGCCATGCGGGAGCGCCAGTCGGGACGGCGGGATAGAGCTTCGATCATTTCTTTTTGCCCCATGGAATATCCCAGGTGGCGACGGTGCTGGCATATTTGCCGATCTCGTCGCCGCCGCGCCGCTTCTGCCCCTCATAGGATGACTTCAGCGGATTCTTGATTTCGAGCATCGAAATGGCGTCGGACACGCAACGGATATCAATGCCGCCGTCTTCGCCGACAGCTGGCGTATCGATGGGCGAGCCGTCGATCTCGCCCATGAATTCCAGTTCCGGCATGGAAACGGGGCGCCGGCTCTTCGGATGCAGGGCAACCCGGTGAATTTCGACCTTCCCGAGCCTGATATCGTAGCCGCGCACCAGCTGCTGCGTGACATCAGGGATCTGGCTGAGGGTGACCGTGATGGTCTGAATGCTCAGATCGGAAACGCGCGGGATCGGATCGATATCGGTCACCAGCCCATTGCCGTAATAGTTTCTGGTCACCACCAGGCCGGTCACGCCAGAGACAACGGAAATCGAGATATCCTCGTCGCCGGTCCAAAGGCCCAGCTCAACCGGCGTTCCGTCAAACTTCTTGACGGAAAAATAGACGAGGCTGCGCGTCGACAAGCCTTCATCGCGCGCAGCTTGAAGGGCTGCGGTGAAATTCGGAACTAGATTTTTCATGATTACTTCTTCTGAATAACCTTGAAGCCCGCGCCTTCGGTATGCATCTTTGCCGCCGTGCCGGGGTTATGGCTGCCGGGAACGACGACACACCGGCACGCTGGCTTCACCAGCGTAACCTGCAGATTGGCAGCAATGCCGGCAGAGACATGCGGAAAGACGCCAAAGACCGGCGTTGTACCCTGTCCATCCGCAACAACGTTTTCCGACACCTCAAGGAAGGCATAGCGGGTCGGGTTGGCGCTGTAGGCAATCTGCATCTTGTCGCCGACCGTGAGCCGATAGCCTGGCGGCAGGTTCCGCAGGCTCAGGCCGTCGAGATCCGCCGCAACAGCCCCGATCGTCACGACCCGCGTTCCGATGATGCTGCCATCGGGATCGAACTGCGGATACTTCGACAGGGGATCGTAGATAAACATCGCCTCCTGCGCGCCGTGCAGCTTGCGGATCATGGCGGCGATCTGCTTGGCGGCGTCGTTCTCCATCTTGATCAGGCTGACCGTGCCGATCCACAGCGGTGTCGCAAGCTCTGCCTGCCAAACGCGGCCATCTCCCGTTCCCGAAAACTGGTCGTTGCGCTGCACATCCCAGATCACGCTTGAGATCCGGAGGATGTCGGCGAAGTAGGCCAGGGAATATGGATAGGAAACGGTCATCCGATCTTCCTCGGGGAGCGATTGATCTCCTGCAGGCGCAACGGCATCCGGTTGCGGCTAAAGTCTGTAACCGCAGCGGTGCTTGCTGCTTCCGCCTCGCGGCGCGATACGCTCTTCACGTAGGCCTTGAGGTTGCCTTCTTCGTCGACCGACACACCCACGCCGACATCGACAGCGGATGCAGACCGTTCCATCCGTTGCTGGTGACGCTCTGTTGCATCGCCGATCGTCGAGCGCCGCGGCGGTGCGCCGACAATACCGCCATCCGCATAGCCGTAGCGCGGCATGCCGCTATAGGCAGGGCGACCCATGCGCATGCGGTCGACATTCTCGACACCGCCCCAACGCGCAATGTCATCCTGACTCCAGACGATTTCGCCGCGATGGACCGTGCCGGCTTCCTCAAACTTGCCACCGGGGCCGGTGTAGCCGCCACCTGCAAAACCGGCGCCAGCGTAGGCGGCAAAGGGATCGAAGCCGGTAACAGGTGTCGCACCCGAACCGATATCGAAGCCGCCGCTACTGCCGCCAAAGCCGAAGAGCTTGCCGACCCATCCGAACAGTCCGCCGCCACCGCCGCCGCCAGATCCAGAGGAAATACTAGAGGAAAGCTGCTGACCGAACTGATTGAGGCCGCCGCCGAAGTTCGTCAGGCCATCGGCAGCAGAACCGGTCGCCGAGGAAAGGCCGCCGACGCTTCCGGTCGCTGATGTGACGGTGGAATCGAGCCTGCCAAGCGAGGTGTTGAACTTGTCGACATAAGACGAACCTGTCGTGCCAAAGATGTCGCTGGCTCCGGCACCCTGCGCCAAGGGGCGGCCGGTAAACCAGACACTGGCGGCATCCTGCGGGTTGCCGAACTTCGAAAGCGACTGCCCAAAGTATTTATTAAAGACAGCGTCCTGCGCGCTCTGGCTGGCGAGGAACTGCGAAGGCGACAGGGAAGAGCCAAGCGCGCCCTTGGTCCATGACGGGATATTGGCGCCCATGACCTGATAGGCACCATAGGCCCGATCACCGGAAGACAGAACAGGACCAAGGGCCGAATAGTTGCCGCCGCTCTCGATGCCGCGAATGGCAGCACCATAAGCATTCATGTTGCCGGGTAAGTTCTGGTTTGCGGCTGCAGGGATGCCGAGAACCGCGCTCAGCGTCGTGTCAGCTACAACCTTATTGTCATTTGCTGCTGGCTGAGACGAGCCGATGCCAAGCAAGCCGAGAAGGCCGCCGCCACCCGGTTTGCCGCTCCCAAGGATCGCATTGGTCAGATCGGTAAATAGCGAATCCGTGATCTTCGTCGCAACGTTGGTCAAGGCCTTCAGGATCGCATTGCCGAGGGACTGCCCGAGGCTATCGCCCTGCAGCAAGCCATCACGGAAATCGCTGAAGAAGCCCTTCACGCCATCGCGCAGCTCCTGAATTTTCATGTTATCGCGAATGGCGTTCGCTTCGGCAGAGTTCAGGTCGACAGGCAAGCCGGACGAACGGAGGCGCGAGGCAATCTGCTGGTCGCCATCCGAGCGGAAAAGCTGGTCGCGCTCAAAGGACAGATCGTTGCGCAGGCTGGCCTTGGCGTAAAGTTCAGCCAGGCGGCCAAGCTCGCGCGCCTTCTGCTGGATCATCTCGATCTCTTTTTCGTCGACCTGCGTGCCGTTCTTCGCCGCTTCCATGCGCAGCTGTGAAATCAGCTCGTAGGCCGTCCGGAGCGCCGTCGCTTCGCCGATGGTCTTGCCGATCAGCGAGACTTCCTGCTGTTGCGCCGCGACGGACTGATTGAGCGATAGCAGCCGTTCGCGCTGCGCATCGGCAAGCTGGCGCGCTTCCTGTGCGCGAGCGAGGCTTTCAGCCTGATCAGCCTTCTGCCGCTTCTCCGGCTCCGTGTCGTTGTCGCCCGCTTGTGCTTCGGCCGTCTTTCGGGCTGCAGCGATCCGCTCGGCAGAGGTGCGCGCACCGATCGTTGCGATCTGCGCTTCATACGAGGCGCGCTGCCTATCCATCTCCCGCTGTCGCTGCGCCGTATCGAGGTCAGCAATCTGCTTTGCCTGTGGCGAAAGGAAGTCAATCGGCAGGCCCGCAGAGCGCTGCTGTTCGGCGATCGTCCGCTGCTGCGGCGAGCGACCAAGCTGATCTTGCTGGAACTGGACGTTGTCGGATAGCTGAGTGCGGGCGCGGGACTCGGCCAACTTGCCATATTCAATTGATGCCGACCTGATCAGGTCGATTTGCTTGGCAAAGATCCGCTGAAATTCCTGCTCTTCCGTTACGCCATTGCGATTGGCGATTGAACGGAGCTGCGCCATCGACTCGTATTGAGCGCGGACCTGCTCCGCTGCGGCGCCACTCTTGCCGATCAGTGATATCTGCAATTGCTGGTCATCGTTGGCCTTCTGAAGCGAACGCTCGAAATCGTCGAGCGCCTCCTTTTGCTGTGTGTAGGCCGCCATGTAAGCCGATTGACCGGCCATGTTGACGCGCTGGTTCTTGGCCTGCACGCCTTCGCCCGGCACCACTTCCAGACGCGCCTGCGCCATTGCTGCGGTGCGCCGCTCTTGTGGCGAGCGCGCATTGAGACTCAGCGTCTCAGCCAAAAAGCTGCGCTGAGACTGACGCATGGTCTGCTGCTGCTCAGACAGCCATCGGCTATAATTGTCATTGTCGGCGCGACTGGTCGGTCCCTGAGAGGTGATCCGACCACCAGGGCCAACATCGCTAAACAGCCTGTCCTGCTCGATCTTGACCTGCTGCATGACCTGATAGTAGTCGCTCAGGTCTTTGCCCATAACGATGATCTGGTCCGCCACCCTTGTCAGGCCCGTCGCCTTGCCGATGGCCTCGATCTCCTCGGCGAACTTGGCGAAATCTGCGCGGTTGTCGGCAATGCCGATTTTCAGGCGTACAATGGCGTCCTGAAAGGGCTTCACGGATTGAGCTGCTTCCTTGCCGTCAGCCCCAAGCACTTTGATGGTCGAGTCGACAGAAAGGGCGTTCTGCACCAAACTTTCGGCCGCATCGGCGGCGCTCTTCCACTGTTCAGCCGCAACATCAGGCTGCTGCCGCACGGTGGATTGATATATGCTGTCGATCGACTGATGCAGGCCATTTGGATCGGATGATCCACCAGCTCGAATCCTGTTCAAATATTCGTTGACCGGACCCTGATAGACTTTCTGGTAGCCCTGCAGGTTCTGAAGTCCCGAAATAGGCGTACCGGCGCCCGTCAAGGGCGAGAAAAATCCGCCAGTGCCACTCAATTGCGCGATGTACTTGTTGGACTCCTGTCGGGCAACGGCTTGTGCGACCGCATCATTGTAACGCAGGCTGGCGTTAGCTCGGCTATTACCTCCTAGATTAGGGGAAATATTGCTGGCATCAGCAACCTGATGATAGGTTTCCTTCAGGATCTTGAGACTATCGTTCTGCGCCTTCAGAGCGTCTTCGAGTGTCTTGGCGCTGGATGATGCAGTGCTGAAGTAGTGAATGGCAGCTGCGGCCGCGCCGGCAAAGCCGATGGCGGCAAGCGAAGACAGGCTCAAGACTTCGCCGAGAGCGGCGCCAAGAGATTTGACTGCCTGTCCGGCACTCTGCCCTGAAAATGCGGAGGCAAGCTGCGGACCCTGCTGCAGCGCTACTGTCTGCCACGGCATGAATGCGCCCGTGGTCGCGATATCCTGTAGCTGAAAGCCGATGTTTGAAACGTTGGCACGCTGAGCCCCGTCAGAAATCCCCTTGCCAGGTTGATTGGAGTTTGCCGTAACTTTCGCGCGGGCCATGCTTTGCGCTTTCGCCAGCTCTTCGGTGCTTATAAGCCCCTTCGCAGCCAGAGAATTGTAAAGCTCCAACTCGTCGTTCAGTCTGCGCTGTGCGGCCCAAAGGGGGTCCAGCTCGCCACGAAGGTCGATTGCAGCCTTGGCGTAGCGATCAGCCTCCTGCTCAGCCAACTGCATCGCGGCCGCATTGGCGCGCGCCTGCTGGTCCATCTGGTCGAGCTGATCGCTGAAGACTGATGCGGATTGGCGCGCTGTGCCGCTAAATTCCTGCGGATCGCGGACGCTCAGGACACGGTTGAACTGACCCTGCACCTGATCGGCAGCTTGTGCCTGACGTGCGGCTCTGGCGAGAGCGGCGTATTCTTCCGCCTGGCGGCGGATCGCGGCCGAGCCGGCATCGAATTTGTTGATCAGCTGATCGAGCGCCGATTCATACCCGCCAGCAATCTGAACGCCGAGACGTTCGGCTTCCGCCAAATCATTCAGCTCGGTGCTAAGGCGTGCGGCTGCACCGGCAGCAGGGTCGAACTTCTGCTGCAGCTCAGCGATGCGTGTCGCGGCGGCCGCGGCCTGCTGCTGCTCGCGCAGGCTCGCATTGACCGTATCGATCGCGGCAGCAAGGCCAGTGAAGCCGCGTGCGGCGAGATCGGTCGCATTCGCCGTAAGGCCGAAGCGCTGCGATACGCCGGTGTAGATCCGCTGCAGCTGCTCGGCGGATACCGTGCCCGTATCGGACGCCTTGGCAAGCCGCAGCAACTCAGAATTGAACTTCTGCGCAGCACCATAGCCGTCGACATACTGACGGCTCAAACGCTCCAGGGCGCTGACCGTCGACGAAACCTTGATGTTGACGGCATCATTGGAGGTTGAGACGCGCACCGCCGCTGCAGCCGCTTCGTTGCTCGACGCCACCATGCTCTTGTCAGCCGCGACCTTCTGTTGCGCGCCGCGAACATAGGCGGCGGCATCGAAATCGGCAGAGATGCGGAGACTGCGAAGCTCTACGGCCATGGGATGATCCAGATTTCAGGGAGGGCGCTGCGGAAGCGCTCAGCGGCTTGGCTGCCGCTGCTTTTGACGTTCCGCAGCAATGGAGAGGTATTCGGCGTCTATCGCCGACATAAAGGTCACGAAGATCTCGTGATCATTGTCCGCGATATTGTGATCGCGAGCATATTGGCTGACCGCCGAATATGAGATCGGGCTTTCGCCACCAAAGGCACCATAGAAGCGATCGTAGCGAAGGCGATCCCAGGCACGAAAGTAGAGGTCGAACCATAGCTCGTATTCGACCTCATCCGTTGTGTCTTCTAGGGCCGTCTCGGTCCATGCCTCTTCGGGATAAGCTGCGGCAATCTCGGCGATCCAGGTATCTGTTTCGGCCGTCCCTTGGCGCAGCTCTCTGGCGCGAAACGCCTTAATCAGTTTCCCAACGCACCCTCGACGAACTCGATGTCGATTTCCGCGACACGGGCTGCGGCGCTTTCAATATCAGCCAAAACCGTGCGATAGCCTGGGTCAGTCAGCACCGTCAGGCCAATCTCTGGCGTGTAAGCGACATCAAGGCCTTTCCAGTCATGCAGGATATGCAGGTGGAAGAGCTTGCCGAGTTCGACCCTCAAGACTTCCTGCGGAATGGGTTTTCTGCGGTAGACCTTGTTCAGACGCTGATACATGAGATCGCGAGCGTTTGTGAAAGCCGTCTTGTTGAGCGAAGACACGTTGTAGGAAACGCCGGGCAGCGTATCGGATTCGATCCAATCGCCCTTTTCCTCGCGCACCTGGTCTCGCTTCAGCGATGCGAGTGAAACGACCTTGATGGAGCTTTCGAGGTCTGCTGTCTTAGTTGCCATGATGGAAATCCTTTGTCGGAAGGGGTGGCCCGGCACCCGACAATGCCGGGCCGTTCAGTGCACTGAAGATTGACCGCGTCGGGTGCGGATCTTTGTTCGCCGTTAGGCGACGTTGCGCTCGATCTTCATGCTGGCGCCGATGGTCGGGCCGTATTTCGCGGTAAACGGCATTGTCAGCGTCACGGCTCGATTGTTACCGGACACCTGCGGATTGCCGTTCATGCCCTTGATCTTTTCGAGCGTCAGCGTGTAGCGGCTGTTCGCCACGGCGCCGAGCGTCAGCGCCAGCGACAGATCCACGTGATCGATGATCGCCTTGTACTGGTCGATGCTCTCGAACAATGCGGTAACACTGCCAGAGCAATCGAAGCGGCCAAGGCCATGGCTATAGGGCGCATACGAGCCGATGATATCGTTGGCGTAAATGTTGTTATTGATGGTGATGCTGGCCGACTGAAGTTTCGGAGACGCGGCGATCCCGCCGAGAACCAGCGAGCCGATATTCAGGGCCGCGTTGAGAACGGGCGTCGTCGTCGCCGGCAGATAGGCAGCGCCGACAACGATCGCGGCGGCCGGATCGGCCACGTCGAGACCCATCACATTCCAGTTGGCAGTCACCGACTGTTTTGCCTGAAAGCTGAGATCGAGCGAATTCATGCGCACGCCAAGATAACGGTCGTATGCCTTGCTGGCGCCGAGATCGAAGGTCTTTTCAAAGGCAAAGGTTTTTGCCATGCGACCATTGATCAAAACATCATCGTTCCAATCATTGCAGAAAAGACCGGCCAGAAGATCGTCAAACGTGCCGTAGCTCAGCAACGTATTGATGCCACCGGTCACCGAGCGGCCGACATCGACGATGTCAGTCACGTCACGGCCGCCCGTAATCTCGTCGGGAATGTCGGTCTGCTTGTTCAGCGCAAGCGTCTCGCTGACGTAGCGAAGCGTCTGCCACTCCGGTGTAGCGGGGATGATGCCCGGCGAGGTTTCAAGCACATAGGCAAGCCGGGTCTGTGAGCCGTCAGCAACGGTCATGATCTGTCTCCTGATGAAGGCCCTACAGGGCAGTTTTAAGGGTTGAACTGCGAAGTGATGTCGCGTCGGTCGCCCGAGATCGACACCGTCATTGCGTAGTAATTGCCGAAGGTGCGGCCCGGCTCGCCTGCGCCAATCGAGATCGAGCGAAACCACATGGCGCCAAGCGGCTGCTCGCGGAACAATGATGCAAGGCGGCCGCCAATCTGGCGCGCCCGCTGACTGCCGGCTCCGTTCGGCGTCATGACGTGAAGATAGATGCCGAAGCCCTCAAGCCATTCGTTGGCACCAGGATCGCCGAAGGTATCCTGCGAGCTGCCGTCGCTGACGAACTCGACATAGACAAACTCTGTCGGCACGTCCGGAAGCTCGTAATTCTCATTCTCGAAAACGAGATCCGTTTCCGCCCATGAGGCAGTCAGATGGTCGTGAAACTCGTCGAAGGCGGAAGGCATCAAAACACCATGTTCATGACAACGGCGGGATAGGTGATGGGCTGGCCGGCTTCGCGATCCTTGCGGCGGCCATAGGCCTTTGCGCCGGCTCCGAGCCGCTGGCGGCCCTTCAGGATATAAGGAATATCCGGGTGGACACCTCCCGAGATGGAAAGCCACTTCGTTTCGAAGGTGAACGCGGCCTGCGTGTTACGGCCCTCATTGCCGAAACGGCGCGCGAGAGCGCGCTTGGTGCCATCAAACACCTGGTAGCGCTTGCCCTTGGCATTGCCCAAGCCGCCCTCGATCTTGCGGATATAGGGCTGGAAATTCGTAATGATCACTTCAGCGCGCGCCGGGATGCCATCGTAATCCGAGACAATGCGCTGCTGCGCAATGACGATGAACGAACTGCGGAACCGTCCGGATTTTGACGGCGAGCGGCTGCGCAGCTCGTCGAGTGCGAAGGTTACGACTGGTTCCCACAGCGCAAACTCATAGACAATCGGACCAGGCGCCTGCACCTCGGTTTCCGACTGTGCCGGCCGACCGTTGACATAGAGGTCATAGACCGGGCTTGCGCCCGCCGAGATCGCATCGGCCAGCTGCTGGCGCGCGAAGGCGGCAAGGGCGGCGCTGATGTCTTTCGCCTCGAGTCCTGCCGTAGCTAGCCTGATCTCGCGATCGAAGGCGTCGAAACCGGCCATCAGCCGATGACCACCAGATTGATGCGGACCAGCGTCGTCTGCATGTGGATCGGCTTAACCAGCTCGATATTGCGCTCGCGGCCGTCGATCAGGAGCTTGTCGCCCTTTTTGAGCGGCACGAGATCGGCCAGCAACGTCGGGCTAAGGACGATGTTCAAGCCGGTTTGATCGATATTGCCGACCAACTGGTCAGCGCTGACGGCGCGCACGAAGGCGGGTACGTCGGTCACCTGATTTTTCGGCGCATCTTTGCCGACCGCGCCGATGTATCGATAAACGCTGATGCGGGCGCCGTTGGCCTTCAGGCTGGCATCGAGCGAGGCAATGGCTTCGGCCGGCGTCATGCGTAGTGCCTCATCCCGCCCAGCAGCCTTTCCGCCGCATCGTGAATGATCTTCGCCGCCGTTTCCGACACGACATATTGTCTGCGGCCGACGCCATCAACCTCGTCGACCTGCAAAAACAGATCGTCCTTTCCGATCGCCTGTAGATACTGGCAAGTCAGCTTGACGGCCTTGCGGATCTGCGCCGGGATAGGGCCTGTTCCCCCGTCAGCAACCGGACGATTGTCGTAGCCGGCACGATAGCGAATGCGAACCGCCTCCGGATAGCAGCCAAGCGAAGGCATATGCCAGACCGGCTTGAACCATAAATAATCGCCCGTTTTGGCGTAGTTGACGGAATCAACGGTGTGCTCGACGCCCTTCGTGTCGGTGCATGAAACACTGACGATCTCGATTACAGGCGCGCATGGCAGCAGCAAATTACGGCCCTGCCATTCAGCAAAGGACCATTCAAGAGTTTGAGCGCCAATCGCGCGACCCAGCCAGCCGTCAGGCCCGTCGATTTCGCCGACGACAGCATCAATCGTTTCTTGATCCACGTTGTCTATATCGGCTGGCGTCAGAAACGGATGCGGTGGCTCGATCACGCGAATAGTCATGGTTGGCTCACTTCGTCAGCTTTTTCAGGGCGGCCTGCGCCGCCTTGGCGGCTGCCTTTGCTTCGTCGAGCGCCGTTTTGGCGACGGGCTTAGCATCTTCAGCGGCCGCGTCAAAAGTGGCCTGAGCGTCGGTTACCGCTTGGTCAGCGTCCTGCGCTGTCTTCAGCGCCTGCTGAAGTTCAGTATCCTGACGATCATCTTCGTCGTCTTCGGCATCTACGGCCAGCCTGTAAGCGCCCTGTGGAAGGCATCCGGCGATGATCAGGCGCTTCGCCTGCTCAACGCCGGGAATCGGGTCGAAGGTTTCGCCACGCTGAAAGCGTCGGCCGTTTCGCTTGTCGACACACTCGGCAAGCACAATCAGATCTTTGCTCATGGGACTATCCTCGGTTCACCGCCAAGGGCGGTATGCTTTCGGGAGGGAAGTGCGAGCCTGTCACTCGTAACGGGAAGCCGACAGAATCGCGATGGCAGCAATGAAGGCGCTGCCCGTGTTGCCTGCTGGCGTGATCGTCAGGCGAAGGTAACGCTTCGGGCCGACATAGCCGATCTTCCGCGTCTGATCGTCGGCGCTGAAGTTGAAGCCGGCTGCAGCTTCGGTGCCCGTCAGCTGCGTGTCGGGAACGGGCGCAGCATCAGCAAGAGCCGGATCATTGCCGTGGTCGACCTGCACCGTAAAGGTGGCGTCGGTATCGGCCAGCTGGCCGGTCAGGATGGCAAACATGAACTTGTCGTATCCGGAGCGATCAACGATCGCGGAAACGAGCGGGGTATTGTCGGTGATCGCGGCGGCCGGGCTGATGGCGCGCTTGACGGCGAGATGAGTTGCGAGATCGCGCATTGCGGTATCCTCTTTGATGGGGTGATGGGAGGTAGGGAGCTTGGCGCTGAATGCGCCAAGCCTGACGCGAGCGGTTAGCCCGGAACGTCGAGCGCGACGAAGGGAGAGACCTCGTAACCGTTCTCTTCCTTGAACGGCGCATTCATCCAGGGCGCGCCATCGACATTCCAGAAGATCTTGATCACGGTCTTGTTCTGCGTGAACTTGACGTGCTCGGAAGCCGCGACATAGGGGCCGGAACCGTCCTTGATGAGATAGTTCGACCAATCGGCAAGGAGAATATCGCCTTTCAGGCCGAGACCAGGCGCGCGGTTGTTCCAGCGGAGTGGATAGCCGAGCAGTGTGCCAGCGAAGCCGCCGACCGCATTCGCCTGCCAGATGTAACGTCCCTGCGGATCTTTCAGGGTGGCGAACTGCGGGAGAGCCGATTGCGGCGCCGACCAAACCGGCGAGCCACCACGCATCAGCAGAACGGCCACCATGGCAACCAGATCCTCATAAGAGACCTGATTTGCGGCCGCGCGGTGAATGAACTTCGTCACAGGGGCGTTGAGGACGCCGAGCGGCTTGGCGACGCCGTCACCGCGATAAAATGCGAAGTCTTCGGCCGCCGCCACGCCACCACGCATGAGGTTTGTCAGGAACGTGCTGGACGCTGCCCAGTTGCGCAGCAGCTTGTCGGTGACCGTGACGAAGCCGGCGATTTCCTTCGGAACCAGGCTGACGGAGCCAAGGCTTGCATCCGTTTCGGGCTTGTCGCCGCCCTCTTCGATCCAGTCGAAGGTCATGCCGCCGAAGACATTACCAGGTGCCGCACCCGACTGATCGAGTGTCGGCATGGTGATGCCGGCATCCGGAGGAGAACCGGCCGGAATGACGTTTGCGCGCGGACGAACAAGCGCATCCTGCGGCTCGACACTCATGATGGTCTGGCTGAACTGCTGCGGGACCATGAAGCCGCCCTGAGCGTCATTGTCCATACGCTGTTCAGCACGACGATCATCACCCTCGCCAGCCGCGCCGACACCTTCGACGAAGTTCAGGCGCTGGTCGTTCGGATTGAAGCGAACAGCATTCAAGAACTGGCCCATATTCTCAAATTCGCGACTGGCCTCTGCGCCGCCGGCACGTTCGATCGGGCTGCGGCGAGAATGAGCGTCGACACGCTGATTGAGAGCATTTTCGACAGTTTCGACGCCCTCAAGACGGCTGATTCGCTTTTCGAGAGCGGAGCTTTCGGCCTGCATATCGTCGAAGCTCTGCTGCTCTTCGGCAGTCAGGTCGCGATCTTCGGCCTCTGCGGTTTCAATGATGCCGCGCATCTGAGCTACAAGCTTTGCGCGCTTCTCACGAAGTTGTTTCAGCATGGGAACCTCTCTTTGCTGAGTACCGGGACATGACTAGAGATCGCCCAGGCCCGGCTTGCCCCTGGAGCGCGATGGAAACCGACAATGTCGGGATGATCAGAGCATCAGGGCGCGCTTTTCGCGCTCAGACGCGAAGGCGCGTCGTCTGCCTTGGGGCACCGCTCCATATTGCGAAGCGCCGAAGCGCTGCAGCGTGTCTTCCAATGTGCCGATCCGGTCGGCCATGCCTTCGGCAACCGCGGGCTCCGCGTCGACCATATCGCCACGGCCAAAGCCCTCGCGAACAGCCGCAAGCGAGACGTTGCGGTTGCGGGCGACGGCACGAACGAATTGATCGTAACTGGCATCAACCTTCGCCTGTTTGCGGGCGCGGGCATCGTCGGAAAGCGGTTCGAAGGGGTTGCCTTCGGTCTTGAACTCGCCAGCCTTGATGATGGTCTTTTTGACGCCAGCCTTTTCAAGAGCGACGCTCAGATCATCATGAACGCCGACAACACCGATCGAACCGACCGCGCCGCTCGGCGTCACGACGATTTCGTCAGCTGCGCTTGCGATCCAGTAAGCTGCGCTGGCTGCGTTGGAGTTGACATGAGCGATGATCGGCTTTGTGCCGCGCGCCTGGTAGATCATGGATGACAGTTCCGGCGTGCCGCTGACAACGCCGCCCGGCGAATCGACATCGAGAATGATGGCTTTCACGCCGTCGTCACGCACCGCGCCTTGAAAGTTGCGGCCGAAGCCTTCCGAACTGGTGCCGCCCGAGATATCGCCAAACATCGACATGCGATTGGCAATGACGCCGCGCAAAGGAAGAATGGCGACGTTACCTTCCTGACGGGCGACGGCCTGTTCCTGCCCTTTGCCAATCTTGGCCTCGATCTCTTCAGCGCTGTATTTCAAGCCCGACGACTGATCGGCCATGAAATCGAGAATGGCCTGCAGCTTGTCCGGATGGATGGCCCAACGTTCTTCTGCCAGCGCCATGATGATATGAGCGTACCTCATTCCTCTTCCTCGCCAAATGCGGTCGCATTGTTCGGACCTGTGGGAGATTGCGCCGTGCCAGGCGCATAGTCTGGATCTGTCGCACGCTCCAACGTGACATAATTGGAGGGCACGAAATAATGGTCACCAGCGGGGCCGATATCGTCCATATCCTCAAGGGCGAGAATATTGTTCGGCGACAGGCCAGCGACCCCGAAGAGCTTCTGATAGAAGTCAGCCCGAGCCGCCATGTCCCCGCGCAAAAGCGCGTTCATGTTGAACTTGACGTAATAACCGTTGGCACGCTCTGAGTCGGTGAAGAGCTTGTAATTCAGCTCCTCCTCCCATGCATTGATCCATGGATCGATGGTCTGACGAACGAAACCGATCATCAGCTGCTCGATCCCGGCGCCGAAGCTGGTTTGCTTCTCCTGGCTCTGCAACAGGATCAGGGGCACATCGTAGATGCGGGCAATTTCCGCGATCTGAAACTCGCGAGTACCGAGGAATTGCGCGTCCTCCGGAGGAATGGTCGTCTGAATGAACTTCATGCCCTCTTCGAGCACCTTGACGCGGTGCGCATTGTCGAGGCCGCCCTGATCTTCCAAGCTCTTCGCAGGACTGGCAGCGTTCGCGTTGCCGTCGCCCCTGCTCTTGATGTTTTGCCGGGCGTTGGCGCTCAACTTGCCGGGGTGCATCAGGAAACCGCCCGATTTCATGTCGTTAGCGAAGAATTTTCCGCCGAACTCCTCCAGTGCCAGCCCCATGCCCACTGCATTGCGGGCCATATGGATCTGCGACAGGCCGACATATCCATCCTGGCTTTGATCCATGATGTGAATCACATCGTCGCTCGCAAGCTCGATCGACTGACCGTTGATTGAACTGCGGAAGAAGTGGTTACCATTCTCGCGAACTGGCGCCGTAACCTCTGGACGAAGCGGAAAGAGGCCGACCGATTGGCCCCGTCGGTTACGCTCGATCTCCAGATAGCCGTTGCCCCACAAAAGCGCATGGCCCTGACCGGTCTTGCGCAGCGTGCGTGAACTCATGAACTCGTTTGGCCGCAGCCCGATCGCCGTTGCAAAAGGGTGATCCTTGTCGGTCACAACTCGCTTCTTCCGGTCATCGATTGTCTGATACATGCGCAACGGAAAGCGCGCGATCGGATTGCTGATACGGTTGACGCACGCATAAACTACCGGCAGGTGGCGAGCAGTATACTCGCTCACATAGACGCCGGATTTTGACTTCGGCGCGATGTGACGCATGAGCCAGCCACTCGGCGACGACAAAGGGCCACCGTCTTGATAGCCGCCCGCAGCCGCAGTCGGAGTCAGATATCCAGCAATTGCGCTGCCCATTCCGCGAAGTCGTGCTGCGATGCTCATAGGTAATCAACCTCAACTTCAAGGATGCCGCGATCCTCATATACGGAGACGCCGGCCGCTTCGGGATTGAGCGCCATCAGCATGAAGGCGTTAAAGAACGCCATCAGCGGATCAATTTTCGACGAGGGTGATTTCTTGTCGATCATCACCAGCGTCGGCCGCTGTTCCAATTTGGCGTTCCCCACGCACCAATTCATCAAGCGGGAGCGGGAATGCTTCAAGGTTCCGTCCTTGAGCTTTCGCTCCGCTCCGAAAATTGCCGGGGTCAGTTTTCCGCCCTGCGGGACCGCGCGAACCTGTGGCTCGACAATGTCGTGCAGGGACAATTCTTCGACGAGAGCCGCAACGCCCCACGCATCGACACCGACGCCGTCTTCTTCCGGCAACAGGCCACTGTCGCGTATCTGGGCAATCAAGGCGGCAGCCTCTTCCGCATCCTGTGTCGGATGCGTACAGATGACCAGGTCTCCATCGTTGGCAAAGTCCCTGAGCTTCTCGGCAATCTCGGGGCGGGCACGAAAGGCATCTTCGTGGCACCATGCCTTGATCCACGCCATCCATTGCCGCGTAACCCTGTGCCTGCCGATCGCCGCGATGCCCCAGAGATCGTCGAGACCGCCAACATCACCGCCGACTGTGATCGCATCCGAGTTTTCCAGCAGATATTCGAGCGTGATCCGCTCATCTTCTGCCGCTTCCCAATAGTCGGCGCCGGTCCAGCGATCGGCGTGCAGGGCAAGCCCTATCTCGACATTCAGATGCTGGGACGCCCATCGGCGGCGCTCTTCCTCACCTTTCTGCGATGCCTCTGTCCACTCTTCGACCAGACGATCGATGGTTATTGAGAGTCCGAGATTGGGAAGGACCATCGGCCAATTGCGAGGGTTCTGCCAAAACTCCTTGTTGAGCTGCATTGCTTCCGAGAACTCATAGAGGATCGGAAGCGTGCGCGCGCCGGTTATGGTTCCATCCCTGACTCCGCGCGCATACTGCAGTTCCGTCTTGAAAGGACCTGACGGCGGTTCATCGCTCTGCGTGGTGATAATGATCAGGAACGATTCCGGGTTCGGAATGAGACCGCCACTGATCTGACCCATGACGCGAGATGCGTAAGAATAGGCAGACATGACGTGCAGCTCATCCAACAGGACGCCAACCGGCTTAACGCCGGTCATCACCTTCATGTCGAAGGTCTTAATCTTCAGCTTCGCCTTGTTGAGGCGATCCTTGATGGTCTTCTGGTGCTCAATGCACTGAAAGCGCTTATCCAGATACTCATCAGCTTGGATCATGCCCATCGCCTGCTGAAAGGCTGTATCGGCAATATCCTGTGTTGGACCGATCAACAGGAATTCGGCGCGTGGGCGCCGGTTCATCAGCAGAGCCGTGACCATAATTCCGGCGCCGCCTGTCGTCTTCGAATTCTTCTTTGGCACAAGGCCAAAGACCTTGCGAACGTGCCGCTCTCCATTCTCATCAAGGGAGCCGAAGACAGCACGGACAATATCGCGGAACCAATCCCCAGCGCCGACTTCCATTGTCGGCTGGTTCGGCACGTCGGGCAGACGCAGCTTGTTGAAAATCTTTACCGCCCGCTCGCCCTCGTCAGCATCAATCGGGAGGTCCGGAACAAGAGAGCGGCCGGATTTCAGGCGTTCGATCCAGTCAGGACAGGAGAACTGCCACTCTGCCTTTATTGAAGAAGCGTACCCCATTCAGTCCCTTCATGAGCGGTTTGCGCTTCGCGGTTGGCCGTTTCCTTTTTGCCGAGACGTTCTTCCTTCTCCGGCTTTGGCTGAAGTGGAACCGCTGGCTTGCCCTGCTTTTCGATCACATCAAAGATGCGAGAGATCGCAACCGAATTGCCGAGCTTCATTTTCTTGAAAGTGACTTCCAGAGCCATGCCCTCGATCATGTCGAGACCGTGTTCAAGCTCTCGGGAAAAATTCTTGCGTAATGTCTTCTCATCGCATCCGATGTACTTCGCAATTCGCGCCTGCGTCCAACCGGCCGCGCGCAACAGAGATACAAGCTCTTGATTTTCCTTCGACTTTGCGAACGAAGGACGGCCGCGTCGATCCTTGATCGGCAATACCGGGTCGCCAAACAGGTCGACTTGCTGCGTCAGGGGTAAAATTTCGTCAGGCACGGGAAAAAAATCTCCGAATGTGACCCATGCGGTCTACGGCCCTAGGGGTTCCGAACTTTTGAGCCCCCCCCTACCGGCAACGCTACCAGGCGCGGAAGCCGCTGCGCTCTTCGCGCTGTTTCAGGCTGTCGTGGCAGTGCTTGCACAAGGTCTGAAGGTTGCCTTCATCCCAAAACAGTTCGTGATCACCTTGGTGCCGGATCTTGTGGTCAGCAACGAGCTGCGATGTATCGACAACGAAGCGCCCGCAGCTTTCCATCCGGCACGTGAACATGTCACGCACGAGAACGGAAAGGCGAAGCTCCTGCCATGCTGCGGTCTTGTACCACTTGCGCCAAGGCTGCTCTTCATCCCGACGTGCGGATGGCGCTAAGGCGGCAGCCTTAGCGCCGATGCGCGGTGTCATCGGTCTAACTTTTGGTTTGATCGATGACAGCTTGCCCATAACCATTATACGAAAAAAGGCGACCAATCGGCCGCCTGTCTGTAAGTCATAGCTTGCGCACTGGCCTTGAATCGATGTCTCCGCTGAGACGTTCAAGGCGGGGTCTGCCCGGTTACCAACCTGAGAGTTTCCTCTCTTTGCCTCGCGTCCTGCCGAGGCATTCAGGGCCGAAGCCCAAGGGTACACTGAGATCGCAGATCATCCCGTTGAGGCGATTTGTACTCACAGTTTCTGGAGATTCGCAAGTGGCGTGTTGAGCTGCCCTGTTTGGCCCATCAGCCTGTATTCGACCTTGCAGCGCTTCTCGCGACCCTTCAGCTTCTTGAGCACTTTCGCCTCAATTCCAGAGAACGGGCCAAGGGTAATCCTGACTTTGTCGCCCGGCGCTATCGTCGCATTCTTGAACTCCTGCGCCAACCGTTGGCGCACTCGCTCTTCCTCTTTCTCCTGCATGACCGCATTGAATTGGCTGATCGATTCATCCGACACTCGGTATGGTCGCGCCCATCCGCCGACGATCTCGGTCACATGCTGAATGCCAAGCAGGCCGCGAAAAGCCTCGTTGGAAGGGACGCAGCGAACCAACGCGAAACCGGGTAGCCAGAGCCTACCGGGAAACCTCCACAGACGGCCTCGCCGCATGACGGTCTGCTCCGGCTCTCGCAACAGAAGGCATTCCACCTTGTCATCAGTCAGCGCCTTTTCCACAGATGTTTCCCTGCCGGTCAAGACATGGAGGCAGTACCAGCCAGCCAAATCCGGATTCTCGTCAGCCACGCGCTTGCTCGCTGCCACGATCTCACGGATGCGGATACGATGGAGGCTGATCGCGGTATCCTGCTTGTCGGATGCAAACTGGCGGATATCGAGAGGTGCCCCGGAAATGCTATCCCGCTTATGCTGCATCGTCATTGCCCGCCTCGCTGATCGTTGAGATGAAGGTTGCCAGGGCATTTTCGACGGCCTCGTGCAGATCTTCGGCCCGGTCGTCGACTGCGGGAAACCAGACGTAGTCGTGGGGATGCTCGATGAACGGCCACCCATGGCGCTCGTGTAGATCAGCCCACGCAGCAAACAATGCGCTGTCGCTCTTCACCTGACGAAATTCTGCCACCGATGGGAGCAGCGCCAGCGACGTGATGAACGGCTCCTTGCGCCGCGCCAGATCGCGCATGGCGGTCACCAGCGGCCAGCCGTGCTCAAGGCGCTTACTGTGCGTCAGCGCCTCCCTGCTGGCTCTCCCTGCGGCGATCTCGCGTTCATCAAAGGCCGTGAAGATGACGCGGCCCGATGGCTCCTTCGACAGCGCTGCCAAGCGCGTTCCCATCCACAGCTTGCCGCAGACCTTGGCAATGCCTCGTGTCGGCGCAGCCGTCAGCTCGTCCGGCATGTCGCGCCATCCCCTGTTTTTCAGGAAGACGGATGCAGCCGGGATCTCGTCGGCCTTAGCCCATCGCAGATAGAGCGGGGTTCGCTCGATGCATTCGGCGCGCTCCTCGTCGCTCATGGCGAACCAGGCGTTTCGGGCGTAACCGACTTCACCTTTTTTCCAGGTGGCGTACCAGAGCGTGAAATCTCGCTCGATCTTCTTTCGATCAGACCGCTTCAAACCCTCTTCCGCGCCAGCGCTCGCTTGGTAGGAGTCAGTATTTGGTAGATCTAAGTTATTACTAGGTGCCGATTTTACCGGCGACGGCGAAACCGGCGACGGTTCTGCCGTCGCCGGTAAATCCGTCTGCGGTAGAAATGCAACACTCTCCGGCTGCGCTGACTGATCAGATGGAATGCCGGCGCTTGGCTCATCAAAGATCACAAGAACGGACGATCCGAATTTGCCATCCTCGCGCACCTGCTCGCGCTCCGCATAGCCGAACTCGACCAGCTCGGCGATCATCTTGCGGGCCTTGTCGCGTCCGCAACCGCCCTTCTTGATGATGTCGCCGATCACGACGATCCAGTTATCCGGCTTGGACAGCAGATAGCCAAGCAGCCACCGAGCTTCCATGGAAAGGCGGCTGTCCTCGAATATGCGATTGGGCACCGCAACATAGTTGGCGTTGCGCGCGCCGCGCCTGATTGTCGCTTCGCTGCTCATGCCGCCAACCTCTCGACGCGGCAATGATCTGCGTTGGCAGCAGCCAGCGCAGCAGCGACGACGGGCGAAACCGAGTTGCCGACGCAGCTGACCTGCACGGACTTCGGAAACGCGCGCCAGACCGCTTCACCGCCCGTTTCGGGCGCGATCCAGACGCCGTCAATGATGTACTGTTGCGGAAATCCCTGAGCGTTATACAGCTCGCGCGGCGTCAGCATTCGCATGCCGATATCGACGATGACGAAGGTTTCGCCGTCTATGACGATCGTCACGAACTCGCGTTCGTCCCAAAAGCCATACGACCGAAGGAAGTCGGCAACCTGACGTGCTCGAGTCGCCTGCGCTTCCGTGAAGGGTGGCGCACTGATCGACGCCTCGACGTGGCCGTGACGGTCCTTGGTGGTGATCGTGCGGCAAGGACGATCTTCCTCGCCGCCGTCGCCGGTTCCATAGTAGGCCTGCAGGTATGGCGCAACGAGCAACGATTTGCCGCCGCCATCTGCTGTCGTCGTCGCCAACGGCTTTTCTGCATCGTGTCCGGTCGACGTTCCGAACTGACGCGAGATGAAGGCGGTCATCACACCTTGTTGCGCACCGGTTGACGTTACTGTCGAGAGCGGCGCTTCTGCTGGACGCCCCGGATTTCCTAAGCCGCTATGGCCGTCAATATTATGCTGGGCCAGGAAGGCCGTAGCAACGCAGTTCTGATCTTTCTTGCTGGCCGTGATGGTATGATGAGGCTGCTCGACGCTCCGAACGGAGCCGCCTTGCTGAGCGGCAGTCAAGACGGGTGCAACAAGCGTCAGACCGGCGCCGCCTGCCGTGATGGTATGCGTCGGCTCGTCAGCGCCATTGAATGGCTTGCCGGAATTGCGCATCGTCATCAGATGCGGCGCGACGATCGCGTGCCCAATACCTCCGGACGTCACGACGCCGAAGGGATCTGAAAGAGGATATTCTCGCCTACCGCCGCTATCGCCGTGTGCGATCGAGATGAGCGACGGCGACACGACAGCCTTTTCGCCGCGATGTGCCCCGGTGATGGTATTGAACGGCTGCGCCAGATCCTCGCAGCGCGCGCCGTGCGTCAGGTTGACGATAAAGGGCCTCTCTGCGTCGAGAACATAGCGCTTCATTCCCCGCGCCACGCGAGCCATGGTGTTATCCGCGAGGGGTCGAACCGCCTTCACGCCATGGCTGACCTTGATTTCTTCGACCGTTGCGAAGATCGAAGGGCACGGCAATGACCAGTCGATGATCTCAGCAGCAGTGCGCCATGGCAGCTTGCGCCCCGCGATCACCTCTGGGTCATCAGGCGCGGCATGGGTTGGCTTCGGCCAGACGACGGGGTGACCATCGAAACGGATAATGACGAACAGGCGCTTACGGATCGTCGGCGCACCATAGTCGCAGGCGCGCAACTCGCGATGCTCGATCTTGCCGCCAAGCTTGCGGATCGACTTGCACCACTTCCTGAAGGTTTCGCCTTTCCGCTCCGGATCGGGCATGAGGCCGCGATCCGTCTGCACGAGCGGGCCGTAGTCCTTGAACTCCTCGACATTCTCCATGATGATCACGTCGACCTTGCCGCCGCTCTTCTGGATGCGCTCCACCCACGCCGGAATGATCCAGCAGAGATCGCGAATGTTGCGCTCGACGGGCTTGCCGCCCTTCGCCTTGCTGAAGTGCTTGCAATCGGGGCTGAACCACGCAAGCCCGATATGGCGCCCGCTGAGATAGTCCAGCGGATCGACCTTGTAGACGTTCTCCGACAGGTGGAGCGTGTCGGGATGGTTCGCAGCATGCAGCGCCAGCGCATCCGCATTGTGGTTGATGGCAATATCAGGCGACCGCCCTAAAGCCATTTCGATGCCGGTTGATGCGCCGCCGCCGCCAGCAAAGCTATCTATGATCATCGGCGGCAATCGCCCGCCGTCACCCTGCATGGTGGCGAATATCTGAGATGTCGTCGCTTCCCCGAAAAGTGTCCCCGCGTACATTCATGCCCCCAGGTTGCGCGGCGGCAGGCCGCTTGCGATTCTGTCCATGCGACCGCGCGCACTCTCGATCCCGATCAGGTCGATGGGACCGCCGTCGTCGCGGCGCGAATTGCGAAGAAAGGAAAGTTCGGCGTCGAGGTAGGTGACGCCTGCTTGGAAGTGAGCGAGCCGCAGGCAACGGCGGATCTCGATTTCATCGCGCAGCAGCTGCGCGAGCGGCGTGCGGATCAGCCAGCGAGCACGCTGCTGATCAGCCTCGGCGTCTTCAAGGCTTTCGACATCAGGAAGGAAGTCCGTCATGCGGCCTCGCCTTCCGGCGTTCCCGCCTGATTACCCCAAAACTCCCATTTGCCGTTGAGCCGGATATCGCCCGGTTGCAGGCTCTCCTTGCGCTGGAAAAGCTCCAGCTTGCGCATGTCGGGATAAAGCCGCTCGATCTCTTCCGCGAACCAGACCGGCTTGCGGCTATGCTCGGTCTTGACCTCGCTGTAGAGGCTTTCCGGTTTGGCCGTGTAGAGGTCGATGCCGGGGAAGTTGCCGCGCTTGCAGATGATCAGGTGCTCGGTGCGGTCGCGCACCCATCGGCCCATGCCGATATTCACCTTGTCCCATGTGATCATGCTGACGTAGGTGAAGCCCCATGCGCCGATGATCCGCAGCGCATCGGCAAGCCGGTTCGTTGTGGTCCAGAAGTACAGGATCGCGTCCTGCGTGAACGGGCTGCGCTCGCCAGCGCAGAGCGCCATCAACTCGTCGACCGTCATCGCAGGATAAGGCAACCCCTTGTCCTGTCCGGTTTCGTCGCTCCATGCCTCCTGCTGCCACGGCACGTCGCAGTATCCAACGGCATAGGCGGCGCGTGGCATCTCGCCCGCTACCCGCTCACCTTTTTCGGCGATGTGATTGATAAGGGCCGTACGGATCATGCGGGAATGCTGCTGCCGCTCGGTGCGGATGGCTTTCGCCTTGGCGATCACCTCCTTTTTTTCGGCCCGCAAAACCTCTTCCTGCGCCTGTCGCTCAAGGTAGCTCAGCGATTCACCGGCATTCACCGATATCCTGCCGGTCTCGATGGCTGCGAGCAGCGCGGGGGCGCCCTGCTCCCGCACGCGCTTCGCGGCGATTACGGCCCGCTCCGAAATCGACAGTCGGCGCGCCGCCTCTCGGGTCGGCAAATTTGCTGACCCGGCCGTCGACTGGTTCATGCCGCGTTCCCAATCGACGATCTTCGCCGCCACCATGGCGCGCTGACTTTCGCTCAGATGGCGACGGCGCAGGTTGAGCGACAGGACGAAACCGAGCGGATCGTCACCCTCGTAATCCTTGGTCCATGGATCGATCCCGATCCGGTGGCAGGCCTCGTCGCGGTTTCGTCCGTCAATGATCTTGCCATCGAGAATCCAGACCGGCTGCTCCTGTCCGCGTGCGCGTATGTCTTCCGCCAGTTCATCGAGTTCCGCCTCCGAGAACATCGGGAAAAGACCGGCCAAGGCATGATGTGGAATGCGGTCTGGATAGCGAGGGAGATCATACCTGCTTCCGTAGCTCTCGACGGTCCGCAATGGTGCCGGTTTCCTCGCCTCATGCGGTTCCAGCTGCGCGGCAATGTGCTCGTGCGCCTTGTCGGTCGGATACCATCTGCTGCCATCCTTTTTATCGCGAGACAGCAGGCGGCGGCCATTGAGCTGCGTCGCCGATTTCCGGTCGCGTTCGTCAATTGCAACAAAGACGCCCTCTGCCACCGCGATTTGCAGGATGCGACTTGCCCGCTCGCCCGGTTTCATCTTGTCGGTCATCGCGCGGCCCTCCGCTCGAAACGGAGAATTCCGCGCAGAATCGTTTCCACGTTGCGGCCCTGCGCAATGCGGGCTGCTGCGGTCTCCTTGGGGTCATAGACAAATGCCGCCCCGGCGATGGCTTGCCGGAGCGGCTTTGGCAGAGAATCGAATGCCCGCATGGCTTCGATCAGTGACGACCTGGTGCGCTTCATCATTCGCACCTCATCAAACGATCGAGAAATTCTCGTCCCTTGCCGAGCATCCAGATGCATTCCGGATCACGGACATCGCGGCGCACATAACCGCAGACCAGCGCGCGGCCGACCGCCTCACGGTCTGCGTTCAGCTCCATCCGGTATGGCTTTCGCGCGTGAGCAACCCGGCGTAGAAAGGCGATGCCGCGCGGCCCCATGGCTGCGCCATTAGCTACCGTCTGGTAGTTCGGCTCGGGCATCTTGCCGGCGTAGGGAATGCGACGGGCGCTCATAACGGCGCTCCCTTCAATCCCTTGATGAGATCCTGCAGCTGCACGAGCAACGCCTCGGCAACAGGCAGGATCTCCCGCCGCTCGCGATGGTCGTAGCCATCGGGCGCGTATCGGATCAGCATGGAAAGCAGCTTGCCCTGCGTATCGGAGAAGGCGCCGACATCTTCCATGTCCGGCTCATCTGCCGTCGCCGCATCGGTCGTCAGGCGGAAGCCCTGCAACTGAGCCAAGTGCTCAGTAATGATCGGATAGCCAAGAACACGCTCAAGATCAGCGACGACATCAATCGGCATGAACTGCTTTTCATGGGCTGGATTGCCATACTCAGAAAGCTTGCTTTCGACGACGCGCGTATCGTTGGCGAAGTTGGAGCCGCCGACATTGCGGATCGCCCGCTGCGTCAGCATCTTCAGGTCCCGCCGCTCCTCGGGAGTGGTCGGACGGATATTTTCAGGTTTTTGAGCGCGCAAAGACACCTCCCCGGTCAAGGGAATTTTTTCCAAAAAGATTCCGGTGAAAGACGCGGGAGAGTTCTCTAGCGTCGTAGAGTCCAAGCGATCACGGAGGGCCGCATGCCCAAGGCACACAGAAATCAAAGGAGCTGCCAGAGCGAAGGGAAACGCTCTGGCAGCAGCGCGCACCGAGACACAGGAAACGGCGCCGAGGGAACTGACCGCGCCAGCCAGGCGAAACCGGCGCGGTTGATCGGCGACCAGAGATGCGGCCAAGGTCGCCAGATAGGAGGAGGCTCATCATTCGGCAGCCTCGCGCACCGAGTGCTCAATCTCAGCCTGAATACGATTGTATGTATCGATGCTGATCGATTTGCCGCTGCGTAGCCTCGAAAGAAGCTTGCCGTCGTTCACGACTTTCTTGCCAAACGTACTCTCTGCCATGCCCGTCTGATGGCAGTAGCGCTCAATACCTTCGATGATGGATTGGGTCGTGATCATTGCGCAAAAATGATGGGCAATAACCCATTTGTCAATGGGCAATAACCCAAGTGACTTTTTCAATAGATTGGGCAATCTCCCACCATGTCGGACATCTGGAAAGAGCGCCTCAAGAAGGCGTTGGAAGATAAAGGTTTGAACATGAAGACCGCCTCCCTGGCAGCAGGGAAAGGCGAGACGTTCATTCGCGACCTCTTTGATCGTGATCGCACGCCATCGATAGACAACTTCCTAGCGATTGCGCGCGTGGTTGGGCGCCCCGCGTCTTACCTCCTAGGGGAGGATTCGGCGGCGCCTTCAGGCTTGCGCGGCGTGGAAGTCGGCGCGCCGATACAAGCCGGAGCGTGGTCTGAGACTTGGGAATGGGATTATGACGAGCGATATACAGTAATGGTGCCAGACTATCCGGAGTATTCGTCGTTTCGCCTCTACGCCGCTGAGGCTCGCGGCACCTCGATGAACAGGCGATATCAGGAAGGCACCGTACTGGTCTTCGTCGATGTAAACGAGACAGGCGAATCACCGCTGCCCGGCAAACGCTACATCGTCGAGAGAAAACGAGCATCTGGCGAAGCTGAGCACACGGTAAAACTGCTGCACGCTGACCAGGACGGGAAGTTGTGGCTTATGCCAGAGTCGGATGACCCTCGCTTTCAGGCCGCAATTGCCATTGACGACGGCACGGAAGATGGAGATGTGGTAGCGATAATCGGTCGGGTGGTAGCTGCGGTGACAAAAGAATAGACGCCGCAGGACCTACTGATCTAAGCAAGCTTTACAGCCGTTCCGCTCGCTGCAACAAAGAGAATGCCTCCGGTAACGCCTGAGCTGGTGGTTGCTTCATTGTAGTCGATATCTATCGCAATTACCGCGTCTGCTCCCAACTCAAACGCTTCCTTTTTCAGCTGCGCTAGGCAACTCTGCCGCGCCTCTTTGAGCGTGTTTTGAACATTTCCGCTTCTGCCGCCAACAATGTCGCGAAAGCTGTTGGCAAAGTCCTTCAGGACGCTTTGCGCAATCGCCACCTCAGTCGCGACAATTCCGACCACCTCGATGATTTCTCTTCTTGGGATATCAATGGAGGTGGTCAAAACAATCGACTTGAGCCGCTGGCTTTCCTCTTTCGCGCGACACTCGTCACACACACCGTCTGGGGGCAGAAGAAAGTAACTGCCGTTGCAGCGCGTGCAGCGCAGCCCCTGTTTGGCCGGCTCGCCCCCCTTGGGTGCGGTCAGCCCGTTGCTCTTCTTCAGTTCGCATCCAAGGCAGATGCCATCCGTAAGAAGGGAAGAATGTAGGTTCTGCTGGCATATCGAGCAGGCAGGCATAGTTGCAATCTCCCCAGGCGCCCGGCGACGTAACCATCCTTGCTCGCAACAGTAAAGCATTATCAAACTGCAACTGCGTCTCTCACCAGTGTTGCTGAGAGTAGGGCAACCGATAATGGGTTATTGCCCATTGACAGAATGGGAAATTGCCCATTATGTTTTGATCCGTCCGGTGATCTCCTCCTCCCATCCCGGATACCAAAGGCCGCCGTCGCTTATCCTCCTCCCGAGCGACGGCGGCATGGTTCCCGGAGGCTTCTTGAGAGGAAACAGACCATGCAGACAGCAGCATACAACCCCGTACGTGCCCGCAATATTGCGCGGGAAATGGCCGAAGCCGCCCGCGAGCGCGGCGAGAGCCTGACCAAAGGCGAATTTCTCCGCCTCGGCTTCACCGAAGAGCAGATCACCCGCCACGCACATGATGCGTCGGTGCTCTACGCGCAGTCGCTCAATCGCGCAGCCTGATCCGATCCGGTTGGGCAGCCGCCACGTCTCACCCCTGGCGTCGGCGGTTTCCCAATCGGATGCGAGAGGCAACCCATGAATTACTTCACCCCGGCAATCGGCAGACTGCAGCAGGCAAAGCGCAACGGCTTCGCCGCCATCTTCCTGATCATTCTCATCAACGACCTGCTGGCTGCTGCGGCTGTCCTGCTTTTTCGCTTTGGAGGTTGATTATGCGCGACGTATCGAGAACAGACATTGAAAACCTCTATCGTGCCGTCGCTGATGGCGAGCCGCGCCGAGAGGTCTTGCAGATGATGCACGATCTCTTCGGCCGGCACTATGAGCTGCGCCCCCCCGTCGACGAAATGCGCCTTGCGGATCGCTGCCAGCCGGGAAATCATACCCATGGCTAAGGCGCAACCTCTCTTCCGCGTCCATCGCACGCAGCTCCTGCCGGCGCTCGATGCCACATTCGAAGCGGTCGACAAGAAGGCCAAGAATCCGAACCTCGGGAACATCTTCCTGCTTCCCGATGCTGACATGCTCACGGTGCGGGCGACAGATCTCGACATCGAGATTGAGACCACCTGCGAGCTTCTTGATTGCGGCGACGAGGCGCAGGCCTTTACCGTCAAGGGTGCGGATCTGCGCGACATCGTCCGCAATCTGCCGGAGTCGGCGGAAATCGAATTCTTGCCGGGAGCCTATAACGGCCAGATCCGCATTCGATCCGGCAAATCCAGCTTCTCGATTTTCAGCCTGCCAGCGAGCGACTTCCCGTCGATGGCAACCGAGCTTCGCGGAAGCACATTCGAGATTGCCATGCCTGATGTGACCGCCGCGTTTTCCAAGGTCGCGCATGCCGTGCAAACGAAGGATATCGGCCGTCCCTTCATGATGGGCATCCACATGCACCCCATGCAGGATGAACGACTCGGCTTCGCTGCGCTCGATGGCATTGGTCTCGCTGCAGTCCAGATCCGCACGGAACGCCTTCTGGACTTTCCCGGCATCATTATTCCGCTGAAAACGGCGCAGGTCATCCGCAGGTTGTTCGACGAGGTGAAGGAGCCGGCAACCATAGAGGTAGCCGACAACCTGATCCGCATCAGGTGCAACGGCGTTTCGCTGCTGTCGAAGCTGATTGAGGGAAAGTTTCCCGAACACTATCTCACCGCCGCACCATCGGACTACGAGCGGGAGATCTTCGTTACCGTCGCTTCACTGAAAGCCGCAGTCGCTCGAGTCTGCCTTGTGGCGTCCGAGACCGATAAGGACGGTATCAAGCTTACCCTTGAGCGCGATACGATGCGCGTGGAGCTGACCAGCAAGGAAGGCGAGTCGGCCATCGACTATGTGCCTATCCAGTACGAAGGCGAGACCGGCTTTTCCATCGGCCTTAACAACGAGGCCCTGCGCGGCATCCTGAACACCGTCGATACGCAGGATGTCATTGTCCGCTTCGGCGGCTCCCTGCCGAACGCAGTCTTCCTGCCCTCCGTTGGCGCTGCCGAGCTGTATGTGATTTCGCCCATGATGGCGCGAGGTGCCGAGGGATGATGAATCTCGATCAAGCGCGCGCCCTATACCCTGACGCCAAGCAGCTTGCAGGCCTCGCCAGCGAAGAGTTTGTCGAGTCGTATGATACCAAGACCGGCAAAGCCGAAATCTGCGTCGTCGACCGCCTAACAGGCTTAGTCGAGCCGATCGCACATCTGACGATCGATTGCTCATATGACGATCGCCAGCTTCTCCTGAAGGCGCCGCAGCTCGTGCGCGCACTGCTGGTGCTTGCGGAGACGGCATTTGCCAAGATCCGCAGCCTTGAGCCTCCGCAGGATCGGTGGCAGAGCCAGCAGCCTCGCGACGAGAAGCCGAAAGACTATGCCGCCGAATGCGCGATGAAATGCAGCGATCGCATGTTCCGGCAGTTCCTCGTCGAGCGGCACAACGTTCCCGACGTGGCCGATACCGAGCGCATCGCCGTATCCGTCCGCAACATCCTCCGCATCAAGTCGCGAGGCGACCTGAACAAAGATCCTGCCGCCGCTTCGCGCTGGATCGAGTTCCGAGGCTCATTCGAGGCTTGGAAGCGCCATGGATGATCCTGACCCTTGGCAACTCGTCATCCTCCTATCCTTCAATTGGGCTGCGCTCGCGATCCTCTTCGCGCTGCTGCTGCTCGTCTTCCGCAAAAGGAGAAATCGGAAATGAGCATCACTCTTGCGGATCTGCGCGCCGCCAATATCACGAGGCAGGAGGAATGGTGCCCTGACCAAAAGCCGGACCTATCGTTTCGCGGAAACGAGCTTGCCGGCGAAAGCGGCGAGGCCTGCAACCAAATCAAGAAGCTTGAACGTGATCGCCACGGTTGGCGCGGCTCGAAAGGATCGGTCGCACAGCTCGCGGAGGAGCTTGCCGATACGGTCATATGCGCGGATCTCGTCGCCATCACAGCCGGTATTGATCTGGAGGCCTCCGTTGTCGCCAAGTTTAATGCCACAAGCGACGCCAACAATCTAAGGACTAGGCTGCCAGCCCAATTGGGTAGCTCAACTCAACCGTTGATAGAGAGTAGTATTGCTTATGTTGACTCGGATGCCACCCCCGAGCCAATCAGTGCAGCGTCCGACGATAGCCCCCAAAATCAGTCGTCGGACGCACGCGCGCTTAAGGCCTTCATCGACTATTTCATCAGGAACTATCCCGGCCCCGATACGGTAATCTTCGATCCGAAGTGGCATGCGCCGAAAATCTTCCGTGCTGCACTGCAAGCGATCAGAGATGCGCAGTCTATCAACGGCAATCTCCTTTCCAATGCGCTTGAGATGACCGGCTGTGAGAACGAAGAAGATCTGATCGACATGGCGAATGTCGGCCGCTCGCTGATGGACAAGATCGGCCTCTACACCAAAGCACCTAGCCTGCTAGAAGATTGGTCGCCTGCCGATGATCCGGCTGAGATCGTCGGTGACCTCTACAATCGTCTTGAGGAATCGCTTGCTTGCCATCGTCAGGCGCTGGACGAAGCCAAGACCGCGAATGCGATCATCGGGCAAATCGAGACGATCTTTCCGAACTGGCGAGCCTATCGGGACCTCGTCGACTGTGTCGACAGCAGCCTGCCGCTAGTCTCCCCGCATGGATTTCGTTGGCTGGACCGGCCGATCACGGTCACCGGAGGCGACTACCGCTATGATGGTCAGCTTCTTTGCTCATTCCCGAAGGCGCCAGGCGGCGCGGTGCGTTACATCGTCCGCGATGGGAACGGCCGGCTTTTCATCCACAATGCCGCGCAGTGCGGGCTGGAGGTATCCAATGCGAATTAAGCCCATCTTCGCTTGGTATGACCTTTGGATTGGGGTCTTCTATGATCGATTAAAACGCCGAGTCTACGTCTTCCCGGTGCCAATGTTCGGTTTCTATGTCGACCTGACGAAGGGAAGCGCATGAGCCGTCGCGACAATATCCGCGAGCGTATCATGGCACGCGTCCGCGTTGACGAAGTAACGGGCTGCTGGATCTGGACCGGCCCGACATCCGGATCAAACGGACGCGGCAAGGATTACCCTCGCATGTCGCTCAACGGCCGTATGGTCGCAACGCATCGCGTCATGTGGACCAACGAGCACGGCTATATCCCCGGCAACCGCGAGCTTGACCACGCCTGCCGCAATCGTCTCTGCGTGCGTCCCGACGACGGGCACTTGGAGCTGGTGAGCCACAGCAAGAACATCAAGCGCCAGTGGCAGGCGCGCAAGGCCGCTAGCATGATCGGCCATAATGGCGGGCCGGCGCTCGTTTGCGAGGAGGTTTGATATGAAGGCTGCGAATACGCAAGCGGTTGAGGTCTTCGAAAATCGCGCCGGAGACTTGCTCATGGGGGCCGATGCAATCGCCGGCTATCTCGGCGTAACCCGCCGTCAGGTTTACCGCCTCGTGTATGACGATATCATTCCGTCCTTCAAGCTCGGCGGAACCGTAGCCGCCAGGCGTTCCAGCCTGACAAAATGGATGGAACAGCTTGAAGAAGGGCAGAATGGCAGTTAGCGTCGTGCGCCATAGGATCTAGGGGTCGCGTATGGCAACGATTACCAAGCGGAATTGGACGAACAAGAGCGGCACTCACCAAGCGTGGGTGCTTAACTTTATGGACGCCAACGGCGTGCGTCACCGCGAGCAATTCGACAAAAAGCGGGATGCGGAGGCACGCAGAACGGAAGTCGAGGGCCAGATCGGCAAGGGAACCTATCGACCAGACGCGACAACCACGACCGTCAAGGCGGCCTGCGAGAGCTACGAAAAGGAACTCTCAGGACGAAAGAAGCGCGGCGAGAAGGTCACGCAAGAGTATTTCGACAACGTCACTGGCCACATGTGGAACTACATTGCGCCAGCAGTCACCGACGCCCCCAAGGCGAAAAACGGCCAAAAGGGGCGCCGGATCACCTTTGATAATGGAATCGGCGACAAGAAGCTTGCCCAGCTCACTGCGCGTAATGTCACCGAGTTTCGTGACCATATCCGCGATGCCGGCGTGGGCATCGTAACGACGCGTCAGATCCTTGGCACGCTCTCGCGCGTACTGCAGCATGCAATCTCGAAAGACCTGGTCGCCACCAATGTCGCCAAGGGCATTCGCGTCATCGGGAAGCGTAACGAAGACGCCAAGAAGATCGTGCCACCATCAAAAGATGTGATCTCGGCGGTGATCAAGGCAGCCGATGCGGACTTCAAGATCAAGCTGATCTTCGCCGCGGCGTCTGGTTTGCGGGCATCCGAGTTTCACGCGCTGCGCTGGAGCCACCTGGATCTGAAAGAAGGTAGCGTTACGGTGGAAACGCGCGTCGACTCGAAGCGCAACGAGGATACGACGAAAAGCACGGCCGGCCTGCGAACGATACCCCTCGGTGCGCATGTGGTTAAAGCGCTGAAGGAATGGCGGCTGAAGACCAGCTTCAAGAAAGACGACGACCTGGTGTTTCCGAATAGTCTCGGCAACTTTGAGAACCACAAGAACATGCGAAGCAGGGTTCTGGCGCCGACACTCGCGAAGGCTGAGAGCGCTATGAAAGAGGCCGGGAAGCCGTTCAAAGCGTTCGGCTGGCATGCTCTGCGTCACTTCGCGATATCGACTTGGATCGAGGCCAACCTCACGCCGAAGACGGTTCAGACCTTCGCCGGCCACTCATCGTTGTCTGTCACTATGGACAGATATGGGCACCTCTTCCCAAGCGACGATCACCGTCACGCCATGGATGCTATCGCATCGTCAATTTTTGCGAATGGCGCATAAATGGCGCACGATACGCCAGAATCCCTGCAAATGCTGGCCATAGCAACACATTCCTAATCTGGGGGTCACGCGTTCGAATCGCGTCGAGATCACCACTCAGCAAGCGGATTTCAAAAGATTTGCGAAACGCCCTTTCTGGCGAAGTACCGTGGACTCGCGGGAATTCCCCGGAAATCCAGCGCATCTTCAACAATGTCCATCCGCCTGAGTTCGCGCTGATAGCGGATTTCGCTCTTGAGTGAGCTTCAGACGAAAGAAGAGCTACCAGCAACGCCAGCAATGATTGTAATAACTGCCACAATACCCTCCGTAATAGTGATAGTACGGATGATAATAATAGGGATGGTAGTAAGGCTGGTAATAGTAAGGGCCCGTGGCAACGCAGCCTGCAAGCATTGTTGCAAGGATGATCGCCGAACCCAGCATGAAGACAAATCGCAGCATGGTGACCTCTCAAACCCACCCCGATAAAGCTTCAACGGCGTAAACAGCGCATTCCGTCGCCTGGAGAGGCATTATATATATTTTGGAACGGCAACCGCCTTCATAGAGGTCGAAACTAGCTATTCAGGCAGGCGAGGACATCGAGGATGCCATATCCAAAAGGGATAACTTCATCGACGTCCGGGAGATCGAGGAGCGAGTTGCAATCGACCGGCTACTTATAATCAAACGCCCCCGGATGGTTCTCCAGACTGCCCGTCAACGCCGCATATAAAATCGTCCTGCCATCGATCGTCTCATTGCCGCCGCCGAGGTTCATCCAGACAAGCTTTTCCGCCCTGGTCTCGGGGTTGGCGACCAGCAGCACCCCATACATGACCTTCTTGCCGGGATCGTACATCACAGCGATCTGCTCCGAGCCGCAATCATGCTGCTTGCAGGCGCTCATGACATAGACCTTGTCGCCGCCGAAGGTGATCTCGTGGCCGGGAGACTCGACGGTCTTCCCGTGAATCCAGTCCGGCAGTCGATGCCCTTCCGCCATTGCCTTGAAGGCAGCGCTCGCGGCCGGATCGGCGGCAATTTCACGGAATGTTGTGGGATGGTCTTGCGCGGATGCGCTTGTTGCGACCGACAGGATGCTGGCGAAAGCTGCGGCCATCATGAGCTTTTTCATGCGTCTCCCTCGAAATGGAATGCAGGTCAGATCCCTAGCGGACGCAGGATGAACGGGGACTGAAGCCCGCACTCACCCCACCGCGATCCTGTTTCTCACCAGCCGCACGCCAGGAATGGATTCCGCAACGGCGGTTGCCCGCTTCACCTCCTGATAGGTGGCGACCGAGCCATCCAGGCGGATTTCCTGACCCGCCGCCGTCACCGTGACATCGGAGGCATCGATTCCGCCGGCGACGGCAAGCGCATTGGCAACGGCGGATTCGAGCGCCGAGCGTCGAACCTGTTCGCTTTCCAGATATAGTTCCGCGCCGTGAAACGTTGCCGCCTTGAAAACCATCCGTGACCCCTCTTCATTCGAGTGGTCGGAAAACGCAGCACATCGCATTTGGTTCAAAAAAGGCCGAAAAATATCGCCAAATCAGTGATTTCGCCTCTCGCGAGCATTTGTCGCCGAGCCGCAGGTTGTATAGCAGCGGACTTGCCGCTCCCGCCAATCCCCTGTAGAGCCTTGGAGAATAGCAGCAAATGCGGATACCTGAATGAACACCGGCAGCACGGCGCGTCGTCGCCTGACGATATTGGGTTCGACCGGCTCCATCGGCCAGAATACGCTCGACGTCATTGCCCAGCTTGGCGGACGTGACGCCTTCGATATCGCCGCCATCACCGGGCATGACAATATCGAGTTGCTGGCAGCGCAGGCCAGAGCCTGCGGCGCCGCCTTCGCTGTCACCGCCAGGCAAGAGCGCTATCAGGATCTGAAGGACGCGCTCGCCGGGACTGACATTGCCGTCGGCGCGGGCAAAAATGCCCTGATCGAAGCCGCCTCCATGCCTTCGGACTGGGCAATGGCGGCGATCGTCGGCACCGCCGGCCTTGCCCCGACGCTGGCGGCCGCCCGCCGTGGCGCCGATATCGCGCTTGCCAACAAGGAATGCCTCGTCTCCGCCGGCGATTTGTTCGTGCGCGCCGTGACGGAAGGCGGCGGTCGGCTGATACCTGTCGACAGCGAACACAGCGCCATTTTCCAGGCGCTGGAAGACGACCAGCAGCACGCGGTCGAGCGCATCATCATCACCGCGTCGGGCGGCCCGTTCCGCACCTGGACGCGCGAGCAGATGGCCAATGTCACGCCCGCGACAGCCCGCGCTCATCCCAACTGGTCGATGGGCTTCAAGATCTCCATCGGCAGCGCCTCGATGTTCAACAAGGCGCTTGAAATGATCGAGGCCAAGCATCTTTTCAATGTGCGCCCGGATCAGATCGAAGTCGTCGTCCACCCGCAATCCGTCATTCATTCCATGGTCGGCTACACGGATGGCTCGGTGCTGGCGCAGCTCGGCTGTCCCGACATGCGCACCGCCATCGGCTATGCGCTCACCTACCCCGTCCGCACGAAACTCAGCGTCGACCGGCTGGACTTCGCCAAGCTCGCGCGGCTCGATTTCGAGGCGCCGGACGAGGGCCGCTTCCCGGCACTGCGCCTTGCCCGCACGGCACTGGAGCGTGGCGGCCTGCAGGGGGCGATCATGAACGCCGCCGAGGAAATCGCCTTCCATGCCTTCGTGGATGGCCGCATCGGCTTTCTCGAAATGGCCGACATCGCCGAAGCCGTCATGGACGAGATGATCGCAACCGGCAGCGCCGAAACCATGGATGCCGTCTTCGCCGCCGACGAGGAAGCACGCAGCCGCGCGGCCGTGCTCGTCGCCCAGCGGGAAAAGGCAGCCTAGACTTCATCGCCGATAAGGCCTCTCGGATAGATCATTCATGCCGCTTCATCTCGAAACGCCGCTCCTCGAATCCCGTCCGCTCAGCCAGGCATCGGGGCGCTCCATCTGGTTGAAAATGGATGCGCTGCAGCCGCCAGGCTCCTTCAAGATCCGCGGCATCGGCGCTGCTTGCGAACATCATGCCAGAAACGGAAAGCGGCGCTTCGTCTCCTCGTCCGGCGGCAATGCCGGCATCGCAGTCGCCTATGCCGGCCGTCGCCTTTCGATCCCGGTATCGGTCTTCGTCCCCGAGACGACCACGGATCGGGCAAAGGCGCTTATCCGCCAGGAGGGCGCCGAGGTTTTCGCGCATGGCGCATCCTGGCAGGAGGCGAACGAACGCGCACTTCAAGCAATCGACGCGGAAGCGGCCTTCATCCATCCCTTCGACGATCCGCTTCTGTGGACGGGCCATGCGACTATGATCGACGAGGTCGTCAAGGCGGGCGTGCCGTTCGATGCCGTCGTTCTTTCCGTCGGCGGCGGCGGCCTGCTGGCTGGCGTCTCCGAAGGGCTGGACCGCAACGGCCTGCAACATATTCCGATCATTGCCGCCGAGACGGACGGAGCCGCCTCGCTCGCCGCCGCAGTGAAAGCCGGAGAACCGGTGGAATTGCCTGCTATCACCAGCATCGCGACATCGCTCGGCGCCCGAAAAGTCTCAACGCGCGCCTTCGAGATCACCCGGACCAGACCGGTCGATAGTGTCGTCGTCGATGATCGCGCTGCCGTCGACGCCTGCCTGCGCTTCCTCGATGATCACCGCGTCCTGGTGGAACCCGCTTGCGGCGCCGCATTGGCCGTCGCCTACACCCATGCCGATCGCTTGGCACGCTTCGAGCGCGTGCTGATGATCGCCTGCGGCGGCGCGACCGCGACGCTTGCCCAGCTCCAGGCCTGGCAGGTATCCTGATCATTGCGCTCATGCCGCGACGGTGTTTTTCAATGACGCCGTCGCTGACCTTCCAGGTCTTTTGGTTAGTATATACTTACCGATAGACTTCAGTGTTGCCATTCCCGAGAATGATGCTAGAGAGGAATTCCGGCCTCACTTTCAAGGGAATCACGATGCCGGACTTTTCCACACTCATTCTATTTGCCGCCGCAGCGCTGGTGCTCACAGCCACGCCCGGCCCCGACATGCTCCTCATTGCCTCGCGCAGCGTCAGCCAGGGCCGATCCGCAGGCTTCCTCACCTATGCTGGCATTGCGCTCGGCACCTATTGTCACGCCATGGCGGCAGCGCTCGGCCTATCGCGGCTCTTCCTGACCGTTCCTGTTGCCTACGAAATCGTCCGTTGGGCGGGCTGCGCCTATCTGCTCTATCTGGCTTACAAAACGCTCCGCTCGCAGGGCTCGGCCTTCGCGCCCACGGCGGGGCTAAAACGGCTTTCGGGCCGGCGGATCTTCTTCGAGGGTCTCGCGACCAATATTCTCAACCCGAAGATGGCCCTGTTCGTGCTGGCGCTGTTTCCGCAATTCGTCGATCCGCATGGCGGCTCGATGATCGTGCAGATGGCGCTGCTCGCCACCATCCTCAACGGCATCGGTTTCCTGGTGAACGGTTCCGTCATCATGCTCGGCAGCCATATCCGAGGCCGGCTCTCGGCGGTCAAGCGCCTCCCGAAGCTGCCGCAATATCTGTTGGCGACAGTCTTTGCCGGCCTCGCCTGCCGTTTGGCTTTGGGAAGCCGCGGCTAACTTAGCGTTACAAAAAATCATTGCGGAAGCGGGTTTCACACCAACGCTTCCGCAATGATCATATTTCAATTCTAGCAGAAGCCGCACCAGTCACACGAGCACGGCCGAAAAAGGACGCTGCCCTTACGCGACAGCCCTTGCCAGCGCACAGCGCGACCAGAGCGCATGCAGCGCACCGACCAGCTGCTCGATATCGCCATCCGAATGCAGCGGCGTCGGCGTGATGCGCAGGCGCTCGGTCTTCTTCGGAACAGTCGGATAGTTGATCGGCTGGACGTAGACGCCGGCGTCGAGCAGCAGATCGGAAATCCACTTGCACTTCGCGGCATCGCCAACCATGACAGGCACGACATGGCTCGGGTTCGGCATATGCGGAATGCCCGCTGCATCGAGCTGAACGCGCAGCTTGCGCACCCGATCTTGATGGCGCATACGTTCGAACTGACTGACCTTCAGGTGCTGGATCGAGGCGACAGCGCCCGCAGCCAGCGCCGGCGGCAGCGACGTCGTGAAGATGAAGCCAGACGCAAACGAGCGGATGAAATCACAGAGCGCGGTCGAAGCGGCGATGTAGCCGCCCATGACGCCGAAAGCCTTGCCGAGCGTGCCTTCGATGACAGTAAGACGATCCATCAGGCCCTCGCGCTCGGCAATGCCGCCGCCGCGTGGGCCGTACATGCCGACGGCATGCACTTCGTCGAGATAGGTCATCGCGCCATATTTGTCGGCGAGATCGCAGATTTCCTTGATGGGGGCGATATCGCCATCCATCGAATAAACGGATTCAAACGCGATCAGCTTAGGCGCCTTGGGATCGGCAGCCTTCAGCTTGGCTTCGAGATCGTGCAGGTCGTTATGCTTCCAGATGACCTTGTCGCACTTCGCGTACCGAATGCCTTCGATCATCGACGCATGGTTGAGCGCATCCGAGAAGATGATGAGGCCAGGGATGCGTGCGCCGAGCGTGCCGAGCGTCGCCCAGTTCGAAATATAACCCGAGGTGAAGATCAGCGCGGATTCCTTGCCATGGAGATCGGCGAGTTCCTGCTCAAGCAGAACATGGTAGTGGTTGGTGCCAGAAATATTCCGGGTGCCTCCCGCACCCGCGCCACAGTGATCAATGGCTTGCTTCATCGCCTCAATCACTTTCGGATGCTGGCCCATGCCGAGATAATCGTTGGAGCACCAGACAGTCACTTCCTGCGGACCATTGGGTGTATAGCGGGTAGCGCGGGGGAAATTACCACGGCGGCGTTCGAGATCTGCGAAAACCCGATAACGGCCTTCGTTGTGAAGACCTTCCAGCTCGCCCTTAAAAAATGCTTCGAAATCCATCATCTGCTCCAGTACCGTGCAACCGTTTTCGAGAATGCCGGTTCGCACGTCAACCCCTCCGCATTGCTTTCGCGCCACGCTGCGGCAAATGGCCCCTAATTTTGAACAATTCCAGACAAGAATAGCCAGTCACATCAAATTGACAATCGAAACCATGCTGGAAACACTCTCTCCGAAACGGCGGGTAAACCCCGCCGCTCCGGCATTTCCTGTGGTCTGATCTACGCTGCGGCCACAGCGCGCTTGGCCATGACTTTGATCAGATTGGCGCGATATTCGGCCGTCGCGTGCAGATCGGACAGCAGCGCGCCAGGATCGACCGTCACGCCAGCAACCGCCTCCGGCAGAAAGTTCGCCGCAAGCGCCTGCTCCATTTCAGTCTGACGGAATACGCCATCCGCGCCTGCGCCGGTAACGGCAACACGAACGCCGCCTGCCCCCTTAGCGACGAAGACCCCTGTCATCGCATAGCGTGAGGCGGGGTTGGGGAACTTGGCATAGCCAGCCCTTTCCGGCGCGTCGAAGGCGATGGAGGTGATGATCTCCGCCCCCTCCAGGGCCGTTTCGAACAAGCCTCGGAAGAAGTCGTCGGCCGCGATCTGGCGCCGGTCGGTGACGATGGTGGCATTGAGCGCCAGCATCGCCGATGGATAATCCGCCGCAGGATCGTTGTTGGCGACGGAGCCGCCGATCGTGCCCATATGCCGGACATGCGGATCGCCGATCATGCCGGCGAGATCGCACAGCGCCGGACAGACCGCGCGGATCGCGGCCGAGGAAGCGACATCCGCATGGATGGTCGCCGCCCCGATCGTGACCCTGCGGCCATCGACCCGAATCCCCTTGATCGAGGGGATATGCCTGAGATCGACGAGATCGCTCGGCGAGGCCAGACGCTGCTTCATGGTGGCGATCAGCGTCATACCGCCAGAGACATATTTGCCTTCGTCTGCGTTCGAAAGAAGCCTCACGGCTTCGTCGACCGAGGAGGCGCGATGATAGTTGGTTGCGTACATTGTCTTTTCCTCCTCTCGTCTCAGGCCGTGGCCCGCGCCGCTTCCCACACCTTGAGCGGTGTGGCAGGCATCGTCAGTGCATTGTTGCCGATGGCATCGGTGATGGCGTTCATCAGTGCCGGCGGCGAACCGATGGCGCCCGCCTCGCCGCATCCCTTGATGCCCAGTGGGTTATTCGGACACGGCGTGTTCTGGTGCGAAAGCTGGAAGGACGGCAGGTCGTCGGCGCGCGGCATGGTGTAATCCATGAAGCTCGCCGTCAGAAGCTGGCCGCTCTCGTCGTAATGCACGCCCTCCAGCAGCGCCTGGCCGATACCCTGCGCGATGCCGCCGTGCACCTGCCCTTCGACGATCATCGGGTTGATGATGTTGCCGAAGTCGTCGGCCGCGACGAACTGCACGATCTCGGTCTTGCCCGTTTCCGGATCGACCTCGACCTCGCAGATGTAGCAGCCGGCCGGGAAGGTGAAGTTGGCCGGATCGTAGAAAGCGGTCTCCTTCAGGCCCGGTTCCATGCCGGCGGGCAAGTTGTGAGCGGTGTAAGAGGCGAGCGCCACCTGGAACCAGGGCAGCGCCTTGTCCGTGCCGGCCACCTTCAGCTCGCCGTTCTCGATGACGATGTCGCTTTCGTCGGCCTCCATCAGATGCGCGGCGATCTTCTTCGCCTTCGCCTCCACCTTGTCGAGCGCCTTGACGACCGCAGACATGCCGACCGCACCCGAACGGGAACCATAAGTGCCCATGCCCATCTGCACCTTGTCGGTATCGCCATGGACGATGGAGACGCTGTCGATCGGCACGCCGAGCCGGCCGGCAACCAGCTGCGCGAAGGTCGTCTCGTGCCCCTGCCCGTGGCTGTGCGAGCCGGTGAGCACTTCGATCGTTCCCACAGCGTTCACCCGCACCTCGGCCGATTCCCATAGGCCGACGCCGGCCCCGAGCGACCCCACGGCCTGCGACGGCGCGATGCCGCATGCCTCGATGTAGCAGCTCATGCCGATGCCGCGCTTCATACCTCGCCCGGCAGCCTCCGCCTTGCGGGCCGGGAAGCCGGCCCAATCCGCCTGCTGCATGGCGGCGTTGAGCGAAGCCTCGTAGTCGCCGGCATCATAGTTCATGATAACCGGCGTCTGATGCGGGAAGGAACGGATGAAATTGATCCGTCTCAGCTCCGCCGGCGAAACGCCGAGGTCGCGCGCAGCCGTTTCCACGGTGCGCTCGAGGAGGTAGGTCGCCTCCGGCCGCCCCGCCCCGCGATAGGCATCGACAGGCACGGTGTTGGTATAGACCGTGCGGACATTGGCGTGGATCGCCGGAATGTCATATTGGCCCGAAAGCAGCGTCGCATAGAGATAGGTCGGCACCGCCGAGGAGAAGAGCGACATGTAGGCGCCGAGATTGGCGATCGTGTCAACCTTCAGCGCCGTCATGCGGTTTTGCGCATCGAAAGCCATCTTCACCTTCGAAAGATGATCGCGGCCATGCGCATCGGTGAGGAAGGCTTCCGTGCGGTCGGCGGTCCATTTGACCGGCACGCCGGTCTTCTTCGATGCCCAGAGACAGACGATTTCTTCCGGATAGATATAAATCTTCGAGCCGAAGCCGCCGCCGACATCCGGTGCGATGACCCGCAGCTTGTTTTCCGGCGCGACATTATAGAAGGCGCTCATGACGAGCCGCGCCACATGCGGGTTCTGGCTGGTCGTGTAGCAGGTATAGTGATCTTCGGCCGCATCGTAGATGCCGAGCGTAGCGCGCGGCTCCATGGCATTCGGCGAAAGCCGGTTGTTATGGATCTCGATTTCGGTGACATGCGCGGCCTCGGCAATCGCCTTGTCGGTCGCTGCCGCATCGCCGAGTTCCCAGTCGAAGATCAGATTGTTCGCCGCCTCCGGATGGATCTGCGGCGCACCAGCTTTCAGCGCATCCACGGCCTCGACGACGGCAGGCAGCTCCTCATAGTCGACCTCTACGGCTTCGGCCGCATCGCGCGCCTCGCCAAGACTATCGGCCACGACGATCGCGACGGCATCGCCGACATAGCGGACGATGTCGACCGCCAGGGGTCGCCAGGCGCCCATATTCATCGGCGACCCATCCCTGGAATGGATCATCCAGCCGCAGATCAGATTGCCGATGCCATCGGCGAGCAGCTGCTTGCCTTCCAGTACGCCGATCACGCCGGGCATGGAAAGAGCCGCCGACGCATCGATGTTCTTGATCTTTGCATGTGCATGCGGGCTGCGGACGAAATAGGCGTATTTCATTCCCGGCGTCACCATGTCGTCGGTGTAGCGCCCCTTGCCCGTCAGAAATCGCTTGTCTTCCTTGCGCGCCACACGCGCACCAATGCCTTCAACGCCCATCACATCCTCCATTGGGGTTCCGGGCCCGGCAATTTCGCCAAGATCACGGTCCAGGCGGTTCGCCAGACGGTCTCGGTGAAACTTTATTCCGCCGCTTGATTAGCGGCATGCATTTCAGCATTGGCTGATAGCACCGCCTGGACGATATTGTGATAGCCGGTGCATCGACAGATATTGCCTTCGAGCTCGCTGCGCACCGTCTTCTCGTCCAGCTTGCCGCCGTGGCGGTTGATCATGTCGACCGACGTCATCACCATGCCCGGCGTGCAGAAGCCGCATTGCAGGCCGTGATGCTCCTTGAAGGCCGCCTGGACCGGATGCAGCTCGCCATTGGCGGCCAGACCCTCGATGGTTGTGATCTTGGAGCCGGAAGCCTGAACGGCCAGGATGGAACAGCTCTTCACCGACTTGCCATCCATATGGATGACGCAGGCGCCGCACTGGCTGGTGTCGCAGCCGACATGCGTTCCGGTCAGCCCGAGTTTTTCCCTGATGAAATGGACAAGCAGCGTGCGATCCTCGCACTCGCCACTGACCGAACGGCCGTTCACCGTCAAAGTCACTTTTGCCATATTTTCCTCCTCGCCTCTCCTCCAGAGGCAAGGAACATCATTTGACTTTTTCGCAGTCCAATCAACCTCTACTTTAGAAAGGAGGCGGATTTTGTGCCCGCTTGGACTGTTTTATTCTCCGGACGGGAACTTGCCCTTGTTCAGCAATAAAAAAACTGACGTCCACCAATAGACAATCATATTTTGCACGATATTTTCTATCATTGCAGGACTGAAAGACAGCCCATCGTGGTGGAGCTGAAGAATTGGGACGACGTTGGCCGGGGTTCGGCTTAACTAACGTTGGAGAGAGTAAATGAAAAAAGTTCTTATGCTCGCACTGGTCGGCTTGTCTATCGCAAGCTGCACGCCGACTGAACAAGGCGCCGGCATCGGCGCGGCGGGTGGCGCCATCATCGGCGGCGCAGTGACCGGCAACGTCCGCGGCGCTGCCGTCGGCGCCGCGATCGGTGGTCTTTCAGGCGCCGTCATCGGCAGCGTCCAGGAACAGCCGGGCCAGTGCTACTACCGCGACCGTTACGGCCGTCGCTACATCGACGATTGCCCGCGTGGCGGCTATCGCGGTTACTGATCGATCCTCGATCGAGATTTCGAAAGTCCCGGATCGCAAGATCCGGGACTTTTTGATTCCTATACGTGACGCACCCCACGGCCAGCCGCATCAGTCCTGGCACTCTCCGGACAACTCAAACGGGTCGGCTTTCGGGCTGCCTGAACACGCGGAAACGCGCCGCAAGCGCCGGCATTTCGACCTTTATCGGGCACATTTTCAAGGTTTTTGACTCCAAAACGGTACACCTGAGAGACTTTTGCCTCTATGGTGGCCGCGCGTTAACTCCCGGGAAACGTCAAACTGAGTAAGTTCTCATGTAACCGTAAAGCGGCGTATGCATAAAAGAACTGAACCGAGAAAGAGTATTGCGTATCGGCAGGCAGGAACCGTGGCAGCGGTTGCGGCAGCCCTTGCGCTCGGTCCGGTGTGCGCTGGAAACGCCTTTGCATTCAAGCTCTTCGGCATAAAGCTCTGGGGTGAGGACGAAACAACGGATCAGGTTTCCGATCCCGTCCACTACACGGTCGATTTCAAGTCAGGCAATCTCGACAAGGATCTCAAGGACGCGTTGAGCGATACCTCGATGCTGATCTCCGACGAGAAGAAGCCCGTATCCGGTGACCTCGGCGTCGTCGTAAAGGCGCGTGACGATCGCGACCGGCTGATCGCAGCGCTTTATGAGAAGGCGCGTTACGGCGGCGTCGTCACCATTACCATCAATGGTACGCCTCTCGACGCCTTGCCGCCGACGCCGACCTTTAGCCGCGCCAAGCCCGTTGCCGTCACCATCAGCGTCAATCCCGGCCCTGTTTTCAAGCTCGGCAAGATCAACCTGCTCGGCGATGCCGCAAGGCTGGACCCGGTCAAATACGGCCTCGTGCCGGGCGGCAATGCCGGCTCCCTCACCATTCTGAAGGCAGGCGACAAAATGGTCGCCGACTTCAAGAACGAGGGCCATCCGCTCGCCAAACTCGACAAGCGCGAGGTTGTCGCCGACCACGCAAGCAACACGGTCGACGTTTCGCTGCAAATCTATAGCGGCCCCGTCGCCCCCTTCGGCAATGTCGGCGTCACTGGCCAGAAATCGGTCGATCCTGACTTTATCAAGCGCTACGCCCGCATCAACGAAGGCAGGCCCTATTCGCCGGAGGAATTGAAGAAGGCCTCGGATCGCCTGCGGAAACTCGGCGTCTTCTCCAGCGTCACCATCCGCGAGGCCGACAAGTTGGCACCGGACGGCAGCATTCCCACAACCATCGAGGTATCGGAAGGCAAGCAGCGCTTCTTCGGCGTCGGCGCGCAATATTCCACCATCGACGGTTTCGGCCTGCAAGGCTATTGGGGGCATCGCAACCTGACGGGCCGCGCCGACTCGCTGCGCATCGAGGGATCTGTCTCTCGTCTCGGCGAAACCACGGATGTCAGTCAGCTCGACTACAGTGCGGGCATCACCTATGTCCGGCCCGCGACCTTCTATCCATCGGCGACCTTTACCGCCGCCTTTAAGATGCAGACCCTGCATCCCGACGCCTATGACGCCAATCTCGTGACGGCAAGCGGCGCTCTGGCCTATGAGATCAACGATCAGGATACAGTCTCGGCCGGCGGCGAAGTATCCTATGAATCCGACACCACCGCCGCCTTCGGCAAGCAGAACTATCTGACGATCGCGATCCCACTCGAATATGTCCGCGACACGCGCGACAACAAGCTGGACCCGACGGAGGGCTACCGCGCTTCGATCAGCGCCAAGCCGAGCTACGATGCCATAGGCGGCTCGGTCTTCAGCTCCTTCGAGGGCTCGATCACCGGCTACAAGGGCATCGGCGCCAACGACAACGTCATTTTTGCCGGCAAGCTCGCCGCGGGCTCGCTGATAGGCGCAAACAGCATCGCGGACATTCCCGCCACCCGGCGCTTCTATGCCGGCGGCGGCGGCTCGGTACGCGGCTACAGCTATCAGGAGATTTCGCCCTACAACTCCAACGGTGACGAAACCGGCGGGCGCTCCTATGTGACCGCCTCCTTCGAAGCTCGCGTCAAGATAACCGATACGATCGGTGTCGTGCCCTTCGTCGACATGGGCAGCGTCACCGACACCGTCTTCCCGGAGTTTACCGATGTGCGCATTGGCGCGGGCGTCGGCCTGCGCTACGCTACGCCCTTCGGCCCGATCAGGCTTGATGTCGCCGTGCCGTTGAAGAAATATGACGATGGCACATCTTATGGCATCTACGCCGGCATCGGTCAGGCCTTCTGACAAACCGTCTAGTTGTCGCGTACGGTTCAGCACACGGTTACAAAATTGAGGTTACTGTCGCTTTCATGAGCATATTGATTCGAATCCTCGGCAGATTGGTGCGCTGGATCGCATACGCGGTCGTGGCCATCCTTGTGCTCGTGATCGCGGCTGTGCTCGTCGTCGGCTTGGTGCCCTCTGCAACCGGCTATGCCGTCGACCAGGTGGCAAAGCTCGCCTCGACGCCGGATCGCACCATTGCCATTGCCGCACCCTCCGGATTGCTGAACGGCAGCCTGAGGGTCGGTTCGATCACCGTAGCGGATACGAAGGGCACCTATGCCAAGGTGCAGAACCTTGCCGTCGACTGGTCTCCGCTGTCCTTGCTGACCGGCACCTTCCACGCCGATCGCGTCGCGGCTGATGTCGTCGATTTCGAGCGGCTGCCCGTATCGACGGCCACACCCGCGCCGGAAACCTCGTCGACGGGCGGCAGCGGCTTCTCGTTACCCATCGCCATCGATATCGGCACCATCGCGCTGCCCGATCTCCGCGTCGGGCAGGCTGTCGCCGGACAGGACTTCGTTCTGGCGGCCAACGGCAGCGTCAAGGCAAACAGCAGCAGCATGGGCCTGACGCTGAATGCCAGCCGTCAAGATGTGCCCGATGCCAAACTCTCCGCCGACATCGCCTTCGCGCCGGCCGAAAACCAGCTGAAGCTGAAGACGCAGATCTCCGAGCCGCGCGACGGCATGCTAGCCGGGCTCTTGCATCTGCCTGGCGGTCCGGCCGTCAATATCGATCTTTCCGGCGACGGCCCCCTCTCGAATTGGGCCGGTAAGCTGCAGGCAGCGCTCGACGGCAAACCGACCGTCGCCATCACCGGCCACCACAGCCTCTCCACCGACGGGTTGCACCATATCGACGTCAAGGGCGGCGGCGACGTCGATTCTCTCCTGCCGCCGACCATGCGGCCGCTCTTTGCCGGGCAGACGACCATCGATGTCTCGGCAACCTTCGACGGCAAGGGCAAGATCGATATCCAGACCGGCAACCTTGCCACCGGCAGCGCCGTGCTTGCCGCGTCCGGCACGCTCGATCCCGCCGGCAACAACAGCCTCAATGCCAATCTGATCGGCACTTCCGGCCCCGTCGACTTCCGCTGGCCGATGGAAGACGGCGAGGTCCGTGCCTTGATTTCGCGCGTCGACATCGCGCTGACGGGTGCTGCCCAATCGGTGAAGATTGATGCCAAGGCGGCGCTCGACAGCGCCAGCACGCCACAGGGCAATATCGGGCAAATCAATCTCAGCGCCCGCAGCGACGCCTTCAATCTTGCCGGCATGTCCGGTCCGCTGCAGCTTCGCCTCGTCGTCGGCCAGACGGCTTTCGTCAGCGCCGATCTCAACCGCCTCGTCCGGGCGCCGATCTCGCTGACCGCCCCCTTGCAGCTCTCGCCCGACACGATCGGCTTCAACAATACGACGCTCGAAAGCGCCAGCATCGGCGGCACCGTCAACGGCAAGTACACGCTGTCCTCGAAGGCACTGACGGGCAACTTCAAGCTCTTCGCGCTCCCCGGCGTCCTGCCTGACGGCGTCTCCAACAAGTTCGAAGGCACGATTTCGCTGGAAGGCCAGGTCGCGGGCACCGTGCCGGCCAAGATGACGCTGTCCAATCTGGCGGTGAAATCCAATGTCGCCGAGATCAACGGCAATGTCGCCCTCAACGGCCAGTCATTGACGTCGGATCTGTCGGGCAAGGTGCTCGATCTCTCAAAGCTCGTCCCGAATGCACAGGGGCAGGCCGATATCGGCCTCAAGGCCAAAGGCCCGCTTTCAGCACTCGGCATCGATGCGACGGTCAAGGCTGTCAATGTCAAGCTGGCCGGACGGCTGCTGGATACGCTCGACATCGGCGTGACGGGAACCGCAGACCCCAAGGCGCCACAGGCAAATATGCAGGCAAACGGCTCGATCGACGGCAAGCCGATCCGCATCACCGCCGACGCGGTTTCCAAGGACGGCCGTACCAGCATTCCGTCGCTGGCCGCCGAAATCGGCACCAACAAGCTGCAAGGCAAGATGGAGCTGTCGCCGAGTTTCGAGCCGACAGGCGCACTGACCTTTGATCTGCCCGACCTCAGCCTGCTTGCGGCGCTGGCCGGACAGAAGGCCGAGGGTGACCTCAAGGGCTCGCTCGATATCGCCAGTGCCAACGGCAAGATCGGCCTGAAGGTGAACGCCAACGGTAACGGCATCCGTCGCGACGATCTCGTCATCAGCAAGCCGGCCGTCGCGCTGACCGTCGACGACCTGAAGGCCTTCTCGGCGAATGGCAGCATCCGCGCCGACGCCATTGCATCGGGCGCCAATCGCATCGCCAATCTCGGCCTGACCTTCACCCAGCAAGGCAGCCGCACGGATTTCGATCTGAAATCGACCTATGACAACGCTCCGCTGACGACACGCGGCAGCGTCGAGACTGCGGACGGCCAGACGGTCGTAAACCTCGACGCCTTCGCCGGCGCACCACGGACAGTACCGGTAAAGCTCGCGGCACCGACGAAGATCGTCATCAAGAATGGCGTCGCCTCATTGAACGGCTTGACCCTCCAGACGGGCGGCGGCTCGGTCACCGTCGACGGAACCGCCGGCCAAAGCCTGAACATCAATGCCAAGATCGCCAATCTGCCGGCGAGCCTTGCCAATGTCTTCGCCCCGACACTGGCAGCCGAAGGCGCCATCTCCGGCACGGTGGCGGTGAGCGGCAAGGCCACTTCGCCAACCGTCGTGTTTCAGACCAATTGGACGGGCGCCGCGACAAGCCAGACGAAGTCCGCCGGCCTCGCACCGCTTGGGATCAAGGCCGACGGCAAGTTCGCCGACAATGTCGTGACCATCAACACCAACCTGACCGGCCAGAGCGGTCTCGCATTGAACGGCGGCGGCACCGTCGCCATTGCCGGCAACAAGGCGATGGCGCTTAAATTTTCGGGCAATCTGCCCTTCGATGCGCTTGCCGGCCAGCTTGCGGCTCAGGCGCTGGTCGTGACGGGCGCAGCCAAGATCGACATGCAGATCGGCGGCACCACCGCAGCACCCGCCATATCAGGCACGATCACCACCGACGGCGCCAAGCTCGTCGATGTCCGCCGCAATCTGACCCTGAACGGCCTTGCCGCCACGGTCACGCTCGACGGCAAGCAGGCGGTCATCTCGCGGCTCAGCGGCAATCTCGCCAGCGGCGGCAGCATATCGGGCAGCGGCACGGTCGGCATTACGCCGGACAGCGGCTTCCCGGCCGACATCCAGGTGAAGTTCAACAATGCCACCTATGTTGATGGGACGCTGGTGGCTGCGACCGTCAACGGCACGCTCGGCGTCAAGGGTCCGCTGATGACCGCGCCGATGCTCACAGGTAATCTCAGGATCAACAAGGCGTCGATCACCGTGCCTGAAAAGCTTCCGGCCTCGCTGTCGGAAATCAACATCAAGCACAAGAATGCGCCAGCTGCCGTCACGGCTCAGTTCAAGGACCAGCAGCCTGAAGGGCCGCGCAGCAAGTCGACCACTCTCGGCATCGACCTGCAGCTCGACGCGCCCTCGCAGATCTTCGTGCGCGGTCGCGGTATCGACGCCGAACTCGGCGGCAGCATCACGGTGCGCGGAACAGCCGCGCAACCCATCGTATCCGGTGGTTTCACCATGCGGCGCGGGCGCCTGACGATTCTCAGCCGCCGGCTCGACTTCACCGATACGAGCAAAATCACCTTCGGCGGCGATCTGACGCCGGCCCTCAACATGGAAGCAACGTCGACGGCAGGCTCCACGACCATCACGGTCGACGTGACCGGCCTTGCGACCGATCCGCAGATCGGCTTCTCCTCCTCGCCGACCTTGCCGCAGGACGAAGTGCTGGCGCAGCTGATCTTCGGCCAGTCCATGTCGAAACTATCCGCCATGCAGATCGCCCAGCTCGCCGATGCGGCAAGCCAGCTCGCGGGCGGACGCTCCACCTCGTTGTTCGAGGGTCTTCGCAGCCATCTCGGTGTTGATGATCTCGACATTTCCACGGATGCGAACGGCCAGGCGCAGGTCGGCGCCGGCAAATACCTTAACAAGCGCACCTATATCGAAGTGCAGCAGGGCGCCGACAACAACACCAAGGCGATCATCAATCTCGATGTCGGGCGCGGCGTGAAGCTGCGCGGCGCGGCAGGCTCGGATGGCGCCGGCGAAGCCGGCATCGTCTACGAGCATGAGTATTGAGGGACAAATCTCCGCGCCCCTCGTAGACTGCCTCATTCGGACGCTGTTTCCCGGCAAGCCGAAGAGGATGCTGCCCGGCCGCCAATATGCTTGTCATTTTTGCCAAATCGAATTGATCAATTCGCCAAAAGCCAGCCAATTTTGGACAATTTTCCATCTTTTTGCTGTCATGCGGAAAATCGATAATGTGGGCAACAGCCTCTAACCCTCGGAGCAATGCCGATGAATACCCAATCCACTCCCGTTACCCTGATCGGCGTTCCCCTGGAGGAAGGCTCCGGCCGCCGCGGCGCCGGCATGGGCCCGACGGCGCTCCGCATCGCCGGCATCGAAACCACGCTGATCGAACTCGGCCATCGCGTCACGGACAGCGGCGACCTGCATCCGGCGCCGGCGGCAGACCTGCCGGAGCATCCGCAGGCGCATAATCTGAAGATCGTCGGCGCCTTCACGCGCGCGCTGGAAGCAAAGGTTTTCGATGTCGTATCGTCAGGCGGTTTCCCGCTGATCCTTGGCGGCGACCATAGCCTGTCCATGGGCAGCGTTTCCGGCATGGCCCGCCATGCAGCCGAAGTCGGCCGTCCGCTGTTCGTGCTCTGGCTCGACGCCCATTCCGATTTCAATTCGCCGGCCACCTCGCCGTCAGGCAATATTCATGGCATGCCTGTCGCCTATTATTGCGGCGAGGCCGAGATCGAGGGCGTGCTGCCGGCCGGCCGGCCGCTGGTCGACCCGACGAAGGTGTTCCAGGTCGGCATCCGCTCCGTCGACGCGCGCGAGCGTGAGGAAATCCGCGAGCACGGCGTGAACGTCTTCGACATGCGCTCGCTCGACGAGCAGGGTGTCGCGGCTATCATGCGCAAGGTGCTCGATACCGTCAGCGCCGCCAACGGCCTGCTGCATGTCAGCTTCGACGTTGATTTTCTCGATCCGGACATAGCACCGGGCGTCGGAACCACGGTGCCGGGCGGCGCCACCTATCGAGAGGCGCATCTGATCATGGAGATGCTGTCCGACAGCAACCTCGTCTCGTCGCTCGATCTCGTCGAACTCAACCCCTTCCTCGACGATCGTGGCAAGAGCGCCCGCGTTCTCGTGGAGATGGCTGCAAGCCTCTTCGGCCGCCGCATCTTCGATCGCCCGACCCGGGCCGCCTGAGGCTGTCCATTCTTCCCTCGAGACCATCCTCGCCCTTCGACAAGCTCAGGGTGAGGATGGAGCGAAGCCGGCCCTCGATACGGCGCATGATTTTTCAACAACACGGAAGATCAGCCCTCATGGTGAGGAGGCCCAAAGGCCCGTCTCGAACCACGAGGGCGGGTGGCTGGCCTCCCTTTACAACCTCCATACTTCCAGCATCGTGCTCTACGTGCTTATACTGCCGAAACCGTGTGTATAGATTTAGGTTTGAGCAATGTTCTTGCTCTATCGTGCCAACAACACGCCGGATTTGGCGTCACGGTTCAATGGGAAGAACGTTCATGGCCACGATCAATTCCACCAGCTTCAGCGGCGAAACTTTGGAGATCATTGCTTTCCGGCTGCATGATCAGGAATTCTGCGTCAAGACCACCACGATCCGCGAAATTCGCGGCTGGGCGCCGTCGACGCCGATCCCGCACGCACCGGCCGATGTCATCGGCGTCATGAACCTGCGCGGCTCGGTAATCCCGATCATCGACCTCGCCTACAAGCTCGGCATGCAGAGCACGGTCGCCAACGAGCGCAGCGCCATCGTTGTTGCCGAAGTACACAACATGGTCATCGGCATGCTCGTTGACCGTGTCTCGGATATTCTCACGATCGCCTCCGAACAGGTTCAGCCCGTTCCGGAAGTAACCGCCTCCTTCGATCGCGCCTATTGCGAAGGCATCATCGCAACGGAGAACGGCATGATCTGCTTCCTGAACCTTGCCAAGATGTTCAAGGAAAACGAGACAGACGAACTCGCTGCATAACTTCGCAGCATATTCCGCTTTTAAGAACCGTCGCCCTTCCGCGGCGGTTTTTGTTTCCTAGTTATTTTAGTTAATTATGTTTTATTTAAATTATAATTTCTAATGCGCTAATTTTTACTCAATATTAAGGGAGAAAGATCCATCATCGATTGTGAAGCGAGGAAAGAAAATACAATCTCAACATTCCGACCATCCCGAGCGGAACGCCGTTTCTGGCGCGCCGACGAGCGCGGCCGCCCGCTTCGATGCCATCAATCGACGCCCGGGCAGGCGCGAGCTTTATGAGAGGGAATAGGAATGTTCAGTCTATCATCGGATGCCAGCCGCATTCTTTCCGCCGTTTCCAAATCGCAGGCCATCATCGAGTTCGACCTTCAGGGCAAGGTCCTGACCGCAAACGAGAATTTCTGCCGCGCGCTCGGCTATGACCTCAAGGAGATCGTCGGCAACCACCACCGGATGTTCTGCGACCCCGCCTATATCACGACCCCTGCCTATCACGATTTCTGGGCGCGTCTCGGCCGCGGCGAATATGATGCCGGCACCTACAAGCGGCTCGCCAAGGGCAATCGCGAGATCTGGATACAGGCCTCCTACAACCCCGTCTTCCGCAACGGTAAGCCGGTGAAGGTTGTAAAATTCGCGGCCGACGTCACCGAAACCAAGAGGAAGGCAATCGACGACGCCGGCAAGCTCGAGGCGATTTCCCATTCGCAGGCCGTCATCGAATTCCTGCCGACCGGCGAGATCCTGACGGCGAACGAGAACTTCTGCAACGCCATGGGGTATGCGCTCGGCGAGATCGTCGGCAAGCATCACAGCCTCTTCTGCGATCCGACCTATGCCCGCACGGAGGAATACAAGCGCTTCTGGCAACGTCTGGCGCAAGGCGAGTTCATCGCCAACGAATTCGTCCGCTACGGCAAGGGCGGCAAGGAAATCTGGATTCAAGCCGCCTATAATCCGATCGTCGATGCCGACGGCAAGGTCTACAAGGTCGTGAAATTCGCGACGGATGTCACGTCGCGCATGAGCGCCATCAGCGAACTCGCCGGCGCGCTGCGCAACCTCTCGGAAGGCGATCTGACGAAAAAGGTCGAACGGCCCTTCGTGCCGTCCATGGAGCAGCTTCGCCACGATTTCAACGCGACGATCGAGAAGCTTTCCGAGACGCTGACCACCGTCGGCCACAATGCCAGCGCCATTGCCGCCGGCTCGCGGGAGCTCGGTGATTCGGCAGAAGCTTTCTCGAGACGCACCGAACAGCAGGCCGCTTCCGTTGAGGAAACGGCGGCGGCTCTCGAAGAGATCACCACGACGGTCGCCGATTCCAGCCAGCGTGCCGAAGAGGCCGGACGTCTCGTGGCCGAAACCAAGCGAGGCGCCGAGCAATCCGGCACGGTGGTGCGCAGCGCCGTCGCCGCCATGGACCAGATCGAGAAGTCCTCGCGCGAAATCACCAACATCATCGGCGTCATCGACGACATTGCTTTCCAGACCAACCTTCTGGCGCTGAATGCCGGCGTCGAGGCGGCGCGTGCCGGCGAGGCGGGCAAGGGCTTCGCGGTCGTCGCGCAGGAGGTGCGGGAGCTGGCGCAGCGCTCCGCCAGCGCCGCCAAGGAGATCAAGGCGCTGATCACCGCCTCAAGCGAGCACGTCAAGAACGGCGTCGGCCTGGTCGGCCAGACCGGCAAGGCACTGGAAGAGATCGTCACCCAGGTCGGCGACATCAACACCAACGTCGCTGCCATCGTGAAAGCTTCGAAGGAACAGACGATCGGTCTCAGGGAAATCAATTCGGCGATCAATTCGTTGGACCAGACCACCCAGCAAAATGCCGCCATGGTCGAGGAAAGCACGGCCGCAAGCCTCCGGCTCGCCAACGAGGCCGATGCGCTGCACACGCTGCTCGCCCAGTTCCGCCTGGCCGACTCGATGATCCGCGACATGGTGATGCGGCGCGCGGCATAGCACCTCGCATCTTTCCATCCAGAACAAGCCGCCCCGAGAGATCGGAGCGGCTTTCTCATGTTCAAGGACGGTTATCCGAACAGCGCATAGGTGCTCTTGATCGTCACCCAGACACCCCAGAGCAGCGGAATCCCGACCAGCGCCCAGGCAATCAGCGCCTTGCCGTCGAACCCGCCCTTGCCGATGCCGAAGGAGCCGGTGGGGCCGGCATTGGCGGCAGCGGTCTTTGCCTGTAGCGCGGCCACTTCCTCGTCCGACATGAACCACTTGTCGGCAAGCGGCCTGACCAGCGAATTGGCAATCAACCCCAATGCCAGCATGGCTGCGAGGATATACATGGTGAAGGTATAGAGCTGCGCGCCTTCCACGCCTGCCGCCTTTTGCGCCTCGCGGATATAATTGACCACGACCGGCCCGATAATCCCTGCCGTCGCCCAGGCCGTCAGCAGCCGGCCATGGATCGCGCCGACGAACTGGGTTCCGAAGATATCGGCGAGATAGGCGGGAACGGTCGCGAAACCGCCGCCATACATCGACAGGATAATGCAGATCGCGCCGACGAACAGCACCTTGCTGTGAATGCCCGCGGCCCACGGAGCCAGGATGTAAAGCGCGATGCCGATGACGAAGAAGCAATAATAGGTATTCTTGCGGCCGATCTTGTCGGACAGCGACGCCCAGAAAAAGCGGCCGCCGATGTTGAAAAGCGAGATCAGTCCGGCAAAGCCCGCCGCAATGGCCGCGACCGTCGCCACCTGATCCTTGCTGAGATCGGTGAACTTCAGATCCGGCAAGCCGATCAGGGCACCGCCGAAGATTTCCTGCAGCATCGGTGAGGCCATGCCGATGACGCCGATACCGGCCGAGACGTTGAGGCACAGCACGGCCCAGATCAGCCAGAACTGCGGGGTCCTATGTGCGTTATGCAGGTGCACGTGCTTCGTCGTGATCATCGTGCTTTTGGCAGCGGGCGGCGTCCAGCCTTCAGGACGCCAGCCCGCCGGCGGCAGGCGATAGCCGAAGGCACCACCCATCATGAAGATGAAGTAGATCACCGCCATGACGATAAAAGTCTGCCAGACGCCGACCGAACCGTCGACGCGGAAGTGGTTCATCAGCAGGCTTGCGAGCGGCGCACCGATCATCGCGCCGCCGCCGAAACCCATGATCGCCATACCGGTCGCCATGCCGCGCCGGTCGGGAAACCATTTGATCAGTGTCGACACCGGCGAGATGTAGCCGAGGCCGAGCCCGATACCGCCAATGACACCCGCCCCGATCCACATGATCCAGAGCTGGTGGAAGATGACGCCGATCGCCGCGATCACAATGCCGCCGCACCAGCAGCAGGCGGCAACGACGCCGGCCTTGCGTGGCCCGGCCCGTTCCAGCCAGCCACCCCAGATGGCTGCGGAGGAGCCGAGCAGCACGAAGAACAGCGTATAGATCCAGCCGAGGTCGCTGACGCGCCAGTCGCAGCTCGTCGTGAACAGGGCCGTCAGCAGATTGAGGCTGGCGCATTCGGCCGGAGGTGGCGCCGCGGTGCCGAGCGCCTTGGAGAGCGGCAGCCAGAAGACGCTGAAGCCATAGGCCATGCCGATGCAGAGATGGATTGCCAGCGCAGCCGGCGGCACGAGCCACCGGTTAAATCCGGGCTTGGCAATGATGCGCTCGCGATCAAGCAGCCCCGCCGGCGCCGTACCTCGGGAAATATTCGTATCCGCAGCCGTCATGAACAACTCCTCCTTGTTTCAAAGACCGGCACCCCTTCCCTGATCGGGAATCGCATTCGTGGACGGAGCCTCCACTCTCCATCCCCTCACCCTCGCATGTCCCTGAATACTAAGCCGACTTACTTTCGCCTATCGGAGCCGGCCTGTGGATCAGCACGGCCGCCTCCAGAACCAGAGGATTCAGCCCGCTATCTCCATGATCGATGATCGCAAAAAGCTGGCGCCGCATACGCGGCTCCCAGAATTTGTTGATGTGCGTCGCAACTCCCTGAACCGCTTCGCCCGCCGGCTGCGTCTTGAAGAAGGTGGCGATCTGGTTCGCCATGTAGATGAGCTTCGTCTCGGTCTTGCCGTGCGGCGTTTCGTCAGGCGACATCGGCGATGCTCCCAGTGATGATGCGATGCGGATGGGTGAAAATCTCGAAATCGTCGCCGCGCACCAGCGCCACCAACGTCATGCCGGCCTCCTCGGCCGTACGGATGGCAAGCGCTGTCGGCGCGGAGATCGCGACAAGGACCGAGCTGCCCAATATCGCCGCCTTCTGCACCATTTCGACGGACAGGCGGCTAGTGACGGCGACCACGCCATCGCCCCCCTTGCGGCCGGAGCTGATGACGGCGCCGCAGAGCTTGTCCAACGCATTGTGCCGGCCGACATCCTCGCGCACGGCCAGCAGCCCCTCGGATGGGATATAGAAGCCCGCCCCGTGTACGGCGCGCGTCTCGCGATGCAGCGGCTGCGCGTCGTTGAGAAGCGCAATCGCGCGAACGATATCTTTCTGTGTCAGCGAAAGCCCGACCTTGGAAACGTCGGGCACCTTGCGCACCGCCTGCTCGATCGATTCGATGCCGCAGAGGCCACAGCCGACGGGGCCTGCCATATGGCGCCGACGCAGCCGCAGGGCATCCGCGACATCGTCGACCAGGCTGATCTGTACATCGATCCCCTGCTCGTCCTCGATCGGCTCGATCGCCGCGATCTGATCGATGTCGGTGATGATCCCCTCGGTCAGGCTGAAGCCGACGGCAAAATCCTCGATATCGGCAGGCGTTCCCATCATGACGGCATGCGACGTGCCGCCATAGGAAAAGGCGATCGGCACCTCCTCGGGGACGATGCGAGAACCCGAACGAACCAGGCCATTGCGGCGGGCGGTTTCGGGAACGGTGGTGGTTGGGGTGAACTTGGTCATATGGCTGCGATACCGGCATATTCTTTAACAGCACCACAAACTTTGGTGTTCGTGGAAAGCGAATACCCCCCTCTGTCACTCCGTGACATCTCCCCCACAAGGGGGGAGATCAGCAGGACGCAAACGCGCGCTCCTGTGATACCCACAGAGGGTGTTTCCAAGGGGATGGTGTCCATTATCTTGCGAGGAGAGCACCACCCATTAACAATCTCCCCCCTTGTGGGGGAGATGTCACGAAAGTGACAGAGGGGGGTATCACTTCTCGCACTTCGGCTCACTCCGCAGCCTCCATCTTCCCGGCGATGCGGCGGGACTGCTTGGCCTGCTCGTCATAGTCAACCTGCCACTGCGACGGACCATTCGACGGCGAGACCTGCACGGCCGTCACCTTATATTCCGGGCAATTCGTCGCCCAGTCGGTGTAGTCAGTCGTAATGACATTCGCCTGCGTATCCGGATGGTGGAAGGTCGTGTAGACGACGCCGGGCGCCACGCGGTCGGTAATCAAGGCGCGAAGCGTCGTGTCGCCGGAGCGGCTGCTGAGCCTGACCCAATCACCCTCGCGGATACCGCGCTGTTCCGCATCGTGCGGATGGATTTCCAGCCGATCTTCCGCATGCCACATGACGTTCTCGGTGCGTCGCGTCTGTGCGCCGACATTGTACTGGCTGAGAATGCGCCCGGTGGTCAGCAGCAGCGGGAAGCGCGGCCCGGTGCGCTCGTCTGTGGGAACATATTCCGTGCGGATGAACTTGCCCTTGCCGCGCACGAAACCGTCGATGTGCATGATCGGCGAGCCGAGCGGCGTCTTCTCGTTGCAGGGCCACTGCACCGAACCCATCTTCTCCAGATAGTCGTAGGAGACCAGAGCGAAGCTCGGCGTCGTCGCTGCGATCTCGTCCATAATCTCGGATGGGTGCGCGTAGTTCCAGCCGAGGTCCATGGCCTGCGCCATCTTCTGCGTCACTTCCCAGTCGGCGTAGCCGTTGCGTGGCGTCATCACCTTGCGCACGCGATTGATGCGGCGCTCGGCATTGGTGAAGGTGCCGTCCTTTTCCAGGAACGTCGAGCCGGGCAGGAAGACATGCGCGTAGTTGGCCGTCTCGTTGAGGAAGAGGTCGTGGACGACGACGCATTCCATCGCGGCAAGGCCGGCTGCCACATGCTTGGTATCCGGATCGGACTGGAGGATATCTTCACCCTGGATGTAGATGCCCTTGAAGGTGCCTTCGACGGCGGCATCCAGCATGTTCGGGATGCGCAAGCCGGGCTCGTTGTTGAGCTTCACGCCCCAGAGCTTTTCGAAGATGTCGCGGGTGGCATCGTCGGAGATGTGGCGATAGCCCGGCAGTTCATGCGGGAAGGAGCCCATGTCGCAGGAGCCCTGAACATTGTTCTGGCCGCGCAGCGGGTTCACGCCGACGCCCGGACGGCCGATATTGCCAGTCACCATCGCGAGGTTGGCGATCGCCATGACCGTGGTCGAGCCCTGGCTGTGCTCGGTGACACCGAGGCCGTAATAGATCGCGCCATTGCCGCCCTTGGCAAATAGGCGAGCGGCACCGCGAACGAGTTCGGGAGAAACGCCGGTATATTTTTCGGTTTCCTCCGGGCTGTGCTGCGGCTCGGAAACGAAGGCTGCCCAGTCCTCGAATTCGGACCAGTCGCAGCGCTCGCGGATGAACTTCTCGTCGAACAGGCCTTCGGTGACGATGACGTGGGCAAGCGCCGTCATCATCGCAACATTGGTGCCCGGCTTCAGCGGCAGATGATAGCTGGCTTCCACATGCGGCGTGCGAACCAGATCGATACGGCGGGGATCGATGACGATGAGCTTGGCGCCCTGACGCAGCCGCTTCTTCAGGCGCGAGCCGAAGACCGGATGGCCATCCGTGGGGTTGGCGCCGATGACGATGACGACATCGGAATGCTCGACGCTATCGAAATTCTGCGTGCCGGCCGAAGTGCCGAAAGCCTGGCCGAGGCCATAGCCTGTCGGCGAATGGCAAACGCGGGCGCAGGTATCGACATTGTTGTTGCCGAAGCCGGCGCGCACCAGCTTCTGCACCAGATACGTCTCCTCATTCGTGCAGCGTGAGGACGTGATGCCGCCGATGGAATCGCGGCCATATTGATATTGCAAGCGCTTGAACTCGGTGGCGACATGGGCAAAGGCCTCGTCCCAGGTTACTTCGCGCCATGGGTCTGTGACCTTCTCGCGCACCATCGGGTTGAGGATGCGATCCTTGTGGGTCGAATAGCCATAGGCGAAGCGACCCTTGACGCAGGAATGGCCGCGATTGGCCTGGCCATCCTTCCAGGGCACCATGCGCACCAGCTCCTCGCCGCGCATCTCCGCCTTGAACGAGCAGCCGACGCCGCAATAGGCGCAGGTGGTGACGACTGAATGTTCGGGCTGGCCGATCGAGATCACAGACTTTTCGGTCAGCGTCGCCGTTGGACAGGCCTGCACGCAGGCGCCGCAGGAGACGCATTCCGAATCGATGAAATGCTCGTGCATGCCGGGCGAGACGCGCGAGCCGAAGCCACGCCCCTCAATGGTCAGTGCAAAGGTGCCCTGCACTTCCTCGCAGGCGCGAACACAGCGCGAGCAGACGATGCACTTGGAGGGATCATAGGTGAAATAGGGGTTCGACTCGTCCTTCGGCATCCATTTCAGATTGATGTCGCCGTTGTTGCGTGCCTTGACGTGGTTGTCACCCTCGTAGCCATAGCGCACATCGCGCAGGCCGACGGCGCCTGCCATGTCCTGCAACTCGCAATCGCCATTGGCAGCGCAGGTCAGACAGTCGAGCGGGTGGTCGGAGATATAGAGTTCCATCACGCCGCGGCGGATGTCCTTCAGCCGGCCGGTCTGCGTGTGCACGACGAGGCCAGGTGCGACCGGCGTGGTGCACGAGGCCGGCGTGCCGTTGCGGCCTTCGATCTCGACGAGACAGAGGCGGCAGGAACCGAAAGCGTCGACCATGTCGGTGGCGCAGAGCTTCGGCACCTGGATGCCGGCTTCCATCGAGGCCCGCATGATCGACGTGCCCTCAGGCACGCTGATCTGACGGCCATCGATGGTCAGCGTCACCATGGTTTCGGAGGTGGAGGCGGGCGTGCCGTAGTCGATTTCTGGAACGAGGGACATGGATCTTACTCCGCCGCTTCAATCAAGGGTGCCGGAGAAAAGTCCTCCGGAAAATGGGTCATCGCGCTCATGACGGGATAGGGTGTGAAACCACCGAGCGCGCAGAGCGAGCCGAACTTCATCGTGTTGCAGAGATCGGCAAGCAGAACTCTGTTCTTCTCAGGCTCGATTCCTTGGGCGATCTTGTCGGCCGTCTCGACGCCGCGCGTCGAGCCGATGCGGCAGGGCGTGCACTTGCCGCAGCTTTCGACCGCGCAGAATTCCATCGCGAACCGCGCCTGCTTCAGCATGTCGGCGGTATCGTCGAAGACGACGATGCCGGCATGGCCGATCAGGCCATCCTTGGCCGCGAAGGCCTCATAGTCGAACGGGGTGTCGAACAAGCCACGCGGGAAATACGCTCCGAGCGGACCACCCACCTGCACCGCCTTGACCGGCCGCCCGGTTATCGTGCCGCCACCAATCCTGTCGACGATATCGCCGAGCGAAAGGCCGAAGGCTGTCTCATAAAGACCGCCATGCTTGACGTTGCCGGCGATCTGCAGCGGGATCGTGCCGCGCGAGCGGCCCATGCCGAAGTCACGATAGAACGCTGCGCCCTTGTCCATGATGATGGGGACAGAGGCGAGCGAGATTACGTTGTTGATGACTGTAGGGCAGTTGAACAGGCCCTTATGCGCCGGCAGCGGCGGCTTGGCGCGCACGATGCCGCGCTTGCCCTCGAGGCTGTTCAGCAGCGCCGTTTCCTCGCCGCAGACGTAAGCGCCAGCGCCGGTGCGGATTTCCATGTCGAACGCCTTGCCGGAACCGAGCACCGAAGCGCCGAGAATGCCGGCCTTGCGGGCGATTTCCACCGCTTCCGTCATCGCAGCAATCGCATGCGGATATTCCGAACGCGTATAGACGAAGCCCTTGGTCGCGCCCGTCGCGAGACCTGCGATCGCCATGCCCTCGATCAGCACGAAGGGATCGCCTTCCATGATCATCCGGTCGGCAAATGTACCGCTATCGCCCTCGTCTGCATTGCAGACGATGTATTTGCGGTCACCCGGCGCATCGAGCACCGTCTTCCACTTGATGCCGGTCGGGAAGCCAGCCCCGCCGCGGCCGCGCAGGCCGGAATCGGTGACGTCCTTGACGATATCGCCAGCCGCCATGCCGATCGCGCGACGCAACCCCTTCAGGCCGCCATGAGCTTCATAATCCGACAGCGAGAGCGGATCGGTAATGCCGCAGCGGGCAAAGGTCAGGCGGGTCTGTTCCTTGAGGAATGGGAGGCTTTCGACCTCCCCAAGACAGAGCGGATGCTCGCCGCCTTCAGCGAGCCCGGCATCGAAGAGTGCCGCTACGTCCTTTGCCTTTACCGGCCCATAGCCGATGCGCTTGCCGCTAATCTCGACCTCGACCAGCGGCTCGAGCCAGAACATGCCGCGCGAACCGTTGCGCACGATGCGCGCATCCAGGCCACGTTTGTCAATTTCCTGCGCAACCGATGTCGCCACCTTCTCCGCACCGAGAGAAAGGGCAGCCGCGTCACGGGGGATATAGATGGTGAGCGTCATTGGCGCGCCTCCTTAACGAGGTCGTCAGCGCTTTCGTCGTCGAGCCGGCCATAGAGTTCGCCATCCAGCATCGCCGCCGGCGCGCAGGCGCAGAGCCCGAGACAGTAGACCGGCTCCAGCGTGACGCTGCCATCGAGCGTGGTCTGATGGAAATCGATGCCGAGCAGCCGCTTGACGCGCTCCGCCAGCGCATCGCCGCCCATCGACTGACAGGCCTCGGCGCGACAGAGCTTGAGGACATGGCGACCCGTGGGGTGATCGCGATAATCATGATAGAAGGTCATGACGCCATGTACTTCGGCGCGCGAGAGGTTCAGTGCCTTGGCAATCAGCGGCAGCGCATCCTGCGGCACATAGCCGAACTCCTCTTGAATTCCATGAAGGATCGGCAAAAGCGGCCCCTCCATCGATTTCATGTTATCGATGATGGTGCCGGCACGGTTTGCGATATCGCCCGCGCCTTGATTCAAACTCATCAGCAGCCTCCTGCGCACAACCCCGAAAGCCGTCGAGCGGCTCTCGGAAACGCTTGTGCGGCATTTCCTCCTCGGACGTACGATCACTACGCCCCAAAAATAAAGTCGCAGGGAGGCGGCAAAGGATCAATAATGCAGTCCCGTTGCTTGATAGAAAATTTCTATCAAACCTTATCACCTTCTGCGAGCAATCTTGCTTCATGCAACAAGGCGGAGACGAGGGGCGTAAAGGGCTCGCGGTGTGTGGCAACCAGGCCGACGAGATGCTCCGCGTCGGGCTCCGTGATCGGGATCTTGCGAATATCGGAAGGAAATCCGAAGGAATCGGCGATATTCTTCGGCATGATGCTCGCCCATCGCCCGGTCTGCACATGCGAAAACAGCACGATCATCGAATTGGATTCAAGCGTCGGCTTGGCTGGGACTCCCGCCTCCGTGAGATGCCGGTTGATGATGCGGCGGTTTTGCATGTCTGCAGTCAATAGACAAAGCCGAAGATCGCCGACCTCCTTCCAGGTGACTGTTTTTCGCTCGGAAAACGGGCTGCCGGCCGCCGTGATGAGATGATAGCGCTCGGCATAGAGCGGTACGCTCGTGACCCGGCCGAGCGGCTCGTTTTCCAAATAAGTAATGCCGGCATCGATCTCGAGATTTTCGAGCAGGCTCAGAACCTGCAGCGAGTTGCGCGATAGGATGGAAAAGGTGACGTCCGGATGCCTTTCCTGAAAGGGCGTGGTGATTTTCTGCACCATCGCCAGCGCCGTCGGAATCGCCGCGATCCGGATGTGACCGGCAAGACCCTTGCGCGCCGCGCGCATCTCCTCGCGCATGGTGCGGCTGTCGCCGACGATGCGGCGGGCCCATTCGAGCACGCGCTGTCCCTCCGGCGTCAACCCTTGAAAGCGTGAGCCGCGGCTGACGAGTATCACGCCAAGTTGATCTTCCAATTGCCGGATCGCAGCCGACAATGTCGGCTGCGTCACGCCGCATTCTTCGGCTGCGCGACCAAAATGCTTCTGATTCGCCAACGCGATGAAGAATTCCAGCTTTTCGATCATCCCACTCTCCCGCAGGAAAAGAGTTAGACCGGCCGCCCGGCAAGCGCAACACGCAAGGAGGCTTCAGATCTCAGCGATCGCCCGGGCAAAAGGCTTTCTGCAGGGAATCGACGACGGCGCAGATTTCCGACCGCGCAACGGCGTAGTGGATAAGCCGCCCTTCGCGACGCGTATCGACCAGCTTGTCCAGGCGAAGGCGTGCCAGATGTTGCGAGACGACGGCCTGCGGCAGATCGAGAAGAGCCTCGAGTTCCATCACCGTTTTCTCGTGCTTGGCAAGCATGAAAAGAATTGCCAGACGGGTCTCATGGGACAGCGCTTTTAACAGGGCGCTCGCCTTTCGCGCCCTATCGGTCATTTCCTCGACATTATGCTCTGCTGCACCACCCTGCGGTAGAGACGACGACATATCACAGCCTCTAGTGAGAACCCCTAGAGGTATGCTTATAATATTATCAAACCACACGCTGATTCAAAAAAGACATGGAAAACCAAAAAAGGTCCGTTTTATCAGCAGATAAGCTGGCCGCCATTGATCTCGACCACCTGCCCGGTGATGTAGCCGGAAAGCGAAGGTGACGCGAGGAAGAGATAGGCGGGCGCGCAATCTTCCGGTGTGCCGAGGCGTTGAAGCGGGATCGCCTTGCGTGTCTGCTCCAGCTTCTCTCTGGATGAATAGCGCTCATGGAAATCGGTCGCTATCGTGCCCGGTGAGACACAGTTCACTCGAATGCCATCGGGCGCCAGCTCGCGCGCCAATGCTTTCGAATAGGTCGAGACGAAGGCCTTCGACGCGGAATAGATCGCCGATCCCGGACTGCCGCCCGTCAGCGCGGAAATCGAAACCGTATTGACGATCGCAGCCTGCCCGGCGGCCCGCAGCAGCGGCAACAGCCCCCTCGTCACTTCCATGACGGAGGTCTGATTGAGCTGAACGATCCCCGCATATTGCTCGTCCGTCAATTCGCCGGCGGGGAAGCGGCCGACCATCGTTCCGGCATTGTTGACCAGCACGTCCACGCGGTCGAAACGCTCGCCGGCGGCGCTGACGAAATCGCGCGTGCCGTTGCTGGTAGCAAAATCGCCGGCAATCAGGAAGGCGCGGCGGTCGGCCTCCGCCTCCATCAGAAAGTCAGGCAACTGGCGCGCGGCATCACGGCCGATATGCGCGAGAACGTGGGCGCCGCAATCGAGAAACTGCCGCGCGACCTCCAGCCCGATACCCCGGCCGGCGCCGGTGACCACGACGTTGCGATTTTCGAATAGCTTCGGATGAAACACCATGACCTCCCCAATCGCACTATTCGCGCGCCGGTAATTGCGGAATTTTCACTTTATCATATGATGACGAAAAAACGAAAGAAAGGGAGCGAAAACCATGTTCCTGTCCGGGCGCCAGACGGAGATTCTCGACATCGCCAAGGCGGAGGGGCGCGTGCTGGTGGAGGAACTGGCGCTGCGTTTCTCGGTGACGCCGCAAACCATCCGCAAGGATCTGAACGACCTCTGCGACGGGCGCGTGCTGTCGCGCGTGCATGGCGGCGCGATCTTTCCCGGCGGAACCGAGAACGTGAAATACGAAGCGAGACGCTCTATCGCCGCATCCGAGAAACATGCAATCGGCCGAGCCGCCGCCAGCCTGATCCCCAACAACAGCTCGCTTTTCATCAACATCGGCACCACGACCGAGGCCGTCGGCGAGGCGCTTCTCGGTCATCAGGAATTGATGGTCATCACGAATAACATCAATGTCGCCAATAAGTTGCGTATTTTCCCATCCATCGAGGTCGTCATTTCCGGCGGTGTGGTGCGCGGCTCGGACGGCGGCATCGTCGGCGAGGCAGCCGTCGATTTCATCAAGCAGTTCAAGGTTGACTATGCCGTCATCGGCGCCTCCGCGATCGATCCTGACGGCGCGCTTCTGGATTTCGATTTTCGCGAAGTGAAAGTTGCGCAGGCCATCATCGCCAATGCCCGGCATGTCATCCTCGTCGCCGACAGCACCAAGTTCGAACGAACCGCCCCGGTTCGCATCGGCCATCTCTCGCAGGTTCATACGTTCGTAACAGACGAATGTAGTATCGAATCCGTGCGATCCATCGCTGCGGAACATGACGTGCATCTCGTTGAAACCTCTCGCAGATCGGCCTGATTGGCTCGTTTTCTGTCAAGAAACGTTCGTTTGACATTCATATTTGTTTCGCTTTAGATGAATTAATTTCGTTTTTCGCTTTCGCGGAATGAATTGATCTTTGTGGGGTGACGGGTGAGCGAGCAGGTCTACGACATCTTCGTTATCGGCGGCGGCATCAATGGCTGCGGCATCGCCCGCGATGCCGCGGGCCGCGGCTACAAGGTCGCACTCGCCGAAATGAACGACTTCGCCTCCGGCACATCGTCAGGCGCCACCAAGCTCATCCATGGCGGGCTGCGCTACCTCGAACATTATGAATTCCGCCTGGTGCGCGAATCGCTGATGGAGCGCGAAGTGCTCTGGGCCATGGCGCCGCACATCATCTGGCCGATGCGCTTCGTGCTGCCCTATCACAAGGGCGGCATCCGGCCCGCCTGGCTCATTCGTCTCGGCCTTTTCCTCTACGATCACCTCGGCGGGCGAAAGCTCTTGCCGCCGACGGCGACGCTGGACATGAAAACCGACCCTGCCGGCAAGCCGCTGAAGGCGCTTTTCACCAAAGCCTTCGAATATTCCGACGGCTGGGTCGACGATGCCCGCATGGTGGTTCTGAACGCGCGCGACGCGGCCGATCGCGGCGCAACGATCATGCCGCGAACGAAGGTGATCTCCGCCCGGCGCGAAGGTGCCGTGTGGGCCATCGAAACGGAAAACACGGCCAATGGCGAGAAGCGGCAGTTCCGCTCGCGCATGCTGGTCAATGCCGCCGGCCCCTGGGTCGACCATGTCCTGTCGGATGCCTTCGGCAAGAACCAGGTGCACAACGTTCGCCTCGTTCAGGGCAGCCATATCATCGTGCGCAAGAAGTTCGACGGTCCCCGCGCCTATTTCTTCCAGAACCCGGACAACCGCATCATCTTCGCCATTCCCTATGAGCAGGATTTCACGCTGATCGGCACCACGGATCGCGACTACAAGGACGATCCGAAGGACGTGAAGATCAGCGAGGAGGAAACCCTCTATCTGTGCAATGCCGCCAGCGAATATTTCAAGGAACCGGTAAGGCCCGAGGATATCGTCTGGACCTATTCGGCCGTGCGCCCGCTTTATGACGACGGCGCGTCCAAGGCGCAGGAAGCGACCCGCGATTACGTGCTGAAGGTCGAAGGCGAAGAGGGTCAGGCGCCGCTCTTGAACGTTTTCGGCGGCAAGCTCACCACCTATCGCCGGCTCGGCGAACATGCGCTGGAAAAAATCGGCGAGGCGATCGGCCTCAAGGGCACGCCCTGGACCGCCAAGAGCTCGCTGCCCGGCGGCGACTTTCCGGCACGCGGCTATGACGCGGAAGTCTCCAAGCTCAAGTCGCGCTACCCTTTCCTTGCCGATCAACATGCCCGCCGCCTCGTTCGCCGCTACGGCACGCGGTCGGCGATGATCCTTGGTGACGCAAAGACCATCGCCGATCTCGGCCGCTGTTTCGGAAGCGATCTCTACGAGGCGGAAGTGCGGTACCTGATAGATCAGGAATGGGCTCACAATGCCACGGACATCCTCTGGCGCCGCTCCAAGAAAGGTCTCTACCTCTCGAAGGATGAAGCCGCAGCCCTCGACAGCTACATGGCCGACAGCCGCGTCCACGCCTGATCTCGGCGCATCATTCGGGATCGAGCAGTCTCGGCCCCGCTCCTTCCTCCGAAAGCTGGTCCCATGGATTTCTCAGCGGACAGCCTTCGAGCGACAGGCAGCCGCAACCGATGCAGCTGTCCAATTGATTGCGAAGCCCCTGCAGGCGCCTGATCCTGGCGTCGAGATCGTCTTTCCATAGTTCCGAAAGCACTTTCCAATCGGATGCCGTGGGCGTGCGCCCCTGCGGCAGGGCACCGAGCGCCGCCTGCACCTCAGCGAGCGGAATGCCGACCCGTTGCGCCACCTTGATGATCGCGACGCGTCGCAGCACTTCGCGAGGATAACGCCGCTGGTTGCCGCGGCTGCGATGGCTCTCAATCAGCCCTTTCGCCTCATAGAAATGCAGCGCGGATACCGCTACACCGCTGCGCGCCGCCACCTCGCCGACCGTCAGGAGTCTCGAAAATTGCGCGGGATCGATTCTTGCCATTTTGCCTATTGACCTCAACTTTGCTTGAGGTTTTATAACTCCAGCTCCAAACCGCGTAAAGCAGGAGCATGACATGACCGAAAGAACCCGGCTGGCGATTATCTACGGCAGCACCCGCCCGGGTCGTTTGTGTGATCGAGTGGTCAATTGGGTAGCCCGCGAGCTGGCACACTACCCCCTCATCGATATCGACCTGATCAATCCCCTCGAATTTGATCTGCCGTTCCAGCACGACCGGGCGCACGCCGGCGTCAACGCCCTTTCCGACCGGCTTTCGGAGGCGGACGCCTTCATTATCGTCACGCCCGAATACAATCACAGCTTCACGGCATCGCTGAAATTCGTGCTCGATCTCGTCTATGAACCATGGCACGGCAAACCCGTCGCCTTCGTTTCCTATGGCGGCATTTCCGGCGGCTTGCGCGCCGTCGAACAATTGCGGGTGGTGCTTGCGGAACTGCATACGGTGACGGTGCGCGACACCGTGAGCTTCGCCAATCCGTGGGGCCGATTCGCCGAAGACGGCACGCTGGAAGATCCGCTCGAAGCCAGAAAATCGCTGGTACTGATGATCGCGCGGCTGAACTGGTGGAGCAATGCGCTAAAGCCGGCGCGCTCCATGCGGCCCTATCGTTCCGCCGCCGCCTGAGCCATCCCGAAACATTGCGAATCCGATCTCCCGTTTCTGGCAGGTGCGGAAGATCGGTTCGACGCTCGGGTCTGGCACCTCAGATCCGGGCGTCCTGCCGCCAGGAAAGGGCCTTGCCGAAACCGTCGCGATCCCCTAACCCAACGAACAGGGAGTTTTGACGGACAAGGAAATGCAGAACGGCAAGCGGCTGGGAGGAGCGGATTTCATGCGCGCCGTCGCATGCCTGATGGTGCTCGTTCATCATCTCGTTCTCCGGATGAATTTCTACAAGATCCCGCCGAACCTGGATATGACCTTTATACTGGCGCGCTTCGGCAACCACGGCGTCTCGGTCTTCTTCGTCCTCAGCGGCTTTCTTCTCGCGCGCCCCTTCTGGCTGGCGCTGGATAGAGCCCAGCCCATGCCATCGCTGAAGATTTACGCCATGCGCCGCGCCGCGCGCATCCTGCCGGGCTTCTGGTTTGCCCTGACGGTTGGTTTCCTGATCAGCTTCACCATCTACGGCTTTCCACTGGATGCAGAGCTGATTGGCCGCTACATCGCCGGCTTTTTCCTCATGAGCCAATGGCATTGGCGCACCTTTTTCCCGGTGCAGGGTGACGGACCCTTGTGGTCGATCCCCTTCGAGACGACCTGCTATGTCCTGATGCCGATCGGCTTCCTGCTGCTGTTCAATGCCAAATTGAGATCGCGCTCCGCCATCGTCAGCCGCCTGCTCTGGATCGGCATCATCGCGGTATCATTGGTCGGCCACTGGCTTGTCGTCACCTATCTGCCGACCGACAGCGTCGGGCGCGGATGGCAATATGGTTTCCAGGGCGGCGCCAAGGAATGGATGCCGCGCTACAATCCCATCGGCTTCTTCGCGATATTCGCGATCGGCGCGCTGGCCGCCGGTATCCAGACCATCCTCCCGGCCCGTCGCTCGGTACTCTATGACATTATCGGCGCGCTCGCGATCGTCATGGGCGCATGGCAGCTGCCGCAGTCGATCGGCGGCGCGGGAGAAGGCTATGCCTGGCTCGGCATTCCCTATCAATTCCCGCTGCTGCCGCTGGCGGTCGCAACAGCGCTTTGCACGCTTCCGCAATCGCTGCTGCTGGCTAGACTACTGGACAATCCCGCGAGCCGCTATGTCGCCACCGTCTCCTTCGGCATCTACATCTGGCAGGATATCGTGCTGACCCTGATGCCGCAGCTCTTCCCATCGTCCTTCGGCGCGGGCTCGGACAACGTGCTGGGCGGCTGGATCGTCTCAAGCCTCATCGCAACCGCCATCATCTTCGCCATCGGCACGCTGAGCTATGTGCTGCTCGAACGCCCTGTCATCCAGTGGGCGCGAACACGGGAAGGCAAAGCAATGCGACCCGCCACTGCGTGACGGGCCGTAAATGAAATGGCTGGTAGCGAAAGTTTTTGAATGCGTTCCTAGATGCGCGTCGCCTTCAGCCGCTCCTCGTCGAGAACGATACCGAGCCCCGGCGCGACGCCGAGGTCGAGCCAGCCGGCATCGTGCTTGAGCGGCGAGGCCATCGGATAATCGCGGCGGGCTTCGCTCCACTCCGGATTATCATAAGGATATTCGAGCCAGGCAGCATCGGCAACGCCGGCCGTCAGGTGCGCATTGGCCAGCACGCCGATGCCGTTCGTCCAGGAATGCGGCGTGAACTGCACGCCGGCCTCGCGCGCCTGATAGGCCAGCCGCCGGCAGCCGGTGATACCGCCGACCAGCGCGACATCGGGCTGCACGACGTCGAAGGCGCGTTCCTCGATGATATCTCGGAATTCATAGAGTTCGCGCGTCATCTCGCCGCCGACGATGCGCACCGAGGTTGCGTGCTTCAATTCCTTCATGCCCTTGCGGTCGGAACGGTGAAGCGGCTCTTCCATCCAGTAGACGCCGAGCCGTTCCAGCTCTTTGGCAACGGTTAGCGCATCCTTGAAGGTCCAGGGCAAGGTCGTATCCCAGGGCATACGCCAGCCCTGATTGCAGTCGACCATCAGTTCCAGCCGATCGCCGACGCGGGCGCGGATCGCTTCCAGCGCCTTGACGTCTTCGCGCCAACCGCCGCGACCGCCAGAAGACGAGGAGAAGCGCACCTTCATGGCTGGGAAGCCTTCGTCGATGTAACGCTGGGCCTGGTCGGCCATGGCCGTGGGCTCGCGCAGCACGCCGGAGGAGGCATAAAGCCGCACGCGGCCGGCACGGCCGCCGAGCATCCGCCAGACCGGCTCGCCGGTGATCTTGCCGGAAAGGTCCCACAGCGCCAGGTCCATCGGCCAGCAGCGGCCATAATGGAAGTTGATATGCGACAGGACTTCATAGTGCCGCTCGAGGTGTCGAGGGTCCTGTCCTATGAACAGGTCCTCGTGCCCTTCGAAACCCTTCATCAGGTCGCCGGAGCCAATGCCCTCACGGCCTTCATCATCCCGGACGCGAACGATGGTCGCATCGAAATGCCGACGCGGGCGGCCGTCCCAGCTCGCCTTGAAGGCGGGATCAAGCGGCAGGCGGTGATGGGTGATTTCGATGGAAACGATCTTGCTCATTATGGCTCCCCTTTATCCTCCGGACATGATCCCGCAAGCGTCGCCACTTTGAACGGGATCATGCTGATTTCAATCCTCAGCCGAACTGCTGCCAGATCGTCTTGTAATCGCAGTACTTGTCGATCGCATGCACCGAACGGTCACGGCCGAAGCCGGACTGCTTGAAGCCGCCGAACGGCGTTGCGAAGTTCGACATGTCGTAAGTGTTGATCCACACCGTACCCGCATGGATCTCTTCGGAAAAGCGGTGGGCGCGATTCATATCTCTGGTGAAGACGGCGCCCGCCAACCCGTAGATCGTGTCGTTGGCGATCTTGAGCGCCTCCTCTTCGGTATCGAAGGGAATGGCGGCCAGCACAGGGCCGAAGATTTCCTGCCGCGCCAAGCTCATATCGTTGGTCATGTCGACGAACACGCCCGGCGACACATAGTAGCCGCCGGTTTCGCTCAAGACACGCTCGGCACCGAAGGCACGGCGCGCGCCCTCCTTCTCCCCGGCCGCGATCATCGCCAGCACCTTGTTCATGTGCTCTTCCTCGATCAGTGCGCCGATCTGCGCGGAGGGATCAAGGGGATGCTTGAGCGCGATATCGGAGCGGGTCACCGCTTCGATCTTCTCGATAAGCTTGTCCTGTACGGAGCGCTGCACGATCAGACGCGTCGAGGCATGGCAGGTCTCGCCGGAATTGTAGAAGCAGCCCCAGGCCGCCGCGACGGCGGCGGCATCGAGATCGGCATCTTCGAACACGACGAGCGGCGATTTGCCGCCGAGTTCCAGCGCCACGCGCTTGACGTTCGATTGCGCCGCATAGCCCATGATCAGCTTGCCGACCTCGGTCGAGCCCGTGAAGGCGATCATGTCGACATCCATGTGCAGCGCCAGCGGCTTGCCGGTCTCTTCGCCGTAACCTGTCACCACATTGAAGACGCCGGCGGGCAGACCGGCTTCGATCGCGAGTTCGGCTAGGCGGATCGCCGAAAGCGAGGACTGCTCGGCCGGCTTCAGCACCACGGAATTGCCAGCCGCAATCGCCGGACCAAGCTTCCAGGCGTCGATGATCATCGGATAGTTCCAGGGCGTGATCGCGCCGATGACACCGAGCGGCACCTTGCGGACCAACGCGCGGGCATTCGGGCCGGTCGGTGCGATCTCGTCATACATCTTGTCGATCATTTCGCCGTAGAACTGGATGCCCTCGGCGCAGAGGCGTACGTCGACACCAAGCGACGCCATAACCGGCTTGCCGACGTCGATCGTCTCGAGCATGGCCAGCTCGTCACCATGGGCACGAATGAGATCGGCCCATTTCAGCATGATCTTCTTCTTTTCCAGCGGCTCCTTCTTGCGCCAGACACCGCTTTCAAAAGCGGCGCGGGCGGAGGCAACAGCAGCGTCGATATCGGCGGCATTGCCGCGTGCGAGCTGAGCGCCGGGCTTGCCATCCATCGGCCGGATGCGGGTGAAGGTTTCTCCCGATGCGGCGGCTCTGTGGACGCCGCCGATGAAATGACGGCCCTCCGGCTTGAGGCTGGAGAGAACGCCTTCCCAATAGTCGCGCGTATAGTTCTTGGTCATTTCAAATTCCTTTCGGCAGCGCCATGACGGCGGCGGCAAAGCGGTCTATGTCGGCATCCGTCACATCGCGGATCGTCGAGCGCCGCATGGGCTGGTTTTCCGGTGCGTGCATTTCACGGGCGAGATCGGCTTCATCGAACGGCTTGAAGGCCGCCGGCAGCGAGCGCACGATCCCGCAGCGATCCATCCAGCCGGAGACGAAAGCTGGAAGCTCGGCGGCACTGCCGACACCACAGGCCTCAGCTGCGGCATTGAGATCCGCCGTATCCGCTTCGACGAGCCACGGAAGCGTCAGTTCGAAGCCGAGCGCGGTTGCCAGGCCATGATGAACGGGTCCAAGACCTGCCAGCGCATGGCTGATATTGTGAGCGATCGCCGTGCCGCAATTGTCGATGGCAATACCGCCGAAGCAGGAGCCGAGCAACACGTCGCCGCGCGCCGCCATATCGTCGGGATGTTTTACTGCCGTCTCCAGCGAAGCCGTCAGCAGCCGCAGCGCCTGATGCGCATAGAACTGCGCGCCGCGATGCGTGTTGCGGTTCGTCGCCGCTTCGAAAGCATGGATGAAGGCATCGAGACCGCACCATGCCGTCAGGCTGGCGGGCAGGGTCTTCGTCAGCGCCGGATCGAGAATGACGAGATCCGCCTTCGTTTCCGGTCCCCAGATCCACAGCTTCTTGCCTTCGGGGCCAGCGAAGATATTCGTGGCCGACGTTTCCGAACCCGTGCCGGCCGTGGTCGGGACCATGATCTTCTTCAGCGGATTCTTCGGCAGTGGATTGGCGGCAAGCGCGTAGTGCATCGGGTCCTCACCGGAGGCGAGGCAGCATGCGACGATCTTGCCGATATCGAGGGCCGAACCGCCGCCTACGCCGATCACCATGTCGGCGCCTTGCCCGACAGCAATCGCCGCATGCAGATGAGCAAGCTTCGGCTCGCCGGCAAAGTCGGAAAAGACCTGCGTCTTGACGCCCGCTTCGGCAAGCGAGCCGCTGATCTGGGCAGCGAGGCCCGACTGAGCCAGGAAGGCATCGATCACGAGCAGAACGACATGGACGCCATCGAAAGATTTGACCGCTGCGGGAAGCTCGGAAAGCGTACCCTCACCGAAGCGAATGTCTGGAATGGCGGAAATGGAAAAGGACACGCGAGATCCCCTTGGAAAAGCGACTGAAGATGATGTCACAATCCTGCATCACAATTTCAGATCTTCAAATCCGGGCAATTATCAGGAATATTGATGATTTGAAGTCATGGAGAGCTGATGCTAGAGAAAATACCGCTGGAGGCCTTCCGCGTGTTCGACGCGGCCGCGCGCGCCATGAATTTTTCCCGCGCCGGCCGCGAGCTGAACATCACCCAGGCCGCCGTCAGCCGCCGCATCAAGGGACTTGAGGATCACCTCGGCGCCACACTCTTCACCCGGCGGGGGCGAAATCTGGCTCTGACGCCGGATGGCGAACGGCTGTTCCAGCGTGTACGCGCGACGCTGGAATATCTGGAGGAAAGCCTGGAGCCTTTTCGCGCCGGCACGGGCCAAATCATTTCCATTGCGGCAAGCGGCTCGACCTCGCACCTCTGGCTCGGGCAGCGGCTGCGGGATTTCGGCAAGGAGAACCCGGGCATCTCCGTGCGCCTGCTGACGACGGACATCCATTCCGAGCTCGCCTCGGAGAACAACGACCTCATCATCATCTATTCCACCGGCGAACATCCGCGCTGGAGCCTGACGCCGCTCCTGAAGGAAGTGCTGGTGCCGATCGCCTCGCCGGATTATCTGGCGGTCCGCGGCCTCGACCCACGGGCGCTGACGGCGGTCGATATCGCCGGGCTCGATCTCATCGACTACGAGCGCGCGAACGCCCACTGGATCAGCTTCCGCCAATGGTTCGGCCGCATCGGCGACCCCCTGAAAGGCAAGCTGCCGCGACCGCGCCTGTCTTTCTCGACCTACATCATGGCAGTAGAAGCAGCGCTTCGGGGCGAAGGCATCGCGCTCGGCAGCATCGGCCTCATCGAAGAATATCTGCAATCCGGCATGCTCGTCACTGTCGGCAACGATCGCTTCGAGAGCGGCTTCGGATATTTTCTCGGTGCGCCGCGCTTCCGCTCGCTGTCGCCCGAGGCGGCACAACTGCATAGGTTTCTGCTGGAGGGGCAATAGGCCTGGCGCGATTTTGGGAGGAACCGCCTCTCCGCTCCCGCTTTGAGAAGTATGAGTTGCAGTCGCTCGCCACCCGCCCTCGTGGTTCGAGGGCGCCTACGCACCACCTCACCATGAGGGCTGGTCTTCTCGCGCCACCGCTAAAAGGTGGCAAGCCGTATCGAGGCCGGATCAGTGCCATCCTCACCCTGAGGTGCTAGGACTCCTGAGCCTGCCGAAGGAGGCGAAGCCTCGAAGGGCGAGGATGGCCCGGGCCGTCAAACAAAAAAAGCGGCCCATAGGACCGCTTTCGTCTCATTCATCGGAGCCAGGATGGCATCAATCCTGCGGAATCGCGCCGCGCAGATGCGAGAGTTCCATGATGAAGTGCTCGAGGCGCGACTTGTGCTCGTGATGCTCGGCATCTTCGAGTTCGGCCTTTGCGGCATTGATGCGGCGCTCCAGTTCGTCGCGGCTCATGTCCTCGACGGGAACGGCGGATTCGGCAAGCAGCGTGCAGCCCGTCGGCAGGATATCGGCGAAGCCGCCGAAAACGACGTAATCCTGCTTCTTGCCCGAAGCCGAATGCACCTTGACGACACCAGGCTTGATGGTGGTCATGGTCGGCGCGTGATGAGCCATCACGGTCATCTCGCCTTCGCTGGCGGGAATGACGACATCGATGACCTGCTCCGACAGGAGCAGACGCTCCGGAGACACCAGTTCGAAATTGAAATTGTCAGCCATGGCCCGTCACTTCTCGATTGTCTTATTCGCAAGGCAAGGGCGCGCGGGCAATGCCGCGCGCCGATGGATTGGCCTGATTAGGCAGCCAGCTTCTTGGCCTTTTCGATCGCTTCTTCGATCGAGCCAACCATGTAGAAGGCAGCTTCCGGCAGATGGTCGTATTCGCCGTTGACGAGGCCCTTGAAGCCCTTGATCGTGTCTTCGAGCGCAACCAGCTTGCCCGGCGAACCGGTGAAGACTTCGGCGACGAAGAACGGCTGCGACAGGAAGCGCTCGATCTTGCGGGCGCGGGCAACAGCCAGCTTGTCGTCTTCCGACAGTTCGTCCATGCCCAGGATGGCGATGATGTCCTGCAGGGCCTTGTAGCGCTGCAGCGTCGACTGAACCTTACGAGCGATCTCGTAGTGCTCTTCGCCGACGACCATCGGGTCGAGCATGCGCGAGGTGGAGTCGAGCGGGTCGACAGCCGGGTAAATACCCTTTTCGGCGATCGAGCGCGACAGAACCGTCGTTGCGTCCAGGTGAGCGAACGAAGTTGCCGGCGCCGGGTCGGTCAAGTCGTCGGCCGGAACGTAAATGGCCTGAACCGAGGTGATCGAGCCCGTCGTCGTCGTGGTGATGCGTTCCTGCATCTGGCCCATGTCGGTGGCGAGCGTCGGCTGATAGCCCACGGCCGAAGGAATACGGCCGAGCAGAGCCGACACTTCCGAACCTGCCTGGGTGAAGCGGAAGATGTTGTCGACGAAGAACAGAACGTCCTGGCCTTCGTCGCGGAAGTTTTCAGCAACGGTCAGACCGGTCAGAGCGACGCGGGCGCGGGCGCCCGGCGGCTCGTTCATCTGGCCGTAAACGAGCGCGGCCTTGGAGCCTTCGCCGCCGCCATGCTTGTTGACGCCCGATTCGATCATTTCGTGGTAAAGGTCGTTGCCTTCGCGGGTGCGTTCACCCACGCCTGCGAACACCGAGTAACCACCGTGCGCCTTGGCGACGTTGTTGATCAGTTCCATGATGAGAACGGTCTTGCCGACGCCGGCGCCGCCGAACAGGCCGATCTTGCCGCCCTTGGCGTAAGGAGCCAAGAGGTCGACGACCTTGATGCCGGTGACGAGGATCTGCGCTTCCGTGGACTGCTCGACGTAGGACGGAGCATCCTGGTGGATGGCGCGCTTCTTCGACGTGTTCAGCGGACCTGCTTCGTCGACCGGCTCGCCGATGACGTTCATGATACGGCCGAGCGTCTCGTGTCCGACCGGAACCGAGATCGGCGCGCCTGTATCGGAAACGGGCTGCCCGCGAACCAGACCTTCGGTCGAGTCCATGGCGATCGTGCGGACCGAGTTTTCGCCGAGGTGCTGCGCGACTTCCAGAACAAGGCGGTTGCCGTTGTTGCTGGTTTCGAGAGCATTCAGGATCTTCGGCAGATCGCCTTCGAAAGAAACGTCCACAACGGCGCCGATAACCTGCGTAACCTTACCGTGAGAACCTGCGGGGGTAGCTGCGTCAGCCATATTCTTACCCTCTTTTTCCTAACCTCAGAGCGCTTCCGCGCCCGAAATGATTTCAATCAATTCCTTGGTGATCTGTGCCTGGCGCTGACGGTTGTAGTTCAGCGTCAGCTTGTTGATCATCTCACCAGCATTGCGCGTCGCATTGTCCATCGCACTCATCTTAGCGCCCATCTCGCCGGCGACGTTTTCGAGCAACGCGCGGAAGATCTGGACGGAGATGTTGCGCGGGATCAGGTCCGCGAGGATCGAAGCCGCATCCGGCTCGTATTCGTAGACGGCGCCCTTGTGGGCTGCATCTTCCTCGACGACGGCCGGAGCCGACGCCGGGATGAGCTGCTGCGCCGTCGGGATCTGGCTGATCACCGACTTGAATTCGGAATAGAACAGCGTGCAGACGTCGAATTCGCCTTCTTCGAACATTTCGATTATGCGCTTGCCGATGGCGTCGGCATTTTCGAAGCCGATGCGCTTGACGTCGCGCAATTCCTTGCGCTCGACGATCAGCGAAGCGTATTCACGGCGAAGCACGTCATAGCCCTTCTTGCCGACGGTGAAGATCTTCACCGTCTTGCCTTCGGCCAGCAGCTTGCGGGCATGGTCGCGGGCGAAACGCGAGATCTGCGAATTGAAGCCGCCGCAAAGGCCGCGTTCGGCCGTGCAGACGACGAGCAGATGCACATCGCTCTTGCCGGTTCCGGTCATCAGCAGCGGCGCGCCGTCAGCATCGGTGACGGCTGCCGAGATGTTAGCCAGAACAGAGGCCATGCGCTGCGAGTAAGGCCGGGCGGCCTCGGCCGCCTCCTGCGCACGCCGAAGCTTCGCCGCGGCGACCATTTTCATCGCCTTGGTGATCTTCTGCGTCGCCTTGACGGAGGCGATCCGGTTTTTCAGATCCTTGAGTGAAGGCATCCTTGGTCCGTCCTAGAGCTTGGGCCCGATTACGCGAAAGACTTGGCGAAGCTGTCGAGAGCAGCGGTGAGCTTGCCCTTCGTCGCGTCGCTGATGGCCTTTTCGGTGCGGATGGTGTCGAGGATTTCCTTGCCTTCCGAGCGGAGGTAGGACAGCAGGCCCTGCTCGAACTTGCCGACCTGGTTGACAGGCAGCTTGTCGAGGTAGCCGTTGACGCCGGCGAAGATCACCGCAACCTGCTCTTCCGTCTTCAGCGGCGAGAACTGCGGCTGCTTCAGGAGTTCGGTCAGGCGAGAACCGCGGTTCAGCAGGCGCTGCGTTGCGGCATCGAGGTCGGAACCAAACTGGGCGAAGGCGGCCATTTCACGATACTGGGCGAGTTCGCCCTTGATCGAGCCTGCAACCTGCTTCATCGCCTTGATCTGAGCCGACGAACCGACGCGCGAAACCGAGAGACCGACGTTAACGGCCGGGCGGATACCCTGGTAGAACAGGTCGGTTTCGAGGAAGATCTGGCCGTCGGTGATCGAGATCACGTTGGTCGGAATGAAGGCCGAAACGTCGTTGCCCTGCGTTTCGATAACAGGCAGAGCGGTGAGCGAACCGGCGCCCAGCTCGTCGTTCATCTTGGCGGCGCGCTCGAGGAGGCGCGAATGCAGGTAGAAAACGTCGCCCGGATAAGCTTCGCGGCCCGGCGGGCGGCGCAGCAGCAGCGACATCTGACGGTAGGCAACGGCCTGCTTGGAAAGGTCGTCATAGCCGATCAGGGCGTGCTGAGCGTTGTCACGGAAGTATTCGCCCATGGCGCAACCGGCGAACGGAGCCAGGAACTGCATCGGAGCCGGATCGGAAGCGGTCGCGGCAACGATGATCGAGTACTTCAGTGCACCGCGCTCTTCGAGCACCTTGACGAACTGGGCAACGGTCGAACGCTTCTGGCCGACGGCGACGTAGACGCAGTACAGCTTTTCGCTGTCCGGACCGGCATCGTGGATGGCCTTCTGGTTCAGGATCGTGTCGAGAATGATGGCGGTCTTGCCGGTCTGGCGGTCGCCGATGACGAGCTCGCGCTGGCCGCGGCCAACCGGGATCAGAGCGTCGATGGCCTTGAGACCGGTCGACATCGGCTCATGAACCGACTTGCGCGGAATGATGCCCGGAGCCTTCACGTCGACGCGCGAACGGCGGGTCGCGTTGATCGGGCCCTTGCCGTCGATCGGGTTGCCGAGCGCGTCAACAACGCGGCCGAGCAGTTCCGGACCGACCGGAACGTCCACGATCGCGCCGGTGCGCTTGACGGTGTCGCCTTCCTTGATGTCACGGTCGGATCCGAAAATAACGACACCGACGTTGTCTGATTCGAGGTTCAGCGCCATGCCGCGGATGCCGCCGGGGAATTCGACCATTTCGCCGGCCTGAACATTGTCCAGACCGTAGACGCGGGCGATACCGTCACCGACGGAGAGAACCTGGCCGACTTCGGAGACTTCAGCTTCCTTGCCGAAGTTTTTGATCTGATCTTTCAGAATTGCGGAAATTTCCGCTGCGCGGATATCCATCAGCCGACCTCTTTCAATGCAAGCTTAAGGGTGGAGAGTTTGGTGCGAAGGGACGTATCGATCTGACGCGAACCGACCTTGACGATCAGGCCGCCAAGGATCGACGGATCGACCGTGACGGCAATTGCCACGTCCTTGCCGGTGACGCCCTTCAGCGCCGCCTTCAATTCATCTTCCTGCGCCTGAGTGAGCGCATGGGCCGAGGTTACCTCGGCGGAAATCTCGCCGCGATGCTGGGCGGCGATGATGCGGAAAGCCTTGATCATGCCCGGCAGCGCAAAAAGGCGCCGGTTGCTGGCCACAAGCTTCAGAAAATTGGTGACATAGGCGCCAAAGCCGGCTTTCTTCGCCAGCGCTTCAATCGCACCGACCTGCTCTTCAGCCGAAAAGACCGGGCTGAGGACGAATCGCTTCAGATCTTCGCTTTCGTCAAGCATGGCTTGGAACCGATCGAGATCGGCGGTCACTGCCGGTACGGCACCCTCTTCAAGGGCCAATTCGAACAGCGACGAGGCATATCGTTCTGCAACGCCAGAAACATGCTGGGATGTGTCTGCCACGGGCACAAAATTCCCTGATTTCAACCCAAGAACCAGACTTCCGGGTGACGGAAGCGATATGTCCTTGAATTCGTTTTGATTTCCCCCAGAAATCAGCAGGAGTGCTCTCCCGCCTCATCCGAAATTCGGGGTTCGTCTAACATAGGATATTGAGACTCGCAACACGCGTATTCGACGAATACGCCATTCGGGCAAATTTATGATGTCAAAATTCAAAAACCATGGGGATAGCGCGGGCGAAAATGCCCTTACCGGAGCTGTTTTCGGCTTAAATATAGCCGAGCCCATACAGAAAAGGTAGCGCAGCCAGTATAGCCTGCACAACCAGAAGAAGAAGACTCAAAAATATGCTGCCACGATCGGACATGAGCGAGAGGATGCGACCGAACGCCGCGACCCCGAAGGAGGCCCCGAGCGCGAGATAGATCATCGGCTGCGCGAGCAGGATCGCCATCAGCCCGAAGCCCAGCATGAAACCGCCGGCCGAACGTGCCTCGGCATAGGCCTCGGAGCGCCCTTCCTTCACCTGCAGCTTGAGGAATCGGTAGGTGTAACCCGGCGCAAACATCAGGAAGAGGCCGATCAGCGCCGTGACCGCGGCCGAACAGTAGGCAAGCCGCTCGCCGAATTCGGTTGGAAAATAAAGCTCCATCGGTCGCCTTCAAAATCAGCCGGCGCGCAAATCGCGCAATTTAGACGGCCGACTTATGGCATGATCCGCGTTGCAAGGGGAAGGCGCAGTCAAGCTATCTGCCGCGTCAATCACAGAAAGCTTTGCGGATCGATATCGAGCTGGACCTGCACCGAACCGCGCTCCTTCGGCGACTGCGCCAGCATGGCCCGCAGAAAACCTTGCATGTCGGAATTGCGCCGGCCGTGCACGAGCAGGCGGAAGCGGTGGCGGCCGCGCACCAGCGCGATCGGCGCTTCGGCCGGGCCGAGCACCGAAATGCCGGTGACTTGCGGCGCCGCATTGCGCATGCCGCGTGCATGGGTCTCGGCATCCTGCCTGGTATCGGCCGAGACGATGATCGAGGCGAGCCGGCCGAAGGGAGGCAATATGGCCCTCTCCCGCTCGGAAATCTCGCGCTCGTAAAAGGCGCTGGCATCGCCCGAAACGATCGCCTGCATGACGGGATGCTGCGGCTGGTAGGTCTGCAGCAATCCGTGGCTTTTCAGACCGGTCCGCCCGGCGCGTCCCGTCACCTGCGACAGCAGCTGGAATGTGCGTTCGGCGGCGCGCGGGTCGCCATTCGCCAGGCCAAGATCCGCATCGACAATGCCGACCAGCGTCATCAGCGGGAAATTGTGCCCCTTGGCGACGAGCTGTGTGCCGATGACGATATCGGCCTCGCCCTTGGCGATCGCATCGAGCTCCAGCCGCAACCGCTTGACGCCACCCATGATGTCGGAGGAGAGCACGATCGTCCGCGCCTCGGGGAAGTGCCGCTCCACCTCCTCGGCGATGCGCTCGACGCCCGGCCCGCAGGCAACGAGATGATCGAACGTGCCGCATTCGGGGCAGGCCTCCGGCGTGCGCTCGGCATAGCCGCATTGATGGCACTGGATCTGGCCGCGGAACCGGTGCTCCACCAGCCAGCTCGAACATTGCGGGCACTGAAAGCGGTGGCCGCAGACCCGGCAAAGCGTCAGCGGCGCATAGCCGCGCCTGTTGAGGAACAGCAGTGCCTGTTCGCCCTTGGCGACCGTCTTGCCGATCGCGCGGATCATGACAGGCGACAGGAAGCCGCCGCGCTCCGGCGCGTGCCGGCGCATGTCGATCAGATGCAGATCCGGAAGTGCCGCATCGCCAAAGCGCGTCGGCAGATGGATTGTCGTGTAGCGCCCGCTTTGACCGTTGACCTGGCTTTCGACCGAAGGCGTCGCCGACACCAGCACGACCGGAAAATCGCCGATGCGGCCGCGCACCACGGCCATATCACGCGCATTATAATAGACGCGATCCTCCTGCTTGTAGGCAGGATCATGCTCTTCGTCGACGATGATCAGCCCGAGATCCTCGAAAGGCAGGAAGAGAGCGGACCGCGCACCGGCAACCACGCGCACTTCACCCGTCACAGCCTGTCGCCAGACCTTTTCGCGCATTTTCGGTGCGAGGTCGGAATGCCATTCGGCCGGCTTGGCGCCGAAGCGATCCTGAAAACGCTCGAGAAAGCTTGCCGTCAGCGCGATCTCCGGCAACAGGATCAGCACCTGCTTGCCACGTCTTAGCGTTTCAGCGATGGCCTCGAAATAGACCTCGGTCTTGCCGGAACCGGTGACGCCGTCGATCAGCGAAACCGCAAACTCGCCCTTGCGTACATCGGCCAGGATCTCGTCAGCCGCATCCTTTTGCGGCCCCTGCAGCCGCGAGGCGGTAAATTCCGGATCGGGCCTGGCGACCACGGGCGGCGGCGGCAGGAAGATGGTCTCGAAGATGCCCTGCGAGATCAGCCCGTCGACGACGCTGGTGGAAACGCCGGCCGCATGCGCCAAGCCGATCCGCGTCCAGGAAAGCCCATCGGCGGCAATCTCCATCACCTTGGTGCGAGCCGGCGTCAGACGCTCGGGCTGGCCGCCAATAAAGCGCAGGCCCTCCACCATCGGTTCGGGATCGAAAGCAGCCGGCGCCCGAAGCGCCATGCGCGCCACAAGCCCGGGAGGCGACAGCGTGTAGGTGGCAACCCAGTCGACGAAATCGCGCATATGCTTGCCGAGCGGCGGGCAATCGAACACATGGCTGATCGGCCGAAGCTTCTTCGGATCGACCCCGCCATCATCGTCGCCATCCCAGACGACGCCGATGACCTGCCGCGGCCCGAGCGGCACCTGCACGACCGACCCCGGCTCGACCGCCATGCCCTCGGGCACGGCATAGGAATAGGCCCTCGGCGCCGGCATCGGCACGAGAACGGGAACCGTACGGCTCATCACAGGCTTTGCGGGCGCCGCCTCGAAAAGCGCACCGAACAGATCGGAAGAATCTTTGCTCATTGCGCCAGACCATGCCCCGGACGGGAACAAAAGGAAACCCGGGAGTGAGCGAGGGACGCTCGCAAATGCCGACAATTTAGAAGCCGCCCTGAATATCCGGCCCCATCTAGCAGCACCACCAGCGACCACTATCGCGCCGAAACAATGGCTTTCGCCGGATTGGACGCCCCTCAAGCCGCCTGACAGGCATCCTTTACGGGGAGCTCAGGTCGGCTGATGGCTTTATCCTTTTCCTATTTCTGCAAGAGCCGTTCCCAATCGAAAAACTATGAGGTCGTCGTTAGGCTGGGCGCGGCACCGCGAAATGGAACCTCATGTCCATCGACAGCGCACGAATGCCCGAAGGAAATGACGCTATGTATGGCCAACCAAGAGCACGGTACCTCTTGAAACATACCGACGCCAAGTTGGCAGACCGAGAATTCAGGACGGTTGATCACCGTCACTCGCGCAACGAACGGGCGCCATACCTCTGCTTGCCTAGCGTGATGGGCCCGTTTCGACACAATCGGCCTTCTTGGCGTGATGCTTGGTTAAGAATCCCAAATGGCAGAACCAAGCCGTGACCGATAGAAGCCTCTGGTCTCCCGAGGTCTGGGGTTGCGGAGCATCGACAGACTTTCTACGCCGACGTGAAGGAGGCACGCGTGACAAGCTTTAGTTCAATCCTTCACGCCTTTACCACTTTGTTGGTGGCTGTCGATCCGCCAGGCCTTGCGCCGCTTTTCCTCGGCGTAACGCACGGCATGACGCGCCAGCAACGTAAGCTGGTTGCAACCCGCGGCGTGGTCATCGCTTTCGGCATCTTGACTACATTTGCCCTCTTCGGTGCGAGCATCCTTCAAACGCTCGGCATATCGATGGGCGCGTTTCGTATTGCAGGCGGCCTGATGCTGCTGACGATCGCTTTTGAAATGATCTTCGAATTCCGCCAGCAACGTAGATCGCGCAGCAGTGACGCTGCCATTACCAAGGAACACCTGCATCACCTTGCGGTGTTTCCAATCGCGATCCCGCTCGTCGCCGGGCCGGGTGCTTTGTCCGCGACAGTGCTGATTGCGGGAACACTGGACGGAATAGCCGGAAAACTTGAGTTGATAGCCGTTATTGCTGTCGTGATGGGATTCGTCGTCGCTGCGCTTTTCCTGGCACAGAAGGTCGACCGAGTGCTCGGGGCCAGCGGTCGTGTACTGCTTACTCGTTTGCTCGGCGTTCTCTTGGCGGCGCTTTCGATCCAGTTCGTAGTTGACGGCATCCGCTCCGCATTCAACCTGTAGAAGAGCTGATAACGCGTAACCATGGCCCTAAAGTTGCCGGCGAAACATCCGAACCGGGTAGATGACCGCTTGTGGCGCAAAGTTGCCGTGATTACCTCTATGCCGAACGTGGCATCTGCTACCGGATTGCGTGAATTTCAGAGATTTCGCTATACCGCAGACAGCCTGCCACCTTCGCGAATCCGGAGCTTGGGCCGGTCAAAATCGTCATTATTGATAATCGCATCGGCAGCGAGAGCCGGTGCGGCTAGGCTTTCATAAAGCGCAAAGGCCGGCCGGTATCGGTCGGCGTAGAGTTGGCGGGTCGTCTCCGTTCCGCCCAGAAGCTGGGTGTCGCGCGCAATGCCGCGCTGCTCGGATACATGCTCCGAGGTTTCGGCGAAGATGGCGAGGTCCCAGCCTTCGCGCAGCTCCGGCCGCTGAAGGAAGGTCCCGTCGACGATGAGGATCGCGTTGGCTGGCGCCAATTGCGGGTCCTGTTTAATCGGCACGTCATTGTGCAGATCGAAGGAGGCCGTGCGATACCATCGATCGCCGCCCGGCCCCAGGGGCTTCAGAAGCAGGGCATTAATCGCTGGAAGATCGCGCGCATCGTGGTAATAACCCTCGGCGGAATGTCGACCGCGCGCATAGCGCTCAACCTTCGACCGATGAAAACCATCGATCGACGTGCGGATGATATCTCGTCCGCTGGACTTCAGACATTCGGCCAGTTCGTTCGCCAGCGTCGTCTTGCCCGACGCCGTACGGCCGTCGACAGCGACACGAATCGGCCGCGCCAAGTCAACGCTCGCGATCATGGCAGCTAGGTCGGTCAGCACGGCGGCTCTGCTCAAAGAGGTCATTTCAAAAATTCCTTTTGGGATGCTTCCATGTCTAAAAAATGAGAGTGCCGCCGGATGGCCGCTATTCGTCCTCATCGTCGATCACACCGGTCAGCCGCATGCCGTCGATCCAAGTGGAACCGTCCTCGCGGATGACACGGCGCGGTTTTGCCCCGCAGCGTTCACGCACGGCCTGAGCAAGAACCTCGGAATGGGTGACGATCCAGATCTGGCTCGTCTTTGCCGCCTGCGCGATCATATCGGCAAGCGGCCGCAGCATATCGGGATGCAAGCTCGCCTCCGGCTCGTTGAGCGCGATCAGCGGCGGTAGTCGATAGGACATCAGGGCGGCGGCAAGGCCAAGGAAGCGGATCTGGCCGTCCGATAATTCGCGCGGCTGGAAAACGCGGTTGGGAAACTCGGGCAACATCAGCCCGAAATCTGCCGTTTCCTCCGGCGCTGGCACGACGAGCCGCGCCCCGCCGAGGGCAGTGGCAATCACCCGGTCGAGCTCGACCGTATCTCCGCGAATATGCGCAAGCGTGGCGAAAACGGCGGCAATATTGGCGCCATCCTCATCCAGCATCGGCGACGTCACCGCCAGACACGGCGCGCGCAGCGGCGAACCGCGATCGGTGCGAAAACCATGAAAGAACCGCCAGGCGTCGACGGCGCGGCGGAAGGTGCCGATTTCCGGATAATGTCCGGCATCGCCGAGCAGCGCGATCGCGGTTTCCGAAGGCAAAGCCTGCTCGCGATAGGCCTCCATGCGGCCGGTCTCCCCGCGCACCGAAATGCCGGCCCCTTCGCGCTTCATCATCGTCACCGGCCGACGCCCGCCCTCGAACGAAAGCTCCTCGGCCTTGATTTCGGGCTCGAGCGAGAAACCGGCAGCACCTGGCGGCCGCATGCCGGCCTCGATCCAGTAGCGGAAGGTCGCCGCCCGCTCCATATCGAGCAGCTCGACATCGAAGCGGATGCGAGGCGACTCGTGAGAACGCCGCTTGCCAGACCACATGGCCGAGAACATGCCGCCTTCGCTGGAGATTTCATGCGCGAGCCGGCCGCGAACCGCCGCCTGCACCAGCTGCAACGAGCGATAGAGATTGGACTTGCCGACACCGTTCTCGCCGATGAACAGGTTGACATCGGCAAGATCCATGCGGATCGAGCGCAGGGAGCGGTAATTGCGGGCAAACATGGAGCGTAGCTGCATGCCACGCGGTTTAGCCGATTCCCCCCTCAAAGAGAATGCGAAACCAGGGACTCATCCTGCTTCGGGGGAACAAGCGGCGAGAAGCTTGCGTCGCCGTCGGCAGCAAGATCGAAGACCGTGTGCTTCTCCAGCGCTTTCGTCACCTCGTTTACGTCGCCGTCCAGATGTTCGACGGGAATGAGGTTGCCGACCAGGAAATCGAACCGATCGCCGCGCTTGTTGAGCAGCTCGTGGAAGACAGTCATGTCGCGCAGCTCGGTCGACCATTTGGCGAACCAGTAGAACAGGCCGGAATTGCGCGCCGTCAGATGCACGGGCAGGATCGGCAGATTGTATTTGCGCGCCAGCCCGACCGCCGAGGTTTTCCAGGGGCGCTCGTTCAACTTGCCGTTCGCCCAATAGGCGATGCGGCCGGAGGGAAACAGCACGGTCACCTTGCCTTCCGCGACGGCGCGGTTGGTCAGCTGCAGCGTCTCACGCGTCTTCGGCTTGCTCTTGTACTCCTCGCGCCATTCCACCGGGATAATCATCTCGGCAAACCGCGGATTGACACGCACCGCATCGCGATTGGCAAAGATCATCATGTCGGGACGGTGCGACTTCAGAAGATCGAAGACCGCAACGCCATCGGCAATGCCAGTCGGGTGGTTGCTGACGAGAATGAAGCCGCCGGAGGCCGGAATGCGGTCGGCATGGGTGACGCCGATGTCGAGCCGCAGCAGATCACTCATATATTCGAAGCACTGGAAGCCGGAAAGCTTGGCGACATCATCGGCGAATTCTATCGCCTTGTTGTAGCGCAGCAGCGTGTAGAGAAACGGGCGCATGACCGGCCAGAGCGGATTGCGCACGATCTTCTGACCGCGTTCGGCGATCAAAGTGTCGACGATATGTCCCGGCTGCCCCTGAGACACCAAAGCAATCGCCTCTGCAAGCTGTCCCAGTGCAGTTATCGAGCCGCGGCGAGCCATGAAGGGTCCTGAATGGTTGGGATATATTCTATCGCAATCGAATATGATCGAAGCATGACAAGCGCCTCGCATATGGAGGCCGAACCATCCGAGATCCGGCATCGGGCCATATGCAGTTTCATTGAAGTCTAGCCGAGTTCGCAGCACGGGGGAGAAACGTGCCGGAAGCAGCGGGAAAGTTAGCGATTCCATAACCTTCCTTCCTTCAAAGTGGCAGATGCGATCCGAATTTCAAGGGGTTTTCCACTGAACGAATTGTTGATCATCGCCGACTCAGGGTTGATGGCGGAACGCAGCCGCTGGCTCGATGCGCTTGGCCGGGAACGGCGGCTTGCCGCGCATACGCTCAATGCCTATGAGCGCGACACCCGGCAGTTCCTGACTTTCCTCACCGGCCACCTCGGCGGCCCGGCGACGATCGAAGATATCCATGCGCTTCGCCCCGCCGATTTTCGCGCATTTCTGGCCGCCCGCCGCAAGGATGGCGCGGGAGCGCGCTCGCTTGGACGCAATCTCGCAGGCCTACGCTCCCTGTTGCGCTATCTCGAAAAGAAGGGCCTGGTGAATGCTGCGGGTGCTGCCGCCGTGCGTTCGCCGAAACAGCCGAAATCACTGCCGAAGCCGCTCTCCGACAGACAGGCGATCACCGTCGTCAGCGACGAAGCGCAGCTACACGAGGAACCTTGGATCGCCGCACGCGACGCAGCCGTGCTGACGCTGCTCTACGGCTGCGGCCTGCGTATCTCCGAGGCTCTCGATCTGAAGCCGCAGGATTTTCCGCAGGGAGCGACCTCGCTGCGCATCACCGGCAAGGGCAACAAGACGAGACTGGTGCCGCTGTTGCCGATCGTTACCGAAGCGGTCGAGCAATACCGCAAGCTCTGCCCCTATCATCTCGAGGCCGATGGCGCCCTCTTTCGCGGCGCGCGCGGCGGCAAGCTGCAGCCGGGCATCATCCAGCACGGCATGCAGAAGCTGCGCGGCGCCTTCGGACTGCCTGATACCGCCACGCCGCATGCGCTTCGGCATTCCTTCGCCACTCATCTGCTCGCCGGTGGCGGCGACCTGCGCACCATCCAGGAACTGCTCGGCCACGCCAGCCTTTCGACGACGCAGGTCTATACCGGCGTCGATTCCTCGCGCCTGCTCGAAGTCTACGACCGCGCCCATCCGCGTGCATAAGGAAAGATTAACCGCTCGCGTTAAGGGAATCTCCGTCTCGTTCGCGTAAAGCAGAGCAATCTCCCGGCATGCCTCCCGAAAGCCGCTTTCGGGCGCTAGGGATCATGCTCTCTGCGAACGGACGGTTTTGATGATTTCTGCCCTCGGGTCCAAGACGATGCGATCGATGAAGCCGGCGCTCGGCGATATCATGCTGTGGCTTGCCACGGCCTTTCCGCTGATGCTCGCCATCCTGCTGGTCGCGACCATGCTGACGCTGCAACCGGCGCATGCCGAAGGTGGAGTATCCGACAGCTGCGGCGGCAAGGATCTCATGGCCGAACTTCAGAAGACCGACCCGGCAAAATACGCCTCGATCATCGCCGCCGGCGACAAGGTCGAAAACGGCAAGGGCACCTTCTGGAAGATCGAAAAGCCCGGCCTGAAGCCGTCCTGGCTGCTCGGCACCATGCATGTCTCGGATTCGCGCGTGCTCACCATGCCGAAAGGTGCGGCGGAAGCCGCTGCGGCGGCCGATGCGATCGTTGTCGAATCCGACGAAATCCTCGATGACAAGAAGGCAGCGGCCGCCCTCTTCGCCAATCCGTCCCTGACGATGCTCACCGACGGCTCGACCATCAGCCAACATCTCTCGCCCGAGGACAATGCCCAGCTGGAAGCGGGGCTGAAAGCGCGTGGCATAGCACTCGCCGCCGTTTCCCGCATGCAGCCATGGCTGATCTCGAGCTCATTCGAAATGACCGGCTGCGAGGTTCGCCGCAAGACCGCAGGCGCAAAGTTCCTCGACCAGAAACTGGCGACCGATGCCGCCGCCGAGGGCAAGAAGGTGGTCGGACTGGAGACGTTGGCCGAGCAGGCCAAGGCCATGAGCGACCTGCCGATCGCCCTGCATCTTAAATCGCTGATGCAGACGCTCGAACTGGGTGACAAGATCAACGATGTCAACGAAACCATGACCGGCCTCTATCTCGCCGGCAATATCGGTGCGATGATCCCGATGCTGAAGGTGATCGAACCCGACCAGAAGATCACCGACGACGACACCGCCGCCTTCGAGCAGCGCATTATCCTCGACCGCAACAAGGTCATGGCCGAGCGCGCAGCACCGGTTCTTGACAAGGGCAACGCCTTCATCGCCGTCGGCGCGCTGCATCTCGTCGGCGATCAGGGCCTCGTGGCTCTCTTCCGCAAGCAGGGCTTTACGGTAACGTCGGGGAACTGATCGCGCGCATCCGCTTGCCGAAATCGGCAAGCATCGTCGTGACGATCAGGCGGTGAAATGGCGCAATCAGCGCGATGTAGATCCGGCCAAGCAATATCTTTCGCCTGACCAGCGTGGTCGTATCGACCAGCCTATGCCCCGCGTCATCGTCCCGCACGTCGATGACGACGCGAAAATCGAGATGCCGGTCGTCGAAGCCGAGCACGACCTGACGGTCGGACTGGCTGACGACGGGAAAGAAGCCGATCCTTTCCAGGCCATCAGCTTGATCGCTCCGGGTGGTTCTCAATCCGAACCGGCCGGCCACGGCATCGCGCAATCGCAACAGAAGCCGCACCCACAGCGGAAAGCGGCCGAGCATGGCGCGCGCCGCAGCCATCGCCGTAACATCCGATTTCGGAATCCGCAGCTCGTAGCAATCCGCCCAATCCGCGCCGGGTAGCGCGGGATGCGGCACATGCGGCTTTACCATCGACGGTCTTGCTGACATCGCCTCATCCATCAACCTGCAACCACAGCAAACTAGCATAAGCTGCAGGCGAGCCCGACCGGCAAAAGCCGGCTGCGGCAATTTGGCCGGCTGATGGCAGGTCAGCGCACCGCCGACCCATTGGCCGGCAATATCTTGAGCCGCCAGAACCTGTCCGGCTTCAGATAGGTCGATGCTATCGCGCGGACATCGTCAGCGGTCACGGCTTCGTAGCCGCTGATGCCCTTGCGAATGCGGTCAAGACGCCTCGGGTCCGTCTGGGCATCGCGAAGGTTCTGGACCCAGTAGCCGTTGGCTTGCTGCGAACGCTTTACCGCTTCGATGATCGGAACCTTGGCCCGCGTCAGCTCGTCGGACGACACGTCGCCATTGCCAAGATCGGCGGTGATCTTGTCCACCAGCTCGAAGAAATGCTCCACCTTCGCGGGCGTAGTTTCGACGTAGAGATAGGCAAAGCCGTAGCCGGGGATTGATCTCGACAGATCGACCTCGCCCTGAGGGCTGTAGGTTGACCCCTCGGCAATGCGGAACTGATCGATTAGACGGTTCCGCAGGATCGCGCCCGCGACGTTCGCGGCGGCAGCCCGCGGCAGATCGGAGAGGAAATCCCCGATCGGGATCGCAACGGCGGCGCCGGCGCTATCGCTGCGGCCATCGTGGAGGCGAACGACCGGATCGGCCGTCGGCGCCGGGAAATGCACGCTGGAGCCGTCGACCCCATTCTCGTCGCTGCGAGCAGGCAAGGCGCCGAAGGTCTCTGCCGTCAGGCGAATGGCGTCGTCAACTTCGACATCGCCGGCAATGATGACCTCGATCGGCCCCTTTGCAAGCGAGGGACGCAGGAGGCCTTCGAAATCCTCCGGCTTGGCGTCGAGCAGCTGCGTCCGGTCCGGGAATGACCAGCGCGGATCGCCGGAATGCAGAAGGCCGGACAGATCGCGCCCGACAACGCTGCCCGGCGTCGCCTGAAGCTGGGGAAGCGTGTTGAGATAGGCTTGCTGAACCCGCTTGAAGACATCAGGGCGATAGGCCGGATCGAAGACATAGGCCGTCAGCAGCTGCAGCTGCGTCTGCAGGTCGCGCGGCCGCGTCGTGCCCTCGAATTTGAAGGCGGCATCCTGAATGGCGAAATCGATGCCGACGGTCTTCGCCGCGAATGCCTTCTGCATGTCGTCATAGCTGATGGCTTTCAGGCCGGACAGCTGCAGTGCCGGCGCAGCCCAGAGCGGCAGCGAGCGGTCACTCGGCAGGTCCATACGGCCATGTCCCACCTCGGCGCGGACCTGCACCTCATCCTGACGGTACTTGGTCGGCTTAATGGTCAGACGGACACCGTTGGCAAAGCGTACCATCGTGACGCCGAGATCATCGACCGTACGGCGCTCGACGACATCGCCCGGCTTGCCGAAGTCGGTATAGGGCCATGCGACCGCAGCCGCATGTTCCGGCGCCGTCACCGCCACGGCACGCGAATCGGCATAGGCTTTCTCGACAGCGGCATCCCCGCCATCAGGCATTTGCGGGATCTGCAACACCAGCTGCGGACCGTTGCCGGCAAAAACACGCTGAAGAACCTGGTTGACCTCATCCGCGCTCAGATCCTTCGTCGCGGCATCAAACAGCGCCAGGTCTTCCGCGGGCGAGGTGAAAACCATGCTCTCGCCGACGCTCCAGCTGAGCGCGCCGGCAATATCAGGGCTCGTGCGTGTCGCGGCTCCGCCTGCGCCCGCCTGCAGCGTCGAGCGCGTTTCGGCAATTTCGCGGTCGATCTCGCTCTGGTCTGCGCCGAACTGCGCAATGCGGCGCTGTTCCTGATCGATGGCCGCCAGGGCAGTCTGCCAATTTGCCGGATCGCTGTCGGCGGAGATCATCGCGACATGGGCTGACTTCAGGAGATCCTGCGCACCGGCCTGCGCGCTGACGAACGGCGGATTGGGCTGCTGCGCCAGAAGGGACAGGCGTCGGTTGAGAACGGCAAGGCCGATATCTTCGACGAGCTGCGCGCGGCGCGTGGCAACGGTATCCGGCGAGCTGTCGTAGGGCCGTGTCCAGGCAAGCTGCACCCGGGTCGCGGCACCCGGCACGACAACCGTGCCGACGCGCTCTCCATGGCTTTGGAGGGTGCCGAGATCAGGATCGGCCGGCGCTGGGCCGGTGGCCGCCCAATTGCCGAACCGGGAGCGGATATCGGCTTCGATGGCGGCGGCATCGATATCGCCGACGACGATCAGGGTGGCCCGATCCGGGCGATAATAGGTGTGGTAAAACTCTCTGAGCAGATCGACCGGGGCGTTGCTGATGATGTCTGTCTTGCCGATGGGCGAGCGCTGCGGCACGCGCTGCCCCGGCAGCAGTTGGGCAAGCAGTCCCGTTCCGCCGCGATATTGCGGCGTATCGCGCAATTTCTCTTCCGAAAGGATGACGCCGCGTTCGCGGTCGAAGGCGCCGGCATCGAGCGTCAGCTCGCTCGCCGTCTCGCGCATCAGCATCAGGCCGGTCGAAACCGTCTCCGGATTGGCTTCGGGCAGATCCAGCGCATAGACCGTTTCGCCGTAGCTCGTGGAGGCATTTGTGTCCGCGCCGAAAGCAAGACCCAGGCGCTGAAGCGTGCGTATCATTTCGCCTTCGGGAACATGGGTCGATCCCTTGAAGGCCATGTGCTCGAGGAAATGCGCAAGACCCTGCTGATCGTCACGCTCCTGCAGCGAGCCCGCACCGATGCGGAAGCGGATCGCCACCTGACCGGCCGGCGTCGCATTATGCATGACGGCATAGCGCATGCCGTTCGGCAAGGTGCCGAAGCGGATGCCCTGCTCCACTGGCAGATCGCTGACTGACTGCGGCCAATTCACGACCGGCGCTTCGGCCATGGCGGGCGCTACAACGGCCGCGAGGACTGCGAACGTCACTGCAATGAAGAGTTTCAGGGATGTGCGAACGGATAGGATCTGACGTGACATGCTTGCTCTGGTGGTGAGAACGAATGGATGATGCGATGCACGGGAGCGCCGTACATCGCATCATCAGGCAAGCATTGCAATCCCGGCGCCTGTTCCGCCGGGATCACGGGTTCTTACATGTGGATCGGCTTGAAGAAGGTCGCGAGCGCGGCTTCCTTGACGGCCTCCGACATCGTCGGATGCGCATGGCAGGTGCGGCCGAGATCTTCCGACGAGCCGCCGAATTCCATCAACACGGCAATCTCGTGGATCATTTCGCCGGCGCCGAAGCCGACGATATGGCCGCCGAGAACGCGATCGGTTTCCTTGTCGGCCAGGATCTTGACGAAACCGTCCGTCGCCAGCATGGCGCGGGCGCGGCCATTAGCCGAGAATGGGAACTTGCCGACCTTGTAGGCGATGCCTGCGGCCTTCAGCTCTTCCTCGGTCTTGCCGACGGAAGCGACTTCCGGCTGGGTGTAGACGACGCTCGGAATGACGTCGTAATTCACATGACCGGCCTGGCCTGCAAGGATTTCGGCAAGGGCAACACCCTCGTCTTCCGCCTTGTGCGCCAGCATCGGGCCCTTCACGACGTCGCCGATGGCGTAGATGCCGGCAACATTGGTCTTGAAGTGACCGTCGATCTCGACGCGACCGCGATTGTCGAGGGCAACGCCGGCTTCTTCGAGGCCGAGACCGGCCGTGTACGGCTTGCGGCCGGTGGCGACCAGAACGACATCCGCATCAAGCACGACCTTGTCGCCACCCTTGACCGGTTCGAAGGTAACCTTGGCGCCATTACCGGACTTTTCAACGCCGACAACCTTGGCGCCGAGATGGAACTCGATGCCCTGCTTGGCCAACATACGCTGGAACTGCTTGGAGACTTCGCCGTCCATACCGCCGAGAATGGTGTCGAGATATTCGACGACGGTAACCTTGGCGCCGAGGCGCGACCAGACCGAGCCGAGCTCGAGGCCGATGACGCCGCCGCCGACCACGATCATCTTGCCCGGTACCTTGTCGAGCGCGATGCCGCCGGTCGAGGAGATGATGACCTTTTCGTCGATCTCGAGCGGCACGCCCGGAATGCCGGCAACGTCGGAGCCGGTGGCGATGACGATGTTCTTGCCTTCGATCTCGGTCACCTTGCCGTCATCGGCCGTGACGGAAACCTTGCCGGCCGAAACGATCTTGCCGGTGCCCTGGAAGGCATCGATCTTGTTCTTCTTGAACAGGAACGCGACGCCGTCGACGTTGGACTTCACGGTCGCATCCTTGTGGGCCAGCATCTTGCCGAGGTTCAGCTTCGGTGCGGCGACTTCGACGCCGAGCGCATCCATGCCATGGCCGGCATGATGGAACACTTCGGAAGCGTGCAGCAGCGCCTTCGACGGAATGCAGCCGACGTTGAGGCAGGTGCCGCCATAGGTCGCACGCTTTTCGACGACCGCGACCTTCAGGCCGAGCTGCGCTGCCTTGACTGCGCAAACATAGCCGCCGGGGCCGGTTCCGATAATGATCACATCGTAGGACATGTCTTAATTTCCTTGTTTACTATCTTTTGTTAGTCGGTCGCCCGTGCCAAGGCGAGGCGGATGCCGAAGCCGACAAGCGCCGCTCCGGTGATGCGGTTGAACCATTTGCCCGACGCGATGAAACGATCGCGCACCGGCTTGACGGTGAAGAAAGTAGAAACGCCGGCAAACCAGGCGACAAGCGCCGTTGCCATGCCGATGCCGTAGCTGAACTGGATGAGCGCCGGCGTATCGTGATGAACGAGCGTCGAAAACAGCGACAGGAAGAAGAGCACCGGCTTCGGATTCAGCGCATTGGTGACGAAGCCTGTCGCGAGGCAGCGCCAGACGGAAACCGGCTTGCGGTCTTCTTCGGTGATCTCGACATCCTTCACCTTGAAGCCCGGCTCGCGGAAGGACTTGATGCCGAGATAGACGAGGTAGAGAACGCCGGCCCACTTCACCACACTGAACAGGACAAGCGACTGCGAGACGATGAGGCCAAGGCCAAGGATGGTGTAGCTGATGTGGAAGAGCAGCGAGAAGCCCATGCCGAGCCCGGTCATCATGGCGGCGCGGCGGCCATGTACGATGCTCTGCCGGAGGATGACGGCAAAGTCGGCGCCGGGAACGACGATGAAGATGGAAAACACTGCCATCAGGCCGAGGAATTCGAGAATATACTGCATCTATCGACCCTTTCCGATCAACGTCCGCCGCTCACGTCGAGCAGGGCACCCGTTATATAGGATGCGTGCGGGCTTAGCAGGTAGAGGATGGCATCCGCGACCTCGTCGGAGGTTCCCGCTCGCTTCATCGGCAATTGCGGCGCGATATCACGGGCACGATCCGGCAGGCCGGCAGCGGCATGAATATCTGTGTCGATGATGCCGGGCCGCACAGCATTGACGCGGATGCCCTCCGCCGCCACCTCGCGCGCAAGGCCGACTGTGAACGTATCGATGGCGGCCTTGGACGCGGCATAATCGACATATTGTCCGCCGCCGCCGAGCACGGCAGCCATGGAGGAGACATTGACGATCACCCCGCCCTTGCCGCCATGCCGCGTCGACATCCGCCGCACGGCTTCCGCCGCGGCGAGCATCGAACCGGTGACGTTGATGCGGAACATACGCTCGATGCGCTCGGGCGTCATCTGGTCCAACCGCTGGATGGTATCGACGATGCCGGCATTGTTGACGAGCCCGTCGATGCGGCCGAAATGCGCATCGACCTTGGCGAACATGGCGGTGATATCCTTGGCTTTGCCGACATCGCCGGCGATCGCAATCGCTTTGCCGCCGGCGTCAACGATCGTCCCCACCACGGCCTCGGCCGCATCCTTGTTGGACGCGTAGTTGACCGCCACGGCCCAGCCATGCTGGGCGGCCGCCAGGCAAACAGCCGCACCAATGCCGCGGCTGCCGCCGGTCACGAGAAGAACCGGTGTCTCATCGATCATTGATTGCATCCTTTCAGACTAAGGACATCCCAGGGGGCGACCGTCGCTTTGCCCTTGCCCCATAGCGACGACTTCTGGATCGAAGGGCCGAGCGCCGGAAGAAACAGCCGGTCGGCCGCGCTCTGGCCTTCCCCCGGCAAGGCGCGGATATGGCCCTTGAGATCGGAGGCATAGATCATGCCTTGCCAGACGGTGCAGGCTCTGAGATCTGCGCCCGTCACATCGCCCTCCGGGCATTCGAACATGATCCGGCCATCGGCGCCCGGCTGATCGTCACCGTGCATGACGATGCCTTCTGCCACGATGGCGGTATTGCGCACTGCAAGCTTGAACTTGTTGCTGACGGATGATTCCGAACCCATGGGCTCGAAGCGCAGCTCATAGGCATTGTCCATATCAACGTAGACAGCCTTTTCCTGCACGCATTCTTCGGCAAATGCAGGCAAGGGATTAACGGCAAAGGCCAGCACCACCCAGGGCATCGACGCCAACCGTGTCCTCGTATTGATCGCCGGCATCGTCATTGCCCTCCCGGCTCGCGCCGGCCGTCGGCATTTTCCATGACGCCGAAATCGGTGAACAGAACGAGCGGCCGTCCACCCGCATCGAGCCCCCAGAACACCGGATAGAAGCCATCGCCCCAGCCGCTTGAGAAAACCGCGACATTGCCGCGCTTGCCCGATATCGGCCTGTGCATGGCGTAGTCGTCATTGTTGGGCTGCAGTTCGGACGCCAGAACATCATCGTAATAATTGATATCCGACGTCGCCTTATCCGCCTGAACCTGCTTTTCGCGTTCCTGGATCAGCGCATAGGTTTCGGCGTCCATGTAACAGCCAAGACCAGCGTCGACCGGATAGCCGAAGAACTCATCATTTTTCAGCGAATTGATATCCTGGCCGGGGACCACGGCCAGCTCCCAGCGCGCGGGCTTGCCCTCGGCAAAACGCATGCTGGCCGCGGCGATGCGGCCAAAGGCTTGATAGAGCGTGACGGGATAATCGCCGGGAGAAACGATGCGGGTAAATGCCGCCCGGTCAGGCCCGACGAGCGGATCGCTGGCGACGATGCGCCCCGAGGTCAGCTCGACCTTGCCGATGCGAAGAACATTGATCGAGCGGGAGGCGAGATCGGCGTCGCCGAGCGACGCCAGATCGAGATTGCTGCTGAGTTTGGAAATGTCGAGCTCGGCCGCGCCGGCGGACGATGGCACCCATGCGGCGACGGCGCACAACAATCCGCGCAGCGTCCGCATGGGCCATGTCGACATGATCCAACGCTCCCCTTAGAGATCGAGAACGAGACGTTCCGGATCTTCCAGGCTTTCCTTGACGCGGACGAGGAAGGTAACGGCTTCCTTGCCGTCGACCATACGGTGGTCGTAGGAGAGCGCCAGATACATCATCGGACGGATGACGACCTGACCGCCGATGGCGACCGGACGCTCCTGGATCTTGTGCATGCCGAGAATGCCCGACTGCGGCGCGTTCAGGATCGGCGAGGACATCAGCGAACCGTAGACACCACCATTGGTGATGGTGAAGGTGCCGCCCTGCATGTCGGCCATCGACAGCGTGCCGTCGCGAGCAGCCTTCGCCAGACGGCCAAGCTCCTTCTCGACTTCGGCGATCGACATCTGGTCGGCATCGCGGATCACCGGAACGACGAGGCCCTTGTCGGTGCCGACGGCCATGCCGATGTGGCAGTAGTTCTTGTAGACGATGTCGGTGCCGTCGATCTCGGCGTTGACGGCCGGGAGTTCCTTCAGCGCGTGGGTGACGGCCTTGGTGAAGAAGCCCATGAAGCCGAGCTTCACGCCATGCTTCTTCTCGAAGACGTCCTTGTACTTGTTGCGCAGGTCCATGACGGCCTTCATGTCCACCTCGTTATAGGTGGTAAGCATGGCGGCGGTGTTCTGCGCATCCTTGAGGCGGCGGGCAATCGTCTGGCGCAGACGCGTCATCTTCACGCGCTCTTCGCGGCTGACGTCCTCGACGGCGGTCGGGGCGCGAGCAGCAACGGGGGCGGCAGGTACGGCGGCAGGAGCCGAAGCAGCCTTGGCGACGGCGGCGATCACATCGCCCTTCAGAACCTGGCCGCGCTTGCCGCTGCCTTCGACCTGATCGGCAGAGAGATTGTTTTCGGCAAGCAGCTTACCGGCAGCCGGTGCTGGCGGCATCGAGGAAGCCGGAGCGGAAACGGCGGGGGCGGCAACCGGTGCAGCAGCGGCAGGGGCCGGAGCAGCAGCAGGTGCGGCAGCCTGTGCCGGAGCGGCGGCAGCGCCGTTGCCAGCAGAAATCTGGCCGAGCAGCGCACCGAGGCCTACGGTTTCGCCGGCCTGGGCAACGATTTCGGAAAGCGTGCCGGCGCTCGGCGCCGGAACTTCGATCGTCACCTTGTCGGTTTCAAGTTCGAGAAGCGGCTCATCGGCCTTGATGGCGTCGCCGACCTTCTTGAACCATGTACCGACGGTCGCTTCGCTGACGGATTCGCCGAGGGTAGGAACGCGGATTTCAGTGGCCATTGTTCAAATCCTGATTTTTCGTCTTTATGAGTTGGATGGAATTCCGGCGACAGACGGCCGGGGGACGGGTGATGCGCCGCGGCGCAAGCGCCCGAACGACCATGGCGGTCGACCGGGCATTTGCCTGATTGCGGCGATAGGCGGCATGTTGCTGCATGGCGGCCATGTTCTCCCCCGTCGCATCATGCGGAAGGCTGGGGCGCGACGCCGCGATTTTCAAACGAAAACGCGTCATCGCGCAACCCCTCAACCGCCGAGCGCGTCCTCGAGGAACGCCGCAAGCTGCGACAGATGCTTGGACATCAGGCCCGTCGCCGGAGAGGCGGCGGCCGGACGGCCGGTGTAGCGAACGCGCTGGTACTTGGCATCGATATGGGCAAGCACCCATTCCAGGTACGGATCGATGAAGGACCATGCGCCCATGTTCTTCGGCTCTTCCTGGCACCAGACCATCTCCGCATTGCGGAAGCGGCTGAGCTCGTTGATGAGCGCCTTGGCCGGGAACGGATAGAGCTGTTCGATGCGCAGCAGGTAGATATCGTCGATGCCGCGCTTCTCGCGCTCTTCCAGAAGATCGTAATAGACCTTGCCCGAGCAGATGACGACGCGACGGATCTTGTTGTCCTTCTGCAGCTTGATCGGGCTGTCCTTGAGCAGTTCGGCGTCGTCCCACAGCAGGCGATGGAACGAGCTTTCGCCCGCCATCTCCGCCAACGTCGACACAGCGCGCTTGTGGCGCAGCAGCGACTTCGGCGTCATCAGGATCAGCGGCTTGCGGAAGTCACGCTTCAGCTGACGGCGCAAGATGTGGAAATAGTTCGCCGGCGTCGTGACGTTGGCGACCTGCATGTTGTCTTCAGCGCAGAGCTGCAGATAGCGTTCGAGGCGGGCGGAGGAGTGCTCCGGACCCTGACCTTCGTAGCCATGCGGCAGCAGGCAGACGAGGCCGGACATGCGCAGCCACTTGCGTTCGCCCGACGAGATGAACTGGTCGAAGACGACCTGCGCACCGTTGGCGAAGTCGCCGAACTGGGCTTCCCAGAGGGTCAGCGCGTTCGGACGGGCCAGCGAATAACCGTATTCGAAGCCGAGAACCGCTTCTTCCGAGAGCATCGAATTGATGACTTCGTAACGTGCCTGGGTCGGCGAGAGGTTCGCAAGCGGGATGTAGCGCTCTTCGGTCTCCTGATCGTAGAGAACCGAATGACGCTGCGAGAAGGTGCCGCGCTCGCAATCCTGACCGGACAGGCGGATCTTGTGGCCGTCGAGAACCAGCGAACCGAATGCCAGGGCTTCCGCCATGGCCCAGTCGATGCCCTCGCCCGTCTGCACCATGTTGGCGCGGTTTTCCATGAAGCGCTGAATGGTGCGGTGCGCGTGGAAGCCGGCAGGAATTTCCGACAGCTTGCGGCCGATTTCCTTCAGCGACTTCATCGGCACCGCGGTCTTGCCGCGGCGCTGCTCGTCGGCATTGTCGGCCGTGTGCAGGCCGGACCATTCGCCGTCAAGCCAGTCGGCCTTGTTCGGCTTGTAGTGTTGGCCGGCCTCGAACTCCTGCTCGAGATGCGCGCGCCAGTCGGCCTTCATCTTCTCGACTTCGCCTTCGGTCAGCACGCCTTCGCTAACCAGCCGCTGCGAGTAGATCTGCAGGACTGTGCTGTGCGCGCGGATGACCTTGTACATGTTCGGCTGCGTGAAGGACGGTTCATCGCCTTCATTGTGACCGTAACGACGGTAGCAGAACATGTCGAGGACCACAGGCTTGTGGAACTTCATGCGGAATTCAGTCGCGATCTTCGCCGCATAGACGACCGCTTCCGGATCGTCGCCGTTGACGTGAAAGATCGGCGCTTCAATCATCTTGGCGACGTCGGACGGATAGGGCGACGAACGCGAGAAGGCCGGATTGGTGGTGAAACCGATCTGGTTGTTGATGATGACGTGCATCGTGCCGGCAACGCGGTGGCCGCGCAGACCGGAGAGGCCGAGGATTTCGGCAACGACGCCCTGGCCTGCGAAAGCCGCGTCGCCATGGATGAGCAGCGGCACGACCTTGGCGCGTTCGGACAGCGGGATGATATCGCCGTCCCACTGCGTGGCGCCCATGTCCTGCTTGGCGCGGACCTTGCCCATGACGACCGGGTTGACGATTTCCAGATGCGACGGATTTGCCGTCAGCGAAACGTGCACCTTGGAGCCGTCGAAATCGCGGTCCGAAGAGGCGCCGAGATGGTACTTCACGTCGCCCGAACCTTCGACTTCGTCAGGCGCATAGGAGCCGCCCTTGAACTCGTGGAAGATGGCGCGATGCGGCTTGCCCATGACCTGCGAAAGCACGTTCAGACGGCCGCGATGGGCCATGCCGAACACGGCTTCGCGAAGACCGAGCTGGCTGCCGCTCTTCAGGATCTGTTCGAGCGCAGGGATCAGCGATTCACCACCGTCGAGGCCGAAACGCTTGGTGCCCTTGAACTTGACGTCAAGGAACTGCTCATAGCCTTCGGCTTCGATAACCTTCTGGAGGATGGCCTTCTTCCGCTCCGGATTGAAGGCGATGCCCTTGTCCGGACCTTCGATGCGTTCCTGAATCCATGCCTTTTCCTCCGGGTTGGAGATGTGCATGAATTCGACGCCGAGGGTGGAGCAGTAGGTGCGCTCGAGAATCTCGATCATCTCGCGAACAGTCGCGTATTCGAGGCCGAGCACGTTGTCGATGAAGATCTTGCGGTCGAGGTCGGCCTCGGTGAAGCCGTAGGCTTCCGGCGACAGTTCCTTGTAGTCTTCGACCGGAGCGGCGATGCCGAGCGGATCGAGCTTGGCATGCAGGTGGCCGCGCATGCGATAGGCGCGGATCATCATGATGGCGCGAACGCTGTCGCGCGTCGCCCGCAGGACGTCGGTCGTGTCGGCCGGCGCGCCGGTGGTTTCGGCCTTGGCCTTCAGCTTGGTTTCGATGACCTTTTCGACAACGCCCCAGTCGCCGTCGAGCGCCGAGACGAGGTCGCCCTTTGCCGGGATCGGCCAGTTCTTGCGCTGCCAGGAGGCGCCCTTGGCCGCCCTCTTCACATCGTCGGGGCTATCCTCGAGCGCCTTGAAGAAAGACCGCCATTCGTCGGAAACCGATGAAGGATCGTCCTCGTAGCGGGCGTAGAGCTGCTCGATATAGGCAGCGTTGGCGCCATCCAGGAACGAGGTGATCTGAAATTGCTCGTTGGCTTCTTGCCTTGCCATGGTGAATCTGCGGGCGCTCTCGCCCGTCTCCCAACTTGTTTGCATTGCCGGTTTTCGGGTCCCCGGCGACCGTATTTCGTTCGCAGCCGTCAAGGCCGCATGCATGCACTTGCGAATGTCGAAACCGGACGGGACAAGGCTGATGCCGCCCCGTCCGGCCTTGCTATAGGTAGGCTCAGCCCTTCAGGACTTCCACCAGCGTCTTGCCGAGACGCGCCGGCGACGGCGACACGCGAATGCCTGCCGATTCCATCGCTGCAATCTTGTCTTCCGCGCCGCCCTTGCCACCGGAAATCACGGCGCCGGCATGGCCCATGGTGCGGCCGGGAGGTGCCGTGCGGCCGGCGATGAAGCCGACCATCGGCTTCTTGCGGCCCTTCTTGGCTTCGTCCTTGAGGAACTGTGCGGCGTCTTCTTCAGCCGAACCGCCGATTTCGCCGATCATGATGATCGACTTGGTTTCGTCGTCCGCGAGGAACATTTCCAGGATGTCGATGAACTCGGTGCCCTTGACCGGGTCGCCGCCGATGCCGACAGCCGTGGTCTGGCCGAGACCTTCGTTGGTGGTCTGGAACACGGCTTCATAGGTCAGCGTGCCGGAACGCGAGAGAACGCCGACGGAGCCCTTCTTGAAGATGGAGCCCGGCATGATGCCGATCTTGCATTCGTTCGGGGTCAGAACGCCCGGGCAGTTCGGTCCGATCAGGCGCGACTTAGACTTGATCAGACGGTCCTTGACCTTGACCATGTCGGCAACCGGAATGCCTTCCGTGATGCAGACGATCAGCGGGATCTCGGCGTCGATCGCTTCGAGGATTGCAGCCGCGGCACCTGCCGGCGGTACGTAGATGACCGAAGCATTGGCGCCGGTTGCGTCCTTGCCTTCGGCGACGGACTTGAAGATCGGCAGCTTTTCGCCGTCCTTGCCGGTCCAGGTTTCACCGCCCTTGGAGGGGTGGATACCGCCGACCATCTTCGTGCCGTGATAGGCAAGCGCCTGTTCGGTGTGGAAGGTACCGGTCTTGCCGGTCAGGCCCTGAACCAGAACCTTGGTGTCTTTGTTGATGAGAATAGACATGCGAGGCCTTTGTTACGAGAGGTTGGAAGACGCGGAGGCGACGCGACGATATAAGCCGCTGACGACCTCCTGCCATGTATCGCTGCCGGCGGGCGCAAAAGTGACGCCCATGCAGTAGCAGTCTTCATTTTCGAACTGAAAGAGAGTGCGCTGCGCGCCGCGCGGCGAAACCTTGGTCAGGACAAGCTTGCCGTCGATCCATTCACCGGAGGCCGGCGCGGCGGGCACGAAACCGACCGTATCGAACTGATAGAGCTTGTAAGACTGGTCAGCGGCGTCGAAACCGAGAATGTTCCTGGCTTCGAACGACGTGCTGCCGTCCCGCGTCTGCACGTAGCGCTGTTCGACGAAAAATCCGCCGAACAGACACTCGGCCGTGAGGCGCGCGGTTGCCGTGCCTTCCTTCGTCCAGGCCGAAGCCGCGACATGCTCTTCCCCTTCCCAGGTGCCAGCAAAGGCACCGAGGCGAAGATGATCAGCCGTTGGAGCGAAGGAAGCAGCCATCCCGATCAGCCCTTGACTGCCTTGACGATCTTCTGGGCGGCATCGTCCAGGTCATCTGCGGAGATGACGTTGAGACCGGATTCGTTGATGATCTTCTTGCCGAGCTCGACGTTGGTGCCTTCGAGGCGAACGACGAGCGGAACCTTCAGACCCACTTCCTTGACGGCTGCGAGCACGCCTTCGGCAATGACGTCGCACTTCATGATGCCGCCGAAGATGTTGACCAGAATGCCCTGGACAGCCGGATCGGCGGTGATGATCTTGAAGGCGGCCGTAACCTTTTCCTTGGTGGCGCCACCGCCGACATCGAGGAAGTTCGCCGGCTCGGCGCCGTAGAGCTTGATAATGTCCATGGTTGCCATGGCAAGACCGGCGCCGTTGACCATGCAGCCGATGTTGCCGTCGAGCGCGACGTAGGCCAGGTCATATTCGTGCGCCTGGATTTCCTTCTCGTCTTCTTCCGACGTGTCGCGCAGCGCGCGGACGTCTTCATGACGGAAGAGAGCGTTGCCGTCGAAGGAAACCTTGGCGTCGAGAACGCGCAGACGGCCATTGGTCATGACGATCAGCGGGTTGACTTCGAGCAGCGCCATGTCCTTCTCGACGAAGGCCTTGTAGAGGATCGGGAAGAGCTTGGCGCCGTCTTCGCGGGCAGCCCCTTCGAGCTTCAGCGCGTCGGAAATGGTCGCCGAGTTCTCAGCCGTGACGCCCGTTGACGGGTCGATGGCAACGGTGATGATCTTTTCCGGCGTATCGTGCGCGACGGTCTCGATGTCCATGCCGCCTTCGGTCGAAACGACGAAGGCAACCTGACCGACGGAACGGTCGACCAGGATCGAGAGATAGAGTTCGCGGTCGATGTCGGCGCCGTCTTCGATATAGAGACGGTTGACCTGCTTGCCGGCCGGGCCGGTCTGCTTCGTCACCAGCGTGTTGCCGAGCATGTCCTTGGCGTTGGCGACGACGTCGTCAACCGACTTGGCGAGGCGAACGCCACCCTTGGCGTCCGGGCCGAGTTCCTTGAACTTGCCCTTGCCGCGGCCGCCAGCGTGGATCTGGCTCTTGACGACGTAAAGCGGGCCTGGAAGCTGCTTGGCAGCGGCGGCGGCTTCATCGGCGGAGAAGATGGCAACGCCGTCCGCGACGGGTGCGCCATAGGACTTCAGCAGCGCCTTGGCCTGGTATTCATGGATGTTCATGGGTCTATCCCTGTTATAACGGCTAGATTATTTCAGCGACGGCGCGATGGTGGCGCAAGCTTCGCAAAGACCGGCAACGGCTGCGACCGACTTGTCGAAAGCTTCCTTTTCGGCCTTGTTCAGGTCGATTTCGATGACGCGCTCGATGCCGCCGGCACCGATGACGGTGGGAACGCCGACATACATATCCTTGACGCCATACTGACCATCGAGGTGCGCGGCGCAAGGCAGAACGCGCTTCTTGTCCTTGAGGTAGGATTCAGCCATCGCGATGGCGGAAGCGGCCGGAGCGTAATAGGCCGAACCGGTCTTGAGCAGGCCGACGATTTCGGCGCCGCCATCACGGGTGCGCTGGATGATTTCTTCGAGACGCTCGGCGGTGAGCCAGCCCATGGTGACGAGGTCGGTCAGCGGAATGCCGGCAACCGTCGAGTAGCGAGCGAGCGGAACCATCGAGTCGCCGTGGCCGCCGAGAACGAAAGCCGTAACGTCTTCGACCGATACGTTGAATTCCTTGGCGAGGAAGAGGCGGAAGCGCGAGCTGTCGAGCACGCCGGCCATGCCGACGACCTTGTTGGTCGGAAGGCCGGAGAACTTCTGCAGCGCCCAGACCATCGCGTCGAGCGGGTTGGTGATGCAGATCACGAAAGCGTTCGGGGCATACTTCTTGATGCCGGCGCCGACCTGCTCCATGACCTTGAGGTTGATACCGAGAAGATCGTCGCGGCTCATGCCCGGCTTGCGGGGAACGCCGGCGGTGACGATGCAGACGTCAGCGCCTTCGATCGCGGAATAGTCGCTGGCGCCGGTGAGGTTGGCGTCGAAGCCTTCGACGGGAGAGGACTGGGCGATGTCGAGACCCTTGCCCTGAGGAATGCCGTCCGCGATGTCGAACAGGACGATGTCGCCCAGTTCCTTCAGGCCGGCGAGATGCGCCAGCGTGCCACCAATCATGCCAGAACCAATAAGTGCGATCTTGTTACGCGCCATTTCGGTGTATCCTTTGCGATCAAAATCCGTGGCGGGACACCGTGAAGGGTATCCACAATAGCCGCCAATCGCATAGACCCAAAGGCCGAAATTGGCAATTGATTATTTTTGGATCAGGAATTTCAATCGGTTAGATCGAAAAACTCTTACGTAAACGTAAGATAGTCTGTCACCGAATTGTTACTCGGCAGCGCGCCTGGCCGGAGTCTGGGCGAGATATTCGGCGCTGCGCATCTCGAAGAGCCGCGATGCCGTGCGGTCGAATTCGAAGCCCTCCGTCCCGCGCCGCTCCTCCAGAAGATCCTCCGGCATGGCGGCGGCGGACACGTAAAGACGGATGTTATGATCGTAGAGCGTGTCGATGAGAATGATGAAACGCTTCGTGGGGTTGCGCTTGTCCGGACCGAGCTTCGGCACACGATCGAGGAAGATCGTATCGAAGCGTTCGGCAATCGCGAGGAAATCGGCGGGCCCGAGCGGAGCCTCGCAAAGATCGGCGAAGGAAAAACGCGCCATGCGATCGACGGCCAGCGGCACATGGATGGAGCGTCCCTTCATCGGGATCTCCATCGGCTGCGCCTTGCGCCCGTGCAGCGCCTGCATCCAGGAGGCGTCCATCGCCATCTCGGCACGCTGGTCGAGCGGCGAGAGATAGACGGGCTGGCTGTTCAGCTTCTCCATGCGGTAGTCGGTCGGCGAATCCAGCGTCACCACATCGACATGCTTCTTCAGGAGATCGATGAAAGGCAGGAAGAGGCCGCGATTGAGCCCGTCGCGATAGAGATTGTCCGGCTCGACATTCGACGTGGCGATCAGCACGCAACCGAGCGAGAACAACTCGGAAAACAGCCGCGACAGGATCATCGCATCGGCGATATCGGTGACGGTGAATTCGTCGAAGCACAGCAACTCGGCCTCGGCATAGAGATCGGCGGCGACAGGCGGTATCGGGTCGGCCTGCTTGGTTTCACCGTTCTTGAATTTCAGCCGCTGCGCCGCAATGCGATTGTGCACATCGGTCATGAACTCGAAGAAATGCGCCCGGCGCTTCTTCTGGCAAGGCGCCATGGAGAAGAACATGTCCATCAACATGGTCTTGCCGCGACCAACGCTGCCGTGAATATAGAGGCCCTTTGTCGTCTCGGCGGGCTTCTTACGCGCGGCGAACATCCAGCCGAGCGCGCTGGATTTCGCGGCCGGCTTCCTTCGCTTGAGATCGGCAAGCACGCGGTCCAGCATTTTCGCCACATCCATCTGCGCCGAATCCACCTGGAGGGACCCGGACGCCGTCAGCGCCTTCAGCTGTTCGCAGACGCTGATCGAATAATCTGGCATGGGCTGCATGGGGAAATATCCGCCTGTGCAAATGAGGCACATCCAAAGGACGCCACCCCGTCAACTAGAGCAATTCCCGGAAAAGTGCGCAACGGTTTTCCGTCCGAAATTGCGTGGAACGACATTTCAAAGCCTTCAACCGTCTCGACGAAACGGCTGAGGGCTTTGAGCTTAGCGGCTGAGGCTGAGCGGCTGGCCGGAAGCGGTCGAGCCGTCAAAGCGTGAATCGGCCGTCTTGTAGAGCGTACCGATCGTCGCGCCGTCACGATTCTTGAGGAGGACCTGCTTGCCGGAAACTTCCCAAGCCCCCATCGAGGTCAATTCGCCGGCGCAACCGCGTGTGCCGCCGCGCGAGCCGCTGCCGAGGTTCGTCAGCGTCAGGAACATGTCGCAGCTCGATCCGCCGTTGCTGACCTTCCAGCTGCCGACCATCGATTCCTTCGTGACATCCATGGCGGAAGCCGCCATTGCCTGCTGCTGCGCCGGATTGGCCGCATTCGGCGCGCCCGCGGGTGCTGCCGGGAACTGCGAACCGTTACCCGCGCCGGGGGGCGGAAGCTGGCTGGATTGTACGGAAGGAACAGGCTGGGCCTGCAGGGGTGGTGGAGACGAATAACTGTCGTTGTTGTATGCCGTGCGCTGGCAACCGGCAAGCGACAGACCAATCGCCGCAGCCGTCACTGCATATCTAAACTGCATCATCACACTCCTGATTGATTGTCCACCGCTGACATCTGCAAAGTTATGTTTAATGATGTCGGAATTATCGTATTTCACTTTGGTTAATCAAGTCGATACCGTCACAAATCGCCGAAGGCCATAGCTGGACAAGAATCAGGTGGTTTCAAGGCTCAGTCCACCGAACCAGATGTAAAATAGATGTAAGCGGCTGATTTCGACGCGCCCTGAGCATCGAGGACGCGTCGAAGGAATTGGAACGGCGGGTCAAACCCGCCGCTCAACCATCATCTTCTTGATTTCAGCGATCGCCTTGGCCGGATTCAGACCCTTCGGGCAGGTCTGGGCGCAGTTCATGATCGTGTGGCAACGATAGAGGCGGAAAGGGTCCTCGAGATTATCGAGGCGCTCGCCCTTGGCTTCGTCTCTGGAGTCGATCAGCCAGCGATAGGCCTGCAGCAGCACGGCCGGACCAAGGTAACGGTCGCCGTTCCACCAGTAGCTCGGACAGGACGTCGAGCAGCAGGCGCAGAGAATGCACTCGTAGAGGCCGTCGAGCTTTAGACGGTCTTCATGGCTCTGCTTCCATTCCTTGGCGGGCGGCGGCGATACCGTCTTCAGCCAGGGTTCGATCGAGCGGTGCTGGGCGTAGAAGTTCGTCAGATCAGGCACGAGGTCCTTGACGACAGGCATGTGCGGCAGCGGGTAGATCTTCACCGTGCCCTTGATCTCGTCCAGACCCTTGGTGCAGGCGAGCGTGTTGGTGCCGTCGATGTTCATCGCGCAGGAACCGCAAATGCCTTCGCGACAGGAGCGGCGCAGCGTCAGCGTCGGGTCGATCTTGTTCTTGATGTAGAGCAGGCCGTCGAGCACCATCGGGCCGCAATCGTCGATATCGATATAGTAGGTATCGATGCTCGGGTTCTGGCCGTCATCCGGGCTCCAGCGATAGACGCGGAATTCGCGCGTGTTCTTGGCGCCGACCGGCTTCGGCCAGACCTTGCCTTCGCGCATCTGAGAGTTCTTGGGGAGAGCGAGTTCAACCATGGTCAGTTCCTCTCAGATCAGTACACGCGCGCCTTCGGCTCGATCTTGTGCGGATCGATGCCTTCGGCGATCAGGTCGGTGTGAACCGGACGATAGTCGAGCTTCACGTCGCCTGCCTCGTTGACCCAGGCAAGCGTGTGCTTGCGCCAGTTTTCGTCGTCGCGGCCGGCGAACTTGCCCTCGGTATAGTCTTCGCGGGCATGCGAGCCACGGCTTTCCTTGCGGGCCTCGGCGCCGTAGATCGTCGTGATGGCATTGGCCATCAGATTGTGCAGCTCCAGCGTCTCGACGAGGTCGGAATTCCAGATCAGCGAGCGGTCGGTGACCTTGATATCGGCCATTTCCTTCCAGATCTCCGAAAGGCGGCGGACACCGGATTCCAGCGATTCCTGGGTGCGGAACACGGCGGCGTCTTCCTGCATGGCGCGCTGCATCTTCTCGCGCAGCACCGCCGTCGGCGTCGAGCCGCTGGCATGACGCAGGCGATCGAAGCGATCCATGATCTTGTCGCAGGCAGCGACATTCACGGGCGGAACCGGGCTGTCACGGTCGATGACCTGGCCGGCGCGGATGGCAGCGGCGCGGCCGAAGACCACGAGGTCGATCAGCGAGTTCGAGCCGAGGCGGTTGGCGCCGTGCACCGAAGCGCAACCGGCTTCGCCGACGGCCATCAGACCCGGCAGCACGCGCTCGGGATTGTTGCTGTCGGCGTTGAGCACTTCGCCCCAGTAGTTGGTGGGAATGCCGCCCATGTTGTAGTGAACGGTCGGCAGCACCGGGATCGGGTCGCGCGTCACGTCGACGCCGGCGAAGATGCGGGCGCTCTCGGAAATACCCGGCAGACGCTCATGCAGCACGGCCGGATCGAGATGGTCGAGATGCAGGAAGATGTGATCCTTGTTCTTGCCGACGCCGCGTCCCTCGCGGATCTCAAGCGTCATGCAGCGCGAAACGACGTCGCGCGAGGCAAGGTCCTTTGCCGAAGGAGCGTAACGCTCCATGAAGCGCTCGCCCTCGGAATTGACGAGATACCCGCCTTCGCCGCGCGCGCCTTCGGTGATGAGACATCCCGAACCGTAGATGCCGGTCGGGTGGAACTGAACGAATTCCATGTCCTGCAGCGGCAGGCCGGCGCGGGCCACCATGCCGCCGCCGTCGCCGGTGCAGGTATGGGCCGAAGTGGCAGAGAAATAGGCGCGGCCGTAGCCGCCGGTCGCCAGCACCACCATCTTGGCGGCGAAGCGATGGATCGTGCCGTCATCGAGGCACCAGGCAACGACGCCGGTGCAGCGGCTGCCGTCATCCGACATGATGAGGTCGAGCGCGAAATACTCGATGAAGAATTCCGCGTTGTTGCGCAGCGACTGGCCATAGAGCGTGTGCAGGATGGCGTGGCCGGTACGGTCGGCGGCGGCGCAGGTGCGCTGCACCGGCGGTCCCTCGCCGAAATTCTGCATGTGGCCGCCGAACGGGCGCTGGTAGATCTTGCCTTCTTCGTTACGCGAGAAGGGCACACCATAGTGCTCGAGTTCGTAGACAGCCTTCGGCGCTTCCATGACCATGTACTGCATGGCGTCGACGTCGCCGAGCCAGTCGGAACCCTTGACGGTGTCGTAGAGGTGCCACTGCCAGCTGTCCGGCGTCATGTTCTGCAGCGAGGCGGCGATGCCGCCCTGCGCCGCGACGGTGTGCGAGCGCGTCGGGAAGACCTTGGTGATGCAGGCGGTGCGGAAACCCTGCTCGGCCATGCCGAGCGTGGCGCGCAGGCCGGCGCCGCCGGCGCCGACGACGATCACGTCATAGGAGTGATCGATATACTTGTAGGCTTTCCCGTTCTGGGCAGCCCCATTCTGAGCGGATGAGTTCGGTGCCATGATGCAATTATCCTACGAACGCGATCTTCAGAATGGCGAAAAGACAGAGCCCGGCCATGATGATCGCAAAGAACGTGTTGAGCATGAGAAGGACGATCTTGCCGAATTCGCCGTGGACATAGTCCTCGATGATGACCTGCATGCCGAGCTTCATGTGAATGACGCCGGAGATCACCATCAGGCCGAAGATGACGGCCACGATCGGGTTCGAGATCGCATGCACGACTTCCGCATAGGGCGCGCCGGCATAGATGATCAGGAAGATGACGAAGAAGAGAAAGAGGGGAACGTTGGCAACGGCGGTCAGGCGCTGACGCCAGAAATGATCGGTGCCTTCCTTGGCGGAACCGAGACCGCGGACTTTGCCCAGAGGAGTGCGCATATCCATGAGAACTATCCTTTAAAGCATGATCCCGAGAGGCCGCTAGCGCTTCCGGGAACGATCATGCCAATCAACCCAGCCGGATGACGATGCCGATAATCCAGACCAGCGCGGTCAGACAGATCGACGCGATGAGCGTGTACTTGGCCATCTTCGTCGAAACGGCGGGATCGAACCCGTGACCGAGGTCCCAGACGAAGTGGCGCAGGCCGCCGATCATGTGGTGCAGCAGCGCCCAGGTGTAGCCGAGCAGGATGATGCGGCCGATGATCGTGCCCATGATCCAGTTGACCAGTTCGAAATAGGCCTGCCCCGTCGCCGCGGCGATCAGCCACCAGGCAACCAGCACCGTGCCGAAGTAGAGCGCGCCGCCGGTGATGCGGTGGACGATCGACATGACCATGGTGGGAATGGGTTTGTAAATTTGCAGATGCGGCGACAGAGGCCGGTTTTGTGTGACGTTCGCCATCAGAACCTCGCGGCGTTACGATACGCTTAGAACCCGGATATCCGGGGCAACGCGCGCGCAGAGACGTGCAGTGTGCGTTGCATCATTGCGACCATTAATCACACAGACGCCCATCGACAAGCACAATTGATGCCTGCATCGAATTTAATCGATTCGGGTCGCTCTGCACTTTAGCGAGCATGCAACGACAAGCTTCCCATTCCGGGCTGTTTACCATTTCGGCAACCCTGACGTGGACTTGGCGCCGCTCTTGAGGCAATCTGCCGTTAAGATTTCATTAACGGATCGAAGCGGAGACGAATCATGACACCGCACCTTTTAAAGGCAGCAGCGCTCGTTTTAGCGGCAGCAGCCACCCTTTCCTTCACGCCGGCCTCGGCAGGCGACTATCGCCACTGGCATCACCACGACCGTTCCGGCATCGTGCGGCTGCACCAGATATATCAACCGCAGGCTGGCGGCCGGCAGCAACCGACGAGAATCCTGATGATGGAGCGCCGCGACGCTGCAAGCGCCGGCAGCTATGCCGGTTCGGCCGATGTCTATCGAGCCGATGGCGGCACCTACGTTATCGGCTATGGCGGCTACAATCCCTACGCTCGGTCTGTTGCAGCGCAACCAAGACCGAAAGCCAAGGTGATCGACGTTCGCTATGCCGGCAATCCCTGCTCTTATGAAGCCGGCGTCTGCATCATCCGTCACTGACGGGTTATCAATCGGCGAGAAAACGCCAAACCGTCGTTTTCTTGACCTCGCTATCCTCCAGCGCCCGCGTCACCGGCACCTGATAGGTCGCCTGCGCTTCCAGGCGATCCTTCGGAAGGTAGGCCCTGCCGGGATCGCCGACCAGAACGGTCTTCCCCTCCCCCGCCAAACGTCTGAACCAGGGAACGAGCTTCTCTGCAAAATCGCGATCGTAGAAGACATCGCCGGCAAGGACGACATCCGCATCGACGACCCGGCCGATGATATCGTCTCCGGCAAAGTCCAGATCAACGCTGTTTTCAACGGCATTTAACCGGATGGCGCTACCCGCCCACGGATCGATATCGATGGCCAGCACATGGCTTGCACCCGCCAGTCTGGCCGCAATGGCGACAAGCCCGGAGCCGCTGGCAAAATCCAGCACGGTCTTGCCGGCAACGGTCTCGGGATGATCGAGAATATAGCGCGCCAGCCCCTGGCCGCCCGCCCAGGCGAAGGCCCAGAAGGGCGGCGGCAGACCGATCTCCTCCAGCTCCTCTTCCGTCTTCAGCCAAAGCTCATGCGCCTCGCTTGCCAGATGCAGCCGGATTTCCGGCACATGCGGCGCCGCCATCAGGCTGGTATTGGCGCGGATGAAGCTTTCCGGATCGGTTTTCAATGAACTCCACCCACCGAATCAGGCCGGAGGGTTGTCCAGACCGCCCATACGGCAGACTTCGAGCCATTCGTCATCCGTCACCGGCTGCACGGAAAGCCGCATGGAGGTGACAAGCGCCATCTGCGAGAGCTTCGGATTGGCCTTGACGTCCTTGAGGGTCACGGGATTCGGCATGTCGCGAACGGCGCGGATATCGACGCACTCCCAGCGAAGATCGTCCTTGGCCGTCGAATCGGGATGCGCCAGCGCGCAGACCTCGACGATGCCGACGACTTCGAGCCCGTCATTGGAGTGATAGAAGAAACCCTTGTCGCCGATCTGCATGGCCCGCATGTTGTTGCGGGCGAGATAGTTGCGCACGCCGGTCCATTCGGTCCCCTTGTCGCCGGCATCCTTCTGCTGCTGCCACGACCATGAGGCCGGCTCGGATTTATAAAGCCAGTGCGCCATTTCTCATGCCTCCGGCTTGTTGAAGACCCAGTTGAACGGCTTGATCTCGACGCTCTCGAACAGACCGGCCTTCGTATAGGGATCGGCATCGGCAATCGCGACCGCCGCCTCGACATTTTCGGCCTCGACAATCACGAGACTGCCGTTCGGCTTGCCCTCGGCATCCAGGAAGGGGCCGGCCATCTTCAGCGTTCCCTCCGCATTGAGTTTGTTCAGATGCTCCACATGCGCCGGGCGCGTCTCCATGCGGACATTGAGGTAACCGGGCTTGTCCTTGCAGACAAAGGCGAACAGCATGATAGGGCTCCTTTGGATATCCAGAAATTATTCCGTCGTGATCGGCCGTGTCATCAATTGACCGATGGCTGTGGGAATGTCGAGCTTGCCGTCGATAATGGCGGAAACCGCGTCGGTTATCGGCATGTCGACGCCGAGCTCGTGGGCCAGCCGCGCGGCGATGGAGGCGGCATAGGCGCCTTCGACCAGCGTGCCGTGCGCCGGATCGACGGTCTCACCCTGACCGAGGGCGATGCCGAAGCGCAAGTTGCGGGATTGATGGCTGGTGGCCGTCAGCACGAGATCGCCGAGACCGGAGAGCCCGCGCACGGTCTCCGCCTTGCCGCCCTTGGCCGCAACGAAGCGCGACATCTCTGCGAGGCCGCGACTGATCAACGCCGCCCGGGCGGAATCGCCGATGCCCCGGCCCTCGACGATGCCGCAGGCAATGGCGAGGACATTCTTCAGCGCACCGCCGAGCTGCACGCCGATGCGGTCATCCGATGCGTAAAGACGGAAGGTCGGGCCGGAAATCGCCTGCGCAAGTCGTTCGGCGACAGCCATATCGGCAGCGGCGATCGCCATGGCCGTCGGCAGCCCCTTGGCGATGTCGGCGGCAAAACCCGGTCCGGAGAGCACGGCGATGGCGTGCTGCGGCAACTCCCGCTCCAGCATATTGGTCAGGAGATCGCCGGAGACCTTGTCGATGCCCTTGGCGCAGGTGACGACGATCGCATCCTTGCCAAGATAAGGCCCGTAGTGCCTGGCGGCGTCGGCCTGCGCCTGCGAGGGCATGGCGAAAAGGACAATGCCGGCATTGGAAACAGCATCCGGTGCAGCCGAGAACTGCAGCGAATCCGGCAGTGCGATCCCGGGCAATACCGAATCATGCATGCGATCGGCGGCAAGATCGGTCATCAACCCCGCCTTGCGGCCGACGAGGATCACATCACTGCGGCCGGTGAGCGCAATGACGGCGGCGAGCGCGGTGCCGAAAGCACCGGCGCCAATGACTGCGATCCGTTCGTTGCCGCTCATGCCTTCGCTCCTCGTTTGCCGTGACCCAGGAGAGTTTCGGCCTTCTGATCCAGCGGCCAGCGCGAACGCGGCTGCACATCGAGATCGTCAGGTGCCGCACCCGTCGCCATGCGCTCCAGTCCGGCCCAGGCGATCATCACGGCGTTATCCGTGCATAGTCTCAATGGCGGCGCGATGAAGCGGAAGCCGTTGGCATCGCAAAGCTCCTGCAGCGTTCGGCGCAGCTCGAGATTGGCCGCAACGCCGCCGGCCACGACGAGTGCCGGCATTTCCGCCGTCTTCGGGAATTCCGCCTTGAAGCGCTGTAAGCCGCGACCGATGCGGTCCTTCAGGGTGCGCGAGACCGCCTTCTGGAAGGAGGCGCAGATATCGGCAATATCCTGCTCTGTAACGGGCGCGATCGCCGTCGCCGCCTGCCGCACCGCCGTCTTCAGGCCGGAGAAGGAAAAATCGAGGCGCGTTTCGCCGACCAACGGCCGAGGAAGATCAAAACGGTCCGGATTGCCGTTTTTCGCGGCGGCTTCCACGGCAGGGCCGCCGGGATAGGGCAACCCTAAAAGCTTGGCCGTCTTGTCGAAGGCTTCGCCGAGTGCATCATCGATGGTCGTGCCCCAGCGCTCGTATTCGCCGACCCCGCGCACCAGGATCAGCTGCGTGTGGCCGCCGGAAACGAGCAGCATCAGGTAGGGAAAGGCAAGTCCGTCGGTCAGCCGCGCCGTAAGCGCATGGCCTTCCAGATGGTTGATGGCGTATAATGGCTTGCCGGTGGCGCGCGAGATCGCCTTGCCGGTCATCAGCCCCACGAGCAGCCCGCCGATGAGGCCTGGACCGGATGTGGCGGCAATGGCATCGACGTCTGAGAGCGACACATTGGCACGTTTCAATGCCTCGTCGATCAGCGTATCGAGCGCCTCGACGTGTGCCCGCGCGGCAATTTCCGGCACGACGCCGCCATAGGCGCTATGCTCGTCCAACTGACTGAGGACGACGTCGGAACAGACCGTGGGCGTACCGTCATCCCGGCGCTCGACAATGGCTGCAGCGGTTTCGTCGCAGCTTGTTTCGATGCCCAGAATACGAAGAACGGATGCCATGGAGAAAGTTCGTTGCCTACAGGTCGATTGCGGTAAAGCGGAAATATGGTTACGGGAACTGTCGGTAACAACGGATCAAAGCGGATGCAAACAAAACCTTTCCGGATCGGCACGCGCGGCAGCCCGCTGGCGCTCGCCCAGGCACATGAGGCACGCGACCGTCTGATGGCGGCACATGGCCTTCCGGAGGAGATGTTCGAAATCGTCGTTCTCACCACCAAGGGCGACCGCATAACCGACCGGTCGCTCGCGGCAATCGGCGGCAAGGGCCTGTTCACGGAAGAGCTGGAAGAGAAGCTGACTTCGGGCGAGCTCGACTTCGCCGTGCATTCCGCCAAGGACATGGCAACGAAGTTGCCGCAAGGCCTGGCGTTGAACGCCTATCTGCCCCGCGAGGATATCCGCGATTCCGTCATCGGCCGCACGGCGCCGAAATTGATCGAGCTTCCGCATGGCGCCACTGTCGGCTCGGCATCGCTGCGTCGCCAGGCGCTGATCCGCCGCCTGCGCCCCGATATCAATGTCATCACCTTCCGCGGCTCGGTCCAGACCCGACTGCGCAAGTTGGAAGAGGGTCAGGCGGATGCGACGCTTCTTGCCGTCGCCGGCCTGAAGCGTCTCGGCAATGTCGAAGTCATCACCGATATTCTCGATCCCGACGAGTTCCCGCCCGCTCCGGCGCAAGGCGCAATCGCCATCGAAAGCCGTATCGACGACAGCAGAATGAACGACCTGCTTGCCGCCATCAATGACCCGCCGACCTTCGACGCCGTGTCCTGCGAACGCGCATTCCTGGCCGCACTCGACGGCTCCTGTCGTACACCGATAGCCGGCTACGCAATTTGCGAAGGCGATCATCTGCGCTTCTTCGGCATGATTCTCACGCCGGATGGCACGCAGGTGCATACGACTACCATCGAAGGTCATCGCCGCGATGCCGAGGCGCTGGGCGTCAATGCCGGCCAGGCAATCCGCGCCGAGGCCGGCAGCACCTTCTTCGAAGACTGGACCTGACGAAAGATGCGCGTCGTCGTCACCCGCCCACAGCATTCGGGTGAACGCACCATGCGGCGGCTGGCACAGATGGGACACGAACCCCTGCTGCTGCCGCTCGCCGAACCCGTCCATCACGTCGAGGAAGCAGGACGGGCGCTGTTGGCGACACAGGGCGCCATCGCCATCACCAGCGCAGAGGCGATCCGGGCACTTGCGCCCCTGGCTTCCGATCTTGAGCCGCATTTCGCCCGGCCACTCTTTGCGGTCGGCAAGGCAACGGCGAAAGAGGCCGAAGACCTCGGATTCAGCAATATTGCCGTCTCGGAAGGCGGCGGCACCGAACTGGCTGCCCTGATTTCCAGCCGATCCCCCGGCTTGGATACCGCCCCGCTCCTCTATCTTGCCGGGTCTCCCCGCGCGGCCGGCTTCGAAGCCGGATTGGCGGAGCGCCGCCTGCCCTTCCTGACGGTCGAATGCTACCGGATGCGGGATATCGTCCCCGACGATGATGTTCTTCGCCGGCTTTTCGCCGATGTGAGCGCAGATGCCGTGCTGTTTTATTCTCACGAAACGGTCAGGCGCTTTTTCAGCCTGCCTTTCGTCCGGCACAACCCGGGCATCTTTGCCGAAACGCGATTTCTTTGTCTGAGTGAAGCCGTCGCCGCAGCCGTGCCGGAGCCGCTGCGATCCCATGTGGCAATCGCCGACATGCCGAATGAAGACAAGCTCATGGCGCGTCTGATCCATGAGTAAGGCCGCAATTTTGATGTAAGGCCTTTCCATAATCGCCTTGTCTGTCTAACTTCGTTGCAGCGCATGATAAAGAGGACCTCATGGTATCGCGAAAAACGCCTAACCATTCGAAGCCCAACGACGAACCGGTCACGATCGATCTGGAAGCCGAAAAAACTGCGCAGGACGCAGCTCCCGAAGATTTGACCGAACGCGGCCATGGCGAGCCAGGCAGCTCCCCGGTTGCCGAAGTGGAAATGCCGCTCGAAGCGGACAAGGAGCCGCTTCGCGACGAGGTTCAGGGACCGTCCACCTCGGCTGCCGCCGACGAGCCGGAAGCTGCACCGGCGCGTCAGGCGGCCGACGCCACGCCTTCTCATGCCGAGCGCCCGCAGTCGCACCAAGGTTCAACCTCCGGTCTTATCGCAGCCGGCATCACTGGCGGTTTGATCGCGCTCATCTGCGCCGGCGCCCTGCAATATGCGGGTTTCTTGCCCGGCGGCCGAGCCGCCAAGGACAGTTCTGCCGAGGTTGCCGCATTGAATGCGGAGATCGACGGCCTCAAGCAGAGCGTCGCCAATCTCGCCGCCGCACCGGCGGCCAAGCCGGACGAAACCCTTGCCGCCCGCATCTCAGCGCTTGAGGCGAGCGTGGCCAACGGCGCTTCGGCAAGTGGCTCGGGTGGGACAACAAGCGCCGCTTCCGATCAGAAGATCGCGTCGCTGACCACCGAAGTCGAGCAGTTGAAGGCCGATCTCAGCAAGACGACGCAGAGCCAGGCCACCGCCGACGCCGAAGTGAGCAAGCGTCTCGACGACGCCGAAAAGAAACTGAGCGGACCGAGCCAGGAAAGCGCGGTTGCCCGCGCCATCGCGGCTGCGGCATTGAAGGCCGCGATCGATCGTGGCGGCCCTTTCCAGCCTGAACTCGAAACCTTCGCCAATGTCGCGCCGGACGATCCGGCCGTTGCCGCGCTCAAGAACTTCGCCCAGACCGGCGTTCCCTCCCGCGCCGACCTGATCCGCCAGGTTTCCGATGTCGCGACGGCAATCGCCGCAACCGCACATAAGGACGATCCGAACCAGAGCTGGAGCAGCCGCCTGCTATCGAGCGCCGAATCGCTGGTCCAGGTCCGCCCTGTCGGCAATGTTCCCGGCGACAGCGTCGATGCCATTGCTGCCCGCTTCGAAGACAAGGTGAGGAACGGCGATCTGCCGGGCGCCGTGACGGAATGGAACAGCCTACCCGATGAAGCCAAATCGGCCTCGGCCGCCTTCAAGCAATCGCTGGAAGCGCGTATCCGCGTCGAGGATCTGGTAAGCGACGCCTTGTCGAAGGCAATCGCCAATACCGGGAAACAGAACTAGAGCATGATGCTGAAAAGTGTGAGCGGTTTTCGGACGACATCATGCTCTACCTATTTGATTTTAGAGCGGATTCAGATTTTAGATCGTTACGATCTAAAATCATCCGGCTCTAATGACGGAGCGCAGCAATGATCAGACTGCTTATCTTCGCCATTCTTGTCCTGGCTCTCGGCTATGGCTTTTCCTGGCTGGCGGATCGCCCCGGCGATCTCTCGCTCGTGTGGGAGGGCCAGTTATACCAGACCAAGTTGATCGTCGCCGCCGCGATCCTGATTGCGATCGTGGCCGCCGTGATGATCGTCTGGTGGTTCGTGCGACTGATCTGGACCTCGCCGCATTCCGTTACCCGCTATTTCCGCGCCCGCAAGCGCGACCGCGGCTATCAGGCGCTGTCCACCGGCCTGATCGCCGCCGGCGCCGGCAATTCGCTGCTGGCCCGCAAGATGGCGGCGCGCACGCGCGGCCTCATCCGCGCCGATCAGGAGCCGCTCATCAATCTCCTTGAGGCGCAGGCGGCATTGATCGAAGGCAAGCATGACGAGGCGCGCCAGAAATTCGAACTGATGGCCAACGATCCGGAAACGCGCGAGCTCGGCTTGCGTGGGCTCTATCTGGAAGCCAAGCGCCTGGGCGCCCATGAAGCCGCCCGGCAGTATGCCGAAAAGGCCGCCGACCATGCCCCTTACCTGCCCTGGGCGGCGCAGGCGACGCTGGAATATCGCAGTCAGTCCGGCCGCTGGGACGACGCGATCAAGCTTCTCGACCAGCAGAAGGTCGCCCATGTCGTAGACAAGGCCACAGCCAACCGCCAGCGCGCCGTGCTGCTGACGGCGCGCGCCACCGAGAAACTGGAAAGCGATCCCGCCGCCGCCCGCGACGATGCGCAGGCGGCGCTGAAGCTTGCGGCCGATTTCGTGCCGGCAGCGCTGATCGCCGCCAAGGCGCTCTTCCGCGAGGACAAGGTGCGCAAGGCCGCCGCCGTCCTCGAACAGGTATGGAAGGCGCAGCCCCATCCGGAGATCGGCAAGGCCTATGTGCGGGCACGCAGCGGCGATTCCGTCACCGACCGCCTGAAGCGGGCCGAGCGGCTGGAGGCCATTCGCCCGAACAATGTCGAAGCGCTGCTGCTGACGGCAAAGGCCGCGATGGATGCCGGCGATTTTGCCAAGGCCCGCGCCAAGGCGGAAGCCGCCGCACGGATCGACGCGCGGGAAGGCGCCTTCCTGCTGCTCGCCGACATCGAGGAAGCTGAAACCGGCGATCAGGGCCGCGTCCGCCACTGGATGGCGCAGGCACTGCGCGCACCGCGCGATCCGGCCTGGGTTGCCGATGGCTTCGTTTCAGAAAAATGGCTGCCGCTGTCACCGGTCACCGGCCGTCTCGACGCCTTCGAATGGAAGGCGCCCTTCGGCCAGATCGACGGTCCGGTGGAGGAAGGTTCGGCAGTATCGGTCGATGCGGCGCTGAAGTCGCTGCCGCCGGTGAGTACAGCCGTTTCCGCCCCCGTGCACGAGAAGGTGACTTCACCGAAAGTTGCACCGCCGGTCGCCGATACCTATGTCAAGGAATTGGAGCCCGCCGTGGCAAAACCGGCGTCAGGCACACCCGCCACAGCGCCAAAGCCGGCGCCGCAGGATGCCGAGCCCCGGCCCTTCTTCGGCGGTGCGCCTGATGACCCCGGCGTGAAGGATCACAAGCTTGAACCGGACCCCAAGACACGGCTCAAGTTGTTTTAGAGCAATTCCGGCAAAAGCGCGTCGCAGCTTTGCGTCCGGAATTGCGTGAGAACAAGAAGATGGAGCACGGTGCCCCAAGAACCCTGCTCAGCCCGCTTTAAGAATGGAAACGAATGTTCGAACGCTTTCAGGAATTCCTTCATAACCTGACCCAGGACCATCCAAAATCCGGCTTTGCACCCGATGACCCGCGCGTCGCCGTTGCGGCGCTCTGTATCCAGGTCATGGAGGCGGACGGCAAGATCGAGAACAGCGAAAAGAAGCGCCTGCGCAAGCTGCTGAAGGACCAATATGGTCTGGATGGACGCCAGCTCGACGCGCTGATCGCCGCCGGCGAGGAAGCCGAAAGCGAAGCAGTCGACTACTATCGCTTCACATCCGACCTGAAGCGCCATCTCGACAGCGCCCAGCGGCTGGAACTGCTCGGTATCCTCTGGGACATCGTCTATGCCGATGGCGAGCGCAGCGAGATGGAAGACCATGCGATCTGGCGCATCGCCGACCTAATGGGCATTTCCGACCGCGAGCGCATCATGAAGCGTCAGGAAGCAGCCGCACGCGCGCCCGGTCTGAGGGTGGAGACAGGCAATGATGATTGAAGCGCCGAAGAGCGCTGGCAGACCGATATTGATCGTACTTCACCAGGAGCGCTCCAGCCCGGGCCGCGTCGGCCAGATGCTGCTGGAAAAGGGCTTCGATCTCGACATCCGTCGCCCTGTGCTCGGCGACCGCCTGCCATCAACGCTGGAAGGGCACGCGGGCGCAGTCATTTTCGGCGGCCCGATGAGCGCCAACGACCCGGACGACTTCATCAAGGCCGAGACCGACTGGCTGAAGGTTCCTCTCAAGGAAAACCGCCCCTATCTCGGTATCTGCCTCGGCGCGCAGCTGCTTGCCCGCCATCTCGGCGCCAAGGTGAAAGCGCGCGACGACGGCAAGACCGAAATCGGCTGGTACGCGCTGCAGCCGACGGAAAAGGGCCGGCTGCTGATGCGCTGGCCGCAGATGGTCTATCACTTCCATCGCGAGGGCTTCGAGCTGCCGCATGGCGCCGATTTGCTGGCAACGGCCGAGACCTATCCCAACCAGGCCTATCGCTACGGTGCCAATGCCTGGGGCCTGCAATTCCATGCCGAACTCACCCGCGCCATGATGCAGCGCTGGGTCGTTCATGGCGAACACCGCTTCTGCATGCCGAACGCCCAGCAGGGCCGCGAGCACCTGGAAGGCCGCATGATCTTCGACGCCGCGCTCAAGGCATGGCTTTCCGAATTTCTCGACATGATTTTCGCAGGCAAGCAGGCAATGCCGGCCGATGTCTTAGCCCGCTGCTAGAATTCGATCATATTGCTCGATCGCCCCGCGCACCGACCAGGCATATCGTCGTAGCCGCCCTGCATCCGCCAAGAGCATATCCCTGATGTGCCTTGGAATCTCCAGCTGAACGCCGGCACCGCGCCTGCCGCGATTGCATATGTTGCCGACGCCTGCCCCCGCCAGAGCTTCCCCCTTCGCCCTCGCAACCGCCGCGAAATCATTCTGGCGCAATGCTTGAACGATCCGATCGCCAAGCGAGGTATCGAGGCCGCCAACCCAGCTTGTTTCCGGATCACCCCTGTCCAACCGGCCATGAACGGCGATGACGATCAGCGATTGGGAAACAAGGCTAAGGCCAATCGGCTCGTCGAAATGCCCAGAAGTCAGGTGCAGCTCATGATGCAGCCTGTCCGCGCTGAGCCCTTCGAAGCAGTAGAAAGAAAAGCTCTCCGCCGCGATTTCCATGGCGATCTCGGAGGTGGCGGGCTCGATGAAGCCACCATGGGGAGCGATGACAGCGACACGCGACGATCGATCCTCGATACGGATACGATAGTCGACGCCCTCGGTCTCATGCTCGCGGAGCGCTGAAAACGAAGTGTATCGATCCGCCGGCCTCGTCATTCCGCACGCCTCAGGCCGGCTGCGGCTCGCCGTCACGGTCCGGCGCATTAAGACTATCGATCTGGCGGAGCTGCGGGAAACCTGTAGCCCAGAGAATCGCGACGGTGAGCGTGCCGAGCCCGCCTATGACGACGGCAGGGATCGCGCCGAAATAGTGCGCCATGGTGCCGGCGCGGAATTCGCCAAGCTCGTTCGAAGCGCCAACGAAGACCATGTTGACGGCATTGACGCGGCCGCGCACATGATCCGGCGTCCAGAGCGTGATCAGCGTTTCGCGGACATAGACGGAGATCAGGTCGGATGCGCCCATGACCGCGAGAGCTGCGATCGATAGCCACGGCGTATGCGAGATGCCGAAAACCAGCGTGCCCACGCCGAACATGGCAACGCCGACGAACATGCAGATGCCGGCGCGATTGCGGATGGGATAGGTCGCCAGAAACAGGCCCATGGCGATCGCACCGAAGCTCGGCGCGGCACGCAGCATGCCAAGCCCCCAGGGTCCGAGCGTCAGGATATCGCGCGCATAGATCGGCATCAGCGCGACAGCGCCGCCGAGCAGCACGGCGAAGAGATCGAGCGAGACCGCGCCGAGCACCACCTTTTCCGACCAGATGAAACGGAAGCCGGCAAGCATCTCGTTCAGGCTGCGCCGTTCATGCGCAACACGCTGCTGCGGCTTCGGGATCAGGAAGGTCAGCACCGAACCAGCCGCAAAGAAAAGAACGGCCACGATATAGGCGACATTGGCGCCGACACCGTAGAGCAGACCGCCGGCGACGGGACCAAGGATGGCAGCGGCATCCCAGGACATCGAGTTCCAGGTAATGGCATTCGTCAGATCCGCGGGCGGGATCAGATTGGGCGCCAGCGACTGCATGGCCGGCGTCATGAAGGCGCGTTCGATGCCGAAGACCGTGAGGATTAGAAACACCGGCAGCGGCGCGAAGGTGCCCGATACCGTCAGGAACAGCAGAGCGGCCGCGCAGAGGGTGCCGACGAAAATGCAGATCGCGGAAATCAGCCGTCTGTTGTAGCGGTCTGCAGCCGTGCCCGTCACCAGGATCAGCAACAGCGACGGCAGGAACTGCACCAGGCCGATCAGACCGAGATAGATCGGTTGCCCGGTGTGCTCATACATCTGCCAGCCGACCGAGACGCTGACGACCTGTGTGGCAAAGGCTGTCAAGAACCGCGCGAAGAAGAAATAAGTATAGGCAATGTGCCTGAAGGCGGCAAACCGGTCTCCGCTGGCAGCGAACGACATGGGACGAGACTTTCCGACGCGGCCGCTAACGCAAACATCGGCCTTTTAAACATGATTCAACACGCTTCGGAGCATGGGACTTGCCCGTTTAGTCGCCAATGTCTACATGTCTGTCAACCGCGAATTGGAGACGGACATGCTCGCCTTATTTCAAACCATTGATCTGGCTTTGAATCTTTATACCTGGATCTTGATCGCCAGCGCCATATTTTCCTGGCTTTATGCATTCAACGTCATCAATTCGAGCAATCAGTTCGTCAATTCCGTCGGCAACTTCCTTTATGCGGTCACCGAGCCGGCCCTGCGACCGATCCGCCGTATCCTGCCGAATCTCGGCGGCATCGACATCTCGCCAGTCATCCTGCTGCTCATTATCTTCTTCATCCGCTCGCTGATGTGGAATTCGATCGTCCCGCTATTTCTGCGGTGAATACGGCCTGGCGGGCCTTTCCGGATCATCTCCGGCTTTCCGTGCGGCTCACGCCCAATGGCGGGCGTGACGCAATCGACGGGCTGGAAGCCGCCAGCGACGGCGAATGCTATCTGAAGGCGCGTGTTTCGGCAGCGCCCGAAAAGGGCAAGGCCAACAAGGCGCTGATTGCGCTGCTTTCAAAGAGCCTCGGCATCCCCAAATCCACGCTTGCTTTCGTCAGCGGCGACACCGCGCGCAAAAAAATCCTCCGGATCGAGGGCGAACCGGAGGATTTGATTAAAAGGCTTGGCGCCGTCATCGATGGCGGCTGATCAGCCCTTGGTGTTCTTGGCGCGCTCGATGGCTTCGAGAATGAGTTCGCCAGCTTCCTTCGAACCCTTCCAGCCGAAGATCTTGACCCACTTGCCGGGCTCCAGATCCTTGTAGTGCTCGAAGAAGTGCTCGATCTGCTTCAGCGTGATCTCGGGCAGGTCGGTATATTCCTTCACCTTTTCATAGCGCAGCGTCAGCTTCGGCGAGGGAACGGCGATGATCTTTTCGTCCTTGCCGGAATTGTCTTCCATCATCAGCACGCCGATCGGGCGGACGTTGATGACACAGCCCGGGATCAACGGACGGGTGTTGGCGATCAGAACGTCGATCGGGTCGCCGTCGTCGGAGAGCGTGTGCGGAACGAAGCCGTAATTGCCCGGATAGGTCATCGGCGTATAGAGGAAACGGTCGACGACCAGCGTGCCGGCGTCCTTGTCCATTTCATACTTGATGGGATGACCGCCGACCGGTACTTCAACGATGACGTTGACGTCTTCGGGCGGGTTCTTGCCAATGGAAATCGCGTCGATACGCATGCTTGTCCCCTAAATAAGGATGGTTGCCGCCAGCCAAATAATAGGATTCATCCCGCAACGCAACAACGCATCGGGAAACAGGCGGATTTACTGCATAATTCCATAGATCGGAATCGAGTTCAGGAAAATTATGCGGCAGGTTTGAAGTGCTACAGCGCCGCTCAGGGCCAGACGAAGCCGATCTTGCGGAGCTGCCGGTGATCGAAAGTCTCGATGCCCTCACAGAAATCCGCGCCACCCTGACCGCGATAGAAACGATAGGCGTTCTCGTTCTCCTCGAGGCACCAGACGACCAGCCCCTTGCAGCCGAGAGATTTCAGAAGCCGGCGCGCCTCGCCGAAAAGCATGCGCCCGAGGCCGAGGCCCTGGTACTGCGGGCGCAGATAGAGTTCGTAGATTTCGCCTTCCTGCGGCAGAGCACGGGCGCGATTAAGCCCGAGCGTGGCATAGCCTGCGATCTCGCCGGCGACATCTAGAACCAGCAGCGTGGCCGGACCGCTGGTCGCCTTGCGCCACCACGCTTCGCCGCGGCGCTCGATCATCTGGCCGAGAGCGCGATGCGGAATGATGCCGGCATAGGTATACTGCCACGCCTGGCGGTGCACCTCCGAAATGGCTCGGGCATCATGGGGTTCTGCCCGCCGAACATCAATCGACAACGTCTTCATAACGTCTACTCTGGTCTTACCAACGCGAATTAACCATCCTCATTCATAAAGATGGCAGACTTGCCCACAGGCTTTATCCGTGGATCATTAACAAAAATTAACGACTTTTTAACCTTTAGGACAAGGGCTCAAAAACCGAACATGCAAATAAAAACCCCGGCACGATGGCCGGGGTCGAATGCATCGAAGCGGTAGGCGATCAGGCCAGACGGGCCTTCTCGTAACGCTTGCGCTCGTTCGGATCGAGATACATCTTGCGCAGGCGGATCGACTTCGGCGTCACTTCCACCAGCTCGTCGTCCTGAATCCAGGACAGCGCGCGGTCGAGCGTCATGCGGATCGGCGGGGTCAGCTTCACGGCTTCATCCTTGCCGGCGGCGCGGATGTTGGTGAGCTTCTTGCCCTTCAGCACGTTGACTTCCAGGTCGTTGTCGCGCGAGTGGATGCCGATGATCATGCCGGCATAAACCTTCTCGCCGGCGTCGATGATCATCGGGCCGCGGTCTTCCAGGTTGAACAGGGCGTAGGCCACGGCTTCGCCGGCTTCGTTGGCCAGCAGAACGCCGTTGACGCGGCCACCGATTTCGCCCTTGTAAGGCTGGTAGTCATGGAACAGGCGGTTCATGACGGCCGTGCCGCGCGTATCTGTCAGAAGTTCCGACTGATAGCCGATGAGGCCGCGGGTCGGCGCCCAGAAGACGAGACGGACGCGGTTGCCACCCGAGGGACGCAGCTCGACCATTTCAGCCTTACGCTCGGACATCTTCTGCACGACGATGCCGGAATGCTCTTCATCGACGTCAATGACGACTTCTTCGATCGGCTCGAGAACCTGGCCGCTCTCGTCCTTGTGCATGACGACGCGCGGACGCGACACGGCAAGCTCAAAGCCTTCGCGACGCATGGTTTCGATCAGAACTGCGAGCTGCAATTCGCCGCGGCCGGAAACGTAGAACGAATCCTTGCCTTCGGCTTCTTCGATCTTCAGCGCGACGTTGCCTTCGGCTTCCTTGAAGAGGCGGTCGCGGATGACGCGCGAGGTGACCTTGTCGCCCTCGGTGCCTGCATAGGGGCTGTCGTTGACGATGAAGGACATGGTGACCGTCGGCGGGTCGATCGGCTGCGCGATCAGCGGTTCGGTGACCTGCGGATCGCAGAAGGTATCGGCAACCGTGCCCTTGGACAGGCCGGCGATGGCGACGATGTCGCCTGCCTGCGCTTCTTCGATCGGCTGACGCTCGATGCCGCGGAAGGCGAGGATCTTCGAGATACGGCCGGTTTCGATGAGGTTGCCGTCAGCACCGAGAACCTTGACGGCCTGGTTCGGCTTGATCGAACCGGAATGGATGCGGCCGGTGATGATGCGGCCAAGGAAGGGGTTGGCTTCCAGAATGGTGCCGATCATGCGGAACGGGCCTTCGCCGACGGTCGGCTCCGGAACGTGCTTGACGACGAGATCGAGAAGCGGGCCGAGACCTTCGTCCTTCGGGCCTTCCGGCGAATAGTTCATCCAGCCGTTACGGCCGGAACCGTAGAGGATCGGGAAGTCGAGCTGCTCATCGGTGGCGTCGAGATTGGCGAAGAGGTCGAACACTTCGTTGATGACTTCTTCGTGGCGAGCGTCCGGGCGGTCGATCTTGTTGATCGCTACGATCGGGCGAAGACCGACCTTCAGCGCCTTGCCGACAACGAACTTGGTCTGCGGCATCGGGCCTTCGGCGGCATCGACGAGAACGATCGCACCGTCCACCATCGACAGGATGCGCTCGACTTCACCGCCGAAGTCGGCGTGGCCGGGTGTGTCGACGATGTTGATGCGTGTATCCTTCCAGACGACGGAGGTCGCCTTGGCAAGAATGGTGATGCCGCGTTCCTTTTCGAGATCGTTGGAGTCCATGACGCGTTCTGCAACGCGCTGGTTCTCGCGGAAGGAGCCGGACTGCTTCAAAAGCTCGTCGACGAGGGTGGTTTTCCCATGGTCAACGTGCGCGATGATCGCGATGTTGCGAAGTGCCATATGTCTTAATCTCTGAGGCTGGGGCGCGGTGTTTTGGTAAACACGCCAATTGCATTTGGCGCGCTCATACCCTTTTTTTCGCGAATGCGAAAGGGGGGAGGCAAGAAAGCAGCCGCATGGCTGCCATCCCACCTCTCTGATATGTTAATTTCAGGCTGATCGACAGAAATTGCCAACCTATCGAGGCACATATGTCTAACACCCTGTATGAGGGCAATCTCTTTGCCGACTACTTCCAAATATATCTGCGTGACGCGGCCCATCCCGACCTGCCTGACGATTATACCGATGAGGTAGTCACGCGCCGCATAGCAGTCAGCCCTCATGCGATCATTCTCCACACGGCGCGCAATATGACTGTACCGGTGCGCGTCGAGTGGCACGACGAACGCCCGGCGCTCGACCTCGACGCCTTCCAGCATGTGGTTGAAACTCGTTTTGACTGCCCTTCAGGCGAACTCGTTCTGGCCGGCTTGACGGACTACGATCCGACCGCTCCACGTCTTCCGGTGCAAGCCGGGCCGCTCGGCGTCCGAGTGACCATGTCCGGTCTCGATACTCTCAGCGAAGATGGGCTTGAGGGAGATGACCAGTATGTTTTCGAGCTTTGGCCCGGAACGGAATCGGAAACCGTGCGCGTGTTGAAATCATGGGCCGACAAATAGCTCGCCGTCAGAAATCCAAGGCTTCTTGCGCCGCGGGATCCGGTTGCAAAATGTGCCGCAGATTGCAGGATTTCCGTAATTTGTTTTGCTTGGGTGGCACATATTGAGCAAATTTCCATGGGCTGTACGAGCGAGGGATGTCGAGGAAGCGCGAAAAGCCATCAATGCTTCTCCACGAACGCATGAGTTGGTTGAACGTTTTCATAGTGCCGTCGAGGCAGCTTATCCACCAGACTTTTGGGAGCATTATGACCGGCTCAAGGGCGGCGACGCGCGCGGTGTGGAAATGGCCATCGAATTCCTCGAAGCCGACCCCTGGTTCTTTCGATCAGGCTACATCAAGGCGAATCTTGCAAGATTTCTGAAGCGTGTCCCCTTATCGAAGCAGCGGGTTCGTCGGCTGGAAAGCGTCTTGCTTAAAATTGTCGATGAAAGAAACACCGAGGAGTTCCGTAATTATTGCCGTCTGGCACGCGTTATTGCCACACCGGCTTTGCAGGAGGCTCTTATAGAGCGCCTAACAGATGAAAATTTGGGTCGCCGGCTTAGAGCGACATGGATGCTCTCCTGTATAGGAGAGCATCCTATTTTGCGGGAATCTCGGCGTCCAAGCCAGCCAAAACCAAGGAGTTGATTGGTGAAATCGTCGGCAGCAGCAACTCCAGAGACTGCTACCAGCCAGCCCCACGGTACGGCTGGCGAAGTTTTCCTTGCCTTCCTCAAACTTGGCCTCACCTCGTTTGGCGGTCCGATCGCTCACCTCGGGTATTTCCGCAATGAGCTGGTCATGCGCCGGAAATGGATAAGCGAGGAAGGCTATGCGGATCTGGTCGCTCTCTGCCAGTTTCTGCCGGGTCCTGCTTCGAGCCAGGTCGGCTTTGCTCTCGGCCTGCTGCGCGGCGGCTTCGGCGGCGCGTTTGCCGCATGGACGGCTTTCACGCTTCCCTCCGCGATCCTGCTCGTCGCCTTTGCGATGGCGGCAACCGCGTTTGGCGGGTCGGTCGGCGGTGGCTTGCTGCACGGCCTCAAGATCGTCGCCGTCGCCGTGGTCGCACAGGCAGTCTGGGGCATGGCGCGCACTTTGACGCCGGATAGGGAGCGGGCAAGCATTGCTCTGGGTGCCGTGCTGATCGTCGTCTTTGTGCCGAGCGCGATCGGCCAGATCGTGGCGATCGCAGCCGGCGCCTTCGCCGGACTGCTGGTTTGCCGCAGCGAGGTGGCGTCCACCGCCCACCGCGTCTCATTCCGCGTTCCCAGATGGATCGGGCTTCTATGCCTGGTGTGCTTCGTTGCGCTGCTCGGCCTGTCGCCGATCCTATCCGCCGTCAGCGGGTCGCAAGGCGTGGCATTGTTCAGCGCCTTCTATCGTTCCGGTTCGCTTGTTTTTGGCGGCGGCCATGTCGTGCTGCCGCTGCTGCAGACCGAGGTGGTCAATACCGGTTGGGTCAGTGCCGATGCGTTCCTGGCCGGCTATGGCGCCGCGCAGGCAGTCCCCGGGCCGCTCTTCACCTTCGCGGCCTATCTCGGCGCAGTCATGGGGCCGGCGCCGCACGGCCTTGCCGGAGCGGCCATCGCGCTCGTCGCAATTTTCCTTCCCGGCCTGCTGCTCCTGGTCGGCACATTGCCATTCTGGGATGACTTTCGCCGCTATCCTCTGGCCCAAGCCGCCATGCGCGGCGCGAGCGCGGCAGTCGTCGGCATTCTTGCCACGGCGCTCTATAACCCGGTCTGGACGAGCGCGATCCTGCGGCCCTATGACTTCGCCGCCGCCTTGGTGGGCTTCGTTTTGCTCGTCGCCTGGAAGGCCCCGCCTTGGGTCGTCGTTGTCTTGATGGCGCTCGCGGGAATAGGGCTCGCCTTCATTTGAAGCTCAGCTGAAAGAGAACGGTCGTCACGGATGGCAATTGCTCTACGATATAGGCAATCGCGCCATCCGGACACTTGTGAACAGCCCGATCAGGCCGCCAGCCCCTTCTTCTTCAGCATCGCATCCGGGCTCGGCAGCTTGCCGCGGAAGGCCTTGTAGGTTTCTTCCGGGTCGATCGAACCGCCGACGGAATAGATGTTGGCCTTCAGTCTCGCGGCCATATCCGCATTGAAGGCATCGCCGGTTTCCTCGAAGGCGGCGAAGGCATCGGCGTCGAGCACCTCCGACCACATGTAGGAATAATAGCCGGCCGAATAGCCGTCGCCGGAAAACACGTGCTGGAAGTGCGGCGTCGCATGGCGCATGACGATCGACTTCGGCATACCGATCTCGGCCAACACCTCGGCCTGCACCGCCATCGGGTCCTCGACCGCGCCGCGGGTATGAAAGGCCATGTCGACCAGTGCCGAGGAGGTGAACTCGACCGTGTTGAAGCCGGCATTGAAGGTGCGCGCCGCCAGCACCTTGTCGAGCAGCGCCTGCGGGATCGGCGCGCCGGTCTCGTAGTGAACGGCATATTCCTTGAGGATGGCCGGCACGGTCAGCCAGTGTTCGTAGAGCTGCGACGGCAGTTCGACGAAATCGCGGGAGACGCCGGTGCCCGAAACCGAGGGATAGGTGACGTTGGACAGCATTCCGTGGAGCGCATGGCCGAATTCGTGGAACAGCGTGCGGGCATCGTCGAGCGACAGCAGCGCCGGCTTACCTTCGGCCGGTTTGGCGAAATTGCAGACATTATAGATGATCGGCAACTCGCCGACATGGCCGTTCTTCAGCGACAGCTTGTGCTGCGACTGGAACGAGCTCATCCAGGCGCCGGAACGCTTCGATGAGCGGGCGAAGTAATCACCGAGGAACAAGGCGACGAGCTTGTCGGACCGGTCGCGGATCTCGAAGACGCGCACATCGGGATGGTAGCCGGGAACGCCCTTCTGCTCGACGGCCTTGATGCCGAAGAGGCGTCCGGCAACGTCGAAGCAGGCGGCGATGATCTTTTCGAGCTGCAGATAGGGCTTCAGCTCCGTTTCGGAGAAATCGAACTTCCGCGTGCGGATCTTCTCGGCATAGTGCCGCCAGTCCCAGGGCATGACCTCGTGATTGCGGCCTTCCTCTGTTATCAGCGCGGCAATATCCCTTTCTTCCTCGCCGGCACGCGCCGCCGCCTTGGCCCATACCGCCATCAGCAGTTCATTGACCGCTGCCGGCGTCTTCGCCATGGTGTTGTCGAGCTTCAGCTCCGCGAAGTTGGCATAGCCGAGCAGCTTGGCCTTCTCTGCCCGCAGCGCCAGCGTCTCGCGGATGATCTCGCGATTGTCGGTCTTGCCGCCATTGGCGCCGCGCGCCACCCAGGCATTGAATGCCTGTTCGCGCAGATCGCGCCGTTCGGACGAAGTCAGGAAAGGCTCGATGATCGAGCGCGACAGGGTGACGGCATATTTGCCCTCTTCGCCGCGTTCGCGCGCGGCAGCGGCCATCGCATCGCGCAGATAGTCGGGAAGCCCGGCAAGATCGGCCTCTTCCGACAGCAGCAGCGCCCAGCTCTTTTCATCCGCCAGCACGTTCTGACCGAACTGCGCGCCAAGGCCGGCAAGCTTCTCGTTGATCGCGGAAAGCCGATCCTGCTCGGCCTTCGGCAGCTTCGCACCCGCCTTGACGAAGCCCTTCCAGTGTCGCTCCAGCACGCGGGTCTCTTCCAACGTCAGACCGAGCGTGTCACGGCTGTCCCAAAGGGTATCGATGCGTGCAAAGAGCGCGGCATTCGTACCGATCTTAGAATAGTGACGCGCCATCTTCGGCGCGATCTCGCGCTCCAGCGCCTGGATCGTCTCGTTGGTGTGGGCACCCGCCTTGTTCCAGAAGAGCGCCGAGATGCGCGACAGCTCGTCGCCGGCGATTTCGAGCGCGGTGACGGTATTGGCGAAGGTCGATGGCTCGCTGTTGCCGGCAATCTTATCGATCTCGGCCTCATGCAAAACAAGCGCGGCATCGAAGGCAGGTGCGAAATCCGTATCCTTCACCGCATCGAAACGTGGCAGCCCCTGATGTCCGGTCCATTCGGTGAGCGCGGGATTGACGGCAGTAGGAGAAGACATGCGGGGCATCCTTTCGACAGACATCTGATCGAAGCACGATATAAGGCTAGCTCCGCCGGATTGGTATGGCGGGGCCGAACAAATTGATGTGGCTGGATCAGGCCCTGCGCCAGCCGAGCAGGCCCGGCGTGGCATGCCAGAGCGCCTGTGCCGCAAAACCCATGAAAAGCACACCGGAGCAACGCACGATCAGCCGCTCATGCGCGCGATAGAAACGCCGCACGGCACCCGCTCCAATGATGCTGATGAGGATGAGATCAGCCGTTATGAAGCCGACGAAGGAGACGACGAGCAGCAGCGGCAACGCGCTGAAGGTTAATGCGCTGGCGGAGCCGGCGACAAGCGCCGTAAAGGTCGCAAGCGCCACGGGATATCCCTTCGGATTGGTGATGCCGAAGATCAGACCGCGACGGAACGGGCGCTCGACATTGACGAGCGCCTTGCCGTCACCCTTCGGCTTGGCTGTCACCGCCTTCCAGCCGATCCAGGCAAGATAGAAGCCGCACAGCAATCCGAGCAGATCGAAGACGAACGTGCCGATGGTCTTGGCACCGACGATCGCAACCAGCGCAAGCGTGGACCAGACGAGATCGCCGAGCAGATGGCCGCTGACGAAGAATGCGCCCGCTTTGCGCCCCTGACCGGCGCCGATGCCGAGCAAAGCCAGAAAAGCGGGACCAGGAATGAGCACATAGAATAGTGCTGCGAGAAAAGCGCCAACAACAAGGGATTGTGTCATGATGGATGTTCCGGCTGGTAATCGCGCGAGAGTAGCAATCTGCCAAAATCGGTCAAGCATGTGTTCGTTTTAGGTCTGAAGAAGTCGTTGTGTTCACGAGACTAAATCAATAAGAACGTTGTGGGGCCCCAAAAATCAAAGAGCGTAGGTAGGGAAACGCTTATGAACAGCAGGATTAATACGGACTCACTCGCTTTTCTAGTAAGCGATTGTGCCCGACTGATCAGGGCGGCCTTCGAGCGACGGATTCTTGTCGCCGGGCTAGGGCTGACGGCGGGCGAAGCACGGACGCTGATGCAGGTCGCCGCTATTAATGGCAGCCGTCAGCTCGACATCGCCTCCCGCATGGGGTTGGAACCGATGACGGTCAGCGCTTTTCTGGACAAATTGCAGGCACGCGGCTTGATCGAGCGCCAGCCAGACCCGCTCGACCGCCGCGCCAAGCGGATCGTATTGTCGGAAGCCGCCGATGCGAAGCTGAGGCAGATAGATCGCGAAGTCTGCGAAGTCGAACGCAATGCAACGCAGGGCTTCGACAAGGATTTGCAGGTGCAATTGCACGATGCGCTTTGCTCTTTCCGCAGCAATCTGCAGAAGGCCGAGGCGCCTGCGGAAATCGAACGCGAACTGAGACCGGTGGATTAATTCCAGGTCGCCGTAAAAGACAAGCCCGCCTCCGGCGACCGGAAGCGGGCTTTTTGTATGTCGCGAATTACTTCGACAGGTTGCGCTTGCCGAGGGTACGCAGGCGCAGGGCGTTGAGCTTGATGAAGCCGGCCGCGTCCTTCTGGTCGTAGGCGCCCTGGTCGTCTTCGAAGGTAACGAGCTTGTCGGAATAGAGCGACTTCGGGCTTTCGCGGCCGATGGTCATGACGTTGCCCTTGTAGAGCTTCAGCGTCACTTCGCCTTCGACATGCTCCTGGCTCTTGTCGATCAGGGCCTGCAGCATCTCGCGCTCCGGCGAGAACCAGAACCCGTAGTAGATCAGCTCGGCATAGCGCGGCATCAGCTCGTCCTTGAGGTGCGCGGCACCGCGGTCGAGCGTGATGGATTCGATGGCGCGATGGGCTGCAAGCAGGATCGTACCGCCGGGGGTTTCGTAAACGCCGCGCGACTTCATGCCGACGAAACGGTTTTCGACGAGATCGAGACGGCCGATGCCGTTGTCGCGGCCGTATTCGTTCAGCTTGGCAAGCAGGGTTGCCGGGCTCAGGCGCTGACCGTTGATCGAAACGGCATCGCCCTTTTCGAAACCGACCTTGATGATCGTGGCCTTGTCGGGAGCAGCCTCCGGAGAAATCGTGCGCATGTGCACGTATTCCGGTGCTTCGTGAGCCGGATCTTCCAGAACTTTGCCTTCGGAGGAGGAGTGCAGCAGGTTGGCGTCGACGGAGAACGGCGCTTCGCCCTTCTTGTCCTTGGCAACCGGGATCTGGTGCTTCTCGGCGAATTCGAGCAGGTCGGTACGGCTCTTGAACGACCAGTCGCGCCACGGAGCGATGATCTTGATGTCCGGATTCAAAGCATAGGCCGAAAGTTCGAAGCGGACCTGGTCGTTGCCCTTGCCGGTCGCGCCATGCGCGATGGCGTCAGCGCCGGTCTTCTTGGCGATCTCGATGAGATGCTTGGAGATCAGCGGGCGAGCGATCGAGGTGCCGAGCAGGTAGACGCCTTCGTAGACGGCATTGGCGCGGAACATCGGGAAGACGAAATCGCGCACGAACTCTTCGCGCACGTCCTCGATGTAGATTTCCTTGATGCCTAGCAACTCGGCCTTCTTGCGCGCCGGCTCCAGCTCTTCGCCCTGCCCGAGATCGGCGGTGAAGGTTACGACTTCGGCGCCCAGCTCCGTCTGCAGCCACTTCAGGATAATCGAGGTGTCGAGGCCGCCGGAATAGGCGAGAACGACTTTCTTCACGTCTTTATGTGATGCCATGATGAGTTCCATTTCAAGGCGAGCCAGGGGAGAGGCCCGCAAATCTGCGTCGCGAAACTTTTAGCGAGATTATCGTGAGGCGCAAGGGGAGGCCCTGTAACGCTACCTCCGACGGGTTTGACACGCTTTCGGAAAGCGCCATATTCGCCGGCGAGCAAGCAATGCCTGGAGGGCACGCCTTTGACCGATATTCAAGCTATTTTCAAAAAAACCAATGTTGCCGTCATCACCGGAGGCGCATCCGGCATCGGCTTTGCCGCAGCAAAATACTTCGCCTCGCTCGGCATGAGCGTCGTGATCGCCGACCTCGGTGGCGACCGGCTGGCGCAAGCGGCGAGCGAACTCAAGGTGATCGCTGGCGAAGAACACGTCCTGGCCGTCGAGACCGATGTCTCAAGCAAGGACGCACTGGAAGCTCTGGAGCGCACCGTCCTGCAGCGTTTCGGCCGCGTGCATGTGCTGATGAACAACGCCGGTATCGGCCCGGAAACCTCGATCTTCAGCGCCCAGGCCGGCTGGGACGCCATCCTCGGCGTCAACCTGCTGGGCGTCATCAACGGCACGCGCGTCTTCGGACCCGGCATGTTGGCGCATGGCGAGCCGGGTGTCATCATCAATACCGGCTCGAAGCAGGGCATCACCACGCCTCCGGGCAATCCCGCCTATAACGTTTCGAAGGCCGGCGTGAAGGTTTTCACCGAAGCGCTGCAGCATGAGCTCCGCAATACGGACGGCGCGAAGATTTCGGCCCACCTTCTCATCCCTGGCTTCGTCTTCACCGGCCTGACCAAGGGCGAGCGGAAGGAAAAGCCGGCCGGCGCCTGGACACCGGAGCAGACGGTCGAGTTCATGGTGGAAAGCCTGAAGCGCGGCGATTTCTACATCCTTTGCCCCGACAATGACGTCGCCCGTCCCGTCGACGAACGCCGCATGCTCTGGGCCGCCGGCGATATCGTCGAGAACCGGCCGCCGCTGTCGCGCTGGCATCCCGACTACGCCGATCAATTCAAGGCTTTCCTTGAAAAGAAGGATTGATTTGCAATCCCCCGAAAGCCGGATAAGAGCAAATGCATCCCCTATCCGGCTTTCGGAGCATCTAATGGACTTCATACCCAGCCTGCCGACCCTCCTTGCCTTTTCGGCGGCAAGCCTCCTGCTGGCGATGACGCCCGGGCCTGACATGACGCTGTCGATCAGCCGCGCGCTCGCACAGGGCAAGAAGGCAGCGCTCTTCGTCGTGCTCGGCACCACCCTTGGCGTCGTCGTCCATACCTGCCTGGTGGCCTTCGGCATTTCCGCGCTGATCACGGCCTCGCCCGTCGCCTTCACCGTGCTGAAGACTGGCGGCGCCGCCTATCTGCTCTGGCTGGCGATCCAGGCGATCCGCTTCGGCTCAAATCTGTCGGTCAAGAAAGTCGATACCGTCGGCAAGACGCCTTTCGCCAACATCTCGAATGGCTTCTGGGTCAACCTGCTGAACCCCAAGGTCATCATCTTCTTCATGACCTTCCTGCCGCAGTTCGTGACCGCCGGCGATCCCGCCGTCACGCACAAGCTGCTCTTCCTGGGCTTCTTCTTCATCGTCATCGGCATCCCGATCAACGTGCTGGTCATTCTCGCCGCCGATGGCCTGTCGTCCTGGCTGCAGAAAAACCGCAGCGTGATGCGCGGGCTGGATTACACCTTCGCCAGCGTCTTCTCGATCTTCGCGGTGAAAATCTTCTTCACTCAGGCTCGCTGAGTATGGACCATCGCCCCGCAAACCGGCCGGCGATCCACCAATAGACGGTGGCGCTTGCAGCACCCAGGAAGGCGAAGCAGACGGCAACGGTGATCAGATTGAGTGTCTGCGGCCGTTCTATGCCGCCCGAAATCAGGATGGACGCGACCGCCGACAGGATCGCCCCGAAGATCGCATAACCATACCATCGGCGCATGCCGCGCCATTCGAGAATGGGGATGACCACCAACGACGGCAGGATGCTGACGATCATCGCCACCTTCGTCAGAGCGATGGTCAGGACGAAAAGCTCGGGCGCCGCCGTCTCCGGCACCGTCCATGCGGCAACGCAGGCCAGCACGAAGCCCATCAGAGCGCAAGCGGCAACATAGCCCCAGACGAGGCGTATCGGCTTGCGCAGTCCAAGGAGCATCGATCTCAATCCTCGCCGTGATTGGCGATCATCATCGCTTCGAATGCCAATCGCTCCGTCTTGCGCATGCGCTCGGATTCCGACTTCAGCTGGCCGCAGGCGGCAAGAATATCGCGGCCGCGCGGCGTGCGGATCGGCGAGGCATAGCCGGCCGAATTGATGAAATCAGCGAACTTCTCGATCTGCTCCCAGTCCGAACACTGGTAGTTCGTGCCGGGCCATGGGTTGAAGGGGATGAGGTTGATCTTGGCCGGAATGCCCTTCAGGAGCTGGATCAGCCCCTTCGCGTCCTCAAGGCTGTCGTTGACGCCCTTCAGCATGACATATTCGAAGGTGATGCGGCGCGCGTTGGAAAGGCCGGGATAGGCGCGGCAGGCGTCCATCAGTTCCTTCAGCGGATATTTCTTGTTGATCGGCACCAGCATGTCGCGCAGATCGTCGCGCACGGCATGCAGCGAGATCGCCAGCATGACGCCGATCTCGTCGCCGGTGCGATAAATTTCCGGCACGACACCCGAGGTCGAAAGCGTGATGCGCCGCTTCGAAAGAGATAGGCCGTCGCCATCGGAGGCGATCAGCAGCGCCGTCTTGACGCTGTCGAAATTATAGAGCGGCTCGCCCATGCCCATCATGACGATGTTGCTGACCTTGCGACCCTCGGCCGGCATGATCGTCCCCTGCGGCGCTTCGCGATCCGGAAAATCGCCAAGCCGGTCACGCGCCAGCAGCAACTGCGACAGGATTTCCTCCGCCGTCAGATTGCGCACCAGGCGCTGCGTACCGGTGTGACAGAAGGAACAGGTGAGCGAACAGCCGACCTGGCTGGAAATGCAGAGCGTGCCGCGCCCTTCTTCCGGGATGTAGACGGCTTCGATCTCAACGGGACGGCCAGCGCCGCGCGGCGGGAAGCGCAGCAGCCATTTGCGGGTGCCGTCGTTGGAGACCTGCTCCTCGACGATCTCGGGGCGCGCGATGGTGAAATGCGTCTTCAGCATCTCGCGCATGTCCTTCGACACGTTCGCCATGTCATCGAAATTAGAGACGCCGCGCACGTAGATCCAGTTCCAGAGCTGGCTGACGCGCATCTTGATCTGCTTGTCGGCAACGCCCTTTTCCTTGAGCGCGGCCGCCATTTCCTCGCGCGTCAGGCCAATCAGCGACGGCTTCGGCGCAAGCTCGACCGGCTGCGATACCGGCATCGGCTTGAGCCTGGAGGGAGTTATGACATCAGTGGCGGACATAGGATCGTTCCAACGGTTCACATCGGCGATGCCGCAAAAGCTGGCGAAAGCTGCGGATGCGGGCAAGGCACGGAAATCTGAAGATTCATGCGGTGGCCGGACCAGCTATCTTCAAGCTATCTGCCGCACACCTATCGTTGGCGCGGCCTTTAGCATTAATTTCCGCTCGCGTCATCCCTTTCCCTTAAAAGCGAAGATCGGCCCTCAAAAGCGAAAGGCCGGTCAGTCTGACCGGCCTCATCATTGCGGTCGCGGCGACGGCGGGATCACATTGTCGTGATCTCTCGGTCCTCGATCTTATTTGCAGTTTTCGATCTGCTTCAGCGCGGCGGTCACACCCTTCAGGGAATAGGTGTAGGAGGTGGCCGTGCCCTTCTTGGAGGTCGCCGAAACCTTCAGTGAATGCCCGGACTTCAGCGCGGCAACCAGTGCCGGCTCCTGCGCTGCGTTCTCGACCCAGGCAGCCTTGTCCTTGGTGAACATCACGAAGGTCTTGTTGTCGATGACGACGTTGACCTTGGAATTGTCCTTGAGGGAATAGCCCATCATCGCCTGCGGCTCATAGGAAATGTTCTGGCCCGGGCGCTGCGAGACGATGAAGAAATTGTCGCCATGGTCGATGCCGGTTGCCGGCGTCTTCGTGGTCGGCACGGAGAGAACGTAGCAGACCTTGCCGCCGGCGGACTGGTAGGAGTAGGCGCCCCAGGCGTCGAACTGCTGAATACGCGTCGGAGCCGCCGGCGCTGCTGCTGCCGCTGCCTGCGTCTGCTTCTTGGTCTGCGCGGACGCTATGCCGGTTCCGGCCAGAACGAGCGAGAGGGCGATTGCGAAGCTTTTTACAAACATGGTTTCCTGCCGATTTTTTGCGGTCCAGAGCTCATGGCGATTCGATTGACGCACGCCGATGCTCGTGAGCTGCCTTATTTTGACTTTATTCAGGTTACCAAACCGTCAACGGAGCGCTGCCCGCCATTGGCTCCGTGCCATTTCAACCCAGATATCGCACAAAGCTTGAAAAGCACCAGAAGGAATTGGAAAACCTGGATGGTGGAGTACCACCCAACGGATTCGATTTAAGACAGAAAGATTCAGGCAAGAATTTGACCTCGCTAAAATCAGGGAGGTCTCATAAATCCATGGAAACCCGAGAGGATTCAGGTCAACCATCGCAAAGTGGGCATCAGGCCGTCTTCATGGCCTCCGGCTCGCTCTCCAGAGCCCGATCAGCCGCATCGTAATGTTCCTGGCGGATATGGCCCCGGATCATGCTGAAGGCGAGCGTCAGCACCGCGACATCGTCCGTATAGCCGATGACGGCAAAGAAATCGGGGATGATATCGACAGGCATGACGAAATAGCCGAGCGCCGCCAGCAATATGCCGCGAACGCGAGTCGGCGTCGGCGGGTCGAGCGCGCAATAAAAGGCGGCAACGACGTCGCGGGAAAAGGGAATATGGCGAGCCGCCTTTCGCAAGGTCGGCCAGAATTTTCTGCGCACCGATTTCTCCTGCTCTTTTTGGGTCTCGTCATCACCAGGCATCAGGATTTCCCCGTACTTGATGTCATCCATTCCATTCGCCTCTGTTCGCACCCGTCCCGCGGGCCGTGTAAACATATGGTGATCGCATGGCGCGATTCAATCGAGCCGGCGCGCCGCCGCCTTCTCCATCGCCTTGGCCAGCTTGACGTCATGGTCGGTCAGGCCGCCGACATCGTGCGTCGTCAGCTTCACCTCGACGCGGGAATAGACGTTGAACCATTCCGGATGATGGTTGAGTTTTTCCGCGGCAAGGGCGGCTTCCGTCATGAAGCCGAAAGCCTCGACGAAATTGCGGAACTTGAAGGTCTTCGACATCGAAAGCCCGTCGGCGGCAAGCGCCCAGCCTCCGAGTTCCGCAAGATTTTCATCGATTGCCGCGCGGTCCAGCTTCTCGTATTTCATGGCAGGTCACTCCTCTCTAGCGGTGAAACGATAGCATGGTTCGTCACAGGGTTCTTTTCGTCTGCGCCGGCAATATCTGCCGGTCGCCCCTCGCCGAAGGCATATTCAGGCATCTGGCGAGCGAAGCCGGCCGCGGCCACGAATTCGAGATTGATTCGGCCGGCATCGGCGGTTGGCATCAGGGCGAGCCGCCGGATCGCCGCTCGATCGCGGTTGCGGCCGATCATGGAATCGATATTTCAGCCCAGCGCGCCCGCCGCATCGAACCATCAGATTTCAGCCGGTTCGATTTGATCCTGGCAATGGATCAAGACAATTTGAAGAACTTGCGGAAGACGGCGCCCGCCGATGCTCTCGGCAAGCTGCATCTCTTCAACACCCTTGCGCTTGGCAGCAGCAAGGACATCCCCGATCCCTATTACGGCGAGCGCAAGGATTTCGAGGCTGTCTATACCATGCTCTTAGCCGGCTGCAGCGAACTGTTGCCCAAGGACGGGAACGTGCTGCGGGGCTCGTGAAGCGGGAAGATCTCTTCGGTGAGGTAGGGACCGCCGCCGACCGATTCGCGCGAGGACAGAAGCACGAAGCGCCCGACAGTGAACGGCGCAGTATAGAAATTGCCGCGGCCGGAGAGATAATGCACGACATCATCGACCCGCGAGGATTTCAGCCTGGCGAGCGTCACATGCGGCGTGAACTTGCGGGGGTCCGGCTGAAGACCGATGCGTTGGCAGATCCGCTCGATCTCGCCTTGCAGGGCGAACATGTCAGGCGTTTGCGAGACCCCGGCCCAGACCGAGTGCGGCTTTTTGGAGCCGAAGGAACCGATGCCCTCCAGCCGGAGCTGGAATTCAGGTCGATCTATCCGGTCCAGCCGGTCGACGATCTCATCGGCCGTGCGGCCATCGACATCGCCGATGAAGCGCAAGGTGATGTGATAATTTTCAACGTCGATCCACCTGGCTCCCGGGAGACCACCGCGCAACAATGACAGGCTCATGGCCGCATTGCGCGGAATTTCGAGGGCGGTAAAAAGTCTCGGCATGACGAGCACTCCCCGAATCTCTTGCAGGTACTAGCAGGGAATCACGCATTTGCAGTCGGTGCAAGCATCTATTTCGCACCTGCGTCAATCATCCCTACAAAACTCATAACATCAGCCAACATACGCTCGACCATGACATCGACCCCTTTCGGATTGGGATGCATGCCATCCGAGAGTTGCAGATCGGCATGCGCGGCGACGCCGTCGAGGAAGAACGGATAGAGCGCAAGCTGGTATTTATCGGCCAGACGCTTGTAGATCGGATTGAATTTATCGGCATAGTCGGCTCCCATATTTGGAGGCGCCAGCATGCCGGCGAGGAGGATCGGGATCTTTCTGTCCTTCAACCGCTCGATCATCGTCTCGAGATTCTTTTCCGTCTGCTCCGGCGGAATGCCACGCAACGCATCGTTGGCGCCGAGTTCCAGGATCACGCCATCCGTGCCGTCAGGCACGGACCAGTCGATCCGGGAAAGCCCACCAGAGGTCGTGTCGCCGGAAACGCCGGCATCGGCAACCGCCACATCCAGCCCCTTCGCCTTCAGCGCCGCCTCAAGCTTGGCCGGAAATCCGTCGCCTGGTGGCAACTGGTAGCCGGCCATCAGACTGTCGCCGAGGCCGACCAGCTGGATGGTCCTGGCGTTTGCAGCGCCGACCATGCCAAACAAAAGACCGAAAGTGATGACAGCGAATTGAAGTGCGGCAACTTTAAAACCCATGATCCATTCCCTAAATTCGCTGCTCGGGCCGGATTGCGCCCGCCATGACCTCTGATGTTCTCTGGTATATAGGGCGTTCGCATTGGCAAAAACCATCATCGAGCTGAAGAAGGCGGATTTGACGCTTGGCAACGCCGCCGCTTCTGTCCACGTGTTGAAGGGCATCGACCTCACGATCATGGAAGGTGAGGCCGTCGGCATCGTCGGCCCGTCCGGCTCCGGCAAGTCCACCTTGCTGATGGTGCTAGCCGGCCTCGAAAAGCTCGACAGCGGCGAACTTCTGATCCGCGACACGCCGCTGCATAGCCTCAGCGAAGACCGTATCGCCGATTTCCGCGGCCGCAATATCGGCATCGTCTTCCAGTCCTTCCATTTGATCGCCAATATGACGGCGCTGGAAAACGTCGCCGTGCCGCTGGAACTTGCCAATGTCCGCGACGCCTTCGACATCGCCCGGCGCGAGCTGGAAGCGGTGGGCTTGGGCGAGCGGCTTAGCCATTATCCAGGCCAGCTTTCCGGTGGCGAACAGCAGCGCGTGGCGATCGCTCGTGCGCTGGCGCCCTCTCCTGCAGTGCTGATCGCCGACGAACCCACCGGCAATCTCGACACTGACACCGGCCGGCAGATCGCCGACCTGCTCTTTGCCCAGCAGGCGGAACGCGGCACGACCATGCTGCTCGTCACTCACGATCCCGCCCTTGCCGCACGCTGCTCGCGCCAGATCCGCGTCCGCTCCGGCGAAATCGAGAACGACAGCACCCGCACGCGCGCCAGCCAGGCGGCGATTGCATGAGCGCGGCGGGATCGCGCCTGCCGCTCGCTTTCCGCCTTGCCATGCGCGAACTGCGCGGCGGCCTTGGCGGCTTCTACATCTTCCTCGCTTGCATCGCGCTCGGCACCGGCGCGATCGCCGCCGTCAATTCCGTTTCCCGCTCGATCACCGACGCGATCTCGACGCAGGGGCAATCGCTGCTATCAGGCGACGCCCGTTTCGAGCTGCGCAATCGCGAGGCGACGCCGGAAGAGTTTGCCTATCTCCAAAGCTTGGGGAAGGTCTCCCGCTCCACCGGCCTGCGCTCCATGGCACGCCTGCCCGACGGCTCGGACCAGGCGCTGGTCGAGGTCAAGGCCGTCGACGACGCCTATCCCCTCTACGGCACCTTCGAGGCCGACCCCAATCAGCCGCTCCCAACGCTGCTGGCCGCCAAGGACGGCACCTATGGCGCTGTCGTGGCTCCACTGCTGCTCGAACGCCTGAATCTCAAGGTTGGCGGCGATCTGCTGCTGGGCAACGCCAGGCTGCGCATCACGGGAACGATCACGACCGAGCCCGACGCTGTCTCCGAAGGTTTTGGCTTCGCGCCCCGCCTGCTCACCAGCCGCGACGCCCTGATCGCCTCCGGCCTGATCACGACGGGCAGCCTCGTCGAGCAGTCCTACAAGATCCGCATGGCCGATCCCGCAACCGGCCTTCGCAATCTCGGCGACCGTGCCAATGCCGCCTTCCCGCAGGCGGGCTGGTCGATCCGCAGCAGCGACCGTGCCGCTCCACAGCTTGCAGACAATGTCACCCGCTTCTCGCAGTTCCTGACGCTCGTCGGCCTGGCGGCGCTCATCGTCGGCGGCGTCGGCGTCGCCAACGCGGTCCGCGCCTTCCTCGATTCGAAGCGCACGACCATCGCCACCTTCAAGTGCCTGGGCGCGCCCGCCTTCGTCGTCGTGCTGATCTATCTCATCCAGATTGCCGTCATTGCATTGGCCGGCATAGCGGTCGGTCTCGTTCTCGGCGCCATCGCGCCGATGATCGCGTCGCGGTTCATGGCGGAATTCCTGCCGATTTCGACCGCGCCGCGGCTCTATCCCGGCGCGCTGACGCTGGCTGCCCTCTTTGGCCTGCTGACGACGCTGGCCTTCGCAATCCCGCCGCTCGGCCATGCCCGCGAGGTGCCGGCGACGGCGCTGTTCCGCGAACAGGGCTTCGAAGCCCGCCGGCTGCCCGGCTGGCCCTATCTGCTGGCCGCCGGCCTACTGATGGCGGCCCTTGCGGCCCTGGCGATCGTAACAGCCTATGACCGTTTCATCGCCATCGTCTTCGTCGTCTCGATCGCAGGCGCTTTCGTCGTGCTGCGCGTCGTTGCCGCCGCGCTTTCATGGCTTGCCCGCCGCAGTCCGCGGGTGCGCTCGCCGGCCCTTCGCTTGGCGATCGGCAACATCCATCGACCGGGCGCGCTCACCTCGTCCGTCGTGCTGTCGCTCGGGCTCGGCCTGGCACTGCTCGTGACGCTGACCTTGATCGACGGCAATATGCGTCGCGAGCTGATGGGGCGCATGAGCGAACAGGCACCGAATTTCTTCTTCGTCGATATCCAGGGACCGGAGCTGGAAGGCTTCCGCAAGATCGTCCTCGATATCGATCCCAAGGGCAAACTCATCGAGGCACCGATGCTGCGCGGCCGGATCGTCGCCTTCAACGGCGAGGATGTCACCAAGATGAAAGTGCCGGCCGCCGGCCAATGGGTGCTGCGCGGCGATCGCGGCATCACCTATGCCGATACGGTGCCGGAAAACGCCTCGGTCACGGAAGGTAAATGGTGGGACAAGGATTATAGCGGCGAGCCGCTGGTCTCCTTCTCCGAAGAGGAAGGCAAGGCGCTCGGCCTGAAGCTCGGCGACAAAGTCTCGGTCAACGTGCTCGGCCGCAACGTCACCGCCAAGATCGCCAGCTTCCGCAAGGTGCAATGGCAGTCGCTGTCGATCAATTTCGTGATGATCTTCTCGCCCAATACCTTCAGGGGCGCGCCGCATGCCTGGCTGGCGACCCTGACGGACACATCCGCCACCTCGGAACAGGAGGCCGCGATCCTGCGGAAAGTCACCAATACCTATCCGACCATCACAAGCGTCCGCGTCAAGGACGCGCTCGATGTCGTCAATACGCTGGTGGGACAGCTGGCGACGGCTATCCGCTCCGCCGCATCGGTGGCGCTGATCGCCTCGGTGCTGGTTCTGGCCGGCGCGCTCGCCGCCGGCAACCGCGCCCGCACACACGACGCCGTGATCCTCAAGACGCTCGGCGCGACGCGGGCGACGCTGATCCGTGCTTTCAGCTATGAATATCTGATCCTCGGTGCAGCGACCGCCGTCTTCGCACTGATCGCCGGCTCGGCATCCGCATGGTATATCGTCAGCCGTATCATGCACCTGCCTTCGGCCTTCCTGCCCGACGTCGCCTTCTCCACACTGATCATCGCCCTGGTTTTGACCGTCGGGATCGGCTTGATCGGCACCTGGCGCATCCTCGGCCAGAAGGCGGCACCCGTCCTGCGCGAGCTCTGATCCGCTCCGAGACGATTGCTGCGCCGTCCGGATGGCCCGATGTTACATCGATTTAACATGGGTCAGACCGCTTGACCCTTGTCTACAAGGCCGGAAAGCCTCATATTCTGTGCAGGCATGCTGGAGCTCCGCAGCGGCGCCTGGACCTGAAAGGCCCGACACCGTACCCAAATCGGAGCTTGAAAGAGGAAAACATGGCTGACTTTCGCAATTACCAAAACCGGGCGCAGAGCGGTGCGCAATCCGGTGCGATGATAGACGAGGGCCTTCGAGCCTACATGCTCAAGGTCTATAACCTGATGGCGCTGGGTCTGGCGATCACGGGTGTAGCCGCTTATCTCGCTTTCTCTCTGGCTTTCGCAAACGGACAGATCACGGCTTTCGGCCAGGCGATCTATCTCAGCCCGCTGAAGTGGGTTGTCATTTTCGCCCCGCTGGCGATGGTCTTCTTCCTGAGCTTCAGGATCAACCGCATGAGCGTGGCCGCCGCGACGACGACCTTCTGGGTCTACGCCGCGCTGGTGGGCCTGTCGCTGTCGTCGATCTTCATCATCTACACCGGCCAGAGCGTCGTGCAGACCTTCTTCGTGACCGCCGCCTCGTTCGGCGCGCTGTCGCTCTACGGCTACACGACCAAGCGTGATCTCTCCGCGATGGGCTCGTTCCTGATGATGGGTCTGTTCGGCCTGATCATCGCGTCGCTGGTCAACATCTTCCTGGCTTCGTCCGCCATGCAGTTCGCCATCTCCGTGATCGGCGTGCTCATCTTCGCAGGCCTCACCGCCTACGATACGCAGCGGATCAAGGAAATGTACTATGGTGCCGACGATGCGACCGTGGCTGGCCGCAAGGCCATTATGGGCGCCCTGTCGCTCTACCTGGACTTCATCAACCTGTTCCTGTTCCTGCTGCGCTTCATGGGCAACAGAAACTAATCGAACGGCTTGAACAATGAACGGAAAGGCGGCTTCGGCCGCCTTTTTTATTTGCCTGGTCATCAGCGCTGCGATTTGATGACCGCCGTCACAATCACAGATCAGGCAATCACAAGCAGATGTCCGTCAGCCTTCGCAGCGCCACCAAAGACGATCTTTCCCACATCACGGCAATCTATCGCGACTCCGTTTTGAACGGCACGGCAAGCTATGAGATCACGCCGCCAACCCGGGAGGAAATGGCGGCTCGGTTCGAAGCAATCCGTGACAAGGGCTATCCCTATCTCGCCGCCGAAGACGAAACCGGCACCTTCCTAGGCTATGCCTATGCCTCCGCATTTCGCACCCGGCCGGCCTATCGCTGGATCGTGGAGGATTCGATCTACCTGGCACCGGAGGCGCGTGGACGCGGCGTCGGCAGGCTGTTGCTGGACGCCCTGGTCGAAAGCTGCCAGACGCTTGGCTTCCGCCAAATGATCGCCGTCATCGGCGGCGCCCATCCGGCCTCCATCGCCGTGCATCGTGCCGCGGGATTTACCGAAACCGGTCTGCTGAAAGGTACGGGCTACAAGCACGGCCGCTGGCTGGATACAATGCTGATGCAGAAGACACTCGGCGAGGGAACTGGCACCGATCCCGATCCCTCGGTTTATCCTGGTACATTGTTTGGGGAATAGATCCCGCATTTTCCGCCCGATGACGGAAAGCTACTTCTCCACCAGCTTCAGCTGCTTGTCGAAAACCTTCAGCACCTGGCTCAGCTCGTGTCCCCGCTTCAGGATCATGCCATTGGTATTGACGACCGAAAAAGCGCCCTGCTTGGCGGCCAGTTTGGGGTTCTTTTCGATGCGGAAGAGCGGCATCTCGCCGGAGCGCTTGAAGACGGAAAAGACCGCCTTGTCCTTCAAATGGTCGATGGCATAGTCACGCCACTCGCCCTCACCGACCATGCGGCCGTAAATCCAGAGAATCGCATCCAGCTCCCGGCGATGGAAGGTCACCGGCAGCGGGTCCTTGCTCTGTCTGTATTCCCTGAGATCGACGACAACGGAGGAACTGGTATCGGTGGAGCGGCTTTCGCCGTGTCGCAAATCCGGCTGATCAGTCATCAATCCCCCAGGGGTTATCTCATGACAGGAGAATGACAGTTTGCCTCAGCCGCATCAAATTGCAAGACGGCTAGGGGCTCACAATTTCTTTCCCAAGATGGAAAGCACCTCGTCAGTGCCGCATTTCAGCCAAAACGACGCCCAATTTACAGGAAGTATAGGGAGCCGTTTGACGCCGCCGCGTCAAACGGCCCGGCCGGGGCGCATCGATTAAACCCCAGCCCCGAATGCGTCCTCGCCGGGCACCTCCCCTTTTTGGCACAGGCCAAAACAGGGACCCTTTCGGCCTAGACCGAAACTGGAATGCGCCGGCAAAGCTTGAAAGGCCGTTCAGCCGTCCGAGCCGACAGTCAGAACGGTTGCGCCGAGAATGGCGGCGGGATCGCCCGCAGGCGTCGACGACTGCAGGAGAATTGCAAGACCCCGCCGTCCGGCCTTGTCGAGCACGGTGGAGGGCAATACGAGGCTCATCGCCTTGCCGTCCCACATGCCAACCGTTTCGACATCCGACACCGCGTGCATATAGGCGATCTGCTGGCCGTTGTTCTCGCCGCCCTTCGGCGCCACCATCTGCTCCTTGTCGAAATAGACGGCAACCACATTGGCCCTGCCCTGCCCGGCCCCGATCTTGATCTCGAGCTCATCGCCCTTCATCGCGGCATTGACCGGAACGGTCAGCCCTTCACCCTGGCGCTGGAAGTCATCGAGCTTGACGTTGATGGCATTGAGATCGGCGCCGTTCATATGGTCCCGGCCGTTGACAACAGCCTGCGGCGTATAGACCCCGCTGCGTCCCATCGTACGGGCATAGGCATATTGGCGAGCCGTGTTGTCCTTGGACGCCATGGTGTCGTTCCAGCCAAGGTAGTTCCAATAATCGACGTGATAGGCAAGCGCCACGACATTGCCCTGGCGAATCAGCTTGCGGAAAGCCGCATCGGCCGGAGGGCAGGAGGCGCATCCCTGTGCGGTGAAAAGCTCGACAACGCCTTTGATCTTCGGGGCTTCCTGCGCATGCAGCGAACTTGCGAGCGCAATGCCTGCCAGAAGTGGAACCAAAAATCGAAGGCGCATTTCTATCTTACCTCTGCATCCAATCATAAGCACCGTCTGCCTACACGGGCTCCGAAACACTCGCGCTTCTTGGGGCGATCAGGCCATATCAAGCCCGAAAAATCTGAAACAAGAGATAATAGTTTCGCGCGATGACGCAAAGTCACGATGGGGTGAGGCCGTGGTGAGCCCGAGGGCTCGCCGTACACATCACCGTGAAAAACAGGAGGCCGCCGGAAGAGTTTTCCGGCGGCCCACAGGAATGGCATTGAATGCCTATCAGGCAGCGAGATCGCGCAGAACGGTCTGCAGGATGCCGCCATTGTTGACGTAGACGACCTCATCCAGCGTATCGATACGGCAGATGATCGGGATATCGCGAACCGTGCCGTCACCATAGGTAACCTTGGCGATCTTGCGCTCGCGCGGCTTGATGTCTGCCAGGCCTTCGATCGTGACGAGTTCGTCGCCCTTCAGCTCCAAGCTGGCCCAAGTCGTGCCGTCCTCGAAGACGAAGGGAATGACGCCCATGCCAACCAGGTTCGAACGGTGGATACGCTCGAAGGACTGGGCGATCACGGCGCGTACGCCGAGCAGGTTCGTGCCCTTGGCAGCCCAGTCGCGCGACGAGCCGTTGCCATATTCGACACCGGCGAAGATGACGAGCGGAACGCCTTCGGCCTTGTACTGCATGGCCGCATCGTAGATCGAAGTCTCCTCCTTGGACGGATAGTGGATGGTGTAGCCACCTTCCTTGCCGTTCGGGCCGAGCATATGGTTGCGGATGCGGATGTTGGCGAAGGTGCCGCGCATCATGACTTCATGATTGCCGCGGCGCGTGCCGTACTGGTTGAAGTCGGCAACGCCGACGCCATGACCGATGAGGTAGGCACCGGCCGGCGAGGCAGCCTTGATCGAACCGGCCGGAGAAATGTGGTCGGTGGTGATCTTGTCGCCGAAGAGGCCGAGAACGCGAGCGCCCTTGATGTCGGAAACGCCGGCACCCTTCTTGCCCATGCCCACGAAGTAAGGCGGATTCTGAACGTAGGTCGAGTTGTCGTCCCAGGCATAGGTCTGGCCCGGCGGAACCTGAACCGCCTGCCAGTTGGCATCGCCCTTGAAGACGTCGGCATACTTGCTCTCGTAGAGCTCGCGGGTGACGTATTTCTGGATGAATTCCTGAACCTCATGCGAGGTCGGCCAGATGTCCTTGAGATAGACCGGCTTGCCATTCTGGTCTTCGCCGATCGGCTCCTTCGTCAGGTCGAGCTGCACCGTGCCGGCGAGCGCGTAGGCGACGACGAGCGGCGGCGAAGCCAGGTAGTTTGCCTGGACGTCAGGCGAAATACGGCCTTCGAAGTTGCGGTTACCGGAGAGAACGCCCGATACGATCAGACCCTTGTCGTTGATCGTCTTCGAAATCGGCGCCGGCAGCGGGCCGGAGTTGCCGATGCAGGTGGTGCAGCCGAAGCCGACGAGATTGAAGCCGAGCTTGTCGAGATCAGCCTGCAGACCGGACTTGGCGAGGTATTCGCCGACGACTTGGCTTCCCGGTGCCAGCGAGGTCTTGACCCACGGCTTGGTCTTCAGGCCCTTGGCAACGGCGTTGCGGGCAAGAAGGCCGGCAGCGATCAGCACCGACGGGTTGGAGGTGTTGGTGCACGAGGTGATGGCGGCAATGGCGACGTCGCCATGGCCGATATCGAAATCCGTGCCTTCAACCGCGTAGCGGTTGGAAAGCTGGCCGGGCTTCTTGTATTCGGTTTCCAGCGAAGTGGCGAAACCGGAAGCGATGTTTTCCAGCGCGATACGGCCTTCCGGACGCTTCGGACCAGCCATCGACGGCACGACGTCGCCGAGGTCGAGTTCCAGCGTGTCGGTGAAGACGAGGTCGGAACCGTCATTGTCGCGCCACATCCCCTGAGCCTTGGAATAGGCTTCGACGAGCGCGATGCGATCCTTGGCGCGGCCGGACATGTTGAGGTAGTTCAGCGTTTCCTTGTCGACCGGGAAGAAGCCGCAGGTCGCGCCGTATTCCGGACCCATGTTGCCGATGGTGGCACGGTCGGCGAGCGGCATGTTGTCGAGGCCGGGGCCGAAGAATTCGACGAACTTGGAAACGACGCCCTTCTTGCGCAGCATCTGCACGACAGTCAGCACGAGGTCGGTCGCGGTGACGCCTTCCTTGAGCTTGCCGGTGAGCTTGAAGCCGATGACTTCAGGCAGCAGCATGGAGACCGGCTGGCCGAGCATGGCAGCCTCAGCTTCGATACCGCCGACACCCCAGCCCAGAACGCCGAGACCGTTGATCATGGTCGTGTGCGAATCGGTGCCGACGCAGGTGTCGGGATAAGCGATCGTTTCGCCGTCTTCTTCCTTCGTCCAGACGGTCTGGCCGAGATATTCGAGATTGACCTGATGACAGATGCCGGTGCCGGGAGGAACGACGCGGAAGTTCTTGAATGCCTGCTGGCCCCACTTCAGGAAGCGGTAGCGCTCGCCGTTGCGCTGGTATTCCAGCTCGACGTTGCGGGCGAAGGCCTGCGGCGTGCCGAATTCGTCGACGATGACGGAGTGGTCGATGACGAGATCGACGGGAACGAGCGGGTTGATCTTTTCCGGATCGCCGCCGAGCGAAACCATCGCGTCGCGCATGGCAGCAAGGTCGACAACGGCGGGAACGCCGGTGAAGTCCTGCATCAGCACGCGTGCCGGGCGGTAAGCGATTTCGTTCTCGACGGTGCCCTTGTTGGTCAGCCATTCGGCGACGGCAAGGATATGTTCCTTCGTGACCGACTGCCCGTCTTCAAAACGCAGCAGGTTTTCCAGAAGCACCTTCATGGAATAAGGCAGCTTGGAAACGCCGGGCAGACCATTGGCTTCAGCCTTGGGCAGGCTGAAATACACATAGTCTTTCCCGCCCACGGTCAGCGTGGAACGACAATTGAAACTGTCAAGAGATTTAGACACGAGATACCCCGTTTCTGATAGCCAACACAGTCGTGCGAACGCCTATGCACTTTATGCACATCAGGATGCGGGTACGGCCATTTCCGCTGTCCGCACGTAAGGCAAAATACCTTAAGTTCGGCGCAAGGATGAAATTCACGCCGACCGCTGGCGTGGTTGCAGGTCTTATAGATAATTTCGTAAAGACTTGCCAGAGTGACAAGATGCAAATTTGGACAATTTTTTGCGCACTGCGGCAAAGACAATAGGGGAAGCCTGAGCGAATGCATCTAAGCGCTGAAAATCTGGCGGCAAGGCGGGGCGAAGACCTGATTTTCTTGAATGTTTCCTTCAACTTGGCAGATGGCGACGCACTCGTTCTAACGGGGCGCAACGGGTCGGGAAAATCGACACTTCTGCGCGTTGTGGCGGGCCTTCTCAGGCAGGAGAAAGGTGCTGTCACATTCACCGGAAATGACGGAGAATCGGGACGGCCGGCAGGCGAGGCCAGCCACTATCTCGGCCACCGCAACGCGATGAAATCCGAGCTGACGGTCGCCGAAAATCTGACCTTCTGGAAAACCTTTTTTGGCGACATGGCAGGCGGCCGTGGCCTTGATGTCGATGAAGCCATCGACGCGGTCGGCCTTGCCGGCATCACGCATCTGCCCTTCGGCTACCTCTCCGCCGGCCAGCAGCGGCGAATCGCTTTCGCCAAGCTTCTGGTCGCCCATCGCCCGATCTGGATCCTCGACGAACCGACGGCGGCGCTCGACAGCTCCGCCGACCGGCTCTTCGCTGATCTCATTACCGCGCATCAGAAGAATGGCGGCATTATTCTTGCTGCAACGCACCAGCCGCTGGGTTTGGAGAATGTGCAGGAGATGCGGATGACGGGGTTTGCCGGGGTGAGCGAGGGGGTGTGGGGATGAGTTCGATGCTTTTACCTATGCCGCACCTTCGATACCCCCCTCTGTCCCTTCGGGACATCTCCCCCACAAGGGGGGAGATTGTTGGGAGTTCGCTGCACCTGCTTATAAAACCAACGAGCTCTGTCTCTGCGGATTCGATGTTGGATGAGGGCGTGTGTACGCCACAAGTTACCAATCCCCCCCCTTGTGGGGGAGATGTCGCGAGAGCGACAGAGGGGGGTATCCCGGGTATCTCTCAGCATGAAAGAGTCTGCCCATGACCGCCCTCTTCCTCCGCGACCTCAGGCTTTCGGTGCGCGCCGGCGGCGGGGCGTTGATCGGCATTCTCTTTTTCCTCACCGTCGTCGCCGTCATTCCCTTCGGTGTCGGGCCTGATCTGAAGCTCCTCTCGCGTATCGGTCCGGCTATCGTCTGGATCGGCGCGCTGCTCGCAAGCCTGCTCGGCCTCGACCGGCTGTTCCAGGCCGAACGCGACGACGGCTCGCTCGATCTGCTCATCATGCAGGAAACACCGCTGGTGCTGACGGTCTTCATCAAATGCACCGCGCATTGGGTGGCAACCGGCCTGCCGCTCGTCATCGCCTCGCCGCTGCTCGGCCTCTTCATGAATATGAACGAGACGGCGATCGGCGCGACGGCGCTCACCCTGCTCGTCGGCTCGCCGGCGATTACCTTCATCGGCGCGGTCGGTGCCGCCGTCGCCGTGGCGCTCCCGCGCGGCGGGCTGCTGGTCTCCATCCTCGTGCTGCCACTGACCATCCCCGTGCTGATCTTCGGCGTCAGCGCTACCTATGCCGCGGTCGAAGGGCCGCAACCCTTCCTGCCGCCGTTCCTGATCCTGATCGCGCTCACTTTATTCTTCGCCGCTCTCGGCCCGGCCGCCGCCGCCCTTGCGCTGCGCAACACGACAGATTGATCTTGATGAGATACTGTTTCGCCAGTCTGAGACAATGCGGTCGATTGCCGGAAAAGCCATATCGGGTTAAACAAGCCGCATGAGCGATATCAGCCCTGCGATCAGCCGTTTTTCCGACCTCGCCAACCCCACGCGGTTTCTGGCCTTTTCGGCGCGTCTCATTCCATGGCTGGCGGTCATCTCGGCCGCGCTTTTCGCAATCGGCCTCTATCTCTCCTTTACGACGGAGGGCGACTACCAGCAGGGCGATACCGTCCGCATCATGTATATTCACGTGCCCTCGGCCTGGCTGTCGATGATGTGCTACACGATCATGAGCATGTCGGCGATCGGCACGCTCGTCTGGCGCCATCCGCTCGCCGATGTCGCCGGCAAGACGGCGGCCCCGCTCGGCGCCGCCTTCACGCTGATCGCGCTCGTCACCGGCTCACTCTGGGGCAAGCCGATGTGGGGCACCTATTGGGTCTGGGATGCGCGCCTGACCTCGGTCTTCATCCTCTTCCTGATGTATCTCGGCCTGATCGCGCTCAACCGCGCCATGGATGATCCATCCAAGGCCGCCCGCGTCGCCTCGATCCTGACGCTGGTCGGCTTCATCAATATCCCGATCATCAAGTTCTCCGTGGACTGGTGGAACACGCTACATCAGTCGGAAAGCATCATGCGCATGGATGGCCCGGCCATCGACGCGGAATTCCTCTGGCCGCTCTTCACCATGGCGCTGGCCTTCACGCTGTTGTTCTTCACGCTGCACCTGATGGCGATCCGCAACGAAATCTGGCGCCGCCGCATCGCCGCCCAGCGACGCATCGCCGCGCGCATGGCAAGCCGGGAGGAATAGCATGTCGCATCCCTTCTACGTCTTCGGCTCCTATGGCTTTGCCGCCTTCATGATCCTCGCCATCATCGCCTGGACATGGATCGACGGACGCCTGCGCCGCCGCGAACTCGCGGCCCTCGAAGCCTCCGGCATTCGCCGCCGCTCGCAGCGCGCGCCCGAGGGCGAGACGAAATGACTGCCGATACCGACAACAAGGATCAGCCGAAATCAGGCGGCACCGCGCGCTATCTGCTGGCGCTGATCCCGCTCATCGTCTTTGCCTGCATAGCCTTTGCTGTCGGCAAGGTCATGTACGACCAGGAAGTCCACGGGACCGATATCGCAGCCATTCCTTCGGCGTTGATCGGCACCAAGGCGCCCAAACTCGCGCTGCCGCCGCTTGCAGGCTCCAACCTGCCAGCGCTGACCGATGATGCCATCAAGGGCAAACTGACGCTGGTCAACGTCTTCGCCTCCTGGTGCATCCCCTGCCGCGACGAGCACCCGGTGCTGAAGGAACTCGCCAAGGGCGGCCAGCTCAATATCGTGGCGATCAATTACAAGGACACGAGCGAGAACGCGCTGCGCTTCCTCGGCGAACTCGGCAATCCCTATAACGCCATCGGCATCGACCCCAACGGCTCGGCCGCCATCGACTGGGGTGTCTACGGCATTCCTGAATCCTATCTCGTCTCGCCCGACGGCACGATCCTCTACAAGCAGGTCGGCCCCTTCACGCCGACCAGCCTCAAGGAAGGGCTCTATCCGGCGATAGCGAAGGCGCAGGGGAAGCCTGCGTCCTAGGTTCCTCGCTTCATCGAAGAGCAACCACCCGCCCTCGTGGTTCGAGGCTCCGGCCCCTTCGACAGGCTCACGAGCCTCCGCACCTCACCATGAGGGCTGATCTGCCCTGCTTCGTCTGACGCTGAGCTACCGTTCAATCGCCGCAAAAGCCACTCCACCTCATGGTGAGGTGCCCGATTGCCGAAGCATAGCGCAGGCAATGGAGCCTCGAACCACGAGGTGGCCACAGGGCCAGCTTCAAAACTCTCTTAAATCCCGCCCTGCCAGGTCTTGATTGCATCGACCGGCCAGACCAGCATCAACACGTTGAGCGTGAGATTGTCGCGGATCAGCCAGCCGGTGAGCAGCTCGAAGAAGATGGCGATGGCAACCGTCACCAGCACCGGCGCGCGCCAGGCGAAGAGGAAGCCAACCACCATGAACACCGCATCCATCGCCGAGTTGAGGATACTATCGCCGACATAATCGAGCGAGATCGTCGCCGCGCGATAGCGGTTGATGATGATCGGGGAATTTTCCAGCAACTCCCAGCCGGATTCGATCAGCATCGCAACGAAGAGCCGCATCGACAGCGGCTTACGGCGCATGATCAGATGCGTGAGCCCGAAGAAGAGGAAACCGTGGATGATGTGCGAGGGCGTGTACCAGTCGGCGATATGCTGCGAATTGCCACTCGATTTCACAACCGGCTCGAAGAGCTTCACGTAGCCGCATGTGCAGATCCACACGCGGCCCATCATGTGTTCCGCGACGATCTGTACGAGCAGAACGACGGCGCAGGCGATGAACCAGAAGCTCTGCTGCCGGTGGCGATCTTGGCCGTCGAGGCTCGCGTTCATTTATCGCCGCCTACCGGCGGTTCGACCGTGTGCTTCATGATCAGCGGCATCTGCGACAGGGTGAAAATAATGGTGATCGGCATCGTTCCCCAGACCTTGAAGTTGACCCAGAGATTGTCGGCAGCATGGACATCAGGGAGATAAAGCCAGTTCGAGCCGCGCCAGACAACTTCATTCAGCACGGCGAGAACGAAGAAGAAGATGCCCCAGCGCAGCGTCAGCTTGCGCCAGCCTTCTGCATCGAGCTGGAACGCGGCGTTGAAGACATAGCCGAGCAACGACTTGCCGAAGGCAAGGCCGCCGAGCAGCACGACGCCAAAGAGCGCGTTGACGATGGTCGGCTTCATCTTGATGAAGGTTTCGTTCTGCAGGTAGATGCCGAGCGCGCCGAAGACGACGACCACGATGCCGGAGACGAAGGGCATCAGCGGCAGATGGCCGAGCATGACCTTCGAGACGACAAGCGAGATCACCGTTGCGGCCATGAACAGGCCGGTGGCGACGAAAAGCGGGCCGCCGAGCGTTGCGAGCTGCGGAAAATGCTGCACCAGCCATTCGCCGCGCAGATTGCCGAAGAAGAATACCAGCAAAGGCCCGAGTTCCAGCACCAGCTTGAGCATGGGGTGATGCTTGTCGGCGGCGCTCGGAGTGAGATCGCGGTCACTGGTCGTCATTGCAGCATTTTCCCTGTCATCGAACTTGTTGTTGTCGTTCATTGGCCGTTTCCAGCCCCCGTGCCCGCGATGGCATTGGCGAAATCCTCGGCCTCGAACGGCTCAAGATCGTCTACACCCTCGCCGACGCCGATGAAATAGACCGGCAGCTTGTGCTTGGCCGAGATGGCCACAAGGATGCCACCTCGCGCCGTGCCGTCAAGCTTGGTCATGATCAGCCCGTTGACGCCGGCGACATTGCGGAAGATTTCCACCTGGTTCAGCGCATTCTGGCCCGTAGTGGCATCGAGCGTCTGCAACACCGTATGCGGCGCATCCGGATCGAGCTTGCCGAGCACGCGCACGATCTTTTCGAGCTCGGCCATCAGCTCCGCCTTGTTCTGCAGGCGGCCGGCCGTATCGATGATCAACACGTCACTCTTGTTGGCCTTGGCCTGCTGGAAAGCATCGAAGGCGAGGCCTGCGGCATCTGCGCCGAGCTTCGTCCCGATGAATTCCGACTTGGTGCGATCGGCCCAGATCTTCAATTGCTCGATGGCGGCGGCGCGGAACGTATCGCCGGCGGCAACCATGACTTTCAAACCTGCGCCGGAAAGCTTGGCCGCCAGCTTGCCGATCGTTGTCGTCTTGCCGGTGCCATTCACGCCGACGACGAGGATGACATGCGGCTTGTGGCTGAGATCGAGCTGCAGAGGCTTTGCCACAGGCTTCAGCACCTTGGCGATTTCCTGCGCCATGATACGGCCGACGTCCTCGCTGGTCACATCCTTGCCGTAGCGCTCGGAAGCCAGCGTATCCGTGACGCGCATCGCGGTTTCGACGCCGAGATCGGCCTGGATCAGCAAATCCTCCAGATCCTGCAGCGTCTGGTCGTCGAGCTTGCGCTTGGTAAAGAGCGCCGCGATCTGGCCGGTCAGCTGCGACGAGGTGCGCGCAAGCCCGGCGCGCAGGCGCTGGAACCAGGAGAGTTTCTGCTTTGGGGCCTCCGGAACAGGCGCAGGGGCCGAGGCAGCGGTGGAGAAGCCTTTGGGGAGAATGGGGGTTGCGGCTGGGGGCTCGGTGGCCTCAGAAGTAGGTTCGGAGGTCGTTGAGGTTTCCGCGCTTTCCGACGAAGATTTCGAATTTGCTGAAGCTTCTTCACCCCCCTCTGTCCTGTCGGACATCTCCCCCACAAGGGGGGAGATTGGTGCGATGGGGTGCTCTTCCGAAACTAGATTGGCTTCGGTATCTGCAGGTTGCTCCGGTTCAATCGCCTGAAGGTCTTCATGCTGCTGCGACCCGGATTCGAGGGAACCGGGAGCCTCAGCGGCCTCAATCTCTTTTGCAGCGAAAGCATCCGCCCCGCTTTCAGCCTGCTTCTCTTGCTCAACCGGCGCGGCATCCTCCAAACGATCTCCCCCCTTGTGGGGGAGATGTCCCGCAGGGACAGAGGGGGGTAACGCAGGCTCAACAAACTCGGAAGCCGGCGAAATATCTACAACGGGCGGCGCTTCCTGCTCCACAGCAGACGTTTCAACCTTCGTCAAATCCTCCGCAGGCGCCTGCTCCTCGGCCGGCTTTTCACGGCCGAAGGTGAAGACTTTTTTGATGAAACCGAGCGCCATGAAGTGTCCGTTGAAGCATTAGGCCGCGTCGGCGGCCAGAAGTTGCATGTCGAGGTGCTTGCCATTGTGGCCAGTGATTGCGACCTGCACAAGGTCGCGCGGCCGGAGGCCGGGGGCGGCGACAAGCGTGAAGTTTTCCGTATGCGCCAGCCCGCCATTCTCCACAAGCAGCCATTGCCGCGTGCCGACCATCTTGTCCAGATGGGCCTGGTGCAATCTTTGTCCGGCCTCGCGCAGGCGGGCGGCGCGTTCCTTGATCAGGCCGCGGTCGAGCTGCGGCATGCGGGCCGCAGGCGTGCCGGGGCGCGGGCTATACGGGAAGACATGCAGATGCGCGATGCCGGCTTCTTCCGCCAGACCAACCGCATTGGCAAACATCTCTTCCGTTTCCGTCGGAAAGCCGGCAATCATATCGGCGCCGAAGCTGGTCTCGGGGCGCAAGCGGCGCACATCCTCGATAAAGCGAAAAGCATCGGCGCGCGAGTGCCGCCGCTTCATGCGCTTGAGGATCATGTCGTCGCCATGCTGCAGGGAGAGATGCAGATGCGGCATGAAGCGCGGCTCGTCGGCGATGAGATCCATCAGATGCCGATCGGCCTCGATGCTGTCGATGGAGGACAGCCGCAGCCGGCGGATCTCCGGGATCTGCTTCAAAAGCGTCTTGGCAAGCAGGCCGAGCGTCGGCGCGCCCGGCAGGTCGGCGCCATAGCTGGTCGCGTCGACGCCGGTGAGAACGATTTCGCGATAACCGCTCTCGACCAGATTGCGGGCTTGATCGACGACAGCGCCCATCGGTACTGAGCGCGAATTGCCGCGGCCATAGGGAATGATACAGAAGGTGCAGCGATGGTCGCAGCCGTTCTGCACCTGAATGAAGGCGCGCACATGGCCATCGATATGGCGGATCATCTGCGGCGCGGTCGCCCGCACGCTCATGATGTCGTTGACGCGCAGCTTTTCTTCCGCCGAAACGCCAAAATCCGGCAAGGCGCGATACGAGGAGCTCTTCAGCTTCTCCTCGTTGCCGAGCACGGCATCCACTTCGGCCATCTCGGCAAAGGTCTGTTTCTCGGTCTGCGCGGCGCAACCCGTCACGATAATACGCGCATGCGGATTGTCGCGGCGTGCGCGGCGGATCGCCTGGCGCGCCTGACGCACGGCCTCGCCCGTCACGGCGCAGGTATTGACGAGAATAGCGTTGTTGAGCCCGGCCTTCTCAGCCTCGGCCCTCATCACTTCGGATTCATAGGTATTGAGGCGACAGCCGAAGGTAATGACCTCGACCCCGCTCACAGCGCCTGAGCCCCCTGCTCTTCATCGCGCGAGAAGCTGCCCGTCACCGGATCGACCATGCCGGACCATTCCCATTCGGCAGGCCCTGTCATGACGACATGGTCATTGCTTTCAACCCATTCGATGGTGAGCTTGCCAGGCGCAGGCGCGGAGGCAACCTCGATCGTCACCTTGCGCCCGGTGCGGCCGGTGCGGGCGGCGCTGACGGCGGCGGCACAGGCGGCCGAACCGCAGGCAAGCGTCAGGCCGGCGCCGCGCTCCCAGGTGCGGGTGCGCAGCGACGAAGGCGACAGCACCTGCGCCAGCGTGATATTGGCGCGCTCGGGAAACATCGGATGGTTCTCAAGCAGCGGGCCGAAGCGATCGAGATCGAAGGACATCGGGTCCTTGTCCACCCAGAAGATCGCATGCGGATTGCCCATCGAGGCGACCGAAGGCGAATGGAGGATCGGATTGTCGATCGGCCCGATCTGCAGCTCGATGCGGCTGGTATCGGCAAATTCCTCGGCAAGCGGGATCTTGTCCCAGGCAAAGACCGGCTTGCCCATGTCGACGGAAATCGTGCCGTCCTCATGCTCCCTGGCATTCAGGATGCCCGCAACGGTCTGGAAGGTGAAAACCTTCTTGCCCGTTTCCGCCGCCAGCGCCTGCACGACACAGCGCGTGCCATTGCCGCAGGCCTGCGCCTTCGTGCCATCGCAGTTCAGAATATCGATCCAGGCATCGGTGCCCTCGATCTTCGGATCGTGGATCGCCATGATCTGATCGAACTGGGTCGCCGGATCGGCATTGAGCGCGATCGCTGCAGCAGGCGTCACCACATCCTTGCGGCCGCGCATGTCGACAACCAGGATCTTGTTGCCAAGCCCGTTCATCCTCGCGAATTCGACCGTATTGCTCATGATGCCATGTCCGTCAGTGTTTTCGAGCTGTATATGGCGGAATTGCGGGGGAATTACCAGTGGAACGTGAAGGACGAACTATTAAGGACTGGACTGGCCGGGCCATCCGGGCCACCCTGATCCTTCGACAGGCTCAGGATGAGGGCGGAGCGAGTTGCGCGCCGGTAAGGGCGGCAGCCCTCATGGTGAGGAGGCCTGCAGGGCCGTCTCGAACCACGAGGGCGGATGGCTCGTCTTGCTATTGAATCACCTTATATGATCTCGGGACAAATCTGGCCGAGAAGCCTTGACGCAATCCATTTTGAGAAAAAATCATTCCCGATGTCGGATTGCCGAAAGCTACCGCGTCCTAGGCTCGTCCACTCCGTCAAACCAGAAGGATTTTGACAATGCCGAATACCATACGCCTGCACCGCGTCCTGGCCACCAGCCCGGAAAAGGTCTATCGCGCATTCATCGAAGCGGATGCGCTTGCCAAGTGGCTGCCGCCGAACGGCTTTGCCTGCACCGTGCATCATCTGGAGCCGAGCGTTGGCGGCACGTTCAGGATGTCGTTCCGCAACTTCACGACCGGCGAGAGCCATTCCTTCGGCGGCGATTTCCGCGAGCTGATCCCGGGCGAGCTGGTGCGCTACACCGACAAGTTCGACGATCCGAACCTGCCGGGCGAAATGGAAGTGACCGTGACGTTGAAGAAGGTTCTCGTCGGAACCGAAGTCAACATCACCCAGGCCGGCGTGCCCGACGTCATTCCGCGTGAGGCCTGCTATCTCGGCTGGCAGGAATCCCTGGTCAATCTGGCGAAACTCATCGAGCCTGACATCAAGCAGTAAGCTGCGACGACCCGCACAAGGCTTCCGGACACCCCTCTCCCCTCGGGGAGAAGGGGTTTTCTACCTGCGCAACGGCGTTCAGATAACCGGCACGTCGAAGACTTCGCCTGCCCTGAGCGGGCGAAAGCGATCCGGCTCCACGCCCTCTGCCTTCAGCGCCGCATCAAGCGCGTGGACGGGCTCGTCGATGCCTTCGTCCGTCAGCTGGAAGGTCGCGAAGTGATGCCCGGCGACGTAGGCGGCATTGCAGAGCTTCATGCCCTTCACCGCCTCTTCCGGATTCTGGTGCTGGCCCTTCATGAACCAGCGAGGCTCGTAGGCGCCGAAGGGCAGGATCGCGAGGCGGAAACCGCCATGCTTGCGAGCGGCCGCTTCATAATTGATGCCGCCGTGAAAGCCAGTGTCGCCGACATGATAGATCTTGCCCGCTGGCGTTGTCAGTACGAATGCCGCCCAGAGCGCCATGCGCCGGTCGCCCATGCCGCGCGCCGACCAGTGATGGCAGGGCTCGACATCGATGGTCACGCCGGCCCTGAACGCGATGCGGTCACCCCAGTCGACCAGGGTAATATCGGCGTCGGGAACAGCGCGGCGGATGATCGTGTCGTTGCCAAGCGGCGTGACGATGTCAGGCCGATGCGTCTGCTGTAGGCGCGCAAGTGTAGCGATGTCGAGGTGGTCGTAGTGATTATGCGTCACCAGCACGAGGTCAATATGCGGCAGATCCTCGAAGCGGATGCCGGGCGGCACCACGCGCTTCGGCCCCAGGGACCGGAAGGGGCTGACCCGTTCCGACCAGACCGGATCGGTCAGGATGTTCAGCCCGGCAATCTGCACCAGCATCGAGGCATGGCCAACCATCGTCACCCGCATCTGCTCGCCGAAGACATGCCGGTCAGGTCTCGCTGGAGGAAAGGCGCTGATGACGGGATTAGGCCAGCGCACCCGGCCGCCGCCGAGCTGCCAGCGCAGGAGATCGAAGGCGCCGCCCGGCTCGACGCCGCCGGGATTGAAAAAGCGTTGGCCGTCGAAGTGATCTGAAACCGGACCCTGATAATAGGGATTCTTCTTGGCCGAGCCGGATGTGCTGGTCATGCCTTGTCCGCCCCATCAGCATCCGTCACTTCGCCGGCTGGCAAGCCGGCCTTGGCGAACCATTCCGCGGCCTCTTGCACCGTCAATGTCCCTTCAAGCAAGACATTCGCCGGCATGGCGAAGAGCTGCGGCGTGAAAAAGCTTGTATCCCACAGCGCCGCGCCTTCGACGGCAGGCGAAAGCAGGATGATCTGCCGGCCATCGATACGGGAAATGGTCTCGACAGATGCCTCGCCGGAAATCTCGACAAGGCGTGGCGCATCCGGCTGCACCGTCTGATAACGCCACCACGGCTCGTCATTGCCCTCTTCGGCCACGGTCACGCAGCGCGCCATGTCGACGATGAACCGGTTGGGCGCGCGACCGCCGGGAAGCCGCTCGCCGAAGGCTGCCTGGATGAGCGTGAACAGATGAAAGCCGTTGACGATATTCTCATAGCGAAGGCGAAAGCCCTGGCGGCTCGGCAAATGCAGCACCAGCAGGTCGTCGCTGCGGCTTAGCAGCACCTGGCGGACCCAGGCAGCCCCCGGCGTATAATCCTGCAATTCCGCAAGCTGCGCCATCAGCGCCTTGTTGCCGGCAGCAAGTGCGCGCTCCCGCGGCATAGCGGAGAGATGCGAAACCGCCGACTGGCTGAGCAACTGGAAGGCATCGAGTAGCTGCCTTTGCCGCGGGCTCAGTTCCTTGCGGCCGGCAAAGCCGCGATGGATCTGCGGCAGCCATGCCAGATAAAGCTCCCACACGGCCGGACCGCTGCGCTCCACCGCGCCGCCCTTTTCGACGATGGTGCCGAGCATATTGGCGAGAACGGCCGCCCCCGGCGGCGGCAGGCGGCTGAGCTCACGCGCCGCTCGCGCTGCGATCTTCGGCTGCGTCTTGGCGCTGGCGTAGAAGGCTTGCGCCGCCTCGTTGAAACGGGTGTCGACCCGGCCGCCGGTGTAGGTACGACAGGCAGCAAGAAGATCGGTCAGGGCTGCATCATTCATTCGGAACGGTCTCGGGGAATCACTTGACGGCGGGGGATCGATACAACAATTGGAAGACGATGGTACGGTCAAAACGACATTGATCCAGCAATATCGCCAGTGCAATTGCGGCATTTCCGCCGCCTTGGGTTGACTTTACCGGCCTTTTCCTGTTTATCGCCCGCAATCTGCGACGAGCACAAGCCTCCGAGCCACCGACCGGGACCCATAAGGTATAAAGAGATCCCGGAGGTCAACACCCGACAGCGCGATGCGCCCTCGGGTGCTTTTTGGCTTTGCGTCTTGTTTTCGTCATGGAAAAGCACGACGTTTTCGGGCGAGGAACCGCGCAAATCACGCCAGGTCCAAATCCCGGACGATCGATAAGGAAGAACCGATGTTTGAAAACCTCCAGGACCGTCTTGGTTCCATTCTGAATGGACTGACAGGCCGCGGCGCGCTTTCGGAAGCTGATGTTTCCGCAGCCCTTCGCGAGGTTCGCCGCGCGCTTCTCGAAGCCGACGTGGCACTGGATGTCGTGCGCTCCTTTACCGATCGCGTCCGCGAAAAGGCTGTCGGCGCCGAAATCCTGAAGTCGATCAAGCCCGGCCAGATGGTCGTCAAGATCGTCCATGACGAGCTGATCGAGATGCTCGGCGGCGAAGGTGTGGGCATCGATCTCAATGCGCCGGCCCCGGTCGTCGTCATGATGGTCGGTCTGCAGGGCTCGGGTAAGACCACCACATCGGCCAAGATCGCCAACCGCCTGACGAGCCGCGACCGCAAGAAGGTCCTGATGGCCTCGCTCGACACGCGCCGTCCGGCCGCGCAGGAGCAGTTGCGCCAGCTCGGCGTGCAGACGGGCATCGACACTTTGCCTGTTATCGCTGGCCAGTCGCCAACCGATATTGCCGCACGCGCCGTGCAGGCCGCCAAGCTCGGCGGCCATGACGTCGTCATCCTCGACACCGCCGGCCGTACGCATATCGACGAGCCGCTCATGGTCGAGATGGCGGATATCAAAAAGAAGTCCAATCCGCACGAAATCCTGCTGGTCGCCGACAGCTTGACCGGTCAGGACGCCGTCAATCTCGCCCGCAACTTCGACGAACGTGTCGGCATTACCGGCCTCGTGCTGACCCGCATGGATGGCGACGGCCGCGGCGGTGCGGCCCTTTCGATGCGCGCCGTGACCGGCAAGCCGATCAAGCTGATCGGTGTCGGCGAAAAGATGGGCGAGCTGGAGGAATTCCATCCCCGCCGTATCGCCGACCGTATCCTCGGCATGGGCGACATCGTCTCGCTCGTCGAAAAGGCAGCCGAGAATATCGACGCCGAGAAGGCCGCCGCCATGGCCGCCAAGATGGCCAAGGGCAAGTTCGATCTGAACGACCTCGCCGACCAGCTCGGCCAGATGCAGAAGATGGGCGGCATGGGCGGCATCATGGGAATGATGCCCGGCATGGCCGGCATGAAGGACAAGATGGCCGCCGCCGGCCTCAACGACAAGCTTTTCGGCCGTCAGCTCGCCATCATCTCCTCGATGACCAAGGCAGAGCGCGCCAATCCGGATCTCCTCAAGCATTCCCGCAAGAAGCGCATCGCCGCCGGCTCCGGCACCGACGCCTCCGACATCAACAAGCTTCTGAAGATGCACCGCCAGATGGCTGATATGATGAAGATGATGGGCGGCAAGGGCAAAGGCGGCATGATGAAGCAGCTGATGGGCGGCCTTGCCGGCAAGATGGGCCTCGGCGGCGGCATGGGCGGCATGCCCGACCTGTCGAACATGGACCCCAAGCAGCTCGAAGCCCTGCAGAAGCAGGCCGAAGCCGCCGGCCTCGGCCGTCCCGGCGGCCTGCCGGGCCTCGGCGGCGGCGGTGGATTGCCGGGTCTCGGTGGCGCCAAGCTGCCAGGCCTCGGCGGTGGTTTCCCGGGGCTGCCCGGTTTGCCGAAAGGCGGAAAGAAATGAGGCTCCCTGTTATTCTGCTCAGCGCGATCTGTGCGGCTTCGGCCGCAGCTCCATTGAGCGTGTTCGCTGCCGGCAAGGAAAAGTCTGCCGTCAAGGTCGACCAGCGAACATTCGATTTCTGCAAGGCCAAGGGCGGTAGCTTCGTACAGATCAACGATTGCCTGCCGAAGGTACAGGTAGCATTCGTCGCCATGGATGCGATCGCGAAGGAATTCGGTCCCAAGGCTCAGCCATTGCTGGACAAATGCCTGGAGCTCAATGAAAAGGATGCCGTCGGGGCAGCTACCTGTTCGCTGGAGGCGATCAAGAACGCCGTGGAGCTGAAAGGCAAGCTGCCGGATGGCGCCGATCTGAATGACGAGCTTTTCAACGCCATCGCGGACGAAGCTAAGTTCAAGTCCGTAAAGGCCGCCGAAACCAAGGCCCAGGAACTCTTCCCGGAGATCCGCATATGGGGCGGCAACTTCTATCAACCGTATAAGCTATAGGATCGTTGACCCCCATGATTGATCCAGACGTAAAGGCCCAATTGGGCAACTATCGCCAGTCGATCGACAATATCGATGCCGCACTGGTGCACATGCTGGCCGAGCGCTTCCGCTGCACGAAGGAAGTGGGCGTGCTGAAGGCCAAGTACGAACTGCCGCCGGCCGACCCGGCGCGCGAAGAATACCAGATCGAACGTCTGCGCCGCCTGGCAAAGGACGCCAATCTGGACCCGGATTTCGCCGAGAAGTTCCTGAACTTCGTCATCAAGGAAGTCATCCGGCATCATGAACAGATCGCTGCCGATCTCAAGGGGTAACCCCCGGCCGCATGATCCCGAAAGACGCAGGGCGTTTTAGACAGGGATCAGGCGGGCAAGAGAAAAGCAGCGCGACGTAACCATACCGCACAACGAAGCGGTCAAGTAAAGCCTAAGGAGAATTAACATGGCACTGAAAATTCGTCTCGCCCGCGGTGGCTCCAAGAAGCGCCCGTACTACCACGTTGTCGTAGCCGACGCTCGCTCGCCGCGCGACGGCCGTTTCCTGGAAACCCTCGGCTCCTGGAACCCGATGCTTGCCAAGGACGACGCCAAGCGCGTTGAACTCAAGGCCGAGCGCATCAAGCATTGGCTCGACCACGGCGCGCAGCCGACCGACCGCGTTCTGCGCTTCCTCAACGAAGCCGGCATCGCAACGCGCGAAGCCAAGAACAACCCGGAAAAGGCAAAGCCGGGCAAGAAGGCTCAGGAGCGCGCTGCCGAAAAGGCACAGAAGGCTGCTGACGCCGCTGCTGCTTCCGAGTAATCGGACCTCGCATTGATCGAAAGCGGGCGGCATGGCGACATGCCGCCCGTTTTTTGTTTCCCATCGGCTGGCGTTCAGCCTATGAGAGAACGCAACGACAGCGCCGCTCGTCACATGTGACGCGCAAGGGGCGCTGTAGCACTTTAGATCTGCTGCATATTCCGGCAATCGGCGAAGAGACCATGACGACACTGCAAAACCCGGTATTGATGGCCACCATCGGCGCGGCACAGGGCCTCAGGGGCGAGGTGCGCGCTCGCGCCTATACATCGGACCCGACCGCACTCGGCGACTACGGCCACCTGCACAGCATGGACGGCCGCAGCTTCGAAGTTCTGGAAATCCGCGAAGCCAAGAACGTCGTTATCGTGCGCTTCCGCGGCGTCAACGACCGCAATGCCGCCGAAGCATTGAACGGGCTGGAACTCTATGTCGAACGCGATAACCTGCCGGACGACGAACTCGACGACGACGAGTTTTTCTATACCGATCTCGAAGGGCTGGAAGCCGTAGACGATGAGGGCACGGGCTACGGCACGGTCAGCGGCATCTATGATTTCGGCGCCGGCGATCTTCTCGAACTGAAGGGACCGGGCAAGCGTCCCGTGCTGATCCCTTTTTCCGAAGCAGCCGTGCTCGAAATCGATCTCGAAGGCGGCAAGATTTTAATCGACCCGCTGGCCGCCGGCCTGATCGACGACCCCGACGACCTGATCGGCAAGCCCGCCAAGCCGGAAAAACCGCAAGACAAGCCGAAGAAGTGACCCTCATTGGGAAGTGACCACGCCATGAGTTTCCGGGCGACCATCCTGACGCTTTACCCCGAGATGTTTCCCGGCCATCTCGGCACGTCACTTGCCGGCAAGGCGATGGAACGCGGGCAATGGTCGTTGGACACAGTGCAGATCCGCGATTTCGCCACCGACAAGCACCGCACCGTCGACGATACACCGGCCGGCGGCGGCGCTGGCATGGTGCTGAAGCCCGATGTACTCGCCCGCGCCATCGATCACGCCAGCGAAAACGACAGCCGCCCGCGCCTGCTGATGAGCCCGCGCGGCAAGCCGCTGACGCAGAAGCGTGTGCGCGAACTTGCCGATGGTGACGGCGTCATCATCGTCTGCGGCCGCTTCGAGGGCGTCGACCAGCGCGTCATCGACGGCCGCGACCTCGAGGAGGTCTCGATCGGCGATTATATCCTCTCGGGCGGCGAGCCGGCCGCCCTCATTCTGCTCGACGCCATCGTCCGCATCCTGCCGGGCGTCATGGGCAACGACCTCTCCGGCCTGCACGAGAGCTTCGAAGGCGGCATGCTGGAACATCCGCACTATACCCGCCCGCAGATCTGGGAAGACCGCGAAATCCCTCCGATCTTGACGTCCGGCAACCATGCTGCCATCGCCAAATGGCAGCGTGAGCAGGCTGAACAGCTGACGCGAGAGCGCCGGCCGGATCTGCTGGACAAATAGCCGAAATTTGCGATGTCAGCCGTTCAATGAAGACCAGGTGACTAGAGCGTGATGCCGAAAGCGTAAGCGGTTTTCGGGCGACATCACGCTCTACCTATTTGATTGTAGAGCGGATTCAGATTTTAGGTCGAACAGACCTAAAATCATTCGGCTCTAACCGACGACCTCGATTGGCATAGTGAACGTAAACTTCGTTTCACCGTCATCCGACGTAAACCCGGCTCCTCGAACCGGTACGCGCATCGGACAGCCGATTGCCCTGCCGCCTTCCACTTTTGCGCGAAAATACCCTTCCCACATAAGTCGTTGCGGCCTTATCACGCCATCGACGTCAACCTGGCCGACTGTGCCGTCCTGAATATACGCTGCGTGGTACATGCCGATCCCGCGCCAGTCCGATTTGCTCGGTCTTGTGACGGCGGCATATCTTCCCCAGCCTGTTGCTCAATGCCCGAGGGCGTCGGCGTGACGATGGATCATTTTCCAACCCTCATCGCTCTTCTTGAACACTTCGGTCACCCGGAGGTTGAATTGCATTGTCTCCGTCTTTCCAACGAGTTTTGCTTCAACCCTCTGCACGCCTGACCAGAATGCCAGACCGTCGCACGCCGACAATTGCGCGATATCGAACTGGCTTTCTCCTTGCCCAAATTGCGCGGCATCGATGCTGAAAGACGCGGTGGCTCTTGCCAAGTCCAGTTCCTGCCCGCCCTTCGGACCAAAGAAGGAAAAAGGCGGGGTATTGGTCGTGATCTCAAGCACCGGACCCGCATCGCCATTGACGAACGCCACGGCGATATCATTGCGCAATGCCATAAACTTTTGAAAAGATTGAAGATCGTTGCTCATCTTGACTCCAAATTGATCTAATTGCGGAGAGCCGAGTGTCGGTGGCCATGCCTGAACGCATTATCAGTTTGGCTATTCAAAAAGTCTAAGTAATAGTTATTCTTGTTACTAGAAGGATTGGTTATGGAAATCAGGCAGCTGGAATATCTGATAGCCGTGGTGGAAGAGGCCAATTTCACCCGCGCTGCTGAACGTCTGTTCGTCACCCAGCCGGGCGTCAGCGCGCAAATCCGCCAACTCGAAGCCGAATTCGGCCAGCCGCTTCTTGATCGTTCTGCACGCAAGGTTCGCCTGTCTCAGGTAGGTGAAGCGGTGCTACCGCATCTCAGACGAGCCATTGCAGCACTTGCCGATGCGCGCGAGGCTGCGGATGCCCTCACCGGTCTGATACGCGGCAGCGTTGCGATCGGAATGCCAAATTCTTATGAAGGCATCGATATATCCGGTTGGCTCGCTGATTTTCACCGCAGCCACCCCAACATCGAAATCACCTTGAAGGAGGGAAACTCCGACGACCTGATTCATGCGTTACACAATGGCCAATTGGATATCGCCCTGCTGGGCCTGAGCGGCCCATCACCGAGGGGGCTCTCGACCCAGATTGTCGAAAGCGAAACGCTTGTCGCCGTTGTCGCACACGATCATCCGCTTGCCAGTCGGGATGGGATCGAGCTTGGCGACTTGCAGCAATTTGACATTATCAGCCCGCCTCGTGGCAGCGGTACGCGAGCGGCACTTGACGAAGCATGTCATGCCAAGGCCGTCGATCTGCGGATCGCTTTTGAAGTCAGCAATTTCAGCATGCTCGCCAGGCTTACGGCGCGCGGGCTGGGCGTTGCCTTCCTTCCAGCCTCATATGTCAAGATGCGCGCGGAGGAACTGCATGCATTGACGATTTCGGATTCAACGTCTTTCGCACGGATCGAGCTTGCCTGGAGGGAAGCGGCTTCGACCAGCCCGGCGGCGGCTGAGCTGATCCGGAATGCTTCCACATATTTCGCAAGCGCGATAAGCCCGGATAGATAGCTGTTTCCTTGGACTCTCCTGAAGAGAGACCGCATTCAAGGTTCAAGACCGACCACCTCTCCCGCTTGAGGCTTGCGGACCTATACGCTTTTTAAAATTCCGCTCTATTTTCCCCTACAGTCTTAACGCGAGCCGTTCGCGTACGGATTGTCGTGCATATCCTTGCTCGATCCAGGTCGATAGGCGGCGACGTGTCAACCGAGGGGGAGATGACATCGAAGTTGCACAATCCGGTCTCGCGACCGATCCCAGCCGACTTCGTCGCGATCGCCCTATCGGCTCCCACCACCGCGCCAGCGGCATCTCAAAATGCAAGGCTGTCGGACGCATCGCGATTGAGGAGGCTTCATGTCTGAACCCAGGCAAGACGACCAGCAGCGGACAGAACTCGTTTATGAGCTGACGCCCCAGGATCTGCTTCATGCTCTTCGTCTGCATTTTCGGCAGCACATCAGGAGCAGAGCAGCCATCATTCGTCTTGTCGTGCTGTGGGCGCTGGCGGTGATCGTCTTTGGGCTTATCTTTGCGAGCACCACAGATATCAACGACGCTATCGCCTCCACCCTGTTCTTTGCGGTTATCGTGCTCTTCGCGATCTTCGTCATCCCCTTTCTGATGGTCTACGTGTTAGGCTGGAGATCGGCCCGAAGAGCCTATCGCGAACAAAAGACGCTGCATAAGCCAGCCCATCTCTCATGGAGCGAAGACGGCGTGCATTTCAAAAGCGATTTTGGCGAGGCACGTCTGCAATGGAGCGATTTTCTGATGGCCCGTCAGGATCGGCATTGCATCATGCTCTATGAGTCCAGCCGCCTCTATAGGCTCATACCGACGCGTATTTTCACGGACGATCAGCTCAGCGAACTGCAAAGCTGCGTCCGCAAGGTCGAAAACTATCGAAGCTTTTGAAGCTGCGCCACCCCGGCTAGGGAGCGCAAGCTCCGAGCCACCGCCGGTGGGCCGAAATCACCTTCAATGTCGGCCAAACCGGCAATAAACGCCACATAATTCGGCCGCAAGGGGTGACAAAGGCGTGACAATAGGATATGTGCGCGCCCGGCATGGGAAATTTCCCATCAACCACCAAAGAAAAGCAGACGTATCCGCCCCTGCCGTAACAGGCATATATCCGAGGCGAGACCTTGAAGGTCCGACCAGGGATAGAGATCGTTCAGGGCGCTCTGGCTGTTGAAGCAACAACGAGGTTGATACTATGAACATCATTCAGCAGTTGGAAGCCGAACAGGCTGCCAAGATCGAAGCCAAGCGCACGCTTCCCGAATTTTCCGCCGGCGACACCGTTCGCGTCAACGTGAAGGTCACGGAAGGCAACCGTACCCGCGTTCAGGCCTATGAAGGCGTTTGCATCGCTCGCTCCGGCGGCGGTCTGCAGGAAAACTTCACGGTTCGCAAGATCTCCTACGGCGAAGGCGTCGAGCGCGTATTCCCGGTTTACTCCCCGATGATCGAAAGCGTCGACGTCGTTCGTCGCGGTAAGGTCCGTCGCGCCAAGCTCTACTACCTCCGCGACCTGCGCGGTAAGGCTGCCCGTATCGTTGAGAACACCGGCACCCGCGCCCGCAAGCTCAACGATGCCGAGCGCCAGGCTCTGGCCGACGAAAAGGCACGCATCGAAGCCGAGAAGGTTGCAGCCGCTCAGGCTCTCGCAGCCGAGAAGGCAGCAGCCGAAGCCGCCGAAGCAAAGGCAGCCGCCGATGCTGCAGCAGCAGCAGCAGCTGCTGCAGCCGAGCCGGCAGCAGAATAAGCTTCGATCCCTACGGATCGCGACGATTGAAGGCGGCCTTCGGGTCGCCTTTTTTACTGCCCGGCCTCGCGCCGTCGGAAAGAAATTTTCTCTGCCGACTACCCGCTTAGAGTTGCTTTTCTATTTTTATGATCGCAGCCATGGCAATGATCTTGCCATGGGCTTTCTAAATATGACAGTTTTCCGCCACTCTGGCGTCGGATGATTTCAGGTCGAATCGAGCTGAAATCTGAATCCGCGCCGGAATCAAATAGGGAGAGCATGATGTCGTCCGAAAGCCGCTGACGCTTTTGGCATCATGCTTTAATCGGGGAGATTTCCATGGCATTGCGCCGTTCGTTCCTTCTGGGCCTGAGCGCCCTCGTGCTTGCACCTTTCGCTTCCTTCGCCGCCGACCTTCCGAACCTCAATGGCAAGACCGTCGTCGTCGTCACAGAGAATGCCTATCCGCCGCTGCAGTTCATCGATCCGAAGACGAACAAGGCGATCGGCTGGGAATATGACGCGATGAACGAGATCGCCAAGCGCCTGAACTTCAAGGTCGAGTACCAGAACACCAGCTGGGACGCGATGATCCAGGCTGTTTCCGAAGGTCAGTACAACATCGGCATGACCGGCATCACCATCAAGGACGACCGCAAGCAGAAGGTCGATTTCTCCGACCCCTACATGCGCTCCGAACAGTTCATGCTGGTGCGCGGCGACGAGAAGCGGTTCACCGATGCCAAGAGCTTCGCTGCCGTCAAGGACGCCCTGATCGGCGCGCAGCCGGGCACGACCCCCTTCTACACCGCCGTCTACTCGGTTCTCGACGGCAACGAGCAGAACCCGCGCATCAAGACCTTCGAGACCTTCGGCGCCACCGTGCAGGCACTGAAAACCGGCGATGTCGATATGGTGCTGACCGACGGCACGGCCGGCAAGGGCTATGTCGATGCCTCCAACGGCGGCCTGAAGCTCGTCGGCGGCCCGCTCGGCTCCGAGGATTTCGGCTTCATCTTCCAGAAGGGCTCCGATCTCGTCGCCCCCGTCAATGCCGCCATCGCCAGCCTCAAGGCCGACGGCACTTTCGAGGCGCTGAACAAGAAGTGGTTCCTCGACTACAAGATGGGCCAATGAACCCTGCAGATCGACATAGTGGAAGCCCGCTCTGATGGCACCTTTGGCAGGCCCGGGCGGGCACCGCGGCAAGGATGACTTTCCCTGGTGGTTGGTTGCCCTTGCCATCCTTGGCGTCGTCGCCTCCGTCGCTATCGCGGCAAACGGCCTCTACGCCCAGATCTTCTCCCTTCTACTGAACGGCATCGGCGTCACGGTCTTCGTGACGCTGGTGGCGTTTACGCTTGCCATGCTGTTCGGCCTTGGGCTTGCGCTACTCGGCTTGTCGGATTTCCTGGTGCTCAGGCAGGTCGCGCGTTTCTATATCGAGATCGTGCGCGGCATCCCGATGCTGGTGCTGCTGTCCTACGTCGCCTTCGTCGGCACGCCGGCCTTTGTGGCGGTCTATAATGTCATCGTCTCACCGTTGATCTCCGCGGGCTGGATGAGCGCGCTCGTCACCCGCGACGTGCCCTTCGTCTGGCGCACGATCATCGCGCTGACCATCGGCTACTCGTCCTTCATCGCCGAGATCTTCCGCGCCGGCATCCAGGCGGTCGACCAGGGCCAGATCGAAGCGGCAAAGGCGCTCGGCCTCAGCCGCTTCCAGCGCTTCCGCCTCGTCGTCTTCCCGCAGGCGATCCGGGTCATCCTGCCGCCGCTGTCCAACGATTTCATCGCGATGGTCAAAGACAGTTCGCTGGTGTCCGTCCTCGGGGTTGCCGATATCAGCCAGCTCGCCAAGCTCTATTATTCGGCCAATTTCCGCTACTTCGAAACGCTGTCGATCCTCGCCTTCATCTACCTGCTTTTGACAATCGGCCTGTCGCTGCTGCTCAGGCAGCTCGAGGCCTGGATGCGCCGACGCTCGGGCAGCGATCGCTCCGCCTTTCCCCGCTTGGCGGCGGGCCAGCCGCCGGGTGCGCAAGTGTGATCGAGACATGAGTATCGGTTCGTGCGGCCCACTGCATGATTAAAAGCGCAACTGCGCCGACCGTACCGATACACCCCATCGTCGGCATTGCCGAAGGTTTTGAAAATTGATATGAGCATGGCCATGACTAGGATCATGAGCAAAGACGGGCGTTACGTCACGGCTTTCGTGCTGCAGGACCACAAGCGCCTGCCGGCACGTTTCTTTGCGATGATTTCGGGCGCGCTCAACAGCCGACTTCGCTGATCACACCCGAGGCCGGCGGTCCTGATCCGTCACCCCCATCTTCGACACCGCCAATATGGATCTGTAGCCATGAGCGCTCCACGCACACTGTATGATAAAATCTGGGATGACCATCTGGTCGACGCCCAGGACGACGGCACCTGTCTTCTCTATATCGACCGCCACCTCGTTCATGAGGTGACCTCGCCGCAGGCCTTCGAAGGCCTGCGCATGAGCGGTCGCAAGGTTCACGCGCCGCAGAAGACGCTTGCGGTCGTCGACCATAACGTCCCGACCTCGACCGATCGCCACCTCGGCATCAAGAACGAGGAAAGCCGCATCCAGGTCGAACAGCTCGCCAAGAATGCGGCTGAATTCGGCGTGGAGTATTACTCCGAGAGCGACAAGCGTCAGGGCATCGTTCACATCATCGGCCCCGAGCAAGGCTTCACCCTGCCCGGCATGACCATCGTCTGCGGCGACAGCCACACCTCGACCCACGGCGCCTTCGGTTCTCTGGCGCACGGTATCGGCACGTCCGAGGTCGAGCATGTGCTCGCCACGCAGACGCTGATCCAGAAGAAGGCCAAGAACATGCTGGTGCAGGTCGACGGCCAGCTGCCGCCGGGCGTCACCGCTAAGGACATCATCCTCGCCATCATCGGCGAAATCGGCACCGCCGGCGGCACCGGCTACGTCATCGAATACGCAGGCGAAGCCATTCGCTCGCTGTCGATGGAAGGCCGCATGACCATCTGCAACATGTCGATCGAAGGCGGCGCCCGCGCCGGCCTGATCGCTCCGGATGAGATCACCTTCGAATATATCAAGGGCAAGCCGCGCTCGCCGAAGGGTGAAGCGCTGGAACAGGCGATCGCCTACTGGAAGACCCTGACGTCGGACGAAGGCGCGCACTACGACCGCGTCGTCAAGCTCGACGCCGCAAGCCTGCCGCCCATCGTTTCCTGGGGTTCCTCGCCGGAGGACGTCGTCTCCATCCAGGGTATCGTTCCCAACCCGGACGACATTCAGGACGAGACGAAGCGCACCTCCAAGTGGCGCGCCCTCGACTATATGGGCCTGAAGCCGGGCACGCCGATGACCGAGATCAACATCGACCGCGTCTTCATCGGCTCCTGCACCAACGGCCGCATCGAAGACCTGCGCGCCGTTGCCAAGGTCGTCGAAGGCAAGACCGTCGCTTCCACGGTCGACGCCATGATCGTTCCCGGCTCCGGCCTGGTGAAGGAACAGGCAGAAGCAGAAGGCCTCGACAAGATCTTCAAGGCTGCCGGCTTCGACTGGCGCGAGCCGGGCTGTTCCATGTGCCTCGCCATGAACGACGACCGCCTGAAGCCGGGCGAGCGCTGCGCTTCGACCTCGAACCGCAACTTCGAAGGCCGCCAGGGCTTCAAGGGCCGCACGCATCTGGTTTCGCCGGCCATGGCCGCAGCCGCCGCGATCGCCGGCCACTTCGTCGATATCCGCGAGTGGAACTGATCCGCTCGGAAAGCTTGAATGACAAAGGGCGGCTCGATGGCCGCCCTTTTTGCTTATGGATGTGAACTCGCCCCCTATTGCTTCGATACGGCCGGCTGGCTTCCGGCTGTTGCGGAGCTTTCCGTCGCAGGCGCCTGCTGCGCCCGCTGGCTGAGCCAAACGCTACCCAGCACGATGACGATGCCGAACATCTGCATCGCATTCAGTTGTTGGCCGAGTACGGCCCAACCGAGGATCACGGCCGTCGTCGGGCTGAGGAAGCCGAGCGGAGAGACGACCGAAGGCTCGAGCCGCGACAGACCGCGGAACCAAAGGATATAGGTGAGCGCCGCGCCGATCAGTCCGAGATAGGTAAAGCCGAGAATGTTGGCGCCGGTCAGATGCGGCAGCGGCGGCTCGAGCAGCAGCGCCACCGGCAACAATAGCAAGCCGCCTGCCGTCAGCTGCCATGCCGTGAAGGTCAGCGGCGAGACATCGGGCCGCCAGCGGCGACTGAGCACGGTTCCCGCCGCCATGGAGAAGGCCCCGGCAATGCCGGCGACAATGCCGACCGGGTCGAGCGTCGCATTCGGCGTCAGGATAAGCAGCGCGACGCCGCCGATACCGGCGATGGCCGCCACGATCGAAAGGCTGCGGATCGGCGATCCCAGCAGCAATCGCGCCAGCACGATGACGATCAGCGGCTGGACGGCACCGACGGTCGCGGCAACGCCGCCGGGCAGCCGATAGGCCGAAATGAACAGCAGCCACCAGAAGATGGAAAAGTTCAGCGCGCCGAGAACCAGCGACTTCAGCCACCAGACGCCATGCGGCAGCCGGCGCACGATGGCAAGCAGCAGCAGCCCGGCAGGCAGGGCCCGCAGCATGGCGACCGTAAGAGGGTAGCCGGCCGGTAGCAGCTGCGTCGTCACCAGATAGGTGCTGCCCCATATCGCCGGCGCGATGGCGGTCAGCAGCAGGTCGAAATTGCGATTCATGGGTCTGGCCTCGATTTTATCTTGACCTCAAGATAAACTGAAATACCTTGACGTCAAGATAAAATCGTGGCGAGATGCAGGCATGGATCGCATCGACAGAATTCTTGAGCAATGGCGCCGCGAACGGCCTGACCTCGACACCACGGCCATGGGTCTCCTCGGGCGTATGCGCAATCTCACCCTTCATCTCTCGCGCGAAATGGAGAAGACCTTCGGCCGCTTCAACCTGAACTCGGCGAACTTCGACATGCTGGCGACCCTGCGCCGCTCGGGCGAACCCTATACCCTCTCCCCCAGCGACCTGATGGAAACGATGATGGTGTCATCGGGTACGATGACCAATCGCATCGATCAGCTGGAGAGAGCCGGCCTCGTCGCTCGCAGCCAGAACCCGAAAGACGGCCGCGGCTTCCTGATCTCTCTGACTCCAAAGGGTTTCGACCTGATCGACGCAGCGGTGACGGCGCATGTCGAAACGCAGACACGTTTGATTTCAACCCTTTCGGAAGGCGAACGAAAGGGTCTTGACCGTCTGCTACGCAATTATTTAGCCGACTTCGAATCTCGCGGCTGAACCTGCACGCCGCTCCGCACAGACGTCGCGAATACAGCCGCGCAGCCAGCGATGTGCCGGATCGGCATCGAGCCTGGGATGCCAGAGCAGCGAGATCGTCACATTGGAGGTCGGCACCGGCAGGACGAAACTATGCATGTCGGTTCGCAGGTTGCCGGTATAGCGCTCCGGCACGCTGACGATCAGGTCGGAGGCGCGCGCCAGGGCCAGCGCCGCCGAAAAACTGCCGACGATGGTTGCGATCTGCCGCTTCAGGCCCAGCCCCTCCAGCAACTCGTCGATCTGCCCTTTCTGAAGACCGCGCCGTGAAACCAGAATGTGTTGGCCGGCGGCATAGCGCTCCGGCGTCATCGCCCCATCGCTCAGCGGATGCCCGTTTCGGACGACGCCGACGAAGCGATCATGAAACAGCGCCTGGGCTCGCAACTCCGGGCCGGTATCGTCCCCCACAACTCCGGTCTCGAAATCGATCGTGCCTTCGCGTAACGGCGTGCTGTCCTTGTCCAGTTTCTGCGTGAAATAGAGGCGAACGCCAGGCGCCTGCTCGGCGATGCGCGCGATCAGTTGGGCGCCGAAATTCTCCACGAAGCCCTCGCGGGTGCGCAACGTGAAAATCCGAATAAGCTGCTTCAAATCCAGGGCCTCGGCGGGCCGCAAGGCCGCTTCCGCCTCCTCCACCAGTTGGCCGACGCGCTCGCGCAATTCCAGGGCGCGCGGTGTCGGCACAAGCCCGCGCCCGGCTCTCACCAGCAGCGGATCGCCGGTCGTCTCCCGCAGACGCGCCAGCGCCCGGCTCATGGCGGAAGGGCTCAATCGCAATCGCCGGGCTGCGCGGGCGACGCTGCCTTCCGCGAGCAGGACATTGAGGGTGACGAGCAGATTCAGATCGGGCGTGGGCATGATGCGATCATAGCATGGTTTTGCCGATATATGGCGTCAAACGCACGAATGAAGTGCAAATGCTGCGCGTTCCGCCACATCTGCCAAACCGCTAGCGTCTGCGGGATTTTCAGATCTTGTCAGAATCGGAGCTCATATTGAAACCAATCCCTGAAAAGCCCGGCGAAGCCGCGCACATGCAGACAGCCACCTCCGCGCGCTGGGCGCTCGCCAGCCTCTCACTATCGATGCTGATGCCGTCGCTCGACACCAGCATCGCCAATGTCGGTCTGCCGACGCTTGCGCAAGCCTTCGGCGCCTCCTTCCAGCAGGTGCAATGGATCGTGCTTGCCTATCTGCTTTCCATCACCACGCTGATCGTCAGCGTCGGTCGGCTGGGCGATATTTTTGGCCGGCGTCGCCTGCTGCTGACCGGAATAGCCCTCTTTACCCTCGCCTCGCTGTTCTGCGGCTTAGCGCCGACGCTGCCGCTGCTGATTGCCGCCAGAGCCCTGCAGGGCCTTGGTGCCGCCATGATGATGGCGCTGACCGTCGCCATGGTTGGCGAAGCCGTGCCGAAGGAAAGGACCGGCAGCGCCATGGGCCTGCTGGGCACCATGTCCGCGATCGGCACCACCCTCGGACCATCGCTCGGGGGCATCCTGATCGCCAGCCTCGGCTGGGAAACCATTTTCCTGGTCAACGTTCCCCTTGGGATCGTGAATTTCCTGCTCGCCGCTCGCTTCCTGCCGGCGGATCGTCAGGATCGGAACGCAGCCCGGGGCCGCCTGGATGGGATCGGCACTCTGCTGCTGGCCCTGACGCTGGCCGCCTATGCGCTGGCGATGACCATGGGACATGGAAGCTTCGGCGTGGTGAATATCGGCCTGCTGCTGGCGGCGGCCTTCGGCATTGCCCTGTTTGTATTCGCCGAGACGAAGGTGAAGTCGCCGCTGCTGCACCTTTCGATGTTCCGCAATCGCAAGCTCAGCATGGGCCTTGCCATGAGCACCCTCGTTTCCACGGTGATCATGGCGACGCTGGTGGTCGGCCCGTTCTATCTTTCTCTCGCCCTTGGTTTCGATGCCGCCCATGTTGGCGCCATCATGTCCGCTGGCCCGCTGGTGTCGGCGCTGACCGGCGTGCCGGCCGGCCACATCGTCGATCGATTCGGCGCACATCGCATGAGCATGGTAGGTCTTGTCGGCATGATCGTCGGCCTGTCGCTGATAGCGGCGTTGCAGGGGAGGTTCGGCGCCGCCGGCTATATCGGACCGCTCGTCATCACCACGGCGAATTACGCTCTGTTCCAGGCGTCCAACAACACCTCGATCATGAAGGGTATTCGCGCGGAGCAGCGCGGCGTGATTTCCGGCATGTTGAGCCTGTCGCGAAATCTCGGCCTGGTCACCGGTGCATCCGTCATGGGCGCGATCTTTGCGCTCGCATCGGGGACGACCGACATGATAACGGCGCGCCCTGAAGCCGTCGGAACCGGAATGCAGATCACCTACGTCGTGGGCGCCCTTCTGATCGTCGCAACGCTCGCCGTCGCATTGACGGGCCAAGCCTTTGCAAAGCGCACCGTCCTATCGGAGGAGACACCATGAGACCCGAACAGACACAGGATGGCGGCCGACGGGTCCGCCATCCCCTCAGGCAGATCCACGGCCGCCGAATTCGGATGAAACGAAATCGAGGAAACTCCGGAGCTTCGGCGTGATGCGCCGATCGGGCGCGTGGAGGATGTGAAGCGAGCGCACCGGCACTCTGTATTCGGGCAGGATGGAAACCAGCGATCCGGTTTCGAGACCGGATCTAACGAGTTCGTACGGCTGCAGGATGATGCCGAGCCCGGCAAGCGCCGCCTGCAGCAGTGCCTCGCCGCTGTCGATCATCAGCCGGCCGGAAATGGGAATATTCACGCTTCCCTCCGGCCCCTCGAAGTCCCAATATCTCCGCAACATGGTATGCGAGAAGATGAGGCAGTCATGCCCCTTGAGATCATCCGGCTTCGAAGGCAGGCCACGGGAGCGAAGATAGCTTGGCGCTGCGCAGATCACCAGTCGGTAGGGGTCCAGGCGCCGGGCAATCAGGCCGCTGTCGACAAGTTCGCCGACGCGAAAGACCGCGTCGTAGCCTTCATCGATCAAATCGACCAAGCGGTTCGAAAGCGACAGCTCTATCGAAACCTCCGGATGAGCGCCGAGATACTTTGAAAGCTTCGGCGTGAGCGCATGAATTCCGAAGGAGACGGGAGCGTTGACCTTCAGCTTTCCGCGGGGGACCGCGCGCGTTTCCGCCGCCAATGCCTCGGCGGATTCGACCTCGGCCAGAATGTTGCGGCAGCGCTCGTAGAACTGGCTTCCGACTTCCGTGAGATGCTGCCTGCGCGTGGTGCGGTTGAGAAGCCGGATGCCGAGGTGCTGCTCGAGGAACTGCACATGCTTGCCCACCAGCTGGGGTGACATGTTCAGCGCATCGGCGGCCGCACTGAACGAGCCGAACTCGACGGCTTTGACGAAGATGCTCATGCTCGACAAGCGATCCATTAGAAACAATCCATTTCCAGTGTTGATCTTATGAGCCCATTTATCCCGATATCAGGATAATCGTATCTATTCCTCATCCGCAACAAGGAGTGAACGGACATGACGATTGCTGTGATTGGCACCGGAAATATGGGTGCGGGCCTGGCGCGAATGCTGGCAGAAGCAGGCTCTGACGTGGTGATTGGTCATCATGATCCCGCAAAGGCTGCGGCCCTCGCCGCGGAATTGGGAGCGAACGTGGAAGCAGGAGGCGTAGCCGCCGCCGTCAAGCTTGCGGATATCGTGATCCTGGCTCTGCCCTATGGAGCAGTGGCCGACGTGCTGAAGGAAGCCGGCGACCTCAAAGGCAAGGTTCTTGTCGACATCAGCAATCCGGTCACGCCGGACTTCCGTGGCCTCGTCGTCGGGCACTCGACTTCGGCGGCCGAGGAGATCCAGGCTCTAGCGCCGGGGGCAAAGGTGGTGAAGGCCTTCAACACCATCTTCGCGCAGTTGCTGCCGGTCGAGGCGCGCAAGGGCAAGGCGCTGCAGGTTTTCATTGCGAGCGACGACGAAAGGGCCAAGGATGCCGTTTCCCGTCTCGCCGCATCCGCCGGCTTCGAGCCGGTCGATGCCGGTCCGCTTGCCAACGCCCGCTTCATCGAGCCCATCGGCGAGATGAACATTCATTTCGGCTTCTTCCTCGGCAAAGGCCCCTCGGTGGCGCCCGCCTGGGTTCAGATCTGAACGCAGTCGACACCGCATCGACACAAAAAGGCCCGGAGCTTTCGCTCCGGGCCTCTCTGTTTATGTGATCGGCAACCCGCCGGTCAGAAGCTGGCCTTCAGCGGATCGGGGCCGATGCGGCCACCGGCCGAATCGAGCTTGGCCATCTCAGCCAGATCGTCGGCATCGAGCTTGAAGTCGAAAACCCTGAGGTTTTCCTCGATACGGCTCGGCGTCACCGATTTCGGGATGACGATCAGGCCATTGTCGATATGCCAGCGGATGATGACCTGCGCCGGCGTGCGGCCGTGCTTGGCGGCGACCTTGCCGATAACAGCATTGGCGAGAAGCTTGCCCTGGCCGAGCGGGCTCCAGGATTCGGTCTTGATGCCCAGCTTGTCGTGAACCGCGCGCAGTTCCTTCTGCTGGAAGGTCGGATGCAGCTCGATCTGGTTGAGTACGGGCGTCACGCCGGTTTCGCCGATGATGCGCTCGAGATGCGCCTCGGCAAAGTTGGAAACGCCGATCGAACGGGCACGGCCTTCTTCCTTGATCCGCACGAAGGCTTTCCACGTGTCGAGATAGCGGTTGCGGTGCGGCGACGGCCAGTGGATCAGATAGAGATCGATATAATCGGTGCCGAGGCGCTTGAGGCTTTCGTCAAAGGCCCTCAGCGTGGAATCGAAGCCCTGCGCCTCATTCCAGAGCTTCGTGGTCAGATAGATGTCCTTGCGGGCGACGCCGGACTGGCGCATGCCCTCGCCGACGCCGTCCTCGTTGGCATAGATGGCGGCGGTATCGACATGGCGATAGCCGGCCTTCAAAGCCGTACTGACAGCCATAGGCGCGACGTTTTCCGGGGTTTGCCAGACGCCGAGGCCGACCTGCGGAATGGAGTTGCCGTCATTGAACGTGATTGTCGGTTGCGTGGTCACGATAAGTCTCCAAAGGATGAGAAATGGGTGGAGTGAAGGCGTGATTTAAATTCGGAAAGAAAAGGTCGCGGCCTGGCCCGCGCGGGCGCGCCGGTCGAAAACCTATATAGTGGAGAATGCCGCGACTTTAACCCCGATGACCCGATCAGACAACCCGAATGGCGGTCCCCTTGCGCAACAGCGGCAGGATGCGGCGCATGTCGGGAAGGCTGACCGCGACGCATCCGGCAGTCGGCTCATATCCCGGCCGGATCAGATGAAAGAAGATCGCCGAGCCGCGATGACGCCGGCGCGACCTCACATTCCAATCCAGCACCAGGCAGACATCGTAGAGGCCGTCGCCCCGCAGCAATTCCTCATGACTGGGCTGGAACGGAGCCTTCACCAGCCTGTTGTAATTGGGATCGCCGGGCTCATCGCACCAGAGCATATCCTCGCGAATACGCCGCATCGGCAGAGCCGTCTTCAGGGAGCGCAGGCGATCGCCACGCGTGAAACCATAGAGCAGCTTCATCTCGGCAATCGGTGTTGCGCCGTCCCCTTCCCGCTTCAGGATGCTGCGTCCGGATCTGCCGATCGCGGCCGGCACGGTGAGGCCTCCCACCTGCACCAGCGCCCGCGTCTTTCTGCCCGGCGCAGCACGCACGACGATCGTCGATGCGCTGCGTCTGGCCCCCGCCCTTGTCTTTTGCATTTTCCTCACATGTTTTTGCTTTGCGCGTGATTTCATTTGAAATCATAGCAGTTTCATCCAAACGACCAAGCCTGAGCCGCGTCGCGACTTGCTAAAAATGCAATTTGGCGTAGGACTTAGGAGGGAATAGAACGAGGACCCGAACGGCATGACCGCACGCACCATTCTCCTGGTGGACGATGACAACGACCTGCGCGAGATGTTGGTCGAGCAATTATCGCTCTATGAGGAATTCAATGTCCTGCAGGAGGCGACCGCTGGAAAGGGCGTGCAGACGGCGCGCACCGTGCCCGTCGATCTCCTGATCATGGATGTCGGCCTGCCAGACATGGACGGCCGCGAAGCCGTCAAGCTGCTGCGCAAGAACGGTTTCAAATCGCCGATCATCATGCTGACGGGTCACGACACGGACTCCGACACTATTCTCGGCCTGGAAGCCGGCGCCAACGACTATGTGACGAAGCCCTTCCGCTTCGCCGTCCTGCTCGCCCGCATCCGCGCGCAGCTGCGCCAGCACGAGCAGAGCGAAGATGCGACCTTCACCGTCGGCCGCTACCTCTTCAAGCCGAGCCAGAAGCTGCTCACCACCGATGACGGCCAGAAGATCCGCCTGACGGAAAAGGAAGCGGCCATCATCCGCTATCTCTATCGCGCCGATCAGAAGGTCGTCACCCGCGATATCCTGCTGGAAGAGGTCTGGGGCTACAATTCCGGCGTGACCACCCACACGCTCGAAACCCATGTCTACCGCCTTCGCCAGAAGATCGAGCGCGATCCCTCCAACGCCGAAATCCTGGTGACGGAAAACGGCGGCTACAAGATCATCCCGTAGGCGATCGATGGCGCTGAACGACGATATCCGACTGCTGTCGCAACTGCCGCTCTTTCACGGCATGGGCGATGAGCCGCTGCGGCTGATCGCTTTCGGCGCCGATCGCCGCCATGTGAACGACGGCCAGACGCTGTTCCGGGAGAAATCGCCCGCAGAATGCGCCTATGTCATCACGCGGGGCAGCTTCGAGCTCAGCACCATCGACGCCAGCGGCCAGAAGCAGGTGGAGGCGGTCGTCCAGGCCGGCACCATGCTTTCTGAACTCGCTATGGTGACGCTGGTGGAGCGCAAATATACGGCAGTCGCCGCGGAAGAAGCCGACGTGATCCGCATCACGCGCGCCCTCTTCCACCGCCTCATCGAAGAATATCCCGATGCCGGCCTACTGATCCAGAACCGCATCCGGGAAAACTTTGCCACGCTGGCGAGACAGGCGGCAGCCCTTCTCGGCCGCTTTTCCTGACCTTCACCGACGACCGGTCTCACGACAGCGGCTTTACAAGCAAGACCGTCGTCAGTCCGCTCTCCCAATCCTCATCCGGATAGCGGTCAACCTCGCGATAGCCTCGGGCTGCATAAAAGGCCTGACTGGGATGATTGAACGTATCGGTTTCCAGTCGTGCCACGGCAAAGCCGGCAGCAGCAATCTGCTTCTCTGCATGGTCCATCAGACGTCGTCCGATTCCCTGCCGAGCATGCGCCGAATGCACGTGAAGCGCGTGCACGAAGTCGTCATCCCAATCGACAAAGCCGACGACCTGACCTGCAACCTCGGCCACCCAGAATAGAAGCCCGCGCATATCCACATAGGCGGCAGGCTTTTCTTCCTGAAGAAATGCCTGCACGGCGGCCTCCGTGATGTTGGGTCGCCAAGTGTTGTCGAAGGTATCGTGAAGAACGGCGCACAGGTTGGCCGTATCCTCCCGTCGCGCTGCCCGAAGGATGGGATCTCTATCTCTACTCATGATGGCAGGATAGACCTGCTGGCGGATCGAATCCAGCATTTGATGCCCTCGTTTGACGGCAGTCATGCAGATCGATCACCGAGCGGAAGACATCAACCGTTCCATCACTAGAGATCGAAATGCGCCGTAACGGGCACGTGGTCGGATGGACGATCCCAGCCGCGCGCCGCCTTCAGGATCTCGATGCGCTGCAGATGCGGGCCGAGATCGGAGGACGACCAGATATGGTCGAGGCGACGGCCACGGTCGGCGGCTTCCCAGTCCTTGGCGCGATAGCTCCACCATGTATAGAGCTTCTCGTTTTCAGGCACCTGCTGTCGCATCAGGTCGAGCCAGGCGCCGCGCTTCATCACGTCGATCAGCCCGTCGGTCTCGACCGGCGTATGGCTGACGATCTTCAGGAGCTGCTTGTGCGACCAGACGTCGTGCTCGAGCGGCGCGATATTGAGATCGCCGACGAGGATAGCCGACGTGTTCTGCTCGGCATTGGCGTGCAGCTTCTTCATCTCCTCGATGAAATCCAGCTTGTGGCCGAACTTCGGATTGATATCCCGATCCGGCTCGTCGCCGCCGGCCGGTACATAGAAATTGTGCAGACGGATGCGCCGCCCGCCACGCTCGAAGATCGCCGAAATGTGCCTGCTGTCGCCGACATTGCAATAATCCTGGCGATGATCCTCGGTTAGCGGGAAACGCGAAGCGATGGCCACCCCATGATAGCCCTTCTGCCCATGGATGATGATGTGCTCATAGCCAAGCGCCCTCAGCGGCGCATAGGGGAAAAGCTCGTTCGGAACCTTGGTTTCCTGCAGGCAGAGGACGTCAGGCCGGGCCTGCATGACGAACTGCTCGACGATGGGCATGCGCAGCCGCACCGAGTTGATGTTCCAGGTCGCAATCGAAAATCCCATGCCCAAACCTTCCCCTTGAGAGCAGTTCCAGGAAAAGTGCGCAGCGGTTTTCCGTCCGGAATTGCATCAAAACAGACACGTGGAGCGGTTCGGCGATTCGATGAAACGCTTGACCGCTCTAGCCAGGCTAAGGCTTTAGACCGGGAACCAAGGAAAAGAAAGCGCCATTCGGCGCTTACCTTATGTCCGCGGTGGAGAGGCGATCAGCGCGTATAGTCGATGCGGAAGACGCTGTCGTCGAAGGCGACATTGGTCTTCACATTATTGATGATGACATCGGTCGTCTTGCCCTGCGGATCGATCACAGTCCATTGCCGCAGGTCGTAGGTCTTCGAATCGAAGATCATCGTGATGGTGGAATCGCCGAAGACGGTGCGGTTGCCGAGCGTGATCTTGGTCAGATCCGGCTGCGAATCGACATTGCGCACCATGTCGGCCGAGAGGTCGATCTTGTTGGCGAGCAGCAGGCTGAGCGGCGTCTTCGACAACTGATACATGTTTCTTGTCTGCGTCTGGTCGTTGATGACCTGCACGTTGTTGCCGTCGCAGATGACGCGCATGCGCGACGGCGGATCGTAGTTGAAGCGCATCTTGCCGGGACGCTGAATGAAGAATGCACCGCTCATCTGATCGCCGCGCGGCCCGATTTGCAGGAAGCCGCCCTTCATCGACTTGATGGACGAGAAGTGATCGGCGATGGCCTGGGCGATATTGGGATTGAGGGTGGCTGCAGCTGCCTGTGTCTGTGCCTGCCCTTGGGCCTGCGCAAGGGCCGAAACCGGCAGAACCCCTGCCGCGCCGACCGCGACCACGGCGCCGAGGAAATGCCGGCGGCTCAGGGAAAGTCGGCTGGACGGCTGCGCATCAAACTTTGTCATCGAATTCTCCTTCATGCTTCGTCCATGGCGCGCAAAATCGGCGTCTTCATGGCGCAACGGCCCGGGGCCGGTAAGGGGCTGCGATCAAATTTCCCTGAACATAGACCGACTATGCGACACAGAAGGCGGGCTGCCTCAGCGATCCAGTATATCGGCTTCGGTGGGAACGAGGATTTCGCGCTTGCCGGCATGGTTGGCCGGGCCGATCAGCCCTTCCTGCTCCATGCGCTCGATCAGCGAGGCCGCGCGGTTGTAGCCGATGCCGAGCCGGCGCTGGATGTAGGAAGTCGAGGCCTTGCCGTCGCGCAGGACGATCGCAACCGCCTGGTCGTAAGGATCTTCTGAATCGGAAAGATTGGCGGTGCCCGCCGGACCATGGCCGTCTTCGTCATCCTCATCGTCGGCGGTGATCGCATCGAGATATTGCGGCGCGCCCTGCGTCTTCAGATAGGCGACGATATCCTCGACTTCGCCGTCGGAGACGAAGGGACCATGAACGCGCTGGATGCGCCCGCCGCCGGCCATGTAGAGCATGTCGCCCATGCCGAGAAGCTGTTCGGCACCCTGCTCGCCGAGGATGGTGCGGCTGTCGATCTTCGACGTCACCTGGAAGGAGATGCGCGTCGGGAAGTTCGCCTTGATCGTGCCGGTAATGACGTCGACCGAGGGACGCTGCGTCGCCATGATGACGTGGATGCCGGCCGCGCGTGCCATCTGTGCCAGACGCTGCACCGCGCCCTCGATATCCTTGCCGGCGACCATCATCAGGTCGGCCATTTCGTCGATGATGACAACGATATAGGGCATCGGCTTTAGGTCGAACTCTTCCGTCTCGTAGATCGCCTCGCCGGTGTGTCGGTCGAAACCGGTCTGCACGGTACGGCTGATCGCTTCGCCCTTGGCGACGGCCTGTTCAACGCGGGTATTGAAGCCGTCGATGTTGCGCACACCGATCTTCGACATCTTCTTGTAGCGCTCTTCCATCTCGCGGACGGTCCATTTGAGCGCGACCACAGCCTTCTTCGGATCGGTAACGACAGGCGACAGGAGATGCGGGATACCGTCATAGACGGAGAGTTCCAGCATCTTCGGATCGATCATGATCAGGCGGCACTGTTCCGGCGTCATGCGATAGAGCAGCGACAGGATCATCGTGTTGATGGCGACGGACTTACCCGAACCAGTCGTACCTGCGACGAGCAGATGCGGCATCTTGGCGAGATCGGCGATGACGGGCTCGCCGCCGATCGTCTTGCCGAGCGACATGGCGAGCTTGGCCTTGGACGTCTCGAAATCGCGGCTGGCGATGAGCTCGCGCAGATAGACCGTTTCGCGCGTCGAATTCGGCAGTTCGATGCCGATGGCGTTGCGGCCGGGCACGACCGCGACGCGGGCGGCGATCGCGCTCATCGAGCGGGCGATATCATCGGCAAGACCGATGACGCGGGACGATTTGATGCCGGGCGCCGGCTCAAGCTCGTAAAGCGTGACGACCGGGCCGGGGCGGACATGGATGATCTCGCCCTTGACGCCGAAATCCTCGAGCACGCCTTCGAGCATGCGGGCATTCTGCTCCAGCGCATCGGCCGAGAGCGTCGCATCGCGGGTAATGGTCTTGGGTTCTGCAAGCAGGTGGACGGCGGGAAGCTGGAAGCCATAGGGACGGATGAAGGAGGTCTGTGCCTCGCGTTCCGCCCGCGCACCCGGCTTCGGGCGCGGTGCGGCGGGAGTGACGCGATGGCCGGCGGCCGCACCCTTCGGCGTAGCCGGGGCGAGCGGCCAATCCTCGTCCTCGTCGTCGGGCAAGATATCGGCCGGGCGGCGCGGATCGCGATCATAGAGCGCGTCTTCGTCCTCATCCTCGTCGTCTCCGAGGCTGATCGAGGGCGCGGACACGACGCGGCGCGCAGCCGGGCCATCCATGGATGGATCGAGGCGGTCGCCACGAGCCATGGGTGCCTTTGCACGCACCGGCTCGTTCAGGGTACCGAATTCGTCGTCGTTGAAATCATAGGGCGCGTCAAAGGCATGGTCGCGGCGCTTGCGCGGACCCATGCCGAACAGCCGGCGAAGACGTGCCTGCGTGTTGTACCAGGCATGCATGACGGCACCGAAGGCCATGAAATTGCCGAGGAAGCTGCCCCGGTCGTCATCCTCGTCCACATCGCCCACCCGGCGGGCACGGCTGCGGGTTTCCTCGTAGTCGTCCTCATCCTCTTCGTCGTCAACGAGGTTTTCGCCGATGACGCCGGAGGCAAAAAGCATGAGCCAGGCGGCCGGAACGGCGAGGATCGAACCGATGACAATAGCAACCACGCCGCTCGGATAGGTGCCGATGAAGAGGGCCGGAAGGCGCAGGAGGAGATCGCCGACAACGCCGCCGATGCCGTTCGGGATCGGCCAGGTCGGCGGCGCCGGGAAGCAGGCGATGGAACCGGCCGCAACGATACAGCCGCCGATCCAGGCGCCGAGGCGCGATGGCACCCGATGAAGCTTTCGATTGGTGATGAACGCCAGGGCCCAGGCGGCAATGGGCAGCATCGCCAGAACCGAGGCAAGGCCGAGCGACTGCATCAGGATGTCGGCAAAGGCGGCGCCCGGAAAGCCGAGCAGGTTGGTGGGCGCATTGGCGGTTGCGTAGGAGTAGCTGGGGTCCATGACGTTCCAGGTCGCCAGCGCCGCTACGGCGAGCGCCAGCAGGAACAGTATCGCAAAGCCCGCCAGGCCCTTGACCTGACGCCAAACCACGCTCGAAAGCGATAAACGGTCGGGGCGACCGCTCAACGCCGCCGAATTGCTTCTGCCCATGATATCCAGCCCCGTTCCTGTCCAAAGCGCAAGCGAATCGGTCTATGCCCACTCGCCGGCAGGTTAGACCTACCTAATCAGAGGAGGGTTAATGGCATGTTAACCATCCATGCCAAGCCCAGGGATTGCAGGCTTTGGAAGCGGGATATCGTTGCACAAAAGAAAAGGGCCCGAACCGAAGTCCGGGCCAAGGGCGTCCTGTTTGCGATGAAACAGGACGCGACGGGATGTTGAGCGATGCCGGGCATTTTGCGCCGGCATCGCAAGCTCCGATCAGGAATTGTGGTAGGCGGCTTCGCCGTGCGAGGCGAGGTCGAGACCTTCGCGCTCTGCTTCCGGAGCGACGCGCAGGCCGATGATGACGTCAACGATCTTGTAGAGGATCGCCGAGCCGATGCCGCACCACAGGATTGTCGTGACGACGGCGGTGAGCTGCACCACGACCTGGCTGCTCATGGTGACGCCATCGGCATAGCCGACGCCGCCGAGCGAAGCGCTGGCGAAGATGCCGGTTGCGATGGCGCCAAAGATGCCGCCGATGCAGTGGACGCCGAAGACGTCGGCCGTATCGTCGTAGCCGAACTTGTTCTTCACGACCGAGACGAAGAAGTAGCAGAGCGGGGAGACGATGAGGCCCATGACGATCGCGCCCATAGGACCGGCGATACCGGCGGCAGGCGTGATGGCGACCAGACCGGCAACCATGCCCGAAGCGCCGCCGAGCATGGAGGCCTTGCCGCGGGTGAAGGTCTCAACGAGCGACCAGGAGATGATGGCGGCAGCCGTTGCGACGAAGGTGTTCACGGTTGCGAGCATCGCGCCGCCGGAAGCTTCGAGGTTCGAGCCGGCATTGAAGCCGAACCAGCCGACCCAGAGCATGGACGCGCCGACCATGGTCAGCGTCATGGAGTGCGGAGCCATCATGTCCTTGCCGAAGCCGACGCGCTTGCCGACGAGCAGGGCGCCGACGAAGCCGGCGATACCGGCATTGATGTGAACGACGGTGCCGCCCGCAAAGTCGAGGGCGCCCATCTTGAAGAGCATGCCGTTGGAATCCCAGACCATGTGCGCGATCGGGAAGTAGACGAAGGTCGCCCACAGCGCGCAGAAGAGGATGGCGGCGCCGAACTTGATGCGTTCTGCAAAGGCGCCGATGATGAGTGCCGGCGTGATGGCGGCAAAGGTCATCTGGAACAGCATGAAGATGAATTCAGGAATGACCACACCCTTGGAGAAGGTTGCCGCCGTCGTCGAGGTCGAGACGCCCGACAGGAACATCTTCGCCGTGCCGCCCCAATAGGGGCTGGTGCCGCCGCCGAAGGCGAAGGAATAGCCGTAGATGACCCAGAGCAGCATCACGACCGCGCCGATCATCGTGCACTGCATCAGCACGGAGAGCATGTTCTTCGAGCGGACGAGACCGCCGTAGAACAGCGCAAGGCCCGGCACGAGCATGAACAGCACGAGAATGGTGGAGATGAACATGAACGCGGTATCGCCCTTGTCCGGCACCGGAGCAGCGGCGGTCGCGGCGGCGGCAGCCGGGGCGGCGTCCTGGGCGAAAGCGATCGCCGGCGCAAGCAGGGCCGCGGAAAGCGCGCCCACCCGTGTCACGGTGGAGGAAAGCTTGGAAAATGACATGCAAGTAACTCCCTGATCGGCCGTGTCTTACAGCGCGTCTGAATCGGTTTCGCCCGTACGGATGCGCACGGCATGGTCAATGGAATAGACGAAGATCTTGCCGTCGCCGATCTGGCCGGTCTTGGCGGCCGACGCGATGGCCTCGACGGCCTTGTCGACGGTTTCGGATGCGACTGCGACCTCGATCTTCAGCTTCGGCAGGAAGCTGACGGCATATTCGGTGCCGCGATAGATCTCGGTATGCCCCTTCTGGCGCCCGTAGCCCTTCACTTCGGTCACAGTCAGGCCCTGGATGCCGACAGCCGTGAGGGCTTCACGGACCTCATCGAGCTTGAACGGCTTGATAATGGCCATCACAATTTTCATCTGGTTTCCCATCCTTTGTTAGCCTCGGCACGGAGCCGACTCTCCTTGCCGCCGACGAGTGTTTCTGCAGCGACTGGCTATACACATTCAAAGGACGTGCCAGATTCGTGACACATTTTTAACGTATTGAAATAAAACAGATTTATTGAGTAGACCCAATAAAGCGGCATTTCTCGTCGCGAGAGCCGCACAAATAAAGTGCAAATTTATAAGTTTGCCATTTATTTAATCATTTGCCTTTTTACGAATCAGCCCCTCCTGCGCCACCGACGCAATCAGGACACCGGATCGCGTAAACAGGCTGCCGCGGGTAAACCCACGCGCCCCCGAAGCACTGGGGCTTTCCTGGCTGTAGAGCAGCCAGTCATCGAGCTTGAACGGGCGATGGAACCACATGGCATGGTCGAGGCTCGCCACCTGGACGGTGGGGTCGAGAACCGATGTACTGTGCGCATTCAAGGAAACATCGAGCAGCGTCATGTCGGAGAGATAGGCGAGCACCGCATTCTGGTAGAGCCTGCTATCCGGCACCGGTCCCGTCACGCGGACCCAGATATTTTGCCGCTGGCTCGGCTGCGCGCGGGAGAAATAGCTCTCGATCGAGACCGGCCTGATTTCGATCGCCCGTTTGCGCTCCCAATAGCGGCGCACGTTTTCCGGCGCGTGGGCGAGATAGCGCTGTTTGACCTGCTCCTCGTCCATCAATTCCTCCGGCATCGGCACGGCAGGCATATCACTCTGATGATCGAAACCGGGCTCGTCGATCTGGAAGGAAGCCGTCAGCGCAAAGATCGCCTTGCCATGCTGGACCGCAAGCACGCGCCGCGTATTGAAACTCGAACCATCGCGCAGACGGTCGACCTGATAGAGGATCGGCACGGAAGGATCGCCCGGCAGCATGAAATAGGCATGCAGCGAATGCGCGAAACGATCGCCGTCGACGGTCCTCTGCGCCGCCATCAGCGCCTGGCCGATGACCTGCCCGCCGAAGACGCGCTGCCAACCGACCTGCGGGCTGTTGCCGCGAAACAGGTTCATCTCAATGGTTTCGAGATCAAGCGTCGCAAGCACGGTTTCCATCGGGGTGAGTTTCTCGGTCTCTCGCGACATTTTGCTTGAACTCCAATGGTAGGAACCACGAACAGGATGCTCTATATAGAACAGGAAGTGACAGTAAGACACAGGGAAGCGCTATGTTGGACATGCTGGTAGTGGGTGGCGGGTATGTGGGTCTTGCCGCAGCGGTCGCAGTCAAGCAGGCAGCGCCGCATCTCGACGTCATGATCGTCGAAGCCGCGCCGGAATCCGTATGGAAGAAGGACATGCGAGCATCGGCAATCATCGCGGCCGCCTCGAAGATGCTTGAAGTCCTGGGCGTATGGGACGAGATCGCGCCGGAGGCTCAGCCGATCACCCGCATGGTCGTCACCGATTCGCGCACCGGCGATCCCGTGCGCCCCGTCTTCCTGACTTTCGACGGCGAAGTGGCCGAAGGCCAGCCTTTTGCGCATATGGTGCCGAATCTCGCGATGGTCGGCGCGTTGCGCGGTGCCTGCGAGCGCCTCGGCATCACGATCAAGCATGGCCTCAGCGCCACCGGCTTCGTCACCGACGACAATAAGACAACCCTCACCCTTTCGGATGGCAGCACGCTGGAAACGCGGCTTCTCGTCGCCTGCGACGGCGTGCGCTCGAAGCTGCGCGACATGGCGGGCATCAAGACCGTCAACTGGGACTACGGCCAATCCGGCATCGTCGTGACAGTCGAGCATGAGCGGCCGCATGGCGGCTGCGCCGAGGAGCATTTCCTGCCCTCCGGCCCCTTCGCCATCCTGCCCTTGAAGAACAATCGCTCCTCCCTCGTCTGGACGGAGCGCACGTCCAACGCCGAACGGCTGGTCGCCTCCGACGATCTCCTCTTCGAAGAGGAATTGGAGCGCCGCTTCGGCCACAAGCTCGGCGCGCTCACCACCATCGGCGAGCGCCGCGCCTTTCCGCTCGGCCTGACGATCGCCCGCGACTTCGTTGCCCCGCGCTTTGCACTCGCCGGCGACGCCGCCCACGGCATCCACCCGATCTCGGGCCAAGGCCTCAATCTCGGCTTCAAGGACGTGGCGGCATTGGCCGAAACCATCGTCGAAGCCGACCGCCTCGGCCTCGATATCGGCTCGATCAATACGCTCGAGCGCTACCAGACCTGGCGCCGCTTCGACACCTTCCGCATGGGCGCGACGACCGACGTGCTAAACCGGCTCTTCTCCAACGACAACACGCCGCTGCGCATCGCCCGCGACTTCGGGCTAGGGATCGTCGACCGCCTGCCAAGCCTCAAATCCTTCTTCATCGGCCAGGCCGCCGGCACGACGGCGAAGCACAATCCGCGCCTGCTTGCCGGCGAGGCGATTTGAAGGGCGGGATCGAAGGAGAGTCCCACACGCCGGTCGCATCTATTGTCGCTCTGATTTCGTCGCGGCTGCTTGCATCGCCAATCTCCGAGACAGAAGCTCTATTCGAGGTTCCGCATTTCACCATCCATCCAGCGGCAGAATTGACGGACCGCTCGCGATTCCGAGCGACGTTGATAGCGATAGGTCCCGGTCTCAACCGGCACGTAACCGGGCAAGATCACCAGGGCGCCCGACTTCACTTCTCTACCGGTGAGGATGGTTGGTGCGAGCACCATGCCGAGACCGGCAACACAGGCATGAAGAGCAGCGTCGTCCGTATCGAAAGCATGGGCGAGAGAAAGGTCCGCCAGCGAGATATCGAACGTCTCGCACCAGAGCTGCCAGTCCCAGTTACCCACGCTGCACTGAAGCGCGGGTATATTGGCAACGGCGATCTCATGAGCGCTGCCATCTTTTGTCAGCAGGCTCGGAGAGATAACCGGGCGACGCAGATCGCGCGCAAGAAATTCCCATCCGTCGGCCGCCTCTCCTATCCGGAAATGACGGATGCTGACATCGGAGTCGGGAACAACAGGGAAGCCGCGCGCGGAACTCGTTTCCACGCGAACACGCACCTGCGGACATAGAGAGCGGAAACGATCCAGCGACGGGATGAGCCAGCGCAGCGCCAGCGACGTCGTTGCATGGACACTGATTTCGTTCTCGTCGCGATAAAGCGCATCGGCCGAGCGTTCGATGAGCCCGATCGCCGGCGCCACCTCCTGATAGAAGCGCCGCCCGACATCGCTGAGCGAAACGGTGTTGTTGCCGCGATGGAAGAAGCTAACCCCAAGCTCGTCCTCAAGCTTTTTGAGCTGGTGGCTGACCGCGCCGGAGGTCACACCGAGCTCGGCGCCGGCCGCCGTCAGGCTCCCGGTGCGGGCCACGATCGAAAAAACCCTGATGGCGTTGAGAGAAACACGATGCTTTCCCTGCATGAATTTTCCTCAACCTCCCTTGAAATTCCTCGTTTGAGCAGCGGGCAAAAATCAAGCACAAGCAAACACGGAAAGCGCTTCAACACAGGTCATATACTTAAACAGACTCGTTTGGAAAATCGAGCCGTAGCATGAGTATTTGCCGAGCGTAGCATTATTTTTATTCCTCGTCCGGTCGAGCGCGCCCCTTTCTTTGTTCCGCCAGAAACGAAAAACTTCTCCCTCTCAAAAGGTCTTTGATGCCTCCCCCTGGACATCGCTATCGCAGCCCGATCACGCCTTTTGCGCCGGTTGCCCGGATGCCATTCCGCTCGTCCACGGCTCTTGCCGTTGCCGCCCTGTCCCTGACCCAGCTCATCGGTTGGGGCGCAACCTTCTACCTGCCGGCGGTGACCGGCCCCGCCATGGCCGATGAGCTGGGCATGGCTCTGCCCATGATAATGGCCGGGCCGACGGTCATGCTTGTCGTCATGGCGATGGTGTCCTGGCCGTTGAGTGATGTGTTCGAGCGCCACGGCGCCCGCCCGATGATGGTTTTGGGATCATTCCTTGGCGCAGCCGGCCTGCTGGTCATGGGCCTGGCCAATGGTCCGGCGCCCTACATACTGTCATGGACCATTCTCGGCCTTGCCGGCGCCGGCATGTTGACGACGCCCGCGCAGATCGCTGTCAGCGAGATCGCCGGCGAGAAAACGCATCGGGCGCTCGGCGTGCTGATCCTGGCCGGCGGGCTGACATCGACCATCATCTGGCCATTGACGGAGCTTCTGCAGGCACAATGGGGCTGGCGCACGACGACACTCGTCTTTGCGACCCTCATGCTGCTTGTCTGCGCGCCTTTGCATTGGGGGATACTTGCTCGCCAGCCCAAGGAAAAATCCGATATGAAGGCGATGGCAGAACCTGCTGCCATCGACAGACCGAGCTTTACACTTCTGGCCGCGAGCTTTGCCGCCAATGGCTTCGTAACCTGGGGATTTGCCCTAACGATCATCATCCTGTTCGAAACTGCGGGACTCGATCACGCCAGTGCGCTGGCGGCAGCAGCGTTCATAGGCGTTGCGCGATGGGCGGGACGAACCGTCGATTTTGTCGGTGGCCGGCGCTGGTCGGGCTTTGCAACCGGTCTTGCCGGCTCTGCCTTGTTTCCCCTGAGCTTCGCCGTCCTTCTGTTGAGCAGCAGTTTCACCGCCGCCATGCTTTTCGCGACGCTCTATGGCATCGCCAGCGGCATCACCGCCGTCACCCGCGCCACGCTGCCGCTGCAGATCTTCCCTGCTAGCATCTATGCCCGCGCATCGGCACAACTGGCCGTGCCGCTCAATCTCTCCTACGCCGCCGCGCCGCCATTATTTACCGCCGTCATGACCTATGCCGGTCCACACGCTGCCCTGTGGCTGGCCCTGGCGATCTCGATCTTTGCGTATGGCACGCTTCTTGGTCTTTGGCTGCTGCATCGCCAAGTGAAGCACGCATCGCAACAGAGCTGAACCAACCTCAATCCTCGATACGTCTTGCTTCCGAGATCAGCATGATCGGAATGCCGTCGCGGATCGGATAGGCAAGGCGCGCCTTTTCCGAGATCAGTTCGTTCTTTTCCCGGTCGTAGCTCAGCCGCCCCTTGGTGAGCGGGCAGACGAGCAAGTCGAGCAGTTTCGGGTCCACCTTGCTGACCGTGACATCCATGGGAAGTTCCTACTGCAGCAGCGAATCGGTGTCGCCGGAGCCGGCAAGCACGATCTTGACGATGGCGATGAAGGTTTCGGCGCGGGTCTTCAGGTCAGGCGCCTCCAGCAGGGCCTGTTTCTCGGCCGGCTCGAAGGGCGCCATGATCGACAGCGAATTGACGAGCATCATGTTGTCGGCCCGTTCGACGCTTTCCCAGTCCGCCTCGAGCTTGTTGGCCTCGAGATAACTACGGAAGGCCGATAGCAGCGCCGGGCGATCGACCGTGCCCTCCTCGTGATGGGATTTGAGATCGGAGATGAACGGCGTGATGCGGAAGGTGCGATAGGGCTGATGAGCGGTCACTTCCTCCATCAGCCGGAAACGGCATATGCCTGTCAGTGCGGTAATGTAGCGTCCATCGCCGGTTTCGGAGATGGACGTGATGCGCCCCAGGCAGCCGACATGCGCCAGATTGGGCGATTCCGCCGGCTCGCCCAGCGCCGGCTGCACCATGCCGATCAACCGGTTGCCGGCAATGGCCGCATCGAACATGGCGAGATAGCGCGGCTCGAAAATATTGAGGGGGAGTTGCGCTCCGGGCAACAATAGCGCGCCGGACAGCGGAAAAACGACGACCGATTCGGGCAGGTCGCCCGGCTTCAGATATCTGGCATTACCGACTTGCATCTCTTCCATCCCGCTGGATCGCCGCGCCACGCGCCGCGTGGGCCGCGCAGGAACGACACACATCGCGGTCATCGCCCCTTCTCGCGCCGCGTCATCGACAATGTGGCCCCGTCTGCCGAAAACACAAGAGCATTTTCAATGAAAACGCCGATACGCTTGCCGGATACCGAAGACCAACAAGCGATCGCGCGGAAAGTTCGGCGCGATCGCCATACCCGTCAGGAAAACGGGCCCTTTACGAAAACAGGATCGAGGAAAGCCTGCGCCGTGCCGCAATCGTGGCGGGGTCCTTCGGCCCCCAGACCTCGAAGAATTCCAGCAACTGGCGGCGCGCGCCGTCGTCGTCGAAGCTGCGATCCTTGCGCATCACGGTCAGAAGATGCTCGGCCGCCTCTTCGCGCTTGCCTTCGACATTGCGGATCTTGGCAAGCTTGATGCGCTGCTCGTGATTGTCGGGATTGGACGCGAGTTCATGCTCGATCGCCACGGGATCGCCGAGCTTGCGGGCTTCGTCGATCTGGTCGAGCTTCTTGACCACGGCCTGAATGCCGGCATCGTTGGCAAGCGTCTCCGGCAGATCGGCCAGTGCCTCGCGGGCACGCTGGCTCTGGCCGGCGGCAATCATGCATTCAGCCATGCCGGCAAGCGCCTTGGCGTTTTCAGGATCTGCCTGCAGCACCGCACCGAAGAGCTCGGCCGCGCCATTGACGTCGCCGCCGGCGAGCAGGCCGCTTGCCTCTTCCAGGACGGCTGCAATCTCGGCCGCCTGATCATCAGCACCACCGGCCGGACCGCCGAGGCGATCGATGAACTGGCGAACCTGGCTTTCCGGAACCGCCCCCATGAAGCCATCGGCCGGACGGCCGTTGACGAAGGCGATGACGGCCGGAATCGACTGGATGCCGAGCTGGCCGGCGATCGACGGATGATCGTCGATGTTCATCTTCACTAGCTTGACACGGCCCTGGGCCTCGGTGACCACCTTTTCGAGAACCGGAGTCAATTGCTTGCACGGGCCACACCAGGGCGCCCAGAAATCGACCAGCACCGGCTGGTTGCGCGATTCCTCGATAACGTCCTTGGCGAAGTTGGCGGTCGTCGTGTCCTTGATCGGCGAAGCGCCTGATGCCGCAGGCGCGGCACCGAAGGATGCCGTCGCCGACATCTGTCCGCCGAAGGAAGCGTTATAGGGATTGTTGGAACCGCTCATGAGTGTCTCCCGCCTGCCGGCATCCTTGATTTTGTTGGAAGCGCGCTTTCAAGCAAACCTTTGCGGTTCGCCCGGCAGCACGCTCAATGAAATGGCCAATGCGGCCGGACAATCCGAGAAAAAGCCGACCGCCATAATCTTAGCGCTAAAATCGTACGTTAGCTCGTCACTTTCAAGACTAGCGGCGTATGACCGGTCGCCTCCATGAAGCGCAGGAGATCGCCACTGGCGATCGACGTCGTCGCATCGTTCGACAAAGGGTGGCAATTGACGACGTCATGCGCCATCAGCTCCGCATCGAGAACGAAGGTGACATTCTTGCCCGCATCGTTTATCGCGCCGAATGCCGTTACCGAACCGGGAATGACGCCGAGATACTCCATCAGCTTTTCCGGCTTGCCGAAGGAGACCTTGCTCGCGGCACCGATCAGCGTGTGAACGGTCTTCAGATCGACCACCGCGTTTTCCTCGACGGTCAACAGGAAGAAGTTATCCTTCTTGTCTTTCACGAACAGGTTCTTCGTATGCCCGCCCGGAATTTCGTCGCGCAGCGACACGGATTCGGCAACCGTGAAGACCGGGGCATGATCCTTGGTCGTGTGGCTGATGCCGAGCCCGTCCAGGAATCGGAAAAGATCGTCGCGGTTTTTCGGGCTGGTCTCTGTCATGGCGTCTCGCAATCGAAAATGGACCGCCCCCTGATACGTCGCCCACAATTTCATTGCAATCTTTCACACGACAAACCCCGGCGTTTCCGGGCTTTGCGACGGCTCGCAGAAAGAACATGCAATTTTTCTTCGAGAACTCGTCATTTCCCTGTTGCATTTGAAAATCGGTTAGGCCATATACCGCCCGTCGCCGCAAGACGACGCCCAGCGGTCCAACACACTACCCCGGATCGCGACGGGAATGAGCGGGTGTAGCTCAGGGGTAGAGCACAACCTTGCCAAGGTTGGGGTCGAGGGTTCGAATCCCTTCGCCCGCTCCAGTTTTCCAGTCTTTCTCTTGAAGAAGAAGCTACGGCTCACGCCGAGGGCTGGTTATTGGCTGAAAAGCCAAGTTTTCATATTCCCGTTTCTTCCCCTGGCCTCTATGGCCTTCCCGACACGCGCAGGGTCTCAAATCAGTCTCAATTGACGTTCAGGTCTGCTGCATCACAAGAATGGGCGCAACGCGGTATTGCTTGCATGAAAAGCATGAAGAGAACGATTTCCCTGCTGGTCGCAATGCTGTCGCTCGTGCCCATGCCCGCATTTGCTCATCCGCACATCTTCATCGACGCCAAATTCCAGGTCGTCGCCGCCCCTGACGGCTCGATCAGCGAGCTGCGCAACGTCTGGAGCTTCGATGAGGTATTTACCTCTTCGGTTCTCATGGATTTCGGCAAGGCCGGCGACGATGCGCTGAGCGCGAGCGAGCTGAAGGCGGTCGGCAAGACGGTCCGGGATTCGCTGGCGCAGTATGACTACTATACGAACGTCACCAGCAACGGCAAAGCCGTGCCGATGGCCAAGCCGGATGCGATCCAGGCGGACTACAAGGACGGTTCGCTGACCCTGACCTTCTCGCTGAAACCCGTTGAGAAGACCTTCCTCAAAGGGACGACGATCTTCGGGATCTACGACAAGACGCTCTACACGGCTGTCGATTTCGCCACCGACAACGACATGAGCATGTCGGGACCCGCCTCCGGCCGCTGCAAGCGGAAAGTCATCAGGCCCAATCCCAAGGAAGTCATGGCGGAAAACCAGGCTGCGCTGACGAGCATGTTCTTCAGCGATCCGAAGGGCACCGACTATTCGCTGCTCGTGGCGACGCGGCTGGAAGTCCAGTGCTGATCCCACGCCCGGAAATACCCTCATTCATTTGAAAGGCGAGACATCGCTCCCTGCCGCATCCTCGCCGTTCGGCGCAAGCGATATGTAGCGGCGAGCGATGATCCAGCAGGCAAGCGCCCAGGTCGCGCCCGCACACCAGCCGCCGAGGACATCGGTCGGGTAATGCACGCCGAGATAGATCCGGCTCGCTCCGATCATCAGCGTCAGCAGGATACCTGCCGCAACGGTGAAGACACGCGTCGAGCGATAGGTGCGCGTGCCCGAGATCAGCGCGGCAAGGGTCAGATAGGTCACGGCTGAGACCATCGCGTGACCGCTCGGAAAGCTGAGATCGTTGACCTCGACCAGATGCGGCACGATATCCGGCCGCGGTCGCGCGACGCTAACCTTCAGGGCCGCGCTCAGCGCCCAGCCGCCGAGCACCGAGGCAAGGACGAAGATGGCGATGGCGCGCTGCCGGTCGAACAGCAGGTAGATCGTCACCAGCGTCGTCATCAGCGCCAGCACGGTCGTCCCGCCGAGGCTCGTGATGTCCTTGACGGCATGGGTCAGCCAAGCCGGCCCGATCGGAACGGAGAGATCGCCGGGCTGGCGGAGCGCCAACAATATCGCCTCGTCGAACCCCTTGGTACTGCCTTCAAGGACCTCGCCTGTGAGATAGATGAACAGAAGAATTCCGCCCGAAACCAGCGCGAACATGACGAGCAGCAGCGGTTCGTAGCGGTTCAACCATCCTGGGATATCCGATGTGCCGAATGGCCGATCCTTCATGCGCTCAAACCTGCCTTGTCTGCTAATACGTCACTTCGTCCGCCGCCAAAGCCGGATAGCGGACGGACCCTATTTAGGAATGAAACACATGCGTTCCAACCGCGATAAAGGCAAGTGCGGCATGTTTGCTACAGCCGTCCCTTCAGGTTCGTGAAATATAATAGCTCTATCGTCAGGCGTATTTTTTCGACACCGGAGGCGGTGGCGCGGGCGATGCGGTCGGCGCTGTTTCCTGGTAAAGAGACGTTCATGAGGTTGCTAGCGATGAACAGGGGGAGTGCCGCGCCGGGCCTTTGCGACTGCTGCGGGATATTCGGACGACAGGTCAGGCCCCATGTCGGCGCATAAAGTTTTAGCTGTTTTCAGAACCTCCGGCTGTGCTAATAGTGCCGCAGGGGCGATCAGAAGTCGGGTGTTGTCAGAGTGATAAATGTTGGGACATCTTTCTCCGCCCGGCTGTCTGCGCTGGCCGGAACGGGGCTGCTGGCAGCATCTGTAATCGGCTTGTCTCCCGGCACTTCCCGGGCGGACGACGCTCCGAATTCCTCGAAGAGCACCTGGGTCGTGACGCTTGGGGCGACCGTTGAGTATGGCCCCAGCTACGAGGGCTCAAAGCACTATACATTCGGCGCATTGCCCTCTTTCGACATCCATCGCCTCGGCGAGGCCAAGGAATACAGCACCCCGGACGATAATTTCGACTATCAGCTCTTCGATCTCGGCGGCCTCGAAATCGGTCCCGTCGTCGGCTTGAGGGACAATCGCTTCGATCTCAACGATCTGCATCTGCAGAGCCAGCGCAGGGTGCGCTGGGATTTCGATGCCGGCGGCTTTGCCCAGTATTGGCTGATGGAAAATCAGCTCCGGTTCCGCACGGAAATACGTCAATCGCTATGGGGTGGCGATGGCCTGGTCGGTGATTTCGCCGTCGACTGGTTCCAGCCACTCGGAGACAAGTGGCTCTTCTCCGCAGGGCCTCGCCTGTCGATGGCAAATTCGGTGTATATGCGCACCAACTTTGGCATCTCGGAGAGCGAAGCTGCGAGACACGGCCATATCAATGCGTTCAATGCCGGCGCCGGTGTGAAATCGGCCGGCTTCACCGTAGCTGCGACCTACACGATCTCCCCGGAATGGAGCGTGCAGGTCTACGACAAATATAACCGGCTGGTCGGCGATGCCGCCGACAGCCCGATCACCTCGCGCTTCGGCTCACCCAACCAGAACATTATTGGCTTCACGCTCAACAGGACCTTCAACGTCAGCTTTTGAGGCGCTCTTCGCTTCGTTGTCGGCGATATAGTTGCGCGTCAGCGGAATGAGGTCATTTCGCTTGGCCATCTGAATCTGGAAGACGACGAGATCCTCGTAACGGAACGCGGCCTCCGCCGTCGAGAGATAATACTCCCACATGCGGCAGAAGCGTTCGTCGTAGAGCTTGGCGGCGTCATCCCAGCGCGCCATGAAACGCTCCCGCCACGCCTCGAGCGTTTTGGCATAATGCAACCGGAGCACTTCAACATCTGTTATGGCAAGTCCGGCCGCCTCGATCTCGGGCACGATTTCGGAAAGTGCCGGAATATAGCCGCCTGGAAAGATGTATTTGTCGAGCCATGGCGTCGTGAAGCCAGGCGTTGCCGAACAGCCGATGGTGTGCAGCACCATGACGCCGTCATCCTCCAGCAATTCAGCGCATTTGCGGAAGAAGGTGCGATAGGATGCCAGCCCGACATGCTCGAACATGCCGACGGAAACGATCCTGTCGAAATGGCCGGTCAGGCTGCGATAGTCCCGCAGCGCAAACTGGACCTCCGCCGGCGTTCCGCCAATCTTGTCGGCGACGCGCTTCGAAGCATATTCGTGCTGCTCTTCCGAAAGCGTAACGCCGAGCACGGAGCCACCCGGCGCCTGCTCCGCCATATGCAGGGCCAGCCCGCCCCAGCCGCAGCCGATATCGAGGATGCTGTTGTTTGGCTCGATCAGCAGCTTGGCGGCGAGGTGCCGTTTCTTGGCAAGCTGCGCGTCATCGAGCGACTGGTCGGCATGTTCGAAATAGGCGCAGGAATATTGCCGGTCGGGATCGAGGAAAAGCTCGTAGAGCCGACCATCGAGATCGTAGTGATGCGCGACATTGGCCTTCGAGCGCCCCGGCAGATTGCGGTGGCGAAAGATCCGCAGCTTCGTTCGCGCGTGATCGATTATGCGGGCGATAAGGGGATGAGTGCTGTTCTGCCCCTCCCTCAGCATCATCGCCACGAAATCGTAAAGCGTGCCGCGCTCGACGATGAAGCGGCCATCCATGAAGAGCTCGCCGAGCCGCTTGTCGGCATCGATCAGAAGCGCCCATTCGGCACGGTCGTCGGTAAAACGGACATGAACGGGTTCGCCGCTGCCGTCCCCGAAGGTCAGCACGCGGCCGCTTGCCGTCGTCACGGTCAGCGCGCCTCGCGTCACGATCGACGACAGCGCACGCTTCACGCACCAGTCCGCCAGGCTGGAGAAAAGGGTACTGCTCTTGCCCTTGGGGCGGTTGTCAGCTTGCATGTTGGGTATCACCTATCCTTGCCGGTACCCGTGCGCAATTGGTCATCGCGCTTCGCGTCCCATTCGCTATGATCCGCCTTCGTCTCGACGCTGGCGCCTGCAATCAGCCAGACGCCCGTCAGGATCAGGCCGCTGCCGATCAACTGCAAGGCGACGACCCGCTCGCCGAAGACGAACCAGCCGGTCGCGATGATCAGCACGTAGCTTATACCGGTCAGCGGAAAGGCGCGGCTGAGTTCTAGCTCGGCAAGCACATTCATCCAGACAAAGAAAGCAACAATCTCCACGGCGATCGCCGCCAATATCCAATAGGAGGAGAGCGCTTGCCACAGCCAGGCCTGCATACTCGCATCGTGCAGATCATCCGCACCGAGCTTGATGAGGAATTGGAACAGCGTGCTCATCACCGGCACGGCAAGCCAGTAAAAACGCATAGGCATCACGCACCCGCCTCGTCAGCCGCAAACAGTGGCGAGACCAGCCGCAGCAATCCCTGGAGCAGGGGATTGCGATGGCGGAAATACATCGCATTCGCGGTCAGCTTGCTGCCGAGACGCAGCTTGTTTTCATAATTGGCCTGACCGCTCTGATAGCGGCTGAGGCCGTTGTCTAGGCAATAGCGCAAATTGGTGAACCAGCTCAGGAAATAGAGATTGTAGGGCCGCCCCTTGTCGCCATCCATGCAAAAGAACTTGTCGATGGCCACGCGCTCGTCATGCAGGATCAGATTGGCGGCAAGCAGCTTGCTCCCGACGAAATAGAAGGCGCAAAAGGAACGGCCGGACATGCGGTCGAGAACGCCCTGGAAATAGGCTGATGTCAGTTCCTCGAACTGCAGTTCGCTGCGGTTGCGCGTGTCACGGTAGAGCGCCATGACCTCGGGCAGGAACTCGCCGAAATCGGTCCGGATTTCCACCCTCACCTGCCCGGCGGCTTTCATCTTGCGGCGCATGTCCTTGCGCGTACCAGACGAAAGCCGGCAGAGATATTCATCGATCGTCTTGAAATCGATATCGAGCCATGCGGTCGGAAGACCGCCGATCGCCGCATAGCCACGCGCGGCAAGCAGATCGCCGAACTCCGCCGAAACCTGCTCCGGAATATCCTTGAGGCCGATCAGCCCACAACGCTCCGTCGCGGCAACCTGATCGAAAAAGGACAGCATCTCCGTCAGCAGCCGGCGGCGATGCTCGCCGGACAGCTCGGGATGAAAGCCGATCGCGCCGGTTTCGGTGCAGGGCGATCCGACGCATGCAAGGCGCAGCTTCAGAAAGCCCGGAAAACGACGCTGCAGGCGGCGCACGGACCGGCGCAGAAAGCCCTCGTCCAGCGTCGTATCGAGCGCATAGAGGCAGAGAAAGGCCGGCATGGCGGCGCTGACGCGCCCGCCCTCCGTGATGGTGATATAGCGCCATTCGAACCCTTCGAGGCCGGCTTCCTCGATCGCCAGCAGGCAATCATAGTCCTCGACCTCGTTCGGGAAGCACGCGTTCCACGCATCGCGGCCGATGGCACGAATACTGAAATGAACCTCAGCCACGGGATCGCCGATCGGCTGGGGTGCCATTTTAAGCAGCGGCTGCGACATGACGCGCCTCGAAGAAATCGGCCGTAAAATCCGCCACCTGACGGTGCTGCCGATCGACATGGATCATGTGATAGCTGTCCGTGATCCATTTGAGTTCATGCGGCGCGCCGATATGCTCGGAAATGTAGCGGGCATGCTTCGGGCTGGCGAGATCGTCGTCCTCGGCATGCAGGATCAGCGTCGGCGTGCGCATCTGCGGCAGCATGCCGCGAAGCGCCTTGCCCAGCCGGTGCATCTCCACCAGGCCCTTTCCGGGAAACTTTTCCAGAACCCCTTCGCTCGCCATGCCTTCGATCAGCCGGCGCATTCGTTCGTCCTTGATCCCCAGCGAGGTCGTCTCGCTGAAGCTCAGGCGATCAAGGAAGGGAACCCGCGACAACCAGCCGATCTGCGAAGCCAGCAGCGGATAGTAGAAGGGAACGTCCCAGCCGTCATAGCTGAAGCAGGGTGAATAGATCGCCACCGCGCTGATGGTCTTCTTCTGTTGTTCCGCAGCCAGCATGGCGAGCTTGCCACCGACGCAGATGCCGGCGGCGAAGACTTCCTGCGTTCTGGACGCCAATAGCTCCGATGCTTCCACGACGGAAGCGAGCCAGTCTTCCCAGCGCGTCCCGCGCAGCGTCCTGGCATCGACGCCGTGACCGGCCAGCAGCGGCGCATAGACGCTATAGCCCTTGCGATTGAGATGCCGAGCCACCAGCTTCATTTCGGCAGGGGCGCCCGTCAGACCGTGGATCAGAAGGACGCCTTTGCCGTTTGAGCCCTCCATGAAGAAGCTCAATTCATCAGCTCTCATGAGATAGCTCCGACTGCCGGTTTTCCTTGGCCATAAAGCCAAGCGCATGGCAGGTGCTGATCACATGCGTACCGTTCTTTTCCTGCTCGTCCTTGATCTGCTCGTGCAGCGCCGGCAGCTTCGTCCAGTGGGTGCGGGGACGATAATGATGCTCCGCGTGATAACCGTTGCCGAACCAGAGCCAGTTGTAGAAGGGCTGATGGCTCGAAACGCCCCAGGCGATCGGTTCGTCCGGATCGCCGTTCAGATGCTCGTAGTAGCCGTTCAGCGACGACAGGCAATTGCCGATATAATAGAACGGCACGAAGAACAGCACGGCCTTCCAGTCGTAGATCAGCGCGAGCGCCGCAAGACCCAGGAAGAAATAGAGCTCGAACCGCCCCCAGGCCGCATCGAACGGACGGTTGCGGGCAATCGCCTTGTGGATGTCGCCGATGCTGTCGCGGAAGAAGCTCAGCAGCGTATAGGACCAGACGTTTTCCGGCTTGCCGTCGCGGCCATGGCGATAGATCGACAGCAGGTCGATGGTATCGCCCTTTTCGTCGGGGCGGTCGCTGTTGCCGGAATGATGGCGCATATGCACCCAGTGATAATAGGTCTGCGAGAAGCCGATCGCGACCGACTCCAGCAGGCTGAAGCCGTAGTTCATCCAGCGCGGCTTGAAATAGGGCGTGTGGATGAAATTGTGCGATATGCTGTTGATGTTCCAGGAGATCGATACCGCGTAAAGGCAGCCGAGAATGGCCGAGAGCCACAGCGGCCGGCTTTCGAAGCCGACGATCAGATAGACGTCGAAAGCAAGATGGGCGACGGCAGCCAGAACCGGTGCCAGATCCCATCGGGTGTGCGCAAAGATTTTCATAATCCCGTAACTCCCACGCAAACCACACCGGCGGTAACGAGAAAGACGCCCGTCGCATGGCGCAGGTTGATGTTTTCCTTGAAGATGACGGCGCCGGCAAACACGATGACAACGTAGCTGAGCGCCATCAGCGGGAAGGCGATGGTCAGTGGGACGTGCTCCAGAACGGCCGTCCACGAAAAGAGTTCAACGGCCCAGAGCAGAATGCCGAGCCAGGTGATCGGTTTTGCCAGCGCCGAAAGCGGCGCGTTCTGGCTGGCCGATTGCTTGAAGCAGACCTCGCGGGCGGTTTCCGCGACCACACAGAACAATATGAGCCCAAGCATGGGAAGTGTCAGGCTGCCGGTCATTCCATATACTCCGCCAACACCTCCAGCAGGGCGTGATTGGCCGCGCTGTTGATGTTCCTCATCGTTTCGACGCCCTGTCGCATGCGCGGTTGATCGATGAAGATCTCCGCACGCTTCATGAACTGCGTCCGAAGGCTGCCAGCATAACTCGGAGTTGAATAATCTCCTATGACATCCGCACCGATGATGCGGTGACGGCTGCCGATTTCGCTGATCAGAGCCAGAAGATAAGGCAGCCGCATGCGGCCCTGATCCCAGTTGGTCACGGCATCGTCGGCGGCCAGCACATCCTTGTCGATCGTGACATAGACCGCCTCGGTGCGAATGCGGCTCAGCATGTGGTCGATGAAATTTTCCTCGCCGATCTCGGCGATCGACTTCCAGTGCAGCGCACCCTTTTCCTGCCGGTAGCTGGCGCCAGTGCCGTAATCGGCCAGTACGCGGCTCGGCGGATGTTCGTAAGGGTAGAGTTCCAGCTTGCCGTCGCCGAGCCAGTGCAGATTGGCGCCCTTGCGCTCCGGGCTGCGAAGATCATGGCTGCAGACGCCGATGGTAATGACCCGCTGGATGTTGGGGTTGGCAAGGGCGCGATTGACCCAGGATCCGCAATGCATGCCGCCGTCGAATTTGACCCAATCCGGATGATTGTCGAAATGGATCAGCGTCGCCGCACCGGACTGGCGTTCAAGCGCGTCATCAAGCAGGAGGGCGGTGATGTGGTGGAAATCGCCCGACCCCATGAAACACAGTTGCGGGGACTTGCCCGTCGTCGGCCTGTTCTTGACGATCTCGCGGCTGAGGTCGTCAAGGGCGCTCTGTTTGCTCCACAATCGAACCTGCTGCCCGGCATTCTTGCCGAAATACTGGTGCGCGCCTGCAAATTTGCACGCGCGCACGAAGTCGGGCTGCAACTCCAACGCATCATCAAGATGAAGAAGCAGCAGTTGCACGGCCTTATCTCCGGGCAGCGCGCGTCAGAAGCTGATCGAGCAGGGCGAGCGCCAGGTCGATCTCTTCTCGGGTGATGAGCAGGTTCGGTGCGAAGGTGATGACGTTCTTGTGGTAGCCGCCGACATCGAGCACGAGACCATAGGTCTTTCCGCCCACCTGAAGGTCGCCCTTCATGCCTTCGTCGCACATCCAGTCCAGCGTCGCCTTGTCCGGCGTGTAGCTGTCATCCTTGCAGATTTCCATGCGCAGGGCGAGGCCGAGACCGTCGACTTCGCCGACGATGACGTGGCGCTTCTGCAGCTGCTTCAACCCGTCGAGGAAGTGTGCGCCCTTTTCCATGACGGCGGCGCCGAAATCTTCCTCTTCCAGCATCTTCATCGTTTCGAGCGCGACAGCGGTGCCCATCGGGTTGCTGGCGAAGGTCGAGTGCGTGGAGCCGGGCGGGAAGATGGTCGGGTTGATCATCTCTTCGCGGGCCCAGACGCCGGAAAGCGGGTTGAGGCCGTTGGTGATCGCCTTGCCGAAGACGAGCGCATCAGGCGAAACGCCGAAGTGCTCGATCGACCAGAGCTTCCCGGTACGATAGACGCCCATCTGGATTTCGTCGACGACGAGCAGGATACCGTGATCGTCGAGCACCTTCTTCAGTTCGACGAAGAAGTTCATCGGCGGGATGACGTAGCCGCCCGTGCCCTGGATCGGCTCGATGTAGAAGGCGGCATATTCGGACTTGCCGGCCTTCGGGTCCCAGACGCCGTTATATTCGCTCTCGAACAGGCGGGCGAACTTCTGGACGCAATAATGACCGTATTCTTCCTTCGACATGCCCTTCGGGCCGCGGAAGTAATAGGGGAACTCGACAAACTGAGCGCGATCGCCGAAATGGCCATAGCGGCGGCGATAGCGGTAGCTCGAGGTGATGGCCGAGGCGCCGAGCGTGCGGCCGTGGTAGCCACCCTCGAAGGCGAACATCAGGCTCTTGCCGCCGGTATAGTTGCGTACGAGCTTCAGCGAATCCTCGACCGCCTGCGAACCGCCGACGTTGAAGTGTACGCGGCCCTTGTGACCGAACTTGCGCTCGGCATCCTGGGCGATGAGCGTCGCAAGTTCGACCTTCTCGCGATGCAGATATTGCGAAGCGACCTGCGGCAGCTGGTCGAGCTGGCGATGGGCGGCCGCGTTCAGGCGCTCGTTGCGGTAGCCGAAATTGACGGCGGAGTACCACATCTGCAGATCGAGGAACGGCGTGCCGGTGCTGTCATAAACGAAGGAGCCTTCGCATCCTTCGAAGAACTTCGGCTTGTCCGTATAGTGAACCGTATCGCCGTGGGAGCAATAGATCTCCTCAAGCGCGCGCAATTCTTCTTCGGAGCGGACGGACTCGGTCTCGCCGCTGAAGGCTTCGGCTGCATTCGTTTTCATTCAATGCCTCTCGGTCTGGTTTACGCCGTCTTGAAATGCGGCAGCGTACGGGAGCGTCGCTCGACGCTCGGGAGAACGGCTTCCATCTTTGGAAGCAGATCGGAAAAGTCTTCGAAACCGACATAGGGAATGCCGTTTTCCTCGCAGTAATCGACGAGCTTGGCCTTCGCGAAAACGAGGTCGACCTTGTCGGAAACGCAGAAGTCGCTTCGCCCGTCGCCGACATAGACCTGCAGGTCATTGCTATCGACGACACGGCATTTGCAGACGCCGGCACCGGACACGCAGCCGGTTGCCGTGAAGGGTGGGAACAGCGAATAGGACTCGCGGCCCTGAGAGACGCTGCAGGTGAGCACATTGGCGACGATCGGCAGGCCCTCGATGCCATGGCGCGCAAGGATGCGGCGGATGAAATAGTCCACACCATCGCTGACGATCGTGACAGGCAATTCGCCACGGCGGCAAAATGACAGAAAAGCCTCGAAGCCGGGATCGATCGCCAGCGTGTCGAGAAAGCGGTCAAGCTCGCCTCTGTTTGCCTCGATGAGGGCGATCTGCCGGCGCATGCATTCGCCGGAGCCGATCAGCCCCTGCTTCCACAGCTGCTCGATATTTTCCCACTCTGAGCCAGCGAAACGGGATAACACCATATCCGTCGCGTCTTCGATGGATATGGTTCCATCAAAATCGCAAAACACCTGCATGAAATACCCTTTCGCCTTATCCTAAGTTGCGTCTAACAACCTCAGATGAGCCGGGTATGAGCGGAAAATGATCTGAAAATGAAAAACGACGAGGCGTTGATTTTTAGCTCAAAGGCAATCTTAGATCGACTTGAAGACCACTACCCAGGCGCGAGGTCGAAAGGTCGACCGACGCCGAGAGACGGTCCGCCGTATCCGCGACGATGGCGAGGCCGAGGCCTGCGCCTTCGGTGTGAAGCGTATTGAGACGATAGAAGCGTTGGAACACCGCCTCCCGCTCATGCGGCGGAATGCCGGGGCCGCTGTCGCTGATCGAAATGCAACCAAAACCATCCTCGGAGGTGATGGAAATTTTGATCTCCCCGCCCGCTGGCGTGTATTTGATGGCATTGTCGAGCAGGTTGGTGACCAGCATGCGCAACAGCGACTCGTCGGTCGTAACCTCGATCGGCTCGTCCCCTTCCAGCACGACGTCAAGCTCCCGACTGGTGATGATGTTGCCGAATTCGGCAATGAGCGAGGCCATCCAGTGATAGAGAGGCACCGATGTCAGATTGAGGGGGTGGTGGCTGACCCTGGCGAGCCGCAGCAGCTGCTCGATCAGATGAATGGTGCGGTTGTTGCTGGCGACAAGATCGGAAATGATCGCCTGCCGCTCGTGATCGCTGTCGCTGTGTTCGAGCATCCGCAAAAGCAGCTTCACGCTCGCCTGCGGCGTGCGCAGCTGATGGGCCGCAAGGTCTGAGAAGCGCCGCTCCAGCGTCAGCGACTGGGCGAGCTTTTCCAGCAGCTGGTTGATCGACCGGCCAAGCGGCAGCAGATCGCGCGGCAGCTCCTCGACGGGAATGGCCGAGAGATCGTCGGGCGATCGCGTGCGGATCTGCCGCACCAGCCCGTGAATGGTGCGCAGGCCGCTGTTGATACCGAGCCAGATCAGAAAGCCGATGACGGGCACCAGCATCAGCAGCGGGAAGAAGAGATTGAGGAGAATGTTGGAAACGAGCGTTTCGCGAAGCGCGATCTTCTCGCCGAGCTCGATCACGATGCTCGTGCTCGGGATCGGCAGCGAATAGATGCGCCATTCCTCCCCGCCATAGGTCAGGGTGGTGAAACCGACCCTCTGCTGCGGCACATCGGAGAGGAACGCCGTGCTGCTGTAGAAGCGGATCTTGCCATCGACCCAGGCGCGAAACATATGGGCGTCGGCATAATCATCGGCGTCTTCATTGAAGGCCAGCTGATTGTCCATATTGAAGTCGATGTCGTCGATCTGCTTGGCCGCATGGTCCGGATTCCTCTCCAGTGGGCGGCGCAGCAGGCTCCAGATGACATTGGCATCGTCGATGAGCTGGGCATCGTAGATATTGTTGATCTCCCGCGTCGCGCTGTTGAAGGCGAAGGCGGCGATCACGACGATGGTCACCACGACGACTGGCGCAATACGGAGAAATAGCTTCCTGGTAAGCGTGGAATTGTTCATCGCTCGATCATGTAGCCGACGCCGCGGATCGACTTGATGAAATCGGTGCCGAGCTTCTTGCGCAGATTGTAGATCGTCACTTCGATCGTGTTGCTCTCTACGGTGTTTTCAGCATCGTAGAGCGCATATTCGATATCGTTCTTCGTCACGTATCGACCGCTGCGCTCCATCAGCAGCTTCAAGAGATGGAACTCCTTCGCCGTGGTATGCACCTGCACACTGCCCTTGCGCGCCACCATGGCGGAGGGGTCGACCTCCACCTCGCCGCAGCGGATGACGCTTTCGGTTCGCCCGTCGCGCCGTCGGATGAGTGCGCGCAGCCGCGCCAGCAATTCGTCGAGATCGAAGGGCTTGACCAGATAGTCGTCGGCACCCTCATCGAGACCTTCGACCTTCTGCCGAACGGAATCCATCGCCGTCAGCAAAAGCACCGGCACGGAATTGCCGCGCTGTCGGATGCGCCGCAGCACCTCCATGCCGCTCAGCAGCGGCAGGTTGATGTCGAGGATGATCGCGGCGAAATGCGAATGCGCCGCAGCCTCGAGGCCGGATTCGCCATCGCGCATCCAGTCGACGCCATAGGCATGCTTTTCCAGCGCCTTTTTCAGCGATGATCCGAGGATATTGTCGTCTTCAACAAGCAGAACGCGCACGACCGACCTCATTTAGTCGAATATTTCTGAGCCGATGTGGGCCGCAATTGGCGCGGCGATGTGGCAAAGCTATGACGGATCATTTCCATCTGGCAAGAGCGGTGGCCTTCCGCCCCTTCCGAATACGGCGAAAACCGAACGCAATCCACCGATGAAAGCGGCTATTTCAGGCGTCGCATGGACGCTTCCAGCACATCGAAGATGCGAGGATCGGTCGATTGCGCAACGTTGAACCGCATGAAGCGTCCGGCGCCATCCGAAAGGCTGAACACATTGCCTGGTGCGAGGACGATGCCCTCGGCGACGCAGGCGCGTGCGACATCGGCGGCATTGAGCCCCTCCGGTAGCCGGCACCAGAGAAACATCCCGGCCTGCGGCTTCAGCCAGGGCACGATGCCGATCGCCTCCAGCCGCGCCGATACCTCCGACATGGTCTTGGCGAGCCGCAGCCGCAGCGCCTCGACATGCTTGCGGTAACTGCCATCCTTCAAGGTGAGATAGACCAGTTCGGCGGACAACTGCCCGGAGCTGAAACTGCTTGCGACCTTGAGATCGACAAGCCCGTCGATCCAGTCTCGTCTCGCAGCGATGAAGCCGCAGCGCACCGAAGCCGATAGCGTCTTGGAAAAACTGCCGATATGGATCACCCGGTCGAGCCCATCAAAGGCGGCAAGACGCGGCGCCGGCACATGCTCGAAATCGGCGAAGATATCGTCCTCGATGATGATCAGGCCGGAAGCCTCGGCCAATTTCAGCAGGCGATGCGCCGTGACAGGCGAGAGCACGGCGCCTGTGGGATTGTGGATCGCCGAATTGGTGATGTAGAGCCGCGGCTTGTGCCGCTCGAGAGCCTCACCGAACAGCTCTATATCCGGCCCCGTCGGCGTGAAGGGCACGCCGATGACGTTGACGCGATGCGCACGCAGGAGCGCATGGAAATTGAAATAGCAGGGATCGTCGACCAGCACGGTATCGCCGGGCTCGACGAGGAAACGGCAGAGAAGATCGATCGCATGCGTTCCGGATTCCGTCAGCATGATCTGGTCCGGCCGCACTGTGATGCCATGATCGCCGAGGCGTCTTGCCAGCAGCTGCCGCAGTGGCGGCAGGCCGAGCGGCGTTCCGTAATTGGCAAGCACGCCCATATCCCCTCGCGCCAGCGTTCGCAGCGCGCGCCGCAATCCCGGCTGCGGTAGCCAGGAGGGCGGAAGCCAGCCGCAGCCGGGCTTAAGGACGTCATCGCCCATCTCGAGCGATTGCCGCGCGATCCACAGCGGATCGACATTGGGATCGGATGCCGTACCGCTTTCCGACAGTGACAGCGGTGGCAGCGAACCGCATACATAGAATCCCGAGCCCGGGCGCGAGCGGATCGTGCCTTCGGCGGCAAGCCGCTCATAAGCCTCCACGACGGTGGAAACCGACACCTGCATCGCCTTGGCAAAGCCGCGCACGGAAGGAAGTCGCGCCCCCGGCATCAGGCTGCGACTGGCGATGCGATCGGAAATCGCCGTCATCACCCCCTCGATGCGGGTGCTCCCACCTGCGCTCCGTGACGATAGATCATCCATCTGTACTGCCTTTCAAACCATAACAGTTCTCGAAAATTGTACTGCACTGTCTCTGGCTTGACCAGCCGAACTTTCCGATACCGCTGTGATCAAAAGGAGCATGTGCAATGGACAAGACGACGACAGGATGGATCTACGGTTTGACGGGTGTGGTGATCTTCAGCGGCTCGCTGCCGGCGACCCGCGTGGCCGTGATGGATTTCGACCCGCTGTTCCTGACCGTTGCTCGCGCGGTGATCGCCGGCATGCTGGGCCTTTGCCTGCTGCTTGCCTTTCGCGAAAAGCGCCCCGCCCGCGGCGACATCGTCTCGCTTGCGATCGTCGCGCTCGGCTGCGTCGTCGGCTTTCCGCTGCTGACGGCGCTGGCGCTGAAGCACGTCACCTCGGCTCATTCGATCGTCTTCATCGGCCTGCTACCATTGGCGACTGCCATCTTCGGGGTACTGCGCGGCGGCGAACGGCCACGTGCGGCCTTCTGGATCTTTTCCGCCATCGGCAGTGCACTCGTCAGCGGCTATGCTCTGACCCAGGGCATATCGGCCTCGCCGGTCGGCGATCTCCTGATGCTGGCGGCCATCATCGTCTGCGGACTTGGCTATGCCGAAGGCGCCGTGCTTTCGCGCCGGCTCGGCGGCTGGCAGGTCATTTGCTGGGCGCTGGTCCTCTCCCTGCCCGTTATGATCGCGCTCTGCGTCGTGACCATGCCGCACACGATCGACGGTATCGGCCGCCCCGCCTGGCTCGGTCTCACCTATGTCTCGCTCTTCAGCATGTTGATCGGCTTCGTCTTCTGGTATCGCGGACTGGCACAGGGCGGCATTGCCGCCGTCGGCCAGCTGCAATTCCTGCAGCCCTTCTTCGGCTTCGCGCTTGCCGCAGCACTCCTCAAGGAAAGCGTCAGCTGGTCGATGCTCGTTGTGACCATCGGCGTCGTCGCCTGCGTCGCCGGGGCGCGAAAATTCGCCCGTTGAGCCCCACGCCCCACGTAAAGATCGCCTCTTGATCTTGTAGACCGATCGGTTTATTAATAACCGATCGGTCTACAAGGAGATCATCATGCCGACCCCACTCGTCCCGCCTTTCACCCGCGAAACTGCAATCGCCAAGGTCCGCATGGCCGAAGATGGCTGGAATAGCCGTGATCCCGAGCGCGTTTCCAAGGTCTACACGGAAGACAGCCAATGGCGAAACCGCGCCGAATTCCCGCGCGGCCGCAAGGAGATTGTCGAATTCCTGACGCGCAAATGGGCAAGGGAGCTGGATTACCGGCTGATCAAGGAACTTTGGACCTTCGAGGGCAATCGCATCGCTGTGCGTTTTGCCTATGAATGGCATGACGACAGCGGCCACTGGTTCCGCTCCTATGGCAACGAGAACTGGGAATTCGATGCCGACGGCCTCATGCAGCGCCGCTTCGCCTCCATCAACGACATGCCGATCAGGCAGGAAGACCGGAAATTCCACTGGCCGCTCGGCCGCCGGCCTGACGATCACCCCGGCCTTTCCGATCTTGGCCTTTGAGATGGTGCGAACCGTCTTCGAAAAGCCCGACGCCATCGCCCTCGTTGCTGAAGTCTTCCGCGAGCTCGGCTACGAGGGGGCATCGATGAGCCACATCACCGCCCGCACGAAGCTTTCGAAGGGCAGCCTCTATCACTTTTTTCCGGGCGGCAAGGAAGAGATGGCGGCCGAGATTATCGCCCATATCGACGCCTGGTTCGTGACGGAAATGTTCAGGCCGCTCGAAGAGGGCGAGCCGCGTGCCGCCATCGCGCGCATGTGGGAGACGACGGACAGTTATTTCCGTTCCGGCCGCCGTGTCTGCCTGATCGGCGCCTTTGCCTTGGACGAAACCCGCGATCACTTTTCGGCAGCCATCCGCGGCTACTTTCATCGCTGGATCGAAGCGCTTGCCGGCGCGCTGCTCAAAGCCGGCGCGCCGGGCGCAGAAGCGAAGCCGCTCGCCGAAGAGGCTGTGATCGGCATCCAGGGCGCATTGACGCTTGCCAGAGCCCTCGAAGATGAGGCGGTGTTTGGCAGAACGTTGGCGCGGCTGAAACGACGGCTGGAAACCGCGCTCGGCTAAAGCCATTTCATCGACGCGAATCACTACACGGCCGATATATCGCCCCTTGCCGAATGGGTTGGTGCAGCCGCCGTTATTCTACTTTTGCGGGTTTCATTGATTGAAATCTCCCATAGAGCGCATCTTCAGCCCTCAGGGTTGGGGATGACCACCTCAACAACCCACTGATATTAAAGAATCCTCCACAAAAGTATGTCATCGTTAATCATGTTTGATTTGCAACTATCCAAGCTCCCATGTTCAGCAGGGAACGGGAGCGCCGAGGAGACGGATAGACGATGCTGCAGCAGGTAAATGAAACCGACGACGCGCTGATCGACCAATTGCAACGCTCTGCGTTCGAATATTTCATGCTCCATACCAATCCGGAAAACGGACTGGTGGCGGATACCTCCATCAAAACAAGCCATTGCAGCATCGCCGCGGTCGGCTTTGCGCTTTCGAGCTATCCGGTCGCCGTCGAGCGCGGCTGGATCAGCCGCGCCGATGCGGCCAAACGGGTGCTGGCCGCCCTCGATTTCTTCGCCAACAGCGATCAGGGCACCGAGCGCGGGGCCACTGGCCATCGCGGCTTCTACTATCACTTCCTCTATATGGAGACGGGCAACCGCGCCTGGAACAGCGAGCTTTCGACCATCGATACCGGTCTGCTGCTGATCGGCGTCCTGACGGCGGCCGCCTATTTCACCGGAAACAGTCAGGTCGAGCGCGATCTCCGCAAGCAGGCGAAATTCCTCTACGAACGCTGCGACTGGCATTGGGCGCTGAACAAGGGCCAGACGATCAGCATGGGCTGGAAGCCGGCCAGCGGCTTCCTGCGCTGGCGCTACCAGGGCTATGACGAGGCGATCTTCCTCTATGTGCTGGCGCTCGGCTCGCCCACGCATCCTATTCCACCATCCAGCTACGACGCCTTCGCCTCGACCTATACCTGGATGATGTTCAAGGACACGCCCTTCCTCTATGCAGGGCCGCTGTTCATCCATCTCTTCTCGCATGCCTGGATCGATTTCCGCGGCATCCGCGACAAGCATGTCGCCGACAAGGACACCGATTACTTCCGCAATACGCAGACGGCGATATCAGTGCAGCGTGATTACACCGAGCGCAATCCCAGCCATTTCGCCGGCTACACCAAGGATATATGGGGTCTTTCCGCCTGCGACGGCCCGAACCCCACCGGCACCAAGCACAGCCTGCGCTACGCCCCGAAACTGTTCGGCTATGCCGCCCGCGGCGCTCCGCTCGGCCCAGACGACGGCACCATCGCCCCCTGGGGCCCGCTCTCTTGCCTACCTTTCGACCGCCAGGCCGCACTCGACGGCACGCGGGCGCTGCTTTCGACCTATCCCAACCTGCTGCTCGACGGCCGCTTCCCCGGCGGCTTCAATCCGAGCGTCAAGGGTCCCGGTCCGGAAGGCTGGGTGGACGATCGCTCCGTCGCGCTTGACCAGGGTCTGCTGGTCATGATGATCGAAAACGCCCGCACCGGCATGATCTGGAATCTGATGCGGCAATCCCCGATCCTCCGAACCGGTCTCGAACGCGCCGGCTTCACCGGCGGCTGGCTGGACGAGAAGCCGGCGGTCGCTTGATTGGTGGGCTGCGGGTGGCCGTCAGGCGTCTAATTTAATGCAACAACAACATGCCTGGCCCCTCACCCTAGCCCTCTCCCCGCAAGCGGGGCGAGGGGATGACCGAGTCAAAGAGCTCCCATCTTCGCACATCGACACATTAGCTTAGCGCGATAACTCCCTCGCCCCGCTTGCGGGAAGAGGGCTGGGGTGAGGGGCCGTGTGTGAAAGCACGACAAAGACACACTCACCCGACCATCACCTTAAACAGCCTTCAAAGCCTCTCTATCGCCGCAATCACCTCATCCTCGACGGAGATCCCCTCCATCAGCGCAAGCCGCCGCGAACTCTGCCCGCGCCGGCCCGGCAGGCGGACATTGGGATCGCGGGTGATCTCGCCTGCCAGCAAGGCCAGCCGCTGCGCCGTATCCGCGCCACTTGTCGCCGCCGGATTGATGGCGATGATGGTGTGGCCAAGCGCCGGCGGCCCACCCTTGTCGTCGAAGAGCGAGGAGGATTCGAAGGCGTAATTGGCGCCGGTTAGGCCGGCTGCGAGGATCTCCACCATGAGAGCGAGTGCCGCACCCTTCGAATCCCCGGCCGGGATCATGGTGCCGGCCAAGGCTTCTTCGGCATCGGTGGTCGGCCTCCCCTCGCGGTCGAAAGCCCAGTCGGCGGGGATCGGAGCGCCCTGCTGGCGCGCCGCCATCACCTTGCCCCGCGCCACTTTCGAAAGCGCGAGATCGATGACAACAGGCTCGTCGCCGGGAAGCGGCGCAGCAAAGGCGATGGGATTGGTGCCGAAAACCGGCGTCTTGCCGCCCCAGGGCGCCATCGCCGCCGGTGCATTGGCGACCATCAGCGCCACCAGTCCCTGATCGGCAAAGCGCTCCACCGTCAGGCCCATGACGCCGGCATGGTGCGATCGGCTGATGGCGGCAAGCGCGATCCCCTGCTCGCGGGCTATGTTTGGAAGCGCGTCAACGGCGAGATCGAGAGCGGGATAGGCATAGCCGTTGCCGGCATCGATGCGCAGCACGGCCGGAAAGGGCCGGCTCACCTGCGGCGTTGCGAAACCATCGGTCTTGCCGACCTTGGCCTGCCCGGCATAGGCGGGAACACGGCGCAACCCATGACCACCCTGCCCCGCCGCTTCGGCCGCCACGAGCGCGACCGCCACGGAGCGGGCATTCCCGTCGCTCACCTTGCTTCGCTGCAACGCCTCCACGACCAATGTTTCGGCTTCGGCGAGCGACAGATGCATGAGGCAAGACCTTGAAAACAAATGAGGCGGATAAAGGCTTTCTACGCCCTCATCCGCCTCATCGCAACGCAGCAAAAACTCTATCTTATTGTTCCCTTACGCATTCCGGACGGAAAACCGCTACGCACTTTTCCTGGAAATGCTCCTGCGCTAGGCCACGTCGAACTTGACGCCCTGAGCCAGAGGCAGCGTGCGACCGTAGTTGATCGTATTGGTCGCCCGGCGCATATAGGCTTTCCAGGCATCGGAGCCGGACTCGCGTCCGCCGCCGGTTTCCTTTTCACCGCCGAATGCGCCGCCGATCTCGGCGCCTGAGGGGCCGAGATTGACGTTGGCGATACCGCAATCCGAACCGCGTGCCGAGACGAAGGTCTCTGCCTCGCGCATGTCGTTGGTGAAGATCGAGGACGACAGGCCCTGCGGCACGGCATTGTGCAACGCCAGAACCTTGTCGAAATCGCTGTATTTCATCACATAGAGGATCGGCGCGAAGGTTTCCTGCTCGACCGGGCCGGTCTGCTCTGGCATTTCGACCAGGGCCGGGCGAACGTAAAAGGCATCGGCCGAACCGTTTTCGACGCGCTCGCCGCCGGTGATCGTGCCGCCCGCTGACTTCGCTGCGGCAAGAGCCGACTGCATGCGGTCAAAGGCCTGTCCGTCGATCAGCGGACCGACGAGGGTTCCTGCTTCAAGCGGATTGCCTATTGTCACCGAACCATAGGCCTTCTGCAGACGCGGAACGAGCTGATCGTAGACGCTGTCATGGACGAAGAGGCGGCGCAGAGTCGTGCAGCGCTGGCCGGCCGTGCCCATCGCGGAAAAGGCGACACCGCGCAGGGTGAGATCGAGGTCGGCCGTCGGGCAGACGATGGCGGCATTGTTGCCGCCAAGTTCGAGGATGGCCCGGGCGAAACGGCCGGCAAGGCGCGGGCCGACCGCACGGCCCATCGCCGTCGAGCCGGTCGCCGAAACCAGCGGCACCTGCGGGTGATCGACCAGCAACTCGCCGAGATCGCGGCCGCCGATCAACAGCGTCGACAGATTGGCCGGCGCCTCGCCGCCCTCAGCGACGTAGCGCTTCAGCGCCCTTTCAAACAAGGCTTGCACGGCAAGCGCGGTCAGCGGCGTCTTTTCCGACGGCTTCCAGATGGTGGAATTGCCGCAGACGATGGCGAGCGCCGCATTCCACGACCAGACGGCAACGGGGAAATTGAAGGCGGAGATGATGCCGATCGCGCCCAGCGGATGCCAGCTTTCCATCATCCGATGCTCCGAGCGTTCGGTGGCGATGGTCAGGCCGTAAAGCTGGCGCGACAGCCCCACGGCGAAATCGCAGATATCGATCATCTCCTGCACTTCGCCGAGGCCTTCGGAGGTGATCTTTCCCACTTCGATGGAGACGAGTCGGCCGAGCGCCGCCTTGCCGGCACGCAGCTCCTCGCCGAGCAGGCGGATCAGCTCGCCGCGCTTCGGCGCCGGCACATTGCGCCATGCGAGAAACGCCTCGTGCGCCGCCGCGATCGCGCCCTTCGCGTCCTCAGCCGAATGCTCCTTGAGCCGGCCGATCTCGCCGCCCGTCACCGGAGAGGTGACGGCAAGCGTCCCGCCGGTGTAGCGATCGGCCGATACGCCAAGCTCCGTCAATATTGCCTTGGTTTCGGCAGCAAGATCTGATGTCGCGGTCATCTTGTTTCCTCTTCCCGTAATGCTGTTTCGTTGACTGTTCTATCTATTGTCTCGCAATTCCGGACGGAAAACCGCTGCGCACTTTTCCTGGAATTGCTTCAGACCCTGGCGCCGACAAAATGCGCGGCCTGGGCGCCGGCCTCGTACCACATTTCCTTCGCTGCCCTGAAGCTCGGCTCGACGATATCGGTCACCGGCAGCGGCAGATCCGCCTCGGAAATCTGCCCAAGAATATGGCCGGCAAGTACCTTGCCGAACACGGTGCCCGGCGCGATGCCGCGACCATTATAGCCCGAGAAACCGACGACATTCTGGGCGAGCTTATGGAAGCGCGGTAGGGCATTGTCGGTCATGCCGATCTTGCCATGCCATTCGCATTCGAAGGGGATGTCGCCAAGCTGCGGAAAGAGCTTCCTGATCGACCGCCGCGCCCAGTTCTTGTGAATGGCAAGACCGGTATTGCGCAGAGCGCCGACGCTGCCGAAGACGAGCCGGCCGGCCTGGTCCATGCGGAAGGACGAGAGCACTTCCTTGGTGTCCCAAGCACCCTCGCGCCCCGGCAGCACGGACTTGCGCAGGTTGTCGCCCAGCGGCACGGTCGCGAAATTGAAATAGGGCAGATGCACCTGTTCGTTCCTGATCGCCTCCCACGGACCGGTGCTGTAGGCGTCGGTGGCGACGACGATCCAGTCGGCGCTGACCTTGCCGCTATCGGTCGAAACCACCCATTTCGCGCCGCTTCTTTCCGTCGACGTCACACGACTGCCGGTATGGATGGCGACGCCTGATTTCACCACGGCATGGGCAAGGCCTCGGGCATAAGCAAGCGGCTGCAGCGTGCCAGCGCGCATGTCGAGCAGCGCTCCCGCATAAGCCGAGCTGCCGACCCGGCGCTCTGTCTCCCGCGCATCGAGGACGGTAACCGGCGCACCGCGCTTGCCCCATTGCCGGGCACGCTCCTCGATTTCCTTCAATCCCTCCGGCCCGACGGCGCAATGCAGCGTGCCGTTGCGCTCGAGCTCGCAGGCGATACCATGCTTATCGATCAGCTCCATGACCAGCTTCGGCCCATTGCCGAGCAGATCGAGCAACCGCTCGCCATGGATGGCGCCGAGTTCACCGGGAAGATCGTCCGGCATCACCCACATGCCGGCATTGATGAGACCGACATTACGACCGGCGCCACCAAAGCCGATTTCATTGGCCTCCAGCAGCACGACATTCGTGCCGGCTTCCGCCAGATGCAGCGCCGTCGAAAGACCGGTATAGCCGCCGCCGACCACCACGACATCGGCAGACACCTCCCCGGAAAGCGGCGTCGTCGCCGGCGGCGAGGGGGCGGTCTTTTCCCAGAGACCATGGGAGCGCGGGTCATTCAGCATGAAATCAGTCCAATCAACAGAGATAATCGCGGCAATCTAGCGCTATGCGCGAAATTGCGGAAGCGGCAAGAGCGACATCCGGTGGACAGAGCATGATGCCGAAAAAGTGTGGGGGCTTTCGGACGACATCATGCTCCACCTCTTTGATTCCAGGGCGGATTCAGATTCTACGTCGAACACACCTAAAATTATCCGCTCTGGAGAAAAACTTGCATGGCGACGGCGCTTTCGACCATTATAGAGAAAAAGCCGATCGCCATCGCGGTCGCAGCCAAAAGCAGGACACCCTCATGAAGCCCATTTTCGTTCAGCTCCAATGCTCTCCCGGCAAGACCTACGAGGTCGCCGACGCGATCTACCAGACGGAGCTGGTTTCGGAGCTGTATTCCACCAGCGGCGACTACGACCTGCTGATGAAGGTCTACATCGCCGAGGAGCAGGATATCGGCAAATTCATCAACGACCACATCGCCAACATCCCGGGTATCATCCGCTCGCTGACGACACTGACCTTCCGAGCGTTTTGAGAGGTTCGGACTTCGGGTCTGAACACCGTCTCATTCGAAATTGCCCCTCACCCCAACCCTCTCCCCGTTTTCACGCGGAGTGAGAGTCGATTGAGTTCTGTGGGCGAGACAAAAGGTGTGCGACGAACACCGAAGCTGTCCCCTTTTCCCGCAAGCGGGGAGAGGGCTAGGGTGAGGGGCATGGTCCAAGAGCGACGGCCAGACACAATGGTCCAGCATCGTCACATTCACCTGACAAGCTTGACCTTCCTGCCGTATATCGCCCCGCTATTAACCCTCTTGCCCGAAACAACTCGCCTTTCCGCCCGCGATTAAGCCCTTTTTAACCGCCCCGATGATCTGCTTTGCCGACTGATCAACGGACGGCGCGCTGCAGCGCCGGATTGCTGTCGTGCGGCACGGCATAGGGGTCGAGGGTGGATATGACATCGGCTGTTGCGGATAATCAGGCAAACAAGCTGGCCGGACCGCTGATCCTGCATGTCGTGCGCCAGTTTCTGCCGAACAAGGGCGGCCTGGAAGACGTCGTTGCCAATCTCTGCCGCCAGCTGGTTTCCCGCGGCTATCGGGTACGCGTCGTCACCTGCAACAGCCTGTTTTCCGATCCCGGCCGTGAACTCCCAGAAAGTGAAACCATCGACGGCATCGAGATCGTCCGCATTCCCTGGTCCGGCTCCAGCCGCTATCCGCTGGCCCCAAAGGTCTTCCGCCATCTGGCCGATGCCGACCTCGTTCATGTCCACGCCGTCGATTTCTTCTTCGATGCGCTGGCCTGGGGCAAGCTGATGCATGGCCGGCCAATGGTCGCCACCACCCATGGCGGCTTCTTCCACACGCAGAAATATGCCGCCATCAAGAAGATCTGGTTCAATACCGCAACGCGGCTTTCAGCATTCGGCTATCACTCGCTCATCTGCTGCAGCCAGTCCGACGCACGGCTCTTTTCCAGGATCGCCGACAGCCGCGTGCGCTTGATCGAAAACGGCGCCGATGTCGGCAAATTTTCCAATTGTGCCGCGCTCGAAGCCCGCCGCCGCATCGTCACCATCGGCCGCTTCTCGGTCAACAAGCGGCTCGACCACCTGCTCGATGCCATGAAGGTGCTGGCGGCCCGTCACGAGGATTGGCATCTCGACATCATCGGCGCCGCGTCGGATCTCGATCGGCCGATGTTGGAGAAGGAAATCGCGACGCGCGGCCTGGAGCACAACGTCGCGCTGCACGTGTCGATCGACGACGGAGCGATCCGCAACATCATCGCTCGCGCCTCGCTCTTCGCCTCGGCCTCCGAGTATGAAGGCTTCGGCCTGGTGGCGATCGAGGCCATGAGCGCGGGCCTGCTACCGGTGCTGAACACCAACGAAGCCTATAAGGCAATGGCGGAAACCCACCCTGCGCTGATGCTGTCGGATTTTTCCAATCCCGAAGCCGCCGCCGACACGCTGACCGCGGCCTTCGAGCGCCTTGAGGCCGACGACCTCAGCCTGCGGCAGGAACTTCTGCGCGATGCCCGCGCCTATGCCTGGGACGAAGTCGCCCAACGCTACATGGATGTCTACGCGGAAACCCTGACGCCGAAGGGCAAGTCGCCTCAGCTTCTGCGCCAGCGCGGCCAGGCTGCGTAACCTTCCACAATGCCCACGAGCCAGGCGCGCTTGTAGCGCGCTGCATCGAGGTTGAAACGCACGAGCGCCGCCAGCCAGCTGACAGCCGGTCGGAACAGTCGGTAGCCGACGTAATACAAGGGAAATGCCTGCTTTCGCATCAGCGCGCCGAAGCCGCGCCCGTATTTGCGCGCCCGCTCCACCTGTCGTGGCCCATACTCACTGGTGACCTGATCGTGATGGACGATAAGCTCGGGAAAGAACATCGCATGTTTGCCGGCAGCAAGCGCCCGCAGCAGGAAATCCGCTTCTTCGCCGCTCTGGAAAGGCGATTCCGAACCGACGCCGAGATCCTCGTCGAAACCGCCAATATCGGAAAGCGCTGCTCGGCGGACGAAGATGCCATTGGAGTTGCCGCACTTCAGATAATTCCAGCGCGTCAGCGAAAGCCGCGTCTCGCCCGTCGGGCTGACGGAAGCGAGACCTTCGGCGTCGAGCGTGCGGCCGGTGACGATCGAGAGATCCGGATGGGCCGAGAACAGCGTCGCTGCCGTCGAAAGCGTATCGGCCTCATACCAGCAGTCGTCATCGGGAAAGCAGACATAATCGCCTTCCGCGACCGCCATGCCGTTGTTGCGTGCCCGCGAAAGCCCCTTCGGCGAGCGGATGTGGCGAATGAGGAAGGAAGAGGAAAAGCCGTCGATCAGCGCGCGCAGGCGGTCGTCGACGTTCTGATCGACGACGATGACCTCGAAATCCTTGTGGCTCTGCCCGGCCAGCGAGCGGAAAAGCCGCTCCAGCTGGTCGAACCGATCGACGGTGCAGACGATGAGGCTGAACACTAAAATCCTCCGCACAAGCCCCGAGGCGGCCAATATCAGAGAGAAAGAATATTAGCCGAAGTAAAAAATGAACTTACCGCAGCATTAAACCCTAAATATTAAGGCATATGAAATAGAGCTGACGCTATCCCCACGAAGAGCCGGACATGTGCAATAGGTTCCGGCAATTTGAGGAACGGTCAGTCTTCATGACGAAGAGCATAATGGCAAATTCGGTTCTGAACGCCGCGGCGGGATTGACCCTGCTTGCGACCGGCTTTGTCTGTTCGATCATCGCGGCACGTCTGCTCGGCCCCGAGGCCAACGGCATCATCGCCTTTTCCCTGTGGCTGACGACGACGGGCGCGCTGATCGCCGAGCTCGGCGCCGGCGTCACCCTGCTGCGCATCCTGCCGCAATTGAAGGGAAACGGCTATTCGACAGAAGAACGCCTTGGCTTTGCCGCCTATCTTCTGCAGCCGACGATCATCGCAACCATCATACTGCTCGCGGGTTACGTCGCCTATTATTGGGATACGGAGCGGCTACATTGGGCCGGCGACGCGTCCGAAGTCATTGTCATAACCGGCGTATTCTTCGTTCTTCAGTCTCTTGGCGCCTACAGCAAGAACTATCTGATCGGCGAACAGCAGGTCGGCGCGTTCCTGCGCATCACGGTGACAAGCTCGGCGCTGCAGCTCGTGACCGTATTGCTGGGTGCCATCTTCTTTGGCGTCAGCGGTGCGCTTGCCGGCTATGCGATCGGCCAGCTGCCGATGTTCATCGCGACCCTGCGGATAGCCATCGCGCGCAAGAACAGCTGCGGCGTCGGACTATCCACCCTCGTCGGCTCATCGCTCATCCTCTCGATCGAGCTCATCAACAGTTCGATTTTCCTCAATCGCATCGAGCTCATCTTCCTGCAACGCTACTGGGGCATCGAAGCGGTCGGCTTCTATGCCGTCGGCCTGTCGCTCGCCAATCTGGCGCTGCAACTCCCCGTGCAATTGAGCGGCAGTCTGCTGCCCTATTACTCCGAGCAGATGCACGCGCGTGATTCCGACAAGCTGCCGGTCGAGGTCTTTGCCGGCGTGGCGCGCAGTATCGCCTATATCACCCTGCCGATGAGTTTCGGGCTTGCCGCCATCTCGCCGGAGCTTGTGGTGACGATCTTCGGCCCGGCCTTTGCGCCAAGCGGAAGCATGGTCGCGCTGCTGTCGCTGACGGCGATACCCTATGTCTTCATGCAGATATGCACGCAATATCTCTATTCGCTCGACCGCGTGCGCGAGCGCACCGTCCTAGGCGTCATCGCCAGCGTCATCATGGTCATCGGCTGCGCGGTCGCGGTGCCCTTTTTCGGAGGCGAGGGTGCGGCGCTGGTCCGTCTCCTCGCCTTTACCGCCCTGTGCCTGCTGACGGTGCGCCGCATGGAATTCGAAGGATCGACACGCGGCATGCTCATCAACCTTGCAAAAGTCACGGTTGCTGCCATTCTGTGCGCGGCTGCAGCCTATGGTTTTGTTCAGGCGCTGACCGGTGTCGCAGGTCTCGTCGGCGCCATCATCGGCGGTGTCCTCGCCTATGGTGTCGCGCTCAGAGTGCTGAAAGCCGTTCCAGCCGAAGATATCGACGTCATGCAGAAAATCGCGACGCGATTGCCTGCACGTATCAATCCGATTGCCACTCAGGCTCTGGCCCTATTGGCGCCGCGCCGAATGTGAGGAGACTAGCATGGCTGGTTGGGGAGCCGCCGAAAAACAGAACAAGGAAAGACAGTCAAGATCCGCAGCGACACCGGTGACCTTCGCCGGAACGATCGGCTTGTTCACATCGGCTGCTACCCCTTCGCGTGGCTCCGCCGTGCTGTTTCTCAGCCCCTGGGGCTTTGAGGAAATGTGTGTGCGCAAGTTCTGGCGGATTCTGGCGGAGGATCTTGCCCACATCGGCGTCGCCAGCCTGCGTTTCGACTATGCCGGCACCGGCGACGCACTTGACCTGGCCGATGACGGCGAAGGCCTGAAACCATGGCAGGATACCGCGCTTGCCGCCGCGGCAAAGCTCAAGGCGCTTTCCGGCTGCGATCGCCTGATTCTTGTCAGCCAGGGTCTTGGCGGGACTATCGCCGCAACGCTTGTCGAATATATTGCCGGCGTTGACGGCATCGCCTTTCTTGCGCCCGTCATTTCCGGCCGCGCCTATCTGCGCGAACTGACCGTCTGGTCGAAGATGATCGATGAGGGCATGGGGCTTGCCGAGGCGCAACGTCAGACCGACGGCGTCACCGTCGCCAGCCTGCGCATGCCCGATAGCACCGCCGATGCGGTGAAGAAGCTGAATCTCATGACGCTAGAAGGGCTCGGCACGGCGAACTGCCTCGTGCTGACGCGCCCCGGCCGGCCGGGAGACGCCGATTTTGCGCATCATCTCGAAACGCTCGGTCCCCACGTCACGCAGGCCTCTTACGAAGGTTATGACGATCTGGTCTCGAACCCCACCGTCGCGACCATGCCGACGGCAGCTGGCCGAAAACTGGTCGAATGGGTGCAGTCGGTCGCCGCCGAAACCGGTGAGATCGCATCGACCGATCTTGCGCCGCCGGTCGCCGCGCCTCTTATCGGCGAAGGCTTTCGCGAGACGCCGCTGCGTTTCGGCGCGGGGAACCGCATGTTCGGCATTCTCTGCGAACCCGAAGGCGCCCGCACGGGCGCAACCGCGCTGCTTCTGACCACGGCCTATGACAGAAGCGCCGGCTGGGGCCGGATGTCCGTCACCATGGCGCGCGCGCTTGCCCGCGACGGCATAGCGTCGCTGCGTTTCGATACGGCCAATGTCGGCGACAGTCCGCCGCTTTCCGGCGCGCCGGAGCAGGTGCTCTATTCCGGCGAACAGCATCGGGATGTCGCCGAGGCGCTGGATCTTCTGGAGAAGCAGGATCTCCTGCCCGCCTATGTCGTGGGACGCTGCAGCGGCGGTTACCTCGCCTTCCAGGCGGCGTTACGCGACACGCGCTGCGGCGGCCTCATCACGGTCAATCCCTACAGCTTCCATTGGGATGAGAGCCAATCTGTCGATGAAGCCCTGCGCTTCGCCCCCAGGTCGCTGGAAACCTACGGGCGAAAACTCCTGCAATTGGAAACATTGAAGAGGCTCTTCGGCGGCCAGATCGATGCGAAAAGCGCCCTGTGCAACATGGCGACCGGGCTCGGCCGACGCGCGGTGCGAGCAAGCCGCCAGGTGCTCGGCGCCTTTCCTTTCTTTGCCGCGGCACAAGGACCCGTGCTGGGCGGCTTCCGTACGCTCACCAGACGCGGCGTCGACATGTCCTTGATCTACAGCGCCCACGACATCGGCCTCGATCACCTGCATGACCAGTTCGGCGACAACGGCGCGGGCCTGAAGCATTTTCCGGATATACGCCTCACCATCATTCCCGAAGCCGATCACAATCTGACCCCGCCCTATGCGCGCAAGGTGTATCTGAAGGAGGTCAGGGAGATGGGTTTGCGGCTCGGCAGTCGATGACGTCTTGACTGGAAAACCGCCGGAAATGTTCGCTACATCCGATACTTGCTGTATAGTTGCTTCATGAGGCTCCTGATCGTCGAAGACAACCGCGAACTGGCGTCCTGGCTCGGCAAGGCGCTGCGTCAGGCGCAATATGTCGTCGACATCGCCTATGACGGCGAAGATGCCGAACACATGCTGAAAGTCGCCGCCTATTCCATCGTCATTCTCGATCTGTCGCTGCCGAAAATGGATGGACTGACGCTGCTGAAGCGCCTGCGCCAGAGTGGCAACAAGGTGCCTGTTATCATCCTGACGGCCAATGCCAGCCTCGACGGCCGGGTCGCCGGCCTCGACAGCGGCGCCGACGATTATCTCGCCAAGCCCTTCGAGATCGCCGAACTCGAAGCCCGCATCCGCGCTGCCGTGCGCCGCGGCCACGACCACGCCGCGCCCGAGATCGCCGTCGGCGATCTGCTCTTCGATGGCGGGACGCGGCAGTTCTATCTGGCCGGCGAAGCCCTGGCGCTGACCCCGCGCGAACATGCAGTCCTCGAACATCTGATGATGAAGGCAGGCACGACCGTCACCAAGACGACGCTGTCGGAAAGCGTCTTCGGATTCGACGATCTCGCCGACACCAGCGCCATCGAGATCTACGTGCACCGCGTGCGCAAGAAGCTCGAGGGCAGCACCGTGCAGATCGCGACGCTGCGCGGCCTCGGCTATCTCCTTCGCCATGCACAATGATGACACGCCGCCACGCCAGGGAATGTTGAGCCGAGCCATCGGCGCGCTGGCGACAAGCCTTCGGGCGCAACTTTTCGCCTGGGTCGTGCTGACCCTGATCGGCGCAATCTGCATCAACCTCTATCTGAGCTTCCGTTCGGCTGACGCAACGTCAAAGCTCGTCACCGATCATACTCTGCTTGCCTCGGCACGCGTGATCGCGGAGGCCGTGCGCGTCGATGCCAGCGGCACGGTGCAGATCGACATCCCGCCCGCTGCATTGGAAATGTTCGATACCGGCTATGGCGACCGGGTCTTCTATCAAGTCGTGACTGCATGGGGGAACTTGGTCGCCGGCTTTCCTGATCTGCCTCGGCCGGGGCGCGACCGGGTCGGCGAGGACAAGATGTTCCGGACCGATGACGTCCGCGTGCTCATGCTGAGCCATCCAGTCGTCGGCCTCGATCAGGACGGCACGATTTCCGTCGCCGTCGCCGTCACGCATAACAGCCAGGATGCCATGCGCCGCAGGCTGTGGCTTTCGGATTTCACCAAGCAGCTCGCGCTTGTCCTCCTTGCGGGCCTGGTCACGATCATCGGCCTGCAACGTGGCCTCGCGCCCGTGCTGCGCCTGCGCGACGCGGTGCGCGAGCGCGGCCGCCAGCGCCTCGATCCGCTCGACCCTCATATGGTACAGAACGAGCTTCGGCCGCTCGTCCACGCCCTCAACGATCATATGGAACGGGTGCAGTACCAGATGGCGGCGCAGCGCCGCTTCGTCTCGAACGCCGCCCATCAGCTGCGCACGCCGCTCGCTCTGATCTCGACCCAGGCAAGCTTTGCCGCGCGCGAAACGGACAATATCAGGCGCGACGAGGCGCTGACGGCCTTGCGCTCCAGCACGCGGCAGGTGACCCGGCTTGCCAGCCAGCTCTTGACGCTGTCGCGCGCCGAACCCGGCAGCCGGCGGCCGCGCAACGACACGATCGATCTTGCGGAAACGGCCCGGCGGGTCCTGGAAACGCTTGCCGAGGAGGCCCTGCGCCGCAATATCGATCTCGGGCTGGAGGCTGGCGAGTCGCCGGTCCATGTCGAGGGCGATGGCACCATGCTGCGCGAAATGCTTGTTAATCTCGTCGACAATGCCTTGCGCTACACCCAGACGGGCGGCCGCGTAACAGTCGGCGTCGGTCAGGAAGGCGATACGGCATTGCTATGGGTCGAGGACAACGGCCCCGGCATTCCCGAGGAAGAACGCACCCAGGTCTTCGAACGCTTCTATCGCATCATGGGCACCGAGCCCGAAGGCAGCGGCCTCGGCCTCGCCATCGTCCGCGAAGTGGTCGACGGCGCCGGCGGCTCGGTGACGCTTGGCGATGCGGCCGGCGGCGGCCTGTTGGTCAGCGTGCGGCTGCCGGCTGTTTGAACAGCGCAGGCAGCGGAAAAGCAACAGCAAGCGAGCTGGGCGATATAGTCCCCTCTTCCCGCCCGCGGGGAGAGGGGGGCCCCGCGTGCAAAATCAAAGAAGGCCGGGCAAGACGCCCGGCCCTGGCCTTGGGAGGTGCCAGTAAATTGACCGCCTAGTGCGTGTCGAGGCTCTGCTGCGGACGCCAGCGGGTGATGCGGTTCTCGATGAGCGTCATCACATATTCGGCGCCGAGCGTGACGACCATCACGAGGATGATCGCAGCATAGAGGCCGGCTGCGTCATAGGTGCCCTTGGCGATCGAGATCAGGTAGCCGATACCGGCAAGCGATCCCACGAACTCGCCGACGATGGCGCCGATGATGGCGAAGGAGAAGGAGATGTGTAGGCTTGCAAAAATCCAGCTCATCGCCGACGGCAGGATGACATTGCGCGTCACCTGCCAGTTGGAGGCGCCGAGGATGCGGGCATTGGCGATCATGTTGCGGTCGGCTTCGCGAACGCCCTGGAAGGCGTTGGCGAACACGACGAAGAACACCATGATGAAGGCGAGTGCCACCTTGGACGGCAGGCCGAGGCCCATGATCATCACGAAGATCGGCGCGAGAACGACGCGCGGGATCGAGTTGATCGCCTTGATGTAGATCGACAGGATATCGGAAGCGAGCTTGTTGCGGCCAAGGGCGACGCCGACGAGGACGCCGGTGACCGAGCCGATGATGAAGCCGATCAGCGCTTCTTCCATGGTAACGCCGAGATGGTACCAGAGCGAACCGCTTTCCGTGCCATCAACAACCCATTCCCAGAGGCGCCAGGCGATGCCATAGGGGCTCGAATAGAAGAACGGGTCAATCCAGTGCAGGTCTGAGGCGAGCTGCCAGAGGCCGATAATGGCGAGCAGAATGCCGATCTGCCATGCCAGCACGACGTATTTGCGGCGAGCGAGCGCCTTCAGTGCTGCAGCTTCGATTTCCGCGTCCGAGGTGCCGGCGCGGAAGATCGGGGCATTGCCTGCTTCGAGAGCTGTGTTTGCCATGATCAATCCTCCCTTATGCCGCTTCCGCGGCACGGCGATAGCTGGTTTCGACCTCTTCGCGCAGGTCGTCCCAGATCGTCTTGCAATAATCGATGAAGTTCTGCTCGTAGCGGATCTCCGAGACGACGCGCGGACGCGGCAGGTCGATTGTGTAGACCGATTTGACCGTCGCGGGACCGGCCGTCAGCACATAGACCTTGTCGGCAAGGGCAACGGCTTCTTCGAGATCGTGCGTCACGAAGACGACAGAGGCCTGGCGTTCGGCCCAGAGCTTCAGAAGTTCTTCGTGCATGACCGTGCGGGTCTGCACGTCAAGCGCCGAGAAGGGCTCGTCCATCAGCAGGATTTCCGGCTCGTTGATGAAGGTCTGCGCCAACGACACGCGCTTGCGCATGCCGCCGGAAAGCTGATGCGGATAGTGATGCAGAAACTTCGAAAGCCCGACGCGGGCGAGCCAGTCCTTGGCCATCTTTTCGGCCTCGGCCTTCGATTTGCCGCGAAACAGCGGACCGGCCATGACGTTTTCGATGACGTTCTTCCAGGGAAACAGCGCATCCGTCTGGAAGGCGAAGCCGACGCGCGGATCGATGCCGCTGACCGGGCCGCCCATCAGGCGGACTTCGCCGGCGCTCGGCTTGGCAAGGCCGGTTACGAGATTGAGCGTCGTCGACTTGCCGCAGCCCGTCGGTCCGACGACGGCGACGAATTCGCCGCGCTCGACCGTCATGTTGAAATCGCGCAGCGCGGTCAACGACTTGCCGGTCGGCGATACGAAACGGCGGCTGACATTGATGAGCTCGATCGCCGGTGTGCGGCGTTCATCCTGTTGCATGGTGCTGATCCTGACGCGTGCCTTCAGGGCGTGCACGCAAAGCCCAGTGAACTGCAAAGTCCCTTGAACCGCCGCTTCCGGAATTCGCCGGAAGCGGCGTCATGGCTGCTTACTTGACGTTCTTGACGAATTCCGTCGTGTAGGTCTTCGACAGGTCGATCGTCTTGCCCTTGACGTTCTTGGAGAACTGCGAGAGCACGGCGAGAACCGTCTTCGGACCGTCTTCCGGCATCACGCCGTCGGCCGTGAACATTTCCTTGCCGGCGTCGAGAGCCTTGATGTAGCCGTCCTTGTCGCCGACGTAGAAATCCTTCGGCATCTTGTCGGCAATCTCGGCGGCGGAATGGGTATGGATGAAGCGCATCGTCTTGACGAAAGCATTCGCAAGCTTCTGCACTTCGTCCTTATGGGCGTCGACCCATGCGGCATCCATATAGAGCGAAGCGGCCGGATAGGTACCGCCGAGCGCTGCTTCGGTGCCCTTCAGTGTACGGAGATCGACGAGGATCTTGGCTTCGCCGGTCTTGAGCAGTCGCGAGATCGTCGGCTCGGTGGTCATGCCGACCTGGATCGCATCCTGCTGCATGGCGGCGATGAAGGTCTGGCCGGCGCCGACCGGAACGGGCGTGATGTCAGCCGGGGACAGGCCAGCTTTCGACGCCATGTAGAGCGTCAGGAAGTTGGTGGACGAGCCGAGACCGGTAACGCCAGCGCGCTTGCCCTTCAGGTCGGCAAAGGACTTGATGTCAGGATACTTGGATGACACCAATTCGACTTCGCCCGGCGCCTGGCTGAACTGTACGACGGACTTGATGAACTTGCCCTTGGCCTGCAGATCGACACAGTGGTCGTAGAAGCCGACGACACCCTGAACGGCGCCGGCCAGCAGCTGGTTTTCAGCATCGACACCGGCAGATTCATTGAGAAGCTCGACGTCGAGGCCTTCATCCTTGAAGTAGCCGAGGGATTCGGCGAGCTTGGCCGGCAGATAGATCTGCTTTTCGTAGCCGCCCACCATGATGGAAATCTTGTCGGCTGCATTGGCGGCCGTGGCTGCAAGCGAGGCAGCTGATATGACGAGGGAAAGGGCTACGGTATGAAAAAAGGTGCGCGATGGACGCATCAATGTCTCCTCCTGTTTGAATCGTTGCGCCATTCGACGCTGCAGAAAATATGCTTCCTCCACGAAGCTCGGCGAACCTAGCGTGGGCAACCTTTCAGTCAGCTTTCAGCGCGCGATCCCTGTCGGGCGACATTGCAATTTTATTTCATGTACGCCGGCGGCGCAAATATGGCCGCCGGCGCTGCTCTTCTACTTCCGGACACGAACGGGAAACCTGAGGCGTCCGGTCAACCCAGAAAACGATACTGAGCGCTACTTGGCGTTCCTGACGAACTCGGTCGTATAGGTTTTCGACAGGTCGATCGATTTGCCCTGGACGTTCTTGGAGAATTCGGACAGCACGGCGAGAACGGTTTTCGGACCGTCTTCCGGCATCACGCCATCGGGCGTGAACATCGCCTTGCCGTTTTCGAGCGCCTTCACATAGCCTTCCTTATCACCGACATAGAAATCTCTAGGCATCTTGTCCGCGATCTCGGCGGCCGAATGGGTGTTGATGAAATGCAGCGTCTTGACGAAGGCATTTGCAAGCTTCTGCGTTTCCTCCTTGTGGTCCTTGATCCACGATTCCTGCATGTAGAGGGATGCGGCAGGATAGGTGCCGCCCGGAACCGCCTTGGTTCCAGCCATCGTACGCATATCGATCAGAACCTTGGCCTCGCCGGTCTTCAGCATCCGCGAGATCGTCGGCTCCGTGGTCATGCCCGCCTGGATGGCGTCCTGCTGCATGGCGGCGATGAAGGTCTGGCCGGCGCCGACCGGAACCGAGGTAAACTCCCCAAGCTTCAGGCCGGCCTTGACGGCCAGATACTGTGTCAGGAAATTGGTCGAGGACCCAAGGCCGGTGACGCCCAGGCTCTTGCCCTTGAAATCCGCGGGCGACTTGATTTCCGGATGCTTGGCCGACACCAGTTCGACCTCGCCGGGCGCCTGGCTGAACTGCACGACGGATTCGACGAACTTGCCCTTGCCCTGCAGATCGATGCAATGGTCATAGAAGCCGACGACACCCTGGACGGCGCCCGCCAGCATCTCGTTTTCCGCATCAACGCCGGCCGGCTCGTTCAAGAGCTCGACGTTCAGCCCCTCCTCCTTGAAGTAACCGAGCGCCTCTGCAAGCTTCGCCGGCAGATAGATCTGCTTTTCGTAACCGCCGACCATGATGGAAATCTTGTTCGCCGCCTGTGCCGCCGTTGCCGCAAACCCGGCTGCGGCTATCGCAAGGGATAGAGCCGTCGAATATCTGAGAATGCTGGATGCACGCATGAAGTCCTCCTCTCCATTTGTGTACCGGTGCCGCTCGGTGGCGGCACGGCACTCGCTTCCTCCTGAAGCGCAAGAGACATGCACGCCCAACCTTTCATTGAGCTGAAAGCAGATCGCTCGCCTTATCCGCAATACGCATCGGCATGCGGCCGATCGAGGCAGGATGGGATTGCCATACAACGAGAGGGATCATCGCATCTTGGCATTTCCCGCATGGCGACTATCTTAGATCCAGCGCTTTCGCAGGGAGGAACCAGCATGAGGATCGTTGCCGCAGCCCTGATTGTGACTGCAATTGCGATAGCCGGGCCGGCCTCGGCAATTTCCCGCTACGAGTCGCTCAGCAAAACCTGCGCATCGGTGCAGCAACTCATTGCTTCCGAACGCGCGGTGATACTGCGTTATCCCGCGCCCCGCGGCGGCCCGGTCCTCTACGACCGCTACGTGGCCGACGGCGGGCAATGCGACATGTCGGACTATGCCGCCCGCAGTTTCGTGCCGACGAAGGATAACCCGCTTTGCCCGGTCTATAATTGCAAGCCGTCATCCGTCTTCAATCCACATTGACGCGAATCAGCTTTTCTGCGGTTTATGCGTGCGGCGGAGTTATAAAACTTTACATAAAAAGACTTTTAGTTGAGTTCTACCCATATTTAACGCACATTTTGCGGGCAGATAGAGCGCGCGTCCCTTCCCGTGAAGGGTCACGAGCATGGTGTTGTCCACCAGCCCCTATTTGACAAGGAGATTGCGCAGTGAGTGCAAAAGTACCGAACCCGATTGATGCCTATGTGGGCTCTCGCGTGCGCACGCGTCGTCTTATGCTTGGCATGAGCCAGGAGCGCCTGGCCGAACAGATCGGCGTGACGTTTCAACAGGTACAGAAATACGAAAAGGGCACCAATCGCATCGGCGCTAGCCGACTGCAGGCCATTGCCGGCGTATTGGCCGTACCGGTTGCCTTCTTTTTCCAGCAGGACAACTCGCAGCCACTGAACACCGACGGTCTCGGCGCGATCAACGGCCTTGAGGATCTGTCGGATTTCCTGACGTCCAAGGAAGGCCTGAGCCTCAACAAAGCGTTCATGAAGATCAACGATCCCGGCATTCGCCAGTCCGTGCTGACGCTGATCAAGTCGCTGGCAAATGCCTCCGACGTTCTGCCGGATCATGTTCCGCACGCGGCGAACGTATCGGTCGGCCTGCGCAACTAAGGCCTGAGCGCCTGGCGAATATGCCAGGCGCCAATCCAAAGGCAGGGCTGAAGCCTCGACTGGCACGAAAATCCTGGCAAGAACGGAAACACGAGCTGACTTCGGTCGGGAAATCTCCTGCGCCGCGATGACTGCTTGCTCTTCCATCCCGCAGTTCGCGCCTGGAAATTGTAAAAGCAAGATTTCGCGACAATCACGCATCGTGTCACGCTGCATGTCACGCGCCAAGCTGCAAAACATTCGTTACGGTTTGCTCATGTTCTCGGCTAGACACGATTCGTCTGCCGGGAACGGGGGCAATAGAGGGCACGAAATGACAGCAGTACTTCCGGTCGGAGCAGCATACCAGGACCCTGATTCACTCAAGGAACTGGCATCCATCGCTCGACTGATCACCTATGCACGGCAGAGCGCCAAAAACCTGAATGCGGAATTCCCGGTCTGGTGCCTGGATTTGGCACTTGGTGCCGTTCTGCAGGAAATGTATGAAAATGGCGTGCCGAATCCCTTGTTCGAAGAGGGAACGGACATAGCAAACGTGGTGGCACACTAAATTGAAGTATCCCGGCTTTTGCCGGATACGGGATAATGCCGATATGGCTGAACAGGTCATATCGGCATTTTTCTTTGATCCTCGGAATGCTCCGAAAACAGGGGGCAGAGGCAGCTCGCGGATGGGCGAGGAGCCGAAATGCCCTAGGAGCCGCCTTTGTGCGGCCGGACGCCGGCGGTAAAAATCGCGATGCAGTGACGCAGATGACGCAGCCGCGTTTCGCGGTCCGGCCAGTCGTTCGGATGGCCCGGTTTCGAGACCATCGCGCCGAAAATCATGTCCATCAACATGCGCGCGCCGCTCAAGGCATCGCCAATTTCGATCAGGCCTTGCGCCTGCTGCTCGGTGAGCCAGTCAGCCAACATCTGCTGCGACGGCTTGGCCCCATGCGTGTGCAGCAGCGTCGCGATCTCCGGAAATTGTTGCGATTCGCTGATGGCGAGGTGGATGAAGGCGTCGCGCTCGCGCTCCTGGGCTTCGTTCATATCGATCATGAATATCCGCTCGAGCGCCTTGTCGAACGGCAGGTTTTCATCCGCGGGGCGCGGCAGGGCAAACATGGAAGCCCGATGCTCCGCGATGATCGCCGTGAAAAGCTCGGTCTTGCTCGGAAACAGCCTGTAGAGCGTCTGCTTCGAAATCCGGCATCGGGCGGCCACAAGATCCATCGTCGTGCCGGCATAGCCGAGTTCGTAGAAGGTCGCCCGCGCCTCCCCAACGATCTCAGCCCGACGAGCGTCATCATCGATGGTTTTCGGCCGGCCGCGCGGCCGGCGTTTGCCGACCTGATCGACCTTTGCTGCTCGTTCCTCTATCAGCACTTCCGCCTTGACCTCGACAGCCGAATGCGATTGACATTTGGCGTAGTACAAATATTTTCTGTACGACTTGGTACTATAAATAAGGCAACAGGAAATAGCAACGTGCGAAAGCCCGCCCCTCCTACTTATGCACCCGCATATCCGGTGACATCCACTCGCCTTTCGGTTGGCCGCGGCTCGATGACCGCCGCCGGAATTGTCGCCGCAATGTTGCTGGCAGGCTGCAACCAGCAGAATGCCGCTCAAAGCAATGCTCCCGTCGTCAAGGCGGAAGTCAGCGCGATGTCCCTGCATCCGCAATCCGTTGCCATAACAGCCGAGCTGCCTGGCCGCACCAGCGCCTACCTTGTTGCCGAAGTGCGACCGCAGGTCGGCGGCATCATCCGCAGCCGCAATTTCAAGGAGGGTAGCGAGGTCCGAGAGGGCGAAGTGCTCTACGAGATCGATCCGGCCTCCTACCAGGCATCTTATGACAGCGCCGCTGCCGCCTTGCAAAAGGCCGAAGGTGCTGTGCCCAGCGCCCAGGCGAAGCTCGACCGCTACAAGGGTTTGAGCGCACAGAACGCGGTCAGCAAGCAGGACTTCGATGATGCGCAATCGACGCTGGTGCAAGCGCAGGCCGATGTCGCCTCCGCCAAGGCAGCGCTCGAGACCGCGCGCATCAATCTCGACTATACCAAGATGCGCGCCCCGATCTCCGGCCGCGTCGACGCATCGACTGTCACGGTCGGCGCACTGGTCACGGCCGATCAGACGACGGCGCTCACCACTATCCGCCAGCTTGATCCGATCAATGTCGACGTCACCCAGTCGAGCACCAATTTGCTCGAATTCCGTCGCGCCGTTGCCGACGGCCGGCTAAAGACCAGTGGCGACAACGTCTCCGTGCATCTGACGCTCGAAGACGGCAGTCAGTACAAGGAAACCGGCAAGCTTGAATTTGCCGAATCCTCCGTTGCGGAAACGGTCGGCACCATCACCGTTCGCGCCGTCTTCCCAAATCCGGATCGCATCCTGCTGCCGGGCATGTATGTGCGCGCCACCATCCAGGAAGGCGTTGCCGAAAACAGCTTCGTCGTGCCGCAGCGCGCCGTGACGCGCAATACCAAGGGCGAACCGATCGCCATGTTCGTGACCGCCGACGGCAAGGTGCAGCAGCGGGTCTTGAAGGTCGAGCGCAGCATCGGCAACAGCTGGCTCGTCAATCAGGGGATCGCCGATGGCGATCGCGTGATCGTCGAAGGCGTCCAGCGCGTCCGTGACGGCCAGGAAGTCACTGTTTCTCCCGTCGTCATCGACGATGCGACCGGCGAAGTGAAACAGGCTGCCGCCGACAGCAAGCCGTCCACGGAGCAGGCCGGTCTGGAAAAGACCGATATGAAGGCCGCTTCCGGCGTCCAGAAGTGAGGTTAGACGATGTCTCGTTTCTTCATCGACAGGCCGATCTTCGCCTGGGTGATCGCCATCGTCATCATGCTGGCGGGCGCACTTTCGATCCTGACCCTGTCGATCTCGCAATATCCGCAGATTGCGCCGACAACGGTCAGCATCAGCGCCACCTATTCCGGCGCCGACGCGGCAACGGTCGAAAACTCGGTGACCAAGGTCATCGAGCAGGGCATGACCGGCATCGACAATCTCGACTATATGACGTCGACATCGACCTCGACCGGACAGGCCTCGATCTCGCTGACCTTCACCAACAAGGCCGATCCTGACGTCGCGCAGATGCAGGTGCAGAACAAGCTGCAGCTCGTCACCGCCCAGCTGCCGCAGACGGTGCAATCTACGGGTATCGTCGTTTCCAAATCGACATCGAACTTTCTGATGGTCGTCGGCTTCGTGTCGACGGACGGCAAGCTCAACTCGAACGATCTTGCCGACTATGTCTCCAGCACGCTGAACGATACGCTGAAGCGCATCGAAGGCGTCGGCAATACGCAGATCTTCGGTGCCGGCTACGCGATGCGTATCTGGGTCGATCCGGACAAGCTTGCCAAATATCAATTGATGGTGAGCGACGTAACGAATGCAATCCAGGCTCAGAACTCGCAGGTCTCGGCCGGCCAGCTCGGCGCCTTGCCGCAGCGCAAAGGCCAGCAGCTCAATGCGACTGTTACGGCCAAGAGCCGCATGCAGACGCCGGAGCAGTTCGAAAACATCATCCTGAAAAGCCAGTCCAACGGCTCGCTGGTACGCATCAACGATGTCGCCACCGTGGAACTCGGCGCAGACAGCTATACGACGTCGACCACCTATAACGGCCATCCCTCCGCCGGTCTCGCCGTGATGCTCGCCTCCGGCGCCAACGCCATCAATACGGCCGAAGCGGTGCGCGCAGCCATCGGCAATATGAGCCAGACCCTGCCGCCGAACGTCGAGATCGTCTATCCCTATGACACGACGCCGTTCGTGAAGCTGTCGATCGAGGACGTGGTCAAGACGCTATTCGAAGC
>NZ_RAIN01000008.1:0-273380 GCF_003610155.1 Rhizobium sp. WW_1
GCGCGTGCCCCAAAGCAAAAGGGCGATGTGGCCGGCCAGAGCGACGAGGCCGAAAATAAGCGCCATGATGGTCCTCCATATGCCTGCGATGCCCGCAGGGTGGCCGGTTGAATTGTGTGGTTCTCACTCAAACGCGACACATATTGTTTCGGAAAAGGCCCCGGACGAGGGATCCTCCGGGGGCAAGGCGAGCGTGACGAGAAGGCTTTTACGCTTCTGGTCGAATATGCTCACAAGATGGGACCAATCAACTCCGATTGAGCGAATGAATTGTGCCAGAAATACAATGCAACGTAAAGGCTGCAACGTCATTGAAGTCGTTGGAAGGTTGAGTAAAAGAGCAGAGGTTGGGGGGAGAATTTCGGAGGCACGGAAGACCTGCACATGCGTCGCGCCCCGATGGAGAAGGCTTAGATCCGACAGCCTGTCACCGTATCGGCGCTCATGGCTTTAATTCAAGATCGCTCTGCGATTGAGATTACGAAAACAATCTGACACTCTAAATGGATCATGACGTCACAGAAAGATGGCAAGAAGCCTACACCCTCCAACTCAAAGCACCTGCTGAAACAGCTCGCGCGTACGCCGGAAAAGCTGTTTGCGAACGCATTCAGGAACCAATATGGCGCACTTTGCTTTCGCTACGCCGATGATGGCCATGCGATCGAGATCCTCGTGATTACCTCGCGTGAGAGCGGGCGGTGGATCATTCCAAAGGGCTGGCCAATGAAAGGCAAGGCGCCCCATGAGGCTGCAGCGATCGAAGCCTGCGAGGAGGCTGGTGTTCGCGGCAAGGTGGCAAAGATGCCCGTCGGCCGCTACACATATCTGAAGGAACTTGACGACGGTAAAGTCGTCCCTTGTGTCGTCGAGATGTTCCAGATTGAGGTGAGGGAGGTCAAGGCTGCCTTCAAGGAACAGGGTCAGCGTCGGCTCGACTGGGTTAGCCCTGACGAGGCGGCTCGCCGTGTTCGCGAAATCGAACTAAAATCCTTGCTGGTCAATTTTAAGCCTCTGGACAAGCAAGCGCGCCGAAGGAAGTGAAGGCGTCTGACATATGAGGGGGGCGCACCGGCTTTGTTAGAGCAAGTCACTAGGTCGCGTGGTTGCTTTTGACCTTGATAACGTTTTCTTGATTGTTGCAACGAATCTGGGCGCGTCCGCGTCGGCAAGCAGTCCGATCAGTTCGCGCAATTCAGATTGTCGGATATGGGTCGAGGCATCCTTTGCTGGCAGCCAGAGACATTGTCTCTTACCTTCCGGCCGAAAGCTCCCGGACTCGCTTTCGACGAATAGCAGATGAACCAATACTGTCAGCGGGCTCCAGGGCGAGCTCTTACGATAGGTATAATGGCCGAGCGGCGTCTTGCTGATGCGACCCGTAACACCTGCTTTCTCCAGTGCATGTCGTTGGGCGCACCGGTATAGCAGCTCGTGTTTGCGGATATCGCCTTTAGGGATGGCCCAATGGTCTGTGTCGCCACTCGAAATGAGCAGCACTTCGATGTCTCCGTCTGTACCGATACGCCAGCAGATCGCACCGCACTGGCCAGCCCTTCGAAACGAAAGAGCGTCAAGCGCCTCGGCACCTCTCACAAATTCAGACGAATAGGATCCCATCGATTTTACCTCGTGGGCGAAAGGGTAGGGCGACACTCAGATTTGGAAACCCGGAATAAACTAAGCTGGCTTCAGGCTTGCCTTAGTCCCCGTTCTTTTTCGAATTCGTCTGTGAAATCTGTGAGTGGATCATCCCTCATTCCGCTGAGGGGTGTTGAAGTGGCGCTGGCACTCGCTGGCGATAGCTCCTTTGCCGACCTTTTGCCGCCTTCAACCTCGAGAGTATAGGCAATAGGCACATCTGGCCGCAGATGAGGGAGCTTCACCTTCAGCACTTCACTGAGATGCACGAAAACATCTGGGCTGCCGTCGTCAGGCCTTATGAAGCCATAGCCCTTGCTCGCGTCGAACCACTTGACCTTGCCTGTTGCCATTTAGTTACCCATATTGGTTTTCGTGTCGCGGTCAGTCAGCAGGACTTGGCCTACTCGCATCAAACTTGCGTGCAGCGTTCAGGCGCTCTTGCATTTCTTTTCCTGCCTTGAAAAACGGAACCCACTTTTGTTCGATGAAAATCGAGGTGTTCGTTTTGGGGTTTCTGCCTGATTTTGGTGGGCGATGGCGGATACTGAACGCACCGAATCCTCGCAGCTCAACCCTGTCGCCGCGCATCAGGGCTTCAGACATTTCCTCCAGGATTGCATCGACAATCTTTTCCGCATCGTTGAGATGCAGAAAGGGCCTGCGGCTCGAAATCAGTTCGATAAGCTCGGATTTGATCATGTCCTGGTTAAAGGCCCGGAATTTGAAGTTTGACAACGTGGATGGCAAACCGCCATCACATCGGATGCGGAAAGCCGCAGTGCGCTCTCTTAGAATTTCCAGCTAATCGAAAAATTTGCAAGAGATCACGCAGCTCAGCTTTCTGAAAACTCCGCAATTTTGACCGAGATTTCCCGGCTTGTTCCTCCCCTCTACCACCTAAGCAACAGCGGGTCGTTTGCTGCTGATCAATCTTGTAAATCACTGAATTTATATCAAAGCTCTTCCCAATCTGCCTTTAGAGCGACGGCAGCATTGCCGGACCTATTGGCTTGCGAGCCGATTGTATTGCCCCAGTTCCCTGCAGCACCCTCGATGCTCGAAGTCTTGGCTCGAATCGGATCTGCTAATATAGTGATGCGAGATCTCCAGAGGTTCAATGGCCAGTCAAAAGCCTCACCTTGCGCGCCTTGCTCTTCACACAGAGTCGATGCTGCATGGCGGGTCCGCTGCACAGGTTGGCGCGCTCTGCTTCCGCGCCTCCGACGTGGGACAGGTCGAGATTCTGTTGATTACCACACGCGAGACGCATCGCTGGACCATCCCCAAAGGCTGGCCGATCAAAGGACTAAAGCCCCATGAAGTCGCGGAACGAGAGGCATGGGAGGAAGCTGGCATCAAAGGTAGGGCGAAGAAGAAGCCTTATGGATATTATACCTATTTGAAGCGGCTTGCTGACGACCGAACGATCCCATCGGTCGTTGAGGTCCATGTTCTTGAGGTCAAGGAGGCCTGTAACAACTTTCCCGAAATCGGCCAGCGGACTTTGATCTGGCTATCGCCGATCGACGCGGCATTGCAGGTTCAAGAGCCCGAATTGAAAGGCCTGCTAGCAGGCTTTGAAAATATGTGGGCTGATGACAGGCGCTTGAAATCCGTCAATTCGTAAGGTTTTGACGCAGTTCTTTCCATTTTGAAGCCGGTGAAACTGAGACCGATCGCTAATCCCAATTGCGATCTGGTGAGATGTGGCCGTCCGGATCAGACGATAGTGCGCCGACAGATATCGTAAATCAGATGGCGACCAACCCGATTTCCATTTTTCCAGCATTCAGCCAGGAAAGCTTCAAAATACAATGGCGATGTCGAGTTCAGCGATACCCGGTTTCTGTCTCGATGTGCATTGGACGTAAGCCAATTCGCGATGCTACGGCGCTCGTATCCTGTTCGCCTTGCGATCTCGCTGTAGGTGAGGCCCTGCTGCCGCAATGCTTGAGGTGTGTCGAATATTTCCTGACGAGATTGCCTGTGCGCCAAGCGGGCGCGGCGCTGTTGTGACCTGGCGCTGGCGATAGCATCTTCGGAGAGAATGGGTCGAACATTCGCGTGGCCGTAAACGCTCATCTGCTCCTTGATTGCCTCCCTGAGATTTTGCACCAGATGAAAACGGTCAGTCACTTGCCAGGCCTGCGGTGTGCCCTCCCGGGCTGCCTGGGCATACAATCCACAGCGATCTCGGCTCACGATCTCGATCGTCGGACGCTCTTGCAACCACGCTTTTGTGCTCTCGACGCTGCGACCCTCCAGAACATCGACGACCGAATGGCGCTCAAGATCGACCATGATCGTCCTGTACCGTGAGGAATGCCGCCAACTCCAATCATCAATGTCCACAACCTGAATAGTGTCCTTTTGTATGGACGCCGGATTACTGCGCTTCAATTGCTGCAAGATCGTGTCGTCGCTGACCGGCATGCCGAGCCGATGCATCAAGTGCTCTCCCGGACGACCGCCCATCTTGTGGCCAACCAAGCCCACAATCTCAGCCATCCTCGTCGCACATATGGTGCAGCAATCTCGGGCAGCCTGTCGGTGAAGGTCCGTCGCCCGCATTTCCGTTGTCTATCTCGCGGCCTAAACGATTTCGTCGCGACCACCGTCGCCGGTTTTTGTGCGGCCGAGATCGATCAAGATCGATGGCATTGTCGTCCCGTCCTTAGGTATGAAGATTCTTCCTCACTGATCTTCTCGCGCCGCAACGACGCCATCTCACTGCGACGCAGTCCATCTGCGCCGAAGGCGACCATCGGGCTCACCGGGTCGCGCAGGCTGCCGCTGCGGCAAGTGGCCGGCGGGGCCAATGATGTCGGCCGGTAGCGCCGTCTTGTTCTTGCGACGACGTGTCGTGGCGCGGAACGGATCTCCAGCCGTATGGGCACTTTCAGGGCCGGGGAGGCGAAGGCGCCGTCGAGGCCGTGCCATTTCGTCAGCGTCGACTAAGAAGCCCGGCAATGAACCTGGTCGATGATTGCGGGCAGCGTTCTTACTTTTGTAGTTCTGGTGCCACTTGCGACATAATTCTGGAATTTCTTCATACCGCTCTCCTGTCGCTATTTGCATCCTTTCAAGATCCGGGCAGATCGGGATGAACGCAAATTCGGAGTACCTCCGTCAAGAAGCCACCTCATTCAAGTCGTATTTCATCTCCATGATGCATAAACTCAGCATAGGGTTCACAACCGACGAGGAACAACGATGAAGAAAGTCATGATCACAGCGGGGCTGCTGGCACTTTTAGGCGTGAGTTCTGAAGCTCACGCCGTCGGTTGCATCAGTGGCGGCGCAGCTGGTGCAGTCGCCGGACATTATGCCGGACACCATGCTGTGCTCGGTGCTGTCGGCGGCTGCATTGCCGGACACGAAATGCACAAGAAGCAAGTCGCCGCAAGGAAACTGAAGCAGCAACAAGACCAACAACAGAACTTAAAGCCCGCGCAATAGTCGGAGTGATTGGTAAGCAATATCACCATACTCTCGAACTCCAATGCGTTGATGCGGTGGGGGAGTGATTGCCGTGCGTTTCAAGACGCATGGCGGTTGTAGGGCCCTTCACCTTTCGTGAGATGAATTGAAGCCTCTTGCCACAAAGAGAATAGACGACCTGGTGATCCCACCATTCGGTAAGGCGTCGTGCAATACTTCTAGGATCGTCCAGCTTGATCCGTATCAGAAGATCCGCGATTGAGCCTTCCATTGCATGGATGGCCGTCTGTGTTTGAGCCTGGCCCACTAAATTCAATCTGGCTCCGGGCGTCAATTTTAGAAACGCCTGGCATCCTGCAATCGGGTCTGCGTGTGTGGGAGCAGTTTGTCTGCTCGGAGGCAACACGCTCTACCTCACTGACTAGCGCGGTAACAAGGGTTGTCGACCATCCCGTCTATCTGCCACCGAACGGCGTACCGGAAGCTTTCCGTTTCCTTGGTCACGGTACGATCGCAAGTCTGCCCGTGCCGCTTGCAGCTGCCATCGTCATCATCGCGGCTGCCGCGGTCGTCTTTGCCCGCGCGCGGTTCGGCCGCGTTGTCCTGTCGATCGGCATCCAGCCGGGCGTCGTGCGCTACTCCGGCATCGCGGCTTCCGCCTATATAGCGGCCACCTTCGTGCTCGTCGGTTTGATTGCAGCCGTCGCCGGCCTGATCCTGACTTCGACCGTCACCGTCTATATCCCGTCTTCGGGCAATGCATTTCTGCTGAATGCCATCGGTGCAACCTTCATTGGCACGACGCTCAGCCCACTCCGGCGGCCGAACGTCGGCGGCACCGTCTTCGGCGTGCTGTTGCTCAGCATCGTGGCCAATGGGCTACCGCTGACCGATCTGAATTTCTATTGGCAACAGGTCGGGACGGGGACCCTGATCTTTGCCGTGCTGCTTCTCAGCTTCATCAATCGGAGAGCAACTGGCGGCGCGTGAAGGAAGCTGTCGCGGATGGCAGAACGTAGTTCGTCCCAACAGAGAGTAGAGGGAATCAAAGGCGATAACCGGTATATGGCTTACAAGGGACTTTGCCGCCTGAATGCTTCACCTTCAATCCACTCCATAAAACGCCGGGACTAAGCATCTAGAACCTTTCGGGGCTAGGAGAATCAGCGGACGGTGGCGCTTTCTCAGCGAATATTACCAATAATGCGAGATTACATTAGCGAAGTCGAATAAATTGCGCTACGCAGTCGACGGAATTTTGGTGGTATCCCAGTGGTATCTTAACCGGAAACGAGCGATAGAGTAGCTCCGGGAAATGTAGTTATCTCTCTGATATTATTTGTCAAAGCTTGCGGTCAGAAGACTTTGCCTTTGTATTTCCTGTCTGCAGGAGGGACAGAGCAGAGATCGTGCACGAGCCGAAGCTGATGCCATGGGGCAATCGGGCGGCGCAGATCCGTGATCCCGAGGGAACGCTCGTCAGCCTCTACACGCCGGTTACAGACTTTGCCAAGCAGCGCTTCGCGGCGCGTTGACTGTCCAAATCCCGTCGTCTTGTCGACGGAGTGAACTGGCCAACCGATCACGATATCTGCATATCTGTCATGTTCCTCTGGCAGATTCGAGATCATCTTTGAGTGCGGCAAGCAAGATCACGCGATGCTGCGTCGCGTCGATTTGTATCTGCCGAATGTGCACTTTCGAGTGGTTCGGCAGTGAGAATTGAGTATTGTCGCTTGCAACGGCTCGCCGCGATTTGGCGGTGAGGCTGCCTTTGAAAGCAAGGCCTGTTGTTGATAGGTGAGGAAAGACGATGACGACTGATATTAACGGTTTTGCCGGACGCCTGAAGCGCCGCGAGAACGGCGGCATGATCTCCGGCTGGGTCGGCATACCCGACCCGATGCTCGTCAACCATCTGGCACAGGAAGACTTTGATACCGTTGTGCTCGATATGCAGCATGGCATGTGGGACCTGACGTCGGCCGCCAATGGTATCGCCTATGTGCGGCTGGCCGGCAAGCCGCCGATCGCCCGCATTCCGGTCGGCGATTTCGCTTCCGCCTCGCGGCTTCTGGACGCCGGTGCTTCCGCCATCATCGCTCCGATGATCAATTCCGCTGATGACGCCCGTGCGCTCGTGAAGGCAACAAAGTATCCGCCGCTCGGCGAGCGCAGCTGGGGGCCGTCGCTGGCGATCAATCATTTTGGCCTGCCAGCCGAAGATTATCTGCAAACCGCCAACAGCCTGACCGTCACCATTGCCATGGTGGAAACCCGAACCGCCCTCGACGCGATCGACGAGATCCTTGCTGTCGATGGTATCGACGGCATCTTTGTCGGTCCGTCCGATCTTTCCATCGCGCTTTCGAACGGCGCCCGCCTTGCGCCTGACAGCCCCGCGATCGATCAGGCGCTTGCAACCGCGCTTGCGCGCTGCCGCGCTCACGGCAAGGTGATATGCGCCTTTGGCGGCGATGGCGCCCGCGCCGGAGAATATCTGAAGCTCGGTCTTGATCTCGTCATCGCGGGTACGGAAACGGCGCAACTGCGTGCGGGAGCCCGGTCGGCTATTCAGGCCGCGCGAAAGATCGCCGATCAAAATTGATTGGTTCAGAGGCATGTCCGGAAGCATCTCCGGACATGCCAATGCGCTATCTGCGATGTCGTTTAACTGCGTCGGAACGACTGATATCGATCAGAGCGATAGATCCCAAGGCTCCCGCGAGCCAGCTTGGGCGACAGGCGACGAACCGTGTCAGGGTACGAGCTTCACGTAGCAGGGATTGTACTGGTTCCAGCCGCAGTCCTCACCGCGGGCTTTAGCAGGCGTGATTACATTTTGCGTTGCGATCAGCACCAGTGCAAAGGCGATGACGGCCAATACGGTCTTGGTATATTTGTCCATGAATTTCCCCCATTGATGGAATAATAGGCGAGACACACCTTAAAATTGCCTTCCTGAATGCCGTGTGAATATTTGTGCCTAAGGGCACAATTCTGATCCCGCGTAACCGGTATCGAAGCGGCGTCCAATGGGCATCTAGCCCTCCCATTTTGCCTGCAGCCCGTGCTTGCATCGTCGCGTGGCTGCGGGCATTCTCAGGCTGATACGTCGGAGCGGAATAATTTGTCGAAGGTGCATGGATTGACTGTAGGGCGCGGCTTGCGGCGTGAGGTGGGCCAGCGCGTGACCCTGCGAACCGTTGCGACGGCGCTCGGCCTGTCCGTCACGACAGTCAGCCGCGCTCTGAAGGAAGGCCCCGAGGTCAATCGGGAGACGATCGAGCTGGTCAAGCGCGTTGCCCGGGAGCTCGGCTATCGGCCCAATCTCGGCGGCATCAACCTTCGCACTGGCAAGACCCACGCCATCGGCATCGTGCTGCCTTTCGGGCGCGAAGGTGAGATGAATATCGTCGTTGCCTCGCTGATCGAAGGTGCCTCTCGCTTTATGAAGGCGCGCGGGTATCGAACTACGATCGTGCCGCAATTGCAGGCAGACGATCCGCTCGCGACGGTACGCGACATTGTCGAGGAAGGCTCGGTCGATGGCGTCATCATCACGCATACGACCCCGCAGGATGATCGCGTCAAATATCTGCTCGAGGTCGGGATGCCCTTCGTCACCTTCGGCCGCACGGAGCTCTTGAGCGCTCATCCGAGCATCGATCTCGATCATGAGGTCATCGGCGCGGCAGCCGCGCGCCTGTTGCTGGATGCAGGCCACGCTATGCCGTTGCTGATCGCCCCTAGCAGCCAATTCACCTATAGCCTGCAGTTCGTTCGCGGTTGGCGCAGGACTTTTGTCGAGCGCGATTTCCGTGTCCCGGACAGCTTCATCCATTTTACGGCAGTGACGCCCGACAATGGGCGCGAGATGGCCAAACGCGTTGCGGCATCGCATCCGGAGGCGACTGCCGCCTTTGTGGCAAGCGAAGAGGCAGCGCTCGGATTTCTTGCGGGCCTCCGTGATGTCGGACGCCAGGTCGGCAAGGATTTCGCCCTGATCACCTATGGCGGTACGGCGCTCCCCGATTTCTTCAATCCGCCGCTCAGTACTTTTTACTACTCGAACCATGCCATAGGCGAGCGATTGGCTGCCTTTCTGCATCGGGCGATCGCCGGCGAAAACCCGGCCGATCTGCGAGACGTCGTTCGCGCCGAGTTCGTGGATCACCAGAGCCAGCTACTTCCCGGTTGAAAGATGCTGAAATTTGCAGCATGAGCAGAGCCTCCGAACGTATTCGTAACGTTACGAATTTGCGTATGCGGCCATGGAATCCGTAGAAGCTCCCTTTAAATAGCCAGTTGACAGCATCGCGCTTTCTGGGAATCGTAACGTTACAAATCGTCAATTTATGACGAAAGAGACCCTTAGGGGGTGATGTAAGCGCGAGGGCCATGCTGTGGGCAGGGCCGCATTCCAGTGAGGATGTCGTGAGCAACGGTTTACTTTTTTTCGGATCGCCAATTTGGACCTTCAACTGGAACCCGCCCTACCAGGCACCGCTCAGGCGGCTTGCGCGTACAGGCTGCCAGGGTTTCGAGCTGACCGCCTGGTCGGTGGATATGCTTGCTTATTATACGCCGGAGACCATTCGCGAACTGAAGACGATTGCCGACGGCGAGGGACTGGTTCTCACCAACTTCTTCTTCAACCTGCCGTTCAGCCGCGCGCTCGGTGCCAAAGTATCCACCGTCGATCTCGACGGGTACAGGCGTGGAATGGAGGTCGCCGCCGCGATCGAGACGCCGATCGTCACCAGCATGACGCCCTATCCGTTTCAGTCCGAGGTCAGGCCGATCCTGCAGCGGCCGATTTCGCAGGAATGGGGTGCCGCGGTCGAGCCGCAATGGGATTGGGAGGGCGAATATGATGCCGTGGTTGATGGTTTCGCCAGGGCTTGCGAGATTGCGGCGTCGGCGGGTCTCAAGGTTGCGATCGAGCCGCATCCCTATCGTTGGGTCAGTTCCGGCCAGGGCATGCTGCGGCTGATCGAGCGCACGGGTGCATCCAATCTCGGTCTGAATTTCGATCCGAGCCACCTCTTTCCGGCCGGTGACATGCCGCATTATGTCGTCCTGGCGCTCGGCGACCGCATCTTCAACACGCACTTCTCCGACAATGAGGGCCATACCAACGCCCACTGGCGGCCGGGCCGCGGCAAGATCGACTGGAAGGCGATCTTCGCGGCACTCAAGGCGATCGGCTATTCCGGACCCATCACGCTGGAGCTGGAAGATGCGCCGGGCGCATCGCATTGGACGCATTTTCGCGAAGCGACACCGGAATTCGACGACGAGATGCGACGCGGCATGAGCTATCTGCGCGCCGCCGCCGCCGAGCTTGATATCAGCATTTCCTGAGAGGTAACCCAATGAGCAACGAGCCCATGAAAGTCGGCATCGTCGGCGCCGGCAATATCAGCGCCACCTATGTCGCAACCCTGCACATGTTCGATTTCATCCGTGTGAAGTCGATCCACGATCTCCATGACGCCTCGGCACGGAAACTCGCGGAGCAGTTCGGTGTCGAAACCGTGGCGCTCGATGCCATGCTTGCCGATCCGCAGATCGGCCTCATCATCAACCTGACGACGCCGGTTTCGCATCATGCCATCAGCAAGAGGGCACTGCTTGCCGGCAAGCACGTCTATTCGGAAAAGCCGCTTGGCGTCTCGATGGTCGAGGCGGAGGAACTGATGTCGATCGCGCGGGCGGCCGGGCTGCGGCTCGGCTGCGCCCCCGATACGTTCCTCGGCGGCGGTCATCAGTTGACGCGACGTCTGCTTGACGAAGGTCGCATCGGCAAGACGATTTCGGCTACCGCCATGCTGCTCCTGCCCGGTCATGAGCACTGGCATCCGAATCCTGGCTTCTTCTATGGCCGTGGCGGCGGCCCGATGCTGGATGTCGGCCCCTATTACGTCACGAACCTCATTGCGCTGCTCGGTCCCGTGCGCGAAGTGTTCGGGACCGCGAAGGTCACCCGCATCGAGCGTCAGGTGAAGACCGATCCGCATCGCGGCGAGACGATCAAGGTACTGGTGCCGACGCATCTGACCGGGGTTATGGAATTCCACAGCGGCGCGACCGTCACCATCGCCACCAGCTTCGACGTCATCAGGCACAAGCACAATCAGATCGAGCTTTACGGTTCCGAAGGCAGCATGGTGACGCCCGACCCCAACAATTTCAGCGGTAAGGTCGAGATATTCCGCGATGGCGACGATGCCTGGAGGGAGATTGCGGTCGATCATCCCTATACGGAGGGTGTGCCGGGTCATCTCGGCCTGCGCGGCCTGGGTGCGGCCGAAATGGTGGATTCCCTGCGTTCGGGGCGACCGCAGCGGGTCTCGTCGGAGCTGGCCTTCCATGCCCTCGAGGTCATGACGGCATTCGAACGCTCGGCCCAGTCGCGCGGCGTGGTTGCAATCCACAGCAGTTGCGGTCGTCCCGATCCGATACCACGCACGGCAAATGAGGGACGTTTCTCATAAGCCGCGCTGGCGGTAACAGGAAAATGCAGTCCTTTTGGACTGCGGGCTTGACGAAGGGGCAGTGCCTGAGGAAGCATTGCGTCTGCTGCAGGGAACGGAGGCTCTGTTGCACGGTTTTGGAGGACCATGGATTCGGCATCCGATGTCTGGAGACGGCGGCGGCTGAACACAGGCGTTGGAGAACGCCGTCAAAGGAGGAGGAACGCATGCGCAAATTGATGATGGCATTCGTCGGCGCCACGGCGCTGGTCGCGGCGAGCGTGACAGGCGCTCTGGCCGAAGGCAAGAAAGCCGAAGTCCTGCATTGGTGGACGTCCGGCGGTGAATCCGCCGCCGTGAAGGAACTGGCCAAGGCCTTCAACGCCGCCGGCGGCGAGTGGGTGGATACCGCGATTGCCGGTTCCGGTTCGACTGCGCGTCCGATCGGCATCAACCGCATCATCGGCGGCAACCCACCGACAGCCATGCAGTTCAATACAGGTACGCAGATGAACGAGCTGGCCCAGCAGGGCCTGCTGCGACCGCTCGACGATCTCGCCAAGGAGCAGGATTGGAAATCGGTACTGACTCCGGCCTTCTACCAGGCCATTCAGTTTCAGGGCCATATCTATGGCGCGCCGATCAACGACCACGGCCAGAACTGGCTGTTCTACTCCAAGCCCGTCTTCGCCAAGGCAGGCGTGACCGAGGAGCCGAAGACCTGGGATGAGATGTTTGCCGCGCTCGACAAGATCAAGGCCGCCGGCCTGATACCCGTTGCCGTCGGCGGCCAGCCCTGGCAGCTGCAGTTGATGTTCAATGCCATCCTTCTCGGTGAGGGCGGCAAGGATCTCTACGGCAAGGTCTGGAAGGATCTCGACACCGACGCCGTCAAGTCCGACAAGTTCAAACACGTCGCCGAGGTCTTCGCCAAGCTGCGCAACTATCAGGACCCGGGCAGTCCGAACCGCGACTGGAACGTTGCAACCGGCATGCTGATCGACGGCAAGGCCGGCATCCAGTTCATGGGTGATTGGGCCAAGGGCGAATTCATCCATGCCGGCCTCGTCGCCGATAAGGATTTCGGCTGCATCCTCGGGCCGGGCGAATCCAACTTCATGATGGGCGGCGACATCTTCGTCTTCCCGGTCCTGAAGGACAAGACGGCCACCGACGCCCAGACCCTGTTGGCAACAGTCATCATGTCCAAGGAAGGGCAGATCGCCTTCAACTCCAAGAAGGGCTCGGTGCCCGTGCGTCTCGACGTCGATACGTCGAAACTCGATGCCTGCGCGCAGAAGGGCCTCACCGCACTCAAGGACCCGAGCCGCCAGATTCTGACCTCCGACGTCTTGACGCCGCAGGACGTCGTCCAGACGGAAGGCGATCTTATCGCCCAGTATTGGACCACCCCCAGCATGACCGCCGATCAGTTCGCCGATCAGTTCGCCAAGGTCATCGATCAGGCGAAATAAGCTTCAATCGACATCCATGCGGCGGCAGGTTCGCCTGCCGCCGGTTCTCATGAATGCTGAGGAGGAGCGCGCCTATGAGCACACCCGAAACGAGCGCCGCCGCTGTCGGCGCGACTGTTGCCCCCAGGGGTGCAACCCGCAAGCGGATGCATTTCTCACCCTATCTGGCGTTGTTGCCGGCCTTTGTGATCGTGCTTTTGGCCTATGTCGTCACGGTCGTCTGGAATATCTGGATATCGTTCACGGACAGCAAGGTTCTGCCGGTCAATATCTTTGTCGGCACCAAACAATATGAACGATTGTTCGACACCGCGCGCTGGCTGATTTCGTTGCAGAATGTCGTGGTCTTCGGCGTGCTCTTCATTGCAGGCTGCCTGATCCTCGGCTTTCTTCTCGCCGTCGCGCTCGATCAGAAAGTCCGCTTCGAAAACACCTTTCGCACGATCTTTCTCTATCCTTTCGCGATGTCCTTCATCGTGACCGGGCTTGTCTGGCAGTGGATCATGAATCCGACGCTCGGTCTGCAGAAGGTCGCTGACAGCATCGGCTTTACCTGGTTCCGCTTCGACTGGATCGTCCAGAGCGATCTGGCGCTTTATGTCATCGTTCTTGCCGGCATCTGGCAGTCTACCGGCCTTGTCATGGCGATCATGCTGGCGGGACTGCGCGGCATCGACCGCGAGCTTTGGAAGGCGACGCGCATCGACGGTATCCCCAGCTGGCGGGTCTATCTTCACATCGTCATTCCGATCCTGAGGCCAACCATCATCACCGCCAGCGTTCTTCTGGCGATCGCCGTCGTCAGGGTCTATGAACTGGTGCTCGCGACAACGGGCGGCGGCCCCGGCATATCGACCGAAGTGCCCGGGAAATTCATCATGGATTACCTCTTTGGGCGCGGCAATATCGGCCTTGCGACCGGGGCATCCACGGTCATGTTCGTCACCGTGGTCATCGTTGTGACGCCCTGGCTCTATTTTGAATATTTTCGCGAAAAGCCGAGGGGGAACTGATGACGACGCCATCTTCCGTCACTAGTGCCATGCAGGGGCCAACCGGGCGCAAGCCGCAGCATCTGACCCCTGGCCGCATCGGGCTTTATCTCTTTCTTATCATAGCGGCACTGTTCTTCCTGCTGCCGCTCTACGTGATGCTCGTCACCTCGTTCAAATCCATGCCGGAGATACGGCAGGGCAATATCTTCGCCTTCCCGCAGATGTGGTCGGCCGATGCCTGGGTGCAGGCCTGGAGCTCGGCCTGCACCGGGCTCGAATGCGGCGGCATCAGCGTCGGATTCTGGAATTCGGTGAAGATCCTGATCCCGAGCATGATCCTGTCGATCCTGATCTCGTCGCTGACTGGCTATGCGCTGTCCTTCTGGCGGGTCAAAGGGGCAAATGTGCTGTTCGCCGTCCTTCTGCTCGGCGCCTTCATCCCCTATCAGGTGTTCATCTATCCGCTGGTGCTGATCTATCGCGATATCGGCATCTATTCGACGCTGCCCTGCATCATCATCACCCACACGGTCTTCGGCCTGCCTGTCCTGACGCTGCTGTTCCGGAACTATTATTCGAGCCTGCCGATGGAACTGTTCAAGGCGGCCCGCATCGACGGGGCGGGGCTTTGGCAGATCTTCTTCCTGCTGATGATCCCGATGTCGATCCCGATCCTTGTGGTGGCGTCGATCCTGCAGGTGACCGGCATCTGGAACGACTTCCTGTTTGGCGTCGTTTTCGCCGGCCGGGAAAATTTTCCCATGACGGTGCAGCTCAACAATATCGTCAACTCCACCCAAGGGGAGAAGCTTTACAACGTCAACATGGCGGCAACCATTCTCACCGCCCTGGTTCCGCTGATCGTCTATTTCGGTTCGGGTCGCTGGTTCGTGCGCGGCATCACCGCCGGCGCAGTCAAGGGATAGCTCATGGCCAATGTTTCCATTCGCGAACTTGCGATCGATTTCGGCAGCGTCAGTGTCCTGAAATCGCTCAATCTCGAGGTGAAGTCCGGCGAGTTCATCGTCCTGCTCGGCCCGTCCGGCTGCGGCAAGTCGACCCTCCTCAACGCGATCGCCGGGTTGACCGATATCACCGATGGCCAGATCTGGATCGGCGACAAGAACGTCACCTGGGAGGAGCCGAAGGACCGCGGCATCGGCATGGTCTTCCAATCCTATGCGCTCTATCCGACGATGACGGTAGAAGGAAATCTCTCCTTCGGTCTGCGCATCGCCGGCATGGCGAAGGAGGAGATTGCCGAACGCGTCAACCGCGCCGTGCAGATCCTGCAGATCGACCCCTTGCGCAAGCGCCGACCGGGAGAGCTCTCCGGTGGCCAGCGCCAGCGCGTCGCGATCGGCCGTGCCCTGGTGCGCGATGTCGATGTCTTCCTGTTCGACGAGCCGCTCTCCAATCTCGACGCCAAGCTCAGGACCGAGCTGCGCGTCGAGCTGAAGCGCCTGCATAGCGGCCTCGGCTCGACGATGATCTATGTGACGCACGATCAGATCGAAGCGCTGACGCTGGCCGATCGCATTGCCGTCATGAGCGGCGGCGTCATCCAGCAATTCGCCTCGCCGAAGGAGATTTATCGCCGCCCGGTCAATCGTTTCGTGGCGGGTTTCGTCGGCTCGCCTTCAATGAACTTCCTGTCTGGGCAGGTAACGAGCAACGGCGGCGTACCGGCTTTCACACTGCCCGATGGCCGCAAGATCGATCTCAACGGCTACGAATTCTCAGGCACGCCCGGAGACGGCCGCAAGGCAACGCTCGGGGTGCGGCCGGAACAGATGCAGTTCCAGCCCGCCAGCGATCGCGCTTCCAGCCTGCCGGCCACTTTTACCATTGTCGAGCCCATGGGCTCGGACAATTTGATCTGGGGCCAGGTCGGCAAGGAGACGATGTCTGTGCGTATCGATGCCGACGAGGATGTCGCGCTCAACAGCGAGCAGCCGGTCTATTTTCAGCCGGCGCTCGCATCGTTGTTCGGCGAGGACGGGCAGCGTCTGTGAGATAGGTTGTCGCGCGCCGGACCAAGCGCGCGGCGCAATTTTCATGCCCTGACTTCGAAAACCATGTTGAATGGCGTTTCGGTCGCCTTGCGGAAGTGCGAATAGCCCGCATCCATGGCGACCTTGCGCAGTTTCAACTCGCCGGCTTGCGCACCCAGGCCGAGCCCGACTTCCTGGGACAGCGAGGCCGGCGTGCAGATCATCGTCGATGCGCCGTAGAAGACGCGGCCGACCGGGTTGAGATTGTCCTTCAGGCAATCATGCGCAAAGGGCTCGACAATCATCCAGGTGCCGTCATCGGCGAGGGTTTCCTTGACATGTTTGCCGGCGCCGACCGGATCGCCCATGTCGTGCAGGCAATCGAACATTGCCACGAGATCGTAGTCGGCAGGCGGGAAATCCTTGGCACTTGCCTGCTCGAACGTGATGCGGCCCGCAACGCCTGCTTCCGCGGCCGCAGCCTTCGCCCGTTCAATGGACGGGAGATGATAATCAAAGCCGAAGAAGGTCGAGTTCGGATAGGCTTCCGCCAACAGAATGGTCGAAGCGCCATGGCCACAGCCGACATCGGCGACGATCGCGCCAGCCTCAAGCTTCTCCTTCAAGCCGTCGATCGCCGGTATCCATTCCGAAATGAGGTGGCTGTTGTAGCCCGGTCGGAAGAACCGCTCCGTGCCGCGGAACAGGCAGGCGCTGTGTTCATGCCAGCCGACGCCGCTGCCGGTCCTAAAGGCATTGGCGATCTTTGGCTCGTCAAGCCACATGGATTGAACGACATCGAAGGCGCCAGTGAAGAAGGCCGGGCTGTTTTCCTCCGCAAACACCATTGCCTGTTCCGGTGTCAGGTAGAAGCGCTCGGTGTCGTCGTCATAGCTGACATAGTCGGCCGCCGCCTGGGCGGACAGCCATTCGCGCACATAGCGCTCCTTGACGCCGACCTTATCGGCAAGTTCCGCCGAGGTCATCGGCGTTCCATCGGCCATGGCCTTGAACAGGCCCAAATGGTCCCCGAGCGTCACCAGTACACCTGAGACCGCCGCGCCGAGATCGCCGACCAGGCGCCCGACAAGGTTATCGAGTTTCTGCATATCAGGTTCGCGCATGACATCCTCCCATCAGAATTGATGCAGCGTTCCGTCACGATGTATTCGGATGGGAGAAAGATACTCCCGGGCCGGGGGGCAGGCAATTACGCCATCCGGCTGAACAGGTTCATCGCGACCCTGAAGGCAGGCGCAACCTATTGATGTAATACGCTATTTTAGAAGTTCACAAGCTGCTGGACGCCTCAGGCAAGGCGCGCCAGCTCCTTTTCCAGAACCGAAAGCAGGCGCGGATCGTCGGCCGTTACGTCGGGAGCGAAGCGGGCTGCAACCTTGCCGTCACGACCGATCAGGAATTTTTCGAAATTCCAGACAATGCCGCCATTGTCGCCGGTATGCAGGCCACGTTCGGCCAGGCGAACCCGCATCGGGCCGTCTCCGGTCGTCTCGACGCCCGAGGCGATGAGATTGTCATAGAGCGGATGGCGCTCTTCGCCTGTCACAGCGATCTTTGAGAACATGGGAAACTGCACATCGTAGGTCAGCGTGCAGAAATCCAGGATCTCCTTGTCGCTGCCCGGTTCCTGCCCCTTGAAGTCATTGGCAGGGAACCCGGCGATGACAAGACCTTCGTCGCGCTTCGCCTCATAGAGCTTTTCCAATCCCGCATACTGCACCGTCAGGCCGCATTTGGATGCGACGTTGACGACCATGATGACCTTGCCGCGATAGTCGGCAAGCGTCGTATCGCTGCCGTCGATCCTCTTTACCGGAATGTCGAGCACGCTATCGGTCATTTCATTCAACTCCAGATCACATGGAAAACAGAATGCCGATATTTGCCTTGATTTCGGTGACGTCAAGGCCAGAATCCGGCTCAAGCGGCCTCTTCCATCCGCACCAGATGGCCGCTGGACACTTCGCGGTAGTGTTGGGCCGGTGGTTGATATCCGACCGGCCGCACCGGGCTCTTCAACTCATCGACGGCGAGGTTGCGCCGGATGCCGCGCCGCGATGGGTCAGGCACCGGAACGGCCGCCATCAGCTTCTTCGTATAGGCGTGCTGCGGATTTTCGAACACGGAGGCGCGCGGGCCGATTTCGACGATTTCGCCGAGATACATGACGGCGACGCGATGGCTGACGCGCTCGACCACGGCCATGTCGTGCGAGATGAAGAGATAGGAGAGATTGAGGCTCTGCTGCAGATCCATCAACAGATTGCAGACCTGCGCCTTGATGGACACATCGAGCGCCGAGACGCTTTCATCGGCAACAATCACCTTCGGATCGAGCGCGAGCGCGCGGGCGATACAGATGCGCTGGCGCTGGCCGCCCGAGAATTCATGCGGATAGCGGCTCATCATATCCGCTTTCAGGCCGACGCGCTCCAGCAGATCGGCCGCCTTTTCGCGGGCCTCGGAGCGGGTGCCCAGGCGATGCTCGATGAAAGGTTCTGCAACGGCAGCGCCGATCGTCATGCGCGGGTTGAGGCTCGCAAACGGGTCCTGGAAGATCATCTGGATACTGCGCCGCATCCGGCGCAGATCGACCGCCCCAAGCTTCATCACGTCATAGCCGTCGAGGCGAACCTCGCCGGATTTGGGGTTGATGAGGCGCATGATGGAGCGCCCGGTCGTCGATTTGCCGCAGCCGGATTCTCCAACCAGCGACAAGGTCTCGCCTTGGGCAAGATCGAATGAGACGTTTTCGACCGCATGAATGGCGCCGGTCGGGCGAGCGAACAGGCCGCCGTGGAGCTCGAAACGGGTGACGAGGTTCTTTACCTCAAGCACCGGGGTCCTGCCGTGATCGACGGTGTCCGCGAGTGCCTTGGGTTCGCTGAGCTCGCCGGTGCTTGCATCGACGATCGGGAAGCGCAGCGGTTGCCGTTGATCCTTCATCGAGCCGAGGCGCGGGACCGCCGACAGCAATGCCCGGGTATAGGGGTGCTGGCCGCGATGGAAGATATCGTCGGTCTTGCCTGTTTCCACCGCCTCGCCGCGATACATGACGATGGTGCGATCGGAGATTTCGGCGACGACGCCCATGTCGTGGGTGATGAAGAGGACGGACATGCCTTCTTCTTCCTGCAGCACCTTGATGAGGTCGAGGATCTGCCCCTGGATCGTTACGTCGAGCGCGGTCGTCGGCTCGTCGGCGATCAGCAGCTTCGGGCGGCTGGCAAGCGCCATGGCGATCATGACGCGCTGGCGCATGCCGCCGGAAAACTGGTGCGGATATTCGTCAAAGCGCGAGGATGCGTTGGGGATGCGCACTTTTTCCAGAAGGCGGATCGTTTCAGCCTTCGCTTGCGCATTGGAGATATTGCCATGGCAGGTCAGCGCCTCGGAAATCTGCCGGCCGATGGTGAAGATCGGATTGAGGGATGTCATCGGCTCCTGGAAGATCATCGCGACGTCCTTGCCGCGTACCTTGCGCATCTCGGCCTCCGGCAATGAGAGGAGATCGCGGCCGTTGAGCCTTATAGAGCCTTCGATGCGGCTGCTGGCCCTGGCGAGCAGCCGCATGATCGAGAGCGAGGTCACGCTCTTGCCCGAACCGCTTTCGCCGACGATGGCGACCGTTTCTCCCGGCATGACGTCGAAGGAGATGTCCTTAACGACCGTGCGCCACTCGCCATCGACGAGAAACGAGGTGGTCAGATCGGAGACGGACAGGACAGGCTGCTTGCTCGGATCGATCGTCTGTGCGGCGTTGGTCGTCATCGGTTCCCCATTCATGATCTTGCGCTTTGCCCGGGCTTTGGCGGAAGCCCGTCGTAATGATTGCGGAGCTTCTATCGGCCGACGGCGTAGGCTTGCATCAGGCGCGGTGTCGCGGCAGCATGCAGGAGGCCGTCGGCATCGCGCCTTGCTGCGGTCAGCCGTCCTACCGTCCATTCCGGCGCGACGGTCAATCGGTGGCCCTTCTTGCGAAGTGCTTCAAGCACGTCAGCACCGAAATTCGCCTCTGCCGTCAGACCGCCCGGCTCGCGCGTGCGGGGGTAGAAGGAGCTTGGGAAATGCGTGCTGTGGAACAGAGGCTTGTCGATCGCTTCCTGCAGGTTGAGCCGGTGATGGACATAGCGCAGGAAGAAGGAGAGCTGCCATTGCTCCTGCTGATCGCCGCCGGGCGTGCCGAAGGCAAGCGTCGGGCGTCCCTCATGCAGCGCCATCGTCGGGGTCAGCGTCGTGCGTGGCCGCTTGCCTGGGGCAAGTGAACAGGGCAAGCCCGGCTGTAGCCAGAACATCTGAGCGCGGGAATTCAGGCAGAAACCGAGGCCGGGAATAATCGGTGAAGATTGCAGCCAGCCGCCTGATGGTGTCACCGACACCATGTTGCCCTCGCGATCGATGACGTCGACATGCACGGTATCGCCGCGCTTCTCGGTCAGATGCGACATTGTCGGCTCGTAGACTGCGCCGCCCTTGGCTCCCGGCGCATCGAGCATCTGCATGGTGAGATCGTACTGGTCTTCGAAGCCGCTGAGTCTGCCCGGGCGCAAGACGAGTGACGCTTCGGGCGAGATCAGCTTGCGACGCTCGTCGGCGTAGGCATCCGACAGCAGGGTTTCGATCGGAACCCGCGTGAAATTCGGATCGCTGTAATAGAGCTCGCGATCGGCAAAGGCGAGTTTCATGGCTTCGGTCACGGTATGGACGAAGTCTACCCCTGCCGGGTCCATGCCGGCAATGTCGAATCCCTTGAGCAGCGATAGCGCCTGCAGGAAGACCGGACCCTGACCCCAGGGGCCGATCTTGGCGACCGTCCAGCCGTTGTGATAGTCATAGGTCAGCGGCGCCTCGATCGTCGCCTGCCAGTTGGCCATGTCGTCGGCCGTCAGCACGCCCTTGTGGCGCGCGCCGCTCGCATCCATCACCTCGGTCTTGCGGACAAAGGCGTCGATCGCTTCGGCGACGAAGCCGCGATAAAAAGCATCACGCGCCGCTTCGATCTGCGCTTCCCGATCGCTCTTGCTTTCGGCTTCGGCAACGACCCGCTTCCAGGTTTCGGCAAGAACCGGGTTCTTGAAGTTGGACCAGGGTTCGGGAGCCGCGCCGCCCGGAAGCCAGGTCTCGTAGGAGGTCGGCCATTCCTTGCGGTAGAAATCGGCAAGTCCCGCAATGGTCGCGGAAACGCGGGGCAGGACGGGATGTCCCTTTTCGGCATAGTGGATCGCCGGTTCGAGCACGTCGCGGACCGTCAGCCGACCATAGTCACGCAGCATCAGCATCCAGCCGTCGAAGGCGCCGGGAATGACGGTTGCAAGCAGGCCATCGCCGGGAATCAGCTTCAATCCCTCGCGCGTATAATGCTCGATCGTCGCGCCGGCCGGTGCCGGTGCCTGGGCACAGATGACCTCGACCTTGTCTTTCTTCTTCGAATAGAGGATGGCGGGCATATCGCCGCCCGGCCCGCAAAGATGCGGCTCGACGATCTGCAGTACGAAACCGGTCGCAACGGCGGCGTCGAAGGCATTGCCGCCCTTTTCGAGAATGCTCATGCCGACGGCGGACGCGATCCAGTGCGTCGATGTGACAACGCCGAAGGTGCCGAGGATTTCCGGGCGGGTGGTGAATGCGGTCATTGGGGGGCATCCTTTCAGTTTGTTCATGCTTCGCGCGGGTCGAGCGCATCGCGCAGGCCGTCGCCGAGGAGATTGAAGCCGATCACGACGAGAAAAATGGCGGCGCCCGGCCACATGGCCATCCAGGGCGCCTGTTCGAGATAATTCTTGGCGACATTGAGCATCGAGCCCCAGCTGGGGGCGGGCGGCTGCTGGCCGAGGCCGAGGAAGGAGAGGCTCGCTTCCGCGATGATCGCGGTCGCGATGGTGAGAGTTGCCTGTACGAGGATAGGGGCAAGCACATTCGGCAGGATGTAGCGGGTGATGATGCTTGAATGACGCAGGCCGATCGACCGGGCACCCTCGACATAATCCTCCGTCTTGACCGCTAGCACCTGGCCGCGCGTCAACCGCACGAAGACCGGCGTTGCCGACAAGCCGATGGCGATCATCGCATTGGTGAGGCTCGGGCCGAGGAAGGCGGCAAGCGCAATGGCGGTGATGAGGAAAGGCATCGCCAGAAAGGCTTCGGTGATGCGGGAGATGATCTGGTCGATCCAGCCGCCATAGTAGCCGGAGATCAGGCCGAAGGGTACGCCGATCGCGACGGCAATGGCGACTGAGAAGATGCCGGCCATCAAAGATGCCTGCGCCCCCCAGATCATGCGGGAGAGGATGTCCCGGCCGAGATCGTCGGTGCCGAGCCAATGGGCGGCCGACGGCGCCTTGCGGATTGCCGACCAACTGGTGGCGACCGGATCGGGGATCGGCAGCAGCGGGGCGAGCAGCGCGAGCGCTGCGAAGAACAGGATGATGGCAAGCCCGACCAGCGCCCCCTTGTTGGCCTTAAGCTTGCGCCAAGCGCGATTGGGCGCGCGTTTTGCTGAAGCGTTTGCGGCAGTCGCCTGAACGATCGTGCTCATAGGGCTGCCCTCATGCGGGGATTGAGGAGAACGTACAGAATATCGGCAATGAGGTTCATGGCGATGAAGCCGACGGCGGTGCAGAGCACCACGCCCTGGACGACCGCGTAATCCCGGTTGAAGACCGCATCGACGATCAGTTTGCCGAAGCCGGGGATGGTGAAAATCTGCTCGGTCAGCACGGCCCCGGCCAGCAGTTCGCCGAAAAGCAGGGCGCTGACGGTGACGACGGGCAGGATGGCGTTGCGGAAGCTATGCTGCAGGACGACCGCGGTCTCCGGCAGGCCCTTGGCGCGGGCGGTGCGGATATAATCGCTGCTGAGCACGCTAAGCATTGAAGAACGCGTGTGGCGCATGAGCGTTGCCGCCAGCGCGTTCCCAAGCACGAAGGAGGGCATCAGCATCGTCTGGATCGACCGCCACGGATCTTCGAAGAATGGCTGATAGCCGGAAGCGGGAAGCCAGTGCAGTTTTACCGAGACCAGCAGGATCAGCATGATTCCGAGCCAGAAGTTCGGCACCGACAGCCCGCATAGGGCGACGATATTGGCGAAAAAGTCGATGAAGGTGTTCTTCTTCACCGCTGCGAGTATGCCCATGGGAATGCCGATGGCGAAGGCGAAGATCATCGACATGACCGCAAGCTGGATGGTCACAGGCAGCTTTTCGGCAACGAGCGTCAGGACCGGCTGATTGGTGCGCAGCGAGACGCCGAGATCGCCCCTGGCGACGCCCTGCAGCCAATAGCCGTATTGGTAGACGACCGGATCGTTCAGACGGTATTTCTCGCGAAGCAGTTCAAGGACCTGCGGGGCGCGTTCCTCGCCGGCCATGGCAAGCACCGGATCGCCCGGCAGGAGCTTCTGCAGCGAGAAGACGAAGATCGAAATGATCAGCAGCGTCGGTATCGCGACGAGCAGCCTCTTTCCGATATAGCTATACATGGGCAGATCCTTGCCGCGATGTCGGAGGAAAAAGGGCCATGCGGGAGGGAACCCGCATGGCGTTGGTCGCTCAACCGCTCTTCTTCACGCCGACGAGACGGATCATGCCGTCAGGGGAGGGCATGAAGCCGGATACCTTCTTGTTATAGGCCCAGATCCATGCCTGATGTCCGAGGAAGATGATCGGCAGATCGTCATTGAGGATGGCTTCGGCCGCATCGTACTTCTGCTTGCGCACGATATTGTCCTGCGACTGGCGTGCATCGAGCAGCAGCTTGTCGACCTCGGGATTGCTGTATTTGGAGTCGTTGAGGCCGGCGCCCGTCGTCACGAACTGCTGGATGTTGCCGTCGGGATCGGAGCGGCCGGACCAGTCGGAGCGGCTGAGCTGATAGTTGCCGCTCGACTGCGCGTCGAGCAAGGTCGCGAATTCGGTCGTCTTCAGCGTCACGTCGAAGCCGGCTTCGGCGACCATCGACTGGATGATCTGCATCATCTGCATGGCAACGGGGTTGTTGGCGACGGCAAGCTCGACCGGGATGCGGTCGAAACCGGCTTCCTTCACCAGCGCCTTGGCCTTGTCGACGTCGCGGGCAGGCACGGGCACATCCTTGTCGAACCAGGGGCTGTTGGGCGCGAAGGGCTGATTGCCGGCAAGCCCCGTACCGTCATAGACGATCTGCATGGCGGCTTCGCGATCGATCGCCAGCGAGAAGGCCTGGCGCAGGCGCTTGTCCTTGCCCATCGGATTGTCGGCGCGCGGGCCGTTGCCGACATTAGTATAGACGCCAAGCCAGCCCGTGCCGATCGCATCGGCATAGACGAGATTGGGGTCGCCCTTGACTGTCGCGACATCGGAGGCGGCTACGCGCTCGATCATGTCGAGATCGCCGGAGCGCAGGTTTGCCAGGCGAACCGTCGTATCGGGGATCGGCAGGTAGGTCACCTTGTCGATGAAGATATTGTCCTTGTTCCAGTAATCCTGGAATTTTTCGAGCACGATACGGTCCTGCTGCACGCGCTCGACGAATTTGAACGGGCCGGAGCAGACGGGATGATCACCGAATTTGGCGCCGGTGGCCTTGGCGGCCGTCGGCGACACCATCATGCCGGAACGATCAGAGAGTTGGGCAAGCAGCGTGACATCAGGTGCCTTGAGAGTGAATGTGACTTCGTACTCGCCTGTCGCGTCAACCTTGGCGACGGAGGAAAGCTCACTCTTGCGGCGCGACTCCGGTAGGGTCTGATAGCGCTGGATATTGTCGACGACGGCTTGTGCGTTGAACGGTGTCTCGTCCTGGAATTTTACGCCCTGGCGCAACTCCATGATCAGCTGCTTGCCATCATCAGACCATTTCCAGGATGTGGCAAGCTGCGGCACGAACTTCAGGTCAGGCGTCACGTCGACGAGTTTGTCGCAGAGCGCGGTATAGACGATGCGGCCGACGAAGGTGCGGGATTGGGCGGGGTCGAGCGCGTCGGCGTCGTCCTGCAGGCCGATCTTCAGTTCGACGGCGAAGGCAGGCAGCGCGATCAAGGCGCCGGCGGCAAGCGATGCCATGAATTTGGCGATCTTCATTTCGTTCTCCTGTTTATAGTTTTCGTTCTTGGCAGTCTCGACCGGTTTCCTCTCCGGTCGTGGTCTGGTGAGGGCGGGATTTTTGGTCAGCCTGCCTCTTCAGTCAGTGGTTCCTCAGCCTGTCGCGCATCCAGCGAAGTGATGCGGACCAGGCTTTCCTGAAGCATCAAAAGATGTTCGCGCATGGCTTCTGCTGCCTTCAGCGGATTGCGCGCCGCAATCGCGTCGATGATCGCCATATGCTGCGCATAGGAGACCGGGCGCGTCTTGTTGATGCTGCGGGCCAATTCGCGAATGGTTTGCCAGGCTTCGTCCTGGCGGACATGGTTGATCACATCGAAAATGGTCAGGAAGAACTGATTGCCGGCGCTTTGCGCGATCAGCCGGTGCAATGCGCCATCCCAAAGCTCGCGGCTGTCGGCATCGTCGCTGGCGGTAATCTTCTTTGCCAGCTCATACATGCGGTCGATGTCGTCGGGCTTGGCGCGCATGGCGGCGAGCTGGGCCAATTGCGGCTCGATGCGCAGCCGGACTTCCATGACCTCCATGAGGTCCGTGCCGGCAACAAGCGTGCTGACATGCTGGCTCCAGTCGTCCGGGCGCTGCCCGACATAAGTTCCAGAACCTTGTCGCCGCCAGACGCGGCCTTCTGCTTCCAGCACCTCCAAGGCACGCCGGATCGCACGCCGGCTCACGCCGAGCGTCTCCGACAGAGCCCGTTCGGTGGGAAGCTTTCCATCGGCTGGAAGATCTGCCGAGTTCAAAAGTCCCCTTAGCCTTTCCAGGGCACGGACCGAATTTTCCGGAAGGCTGCTGGTTGCCATAATGGAGGGTGAACCAATTTGAGATTGGTTCAATAGAAATTCAACTCGATCCCGCCGTCAAGCTCTTTTTTGTGCAATTTCGGCGCTGCACAATGTTTGTGCGCAATGCAAAAGGCGGCCCGTGAAAACGGGCCGCCTTGAGAAATCCCAAATCGACTTTCCGCCGCTTGACCGGACGTTCAGCGACCGACGGTTCGAGCCGAAAGAGCTGTTGTTGGCGTGAAGTCGAAATCCTTGTCGAAGGGATAGGTCGGCTTCGTCTTGCGCAACCGCGGCAGCCGCTCGACGAACTGGTCGACGACGCCAGGCGACAACGCCATCAGGTTCGGATTGGCGATGGGCGCCAGTTCCGGCGAGAGATAGCCCGATTTGACGACGATGATTTTCGCCTTGTGCGGATCGAGGCCGAGACGGGTAAAGTCGGCTATGTTGTGATAGGGACGGCGCTTCGCCGACAGGACGAGATCGATGCCGCCGATGGAGACGACGGCCTGCATGTCGCTGGGGTCTGTCGTCTCGAGCAGATATTTGACGGTGAAGCTGCCCTTCACCGGCTTGCTTCCCTTGGTGTCGAGCGATGCGCCAACGGAGAGATCAAGGATGGCGCCGAGGCCGGCGGCATAGCAGGCTTCCGTCGCGGTCTTGTCCGCAATGCCGGCAAAGATGACGCCGTCTGCGCCCTTGGCAATCAGTTCCGCCAGCACATCGGCGCGGTCGCCAACGCCACCCCCCGTCGGATTGTCGCCGGACTCAGCCAGAACCACGGGCGCGGTCGTGCTGGCGATTGCCTTGGTGACGCATTCCTCGATCGAGCCGATCTCGCAGCCGAAGACGAAATCCTTGCGCGCATCCCAATAGGCCTGTGCCAGACGTTTGGCTTCCCCCTCCAGTACGGCGCGATCCGTGCCGGTCATGATGGCGGCGGCCGTGGCACGCGGTTCGTCAGCCCAGACATAGCCGACCATGAGCGACGCATCCCAGACGCCGTCGATGGCATCGATGCCGGGCAGCATATCGTAGAGGCTCTTGGCCGGTTCGTCGACGGTGCTGGTGCGCTCGCCCGGCAGAACCACCGGGATCGGCGCCCAGAGCAGGATCGGCTTCACGCCGGTCTTCAGGCTTTCCGTCAGCATCTTGACGGCGCGGCGCATGGTCTCCTCGACATCGATATGCGGCGCGGTGCGATAGGTGGAGTACATGTCGAGCGCGTCGATGATGCGCTGGGTGACATTGCCATGCAGATCGTAGCTCGCCGAGAGCATGCAGTCCTCGCCAACGACGGCGCGGGCGGCGCTGATCCAGTCGCCTTCGGCATCTTCCATGCCTTCGACATACATGGCGCCATGCATGGCGAGATAAAGCCCGTCGAGCGGCAGCAACGCTTTCAGACCCTCCAGGAACTCCGCCTTGAAGGCCTCGTAGGTATGGCGGGCGACAGGGCCGCCGGCAATCGCTCTTGCATGGATGGTCGGCAGGAACTCGCCCTCGTAATCCTTCAGGAAGGCGAAGTAAGGGGCGGCGGTCAGCTCCGCTCCGCGCAGAACGCGAAAGTCCTTCTCTTCGTTCAGGACGGGATTATAGGTGCTGCATTCGATGTGAATGCCTCCGACGGCGATGCGCATGGGAACCTCAATAGGGGTTAGGGCCAATCAGGAAATTATGAGCGGCTATGCTGGCGGCGCCGCGCGCCCAGACATCGCCATCGACGCGTTGCGTGCGGATCGGCGTCTGGCCAGCATAGCGCGGCAATACGTTTGCTTCCACCGCCTGCCGCATGACGGTGCCGAACAGGCCATCGAACCGTCCTTCGACATGGGTAATCAGGATCATGCCAGGGTCGTTGAACTGGATGAGATGCGCGATTGCCAGCCCGAGCGCGCTGCCGGCACGGTGCAGGATGCGGATCGCGCTGGCATTGCCGAGCGACGCCTCCGTCTCCAGCTCGTCGAGAGATTGACAGGTCAGCCCTTCCGCTTTCGCGGCCTCCTTGATTGCTTTCAGGGAGGCCACGGTGTCGAGGCAGCCGCGCTTGCCACAGCGACAGGGCGAGCCATTGGGCTCGATAGTGCAATGGGCGATCTCGCCGGCGCCGCCATGGTTGCCGCGATAGAGCTTACCGCCGATGAAATGGGCGCAGCCGATACCGTCGTCGAAGGAGACGACGCTGAAATTCTGTATGTCGCGAGCGTCGCCGAAGAGTTTTTCGCTGACGGCGACCGCCTTGGCGTCGTTTTCGATGAAGGTGGTCATGCCGGTCTTCTGTCTGACGATGCCGGCAAGCGGCACGTCCTGCCATCCAAGCAAAGTCGATTTAACGCAGCTCGCCTGCTTCTCGTCGACGAAACCGGAGAGCGCGATGCCGAGGCCGGAGAGCTTCTGGCTGGCACCTTTGCGCGCGGCAAGCAATTTGGGCAGCGTATGGGCGATCATTTCGGCGATGGCATCCGGATCGCGCGACAACGGCATGGTCTGGCGTGCGACGATATTGCCGTTGAGGTCGCTGAGCACCAGAGGCGCCGGGTCCTCCAGCAGCGAGATGCCGGCGAAGAAGGCGCCTTCCGGATGCAGATCCAGCAAGATCGACGGACGGCCCTGGCCGTAGATCGTCTCCGTCTCCCGCAGGACCCCGAGGGAAATCAGATCGCGCGCAATCCCGCTCATCGCCGCCTTGCTCAGCCCCATGGATGCCGCCAGAACCGTGCGGCTGGAGGGGCCCGATTGGCTGATGACCCGCAGAAGCTGATGCTGGGAGGATGTAAGCAATTCGACGTTCCGCCTAGATTTTGCTTGTTTCGTCGACAATAAGTTCAGAAATTTAACAAAGCAACCGTAATTAGTTCCAGGGAACCGAAAAGGTGTCGCCTTGCGGGCCGTCCTGCCCGCCGGCGCTCGCGTTTAAATGGTTGACATCGACTGGCATCAATATGCAAAGCTTATCATAACGATTCAGCCGGCAATCGCCCTCCAATCGTCTCGTCCCTAGACTTTGATCCCACCAGCTAAGCGCTCGACCATGGCCGTTACCGCGGCATGTGCATTTTTCGATCTCGGGTGCCGCAGTCAGAAAGGAATGCCATGTCCAGCACGGTCGATCGCTCGAGACGCCCGTTGGTCATCGTCTCGATCATGCTTGCGACCTTCATGGTCGCCATCGAAGCAACCATCGTTGCAATCGCCATGCCGCGCATCGTCGGTCAGCTCGGCGGCTTCACCTATTATAGCTGGGTCTTTTCCGCCTTTCTGCTGGCGCAGTCCACCACAACGGTCATCTATGGCAAGCTCTCCGATATTTTCGGCCGCAAGCCCATGCTGATCGGTGGCATCATCATCTTTCTCGTGGGCTCGACACTGGCCGGCTTTGCCTGGTCGATGGCCTCGCTCATCGTTTTCAGGCTGCTGCAGGGCCTGGGCGCGGGCGCCATCCAGCCAGTGACGATGACCGTCGTCGGCGATCTCTACAAACTGGAGGAACGGGCGAAGGTGCAGGGCGCGCTTGCCAGCGTCTGGGCGATCTCCGCCGTCATCGGCCCGCTTGCCGGCGGCATCATCGTCGACAATCTCTCCTGGGCCTGGATTTTCTGGATCAATCTGCCGCTTGGCGTGCTCGCCATTGCTGGCTTCATGATCTTTTTGCACGAATCCATCACGCCGCGCGAGGCAAAGATCGACTATTTCGGCACGATCCTGTTTTCGATATCGATCGTGTCGCTGCTGGTCATCCTAACGGAGACCGATGCAGGCTTCGCTGTCCTCTGTCCCCTGGCGATCGTCTTTATCGTCACCGGTATTCTGTTCCTGCGGCAGGAGCGGCGGGCGCCGGAGCCGATCATTTCGATCGCGCTCTGGAGCCGTCGGCTGATCGCGACCAGCAACGCCGCAACCCTGCTGGCCGGCATGGCTCTGATCGGCCTGACAACGGTCCTGCCGATCTATGTGCAGGGCGTGCTTGGCCGCTCGCCGCTTGAGGCCGGTTTCACGCTGACGATGCTGATCGTCGGCTGGCCGCTCGCCGTCATGCTTGCGAGCCGCTTCTTCCGCACCTTCGGCATCCGCAGAACCTTGCGCGCCGGCAGCCTGATGTTTCCCTTCGGCTCGCTCTTCCTGCTGTTCCTAACACCAGAAAGCAGCCCGGTGATCGCCGGCATCGGTTCGTTCCTGATGGGTTTCGGTATGGGCCTCATCAGCTTGACCAGCGTTGTCCTGGTACAGGAAAGCGTCGAATGGTCGATGCGCGGCAGCGCCACTGCGTCGATCATCTTCTCGCGCAGCCTGGGCAATACTCTTGGCGCAACCGCTCTCGGCGCGATCATGAACGTCGGCATCGCCCATTACGGTAGCGGCGAGCTCGCAGCCAGGCTTCACGATATCCTCAACCAGCCAACCGGCCTTTCCGACCTGGGTGGCGATCCGGCGATCCGGAACGTCTTCGATGCGGCATTGCACTGGAGCTTCTGGGGTGTGGTCGTCGTCGCCCTGACGACCTGCGCGACCATCTGGCTCATCCCGGTGACGCGGGACGCCGGCCGCGGATCGTCGGTGGTCAAGGCGGATGCCCAGGATGCAATGACCCACTAGCCACGGAAGGGCGGAGGCGCGATGCGTCAGAAGCCGTAGTCGCGGCCGAGCCAGGCGTCCAGCAGATTTCTTGACGCCTTGAGTGCCGCATCCGCGTCCTGGGCGACGATAGCGTCGAGAATCGCCTTGTGAAAGGGCAGGGAGCGTTTCTGTCCCTCGGCTATGTCTTCATGGCCGGATAGCGTGCGATTGGCGTAGATGCCCACCGCGATCAGGTCGATCAGCTGCGAATAGATCATGTTGTGCGTGGCGGCGAAGATTGCCGTATGGAAGTGCAGATCGGCATCGGCGTTGCTGTTGATGTCGCCGATGGTGGACGCCATCTGCTCATAGGCGGCGCTGATTGCCGCAATGTCGCTCTCCGTGCGGCGCAGCGCTGCGCGCGCCGTTGCCTCCGGTTCGAGCGCCAGCCGCAAATCCTTGATCGAACGCATGATTTCGACTGACGGGCCGGTCTCGTAATACCAGACCATGACGTCCGTATCGAGGTGATGCCAGTTGGAGCGTTCCTTGACGCGCGTGCCGACGCGGGTCTTGATCTCGACCAGGCCCTTGCCGGCAAGGCATTTCATCGCCTCGCGGATTACGGTGCGGCTGATGCCGAACTGCTCGACGAGATCAGGTTCGTTCGGCAGTGTCGTTCCCACCGGATGGTCTCCGCGGACGATGCGGCGGCCGAGTTCGTGGACGAAATGACCGAAGACGCCGCGTCGCGGGATCGTGCCATATTTGCGGACGAAGGCATCGAATGGCGACTGGATTACGATCAGTTTCGACTCCGGGGTAGCCCGGGAGGTCATTGCGTCCTGGCCATGTGTCATTATGCGGGACTCTCGTTCCTATTGATGCGCCGTTGCGAGAACAATCGTCGGCTTAGGTGGGGTTGGGGGAGGTTTCACGCTGGCGTCTCGGCTTGTCTGAGGCCGTTCCATATGTTGCGATGTCGTTGGTGCCTTCCCTTTTTTCTGCATGTCCCGGAAAAGCCTAGCATATCTTGCCCATGCATGCCTACTGGCGCCGGATCGGGCCTATTCGCGCACCCATATGAACGCGCGGCGACGTCGTCACTATCCGGATATTGTTGCCGGACCGTACGCGGCGATCAAATTGCACACCGTCGGCAACGCGAAACGTGATCGCTCAAATCGACCAGTGAGGCGATTTCGAGCTATCGTAAACGTTACCGAACCGGTTAAATGCAGCCGGGATGCGAGGTGGATTCGGAGTAGCTGATCTATGAACGACATGTCCGCGCGTGGACAGAGGAGGGAAGTGCAGGATGCGGGCTCTCGCTCGCTGTTGATTGCATTGCTCGTTGCCGGCGCCTTCTTCATGGAAAATCTGGACGGCACGGTCATTGCGACCGCACTGCCGCAAATGGCCGTCTCTTTCGGTGCCCGCCCGGTCGATCTCAATATCGGCATGAGTGCCTATCTCCTCACGCTCGGCGTCTTCATTCCGATCAGTGGCTGGATCAGCGATCGCTTCGGCGCGCGCCTGGTATTCACGACGGCAGTCGTCATCTTCACGATAGCCTCCGTTCTCTGCGGCTTTGCCAACGGCGTCGGCTCCTTCGTCGCGATGCGTATCCTTCAGGGCATCGGTGGGGCGATGATGGTGCCGGTGGGCCGGCTCGTCGTCTTGAATAATACGCCGAAGGACAAGCTGATCTCGGCCATTGCGACGATCACCTGGCCGGCGCTGGTGGCGCCGATCCTTGGGCCGCCACTTGGAGGCTTCATCACCGACCATGCGAGCTGGCGCTGGATCTTCTTCCTCAATCTGCCGCTCGGTATCTTGGCTTTCGTTTTCGCGCTGATGCTCATTCCCGAAACGAAGAGTGCGGCGCGCCCGCCTTTCGATTGGATAGGCTTCGTCCTCAGCGGCATCGGCCTTGCCAGCCTGATGTATGGGCTGGAACTCATCGGGCGTCCCGACCCGGTCTGGCTGGAAGCCTTGACCTATGTGATCGTCGGCTTCGTCCTACTTGCGATCGCCGTCTTCCATTTTCTCCGTACGGAACATCCGCTCATAGATCTCTCCGGGCTGAAACTGCCGACATTCGCCGTCACCATCTCGGGCGGATCGCTGTTTCGCACGGCCATCGGTGCCGTGCCCTTCCTGCTGCCGCTGATGTTCCAGGTCGGTTTCGGGCTCAGCGCCTTTCATGCCGGCATGCTGACGCTCGCCGTCTTCGCCGGCAATCTGGCGATGAAGCCGGCAACGACGCCTATTCTGCGTCGCTTCGGTTTCAAGCCGGTGCTGATCGTCAACGGCTTGTTGAACGCCATCTTCATCGCGGCCTGTGCGCTGTTTTCCCCTACCACGCCCCTTTGGTTCATCGTGCCGGTGCTGTTTATCGGCGGCATGTGCCGCTCGATGCATTTTACGGCGCTGAACACGATTGCTTTTGCCGATATCCCGCCTCAGCAGATGACGGGTGCCAACACGCTGTTTAGCACGATCTTTCAGTTGACGATGGGCATGGGCATCGCCGTCGGCGCCATCGGCATCCGCATCGGCCAGGCGATCAGTGCGCCGTTGGGCGTCGGCGGTATCGTCGCCATCGAGTTCCGCCTCGCCTTTGTGCTCCTTGGCATCATCGCGCTCCTCGCTGTGCTGGATTGCTTGCCGCTTGACCGGAAGGCTGGCGACAATGTTTCGCGCAAGCCGAAGCAGGGCGCGAGGAAGGCGGCATAGCGATGTTTCTTTCCGGAGCGTTCAGTGCGGGTATTGGATAAGATTGTAGTGCAGCAAGATTGCAGGTATCGCCATCAGTATGATCAGGAGCATTGCGACGCTTGCGGTGCGCACTCTCTTCATCCGGCGGACACGCTGACCGGTCCAATCATATACAGCCATAATGGTCCCCTCCTTCTCCTCTATTATTAGAAAGGCAAGAAATGGATCGTCAGTCAATATCGGCAATAGCCCACTAAATAATTAGATTTATCTAATATTCCCAGGTTCTGGATTGTTTTGGGACGTCTGCCGAGCGATCTGGCCGCTTCTGTGCAAGGATCGTTTTGTAGCGCCCGTCACGGCGATATAACGAATAGGAAGCCCGTTCCTGCGGCAGCGGGACCCTTGGGTGCTTTGAAAAGAGGAAAAGGCAATGAGCAAGATGCGTGCCCTGGTTTTGGAGCGTCAGCATGAACTGGCGATCCGTGATATCGATCTGCCGCAGGAGGTCGGACCGGGCGAGGTGAAGATCAAGATCCACACGGTCGGCGTTTGCGGGTCGGACGTGCATTATTATACCCACGGCAAGATCGGTCCCTTCATCGTCAACGAGCCGATGGTGCTCGGACATGAGGCAGCGGGAACCGTCGTCGAGGTCGGCAGCGGAGTGACGCATCTCAAGGTGGGCGATCGCGTCTGCATGGAGCCTGGCATCCCCGATGCCAATTCCAAGGCCAGCCGTCTCGGAATGTACAATGTCGATCCAGCCGTGACTTTCTGGGCAACGCCGCCGATCCATGGCGTGCTGACGCCCTTCGTCGTGCATCCGGCCAACTATACTTTCAAGCTGCCTGACAATGTCAGCTTTGCTGAAGGCGCTATGGTCGAGCCGTTTGCCGTCGGCATGCAGGCCGCGACCAAGGCGCGCATCACGCCCGGCGACACCGCCGTTGTGCTCGGTGCCGGCCCTATCGGCATCATGGTGGCGGTTGCCGCGCTTGCCGGCGGCTGCGCGCGCGCCATCGTTGCCGATCTCGCCCAGCCGAAGCTCGATATTGCCGCGCAGTATCAGGGCGTCATCCCGGTCAATATCCGCGAGAAGAACTTCGTCGAGGAAGTCGATCGGCTGACCGACGGTTGGGGTGCCGATGTCGTGTTCGAATGCTCGGGCTCGCCCAAGGCTTGGGAAACCGTCATGGCGCTGCCGCGTCCCGGCGGCGTCATCGTCGCCGTTGGCCTGCCGGTCAATCCGGTCGGTTTCGACGTTTCGACGGCATCGACGAAGGAAATCCGCATCGAGACGGTCTTCCGCTATGCGCATCAGTACGAGCGTTCCATCGCGCTGATCGCATCCGGCCGTGTCGACCTGAAGCCGCTGATCTCTGAAACTTTCGCCTTCGAGGACTCCATCAAGGCTTTCGATCGTGCTGTCGAGGCCCGGCCGACCGACGTGAAATTGCAGATCGTTCTCGATCAATAAGCTCCGGTCTCCGCATCGCCTTGGCTGAGGTCCGGTATCGGGCCTTGCAACGGCAGGGCGATGTTTTCCTGCTGTTGCACATCACGTGTAGACGGCCCGGTAAAAGCGATGCTAGTAGCCTTGAACAAAGGGAAAAGGCTCTGACGCCGTGAAACGGGAAGGACTGCCGTGCCGCACGACGTTGCATTGATCGCATTGATTGCCGCGGGCTTCGTGTTCGCGGCCATTTTCGGTTATCTCGCCGACAGGCTGCACCTGCCGCCATTGGTCGGTTATCTGGTGGCCGGCGTCATCATCGGGTCGTCCACGCCGGGCTTCGTCGCCGATGTCTCGCTGGCGTCGCAATTGGCCGAGATCGGCGTGATATTGCTCATGTTCGGCGTCGGTTTGCACTTCTCGGCCGCTGACCTGCTGGCCGTGCGCGGCGTTGCCATTCCCGGCGCGATTGGCCAGATCGCGATCGCAACCCTGTTGGGTGTCGGCCTGACGTCGCTATGGGGCTGGAGCGTCGGCGCCGGGGTGGTCTTTGGCCTCAGCCTTGCCGTTGCCAGTACCGTCGTGCTTCTCAAGGCGCTGGAAGAGCGCAATCTCGTGAGCTCGATCAATGGGCGCGTCGCCGTCGGCTGGTTGATCGTCGAGGATCTGGCCATGGTGCTCGCGCTGGTGCTTCTGCCGGCCTTCGCCGGCGTTTTGGGCGGCCATGCGGATGCGGGCGGGCATGCTGCTTCCGGTTCGATCTGGCTGACGATCGGCATGACGCTCGTCAAGGTCGCAGCCTTCGCGGCGGTCGCTATTTTCGTCGGTCCGCGCGTGGTGCCCTGGCTTCTCACTTCGGTTGCGCGTACAGGCTCGCGCGAGCTGTTCACGCTGTCGGTGCTGGCGATCGCGCTCGGCATCGCCTTTGGCGCTGCGGAAATATTCGGCGTCTCCTTCGCGCTTGGAGCGTTCTTTGCCGGCCTCGTGATGAGTGAGTCCCATCTCAGCCACAGGGCAGCAGCCGATTCCCTGCCGTTGCAGAATGCCTTTTCGGTTCTGTTCTTCGTGTCTGTCGGCATGCTCTTCGATCCGACAGTTCTCATTCGCGAACCGCTGATGATCATCGGCGTCCTGGCGCTCATCATGCTCGGCAAGTCCTTGATCGCCTTTGGCGTCGTGCTGCTGCTGCGCTATCCCGCCAGCATGGGCTTTGCCGTTTCAGCCGGTCTTGCGCAGATCGGCGAATTCTCTTTCATTCTCGCCGGGCTCGGCGTTTCGCTCGGGCTCCTGACGCGCGAAGGGCAGGATCTTATCCTTGCCGGCGCGATCCTCTCTATTACGCTCAATCCACTCGCTTTTTACGCCACGGAGAAGCTGGAAAAGTGGACGTTTGCCCGCTGGCCGTCGCTCGCAACCAAATATGGCATGGCCAAGCAGGAGATTTTGCGTCGCGAGTTGACCGTCATCAACAAGCAGCGCGAGGAGCGCGATCGCCAGCATCATCTCGAAATCGAGCAACTTATCGAAACCTTCCCGATGTTTGCCGAGCTTGATGACAGCGCGCATGAGGAACTGCTGCTGCTCTTCCGTCCGAGATCCGCGTCGCCGGGCGACCGGGTGATCCGAACCGGCGATCGCGGCGACAGCATGTTCTTCATCGCATCCGGCGCCGTGGAAGTGCAGCTGGAGGACGACGAGATCCCGCTTGGTGCCGGTGCCTTCTTCGGCGAAATGGCGCTGTTGACGGGCGCGCGGCGCACGGCAGACGTCGTCGCCGTCGATTTCTGTCAGCTCTTCGTGCTGGATCGTCGCGATTTCAATCTCTTCATGTCGCGGCATCCGCAATTGCGTGCCGCCGTCAGCCGCATGGCGCGCGAGCGGCAGGAAAGCAACGTGTCGCGCCAGCGGCGCGACCTCTCGCAGGATGCGGGCTGATCGTGATCTGACGCCTTATCGGCGCGTCAGCCAGGACTTCGAGACCCGGCAGGCCATCGTATAGGCGGGATCGAAGACATTGCCGACATCGTAGCGGACGACCTGACCGAGAAGATGGCTGGCGGCGGTCTTGTCCAGACCGTAATCGGAGCCGAGCCAGCGCAGCATTTCGCTGGTGGCGTGCTGCAGGGCCTGGTCGAGCGGCCGGGCATTGCCGATGGTGAAGATATCCTCAGCCGTCTCGCCGCGCGGCCAGACGATGGTCTTCTTCTTTTCGACGCTCAGCCGCACCGTGACCTCGAAAGTGGTCTCGATCCCGGTGCCGACGATCTCGCCATCGCCCTGCACCGCATGGCAATCGCCGAGGAAGAAGAGGGCGCCGGGCGCCGATACCGGAAACCAGATGGTCGTGCCGGGGCCGAGCAGGCGATAGTCCATGTTGCCGCCGAATTCGCCGCTGGTGGCGGTCGATATCGCCTGACCGAGCGATGGCGCAACCCCGAAGCAACCGATCATCGGTGCGAGCGGCAGGGTAAGGGATTCGAGACCGGCCACCGGTTCGGCGAGCCGTGTGGTCAGAGCATTGCGGTCGATCTGCCAGATCACCTTCTCGCTCGCGGGGAGCGTGCGGACATCATGCGGGTCGACGACGTTGCTCGCCACGACGCTGCGGGTGAAGCCCGTATCACGCGTCGGCACCATTGCAAGGATCTCGACCTTGAGGGAATCGCCTGGTTCCGCGCCTTCGACGAAGATCGGGCCGTTCATCGGATTGGGGCCGGAGATACGGCGGATATCGTGCTTGTCGTGCCCGGCCGCATCGAGTGTTTCGGTGACAATCGTATCGCCGTCGGCGACATGCAAGGCCGGCGGCATCGAGCCGATGACATTGTAATAGGTGTCCGGAACGAAACGATGGGTCGTCATTGTCTTCTCAAGCCTCCCGCGCATGTTGAGTCGCCTGACCTTAAGCTGCTCTGATGCCAACGGAAAGACGCGAACCGGTGACCGGGAAGCCTTCGTTCAGTTTGGCGGCAGGCCGCCGAGATAGACAACGCTGCGCGATGTCAGCTTGCCAAGCAGGGCGGCGAGTGCCGGGTCGGGAAAACGTCGTTCGAACGGAGCTGCCCATGCGATGTCGTCGGCGTGGAGGTTCATCGCTTCCTGCTTCTTGCCTGCCTTTTCCGCGAAGAAAGACGGGTCGTCGATGCCGGCCACCACCCGATGAACGAGACGAGACAGGGCTTTGCCGTCGTCGGCATAGAGATCTACGCCGTTGACCGAGGCCATTTCCGCCAGCGTGACCAAGGGAGCCGCGGCAAAGATGTGGTAGTGAAGCGCCCGGGAGCGTCGGGCCATTTCGAGCGGGAGGGTTCCGTCCGGCTCGATCTGGCGCGCACCGATCTTGAAGCTTTCCACGCCCCAGTCGAACAGATCTTTCCGGTTCGCGGCGATTCCGGCGGCCATGGCTGTAAACCCGGCCCAATAACGATGATTGTTGCGGCCGTCGGTCTTGTCGCTTCGCGGTTCGTAATAAGCGATGTTGCGCGAGGCTATGTCGGCCAGCCAGCCGGTAATGCTCGTTCGTTGCTCGGACGATATGGCCGTGTCTGAGCGGATCTTGAGCCAGGCGACGGCGAAGGAGCCGAGCATCCAGCCTTGCACATAGACCGCCTGGTTCGTCGCCGCGCCGTCAGAAAGGGCCTTGCCGGCGGCGAAACTGTCGAGAAAGCTTGCCGCGCAAGCCGCTGCCGCCTCGTCGCCGTTCTCTCGATAGCGGTCGGCCATATCGACGACGGCTCGCTGGACCGACCGCAGATTGCGGGTCGCGTCGTCGTAGGCTTTCTTGCGCGCGGGATCGATGATCGAGTGGGCGGCATCGGTATAATAATCCGCCATCTTGAGGGTTACGGGCAATTGCGGTGCTGTGGGGCAGGTGAATGCCGTCTGCGTCTTGCGGGCTGTAATCGGCGCATCCCATGGGCTGCGCAAGGGGGCGGCCGCATGTCCCTGCGTTGCCGTTACAAGGGCAAGAAGCGTTGCGGCAATCAGGGGCTTTTTGAAGAGGCTTCGGGAGCGAGACATTCGACACCTGGTTGAAGGGTTGTTCGTTGCAATGCACAGAGCACTATTGTCCGATTAGTGGCGATTTTGCGTTGCACACGGCCTTGTTCATCGAACTGATCGCCAATGTCGCCCGCATTGGAAAACCGGAGCAAATCCCAGCAAAAGTGCGAAGCCGCTTTCACATCCGGATTTGCCTAGAGCCAGGACGACGGAATGGTTCCGCGCCTCCGTTCCAAAGGGAGTTGCGCTAGGCAAAATGGTCGCGGAATGCTTGCGGTGTCGTTCCGAATTTCCGCATGAAGTTCCGCCGCATGGTCTCTTCCGAGGCAAAGCCGCAGCGCGTGCGGGCCTGATGCACCGTCATGCCGTCTTCGAGAAGGCGGCGTGCCGCTTCTATCCGGATCTCTTCCACCGCGCGTGCCGGCGTGTGCCCGGTCGCCTGGCGATAATGGCGCGAGAAGCTGCGCGCGCTCATATTCGCCTGTTCGGCGAGTGCCGGCAGGGAAAGGTCGGCGCGCAAATTGTCCATGATCCAGCCATGCAGACGGTCGAAGCGTTCGCCGCCTTCCTGCAGGCGGAGGGCGGAGCTGAATTGGGCCTGGCCGCCCGGTCGCTTCAGGAAGACAACGAGCTCGCGCGCGACGGATAGCGCCAGCTTGCGTCCAAGGTCGGCCTCAACCAGGGCAAGCGAGAGATCGATGCCAGCGGTCACTCCAGCGGAACTCCAGATCTGTCCATCCTCAACGAAGATCGGGTCAGGCTCCAGCGCGACACGCGGAAAGCGACGGGAAAATTCCTCGCAACGATTCCAATGGGTTGTCGCCCGTCGCCCGTCCAGAAGTCCGGCTTGCGCGAGAAGGAAGGCGCCGCTGCAGACCGAGGCGGTGCGCCGGGCATGTGCCGATCGGTGGCGTATCCATTCGACCAGGGCAACGTCCTCACAAGCCTTGTTGACGCCCCAGCCGCCAGCGACGATCAGCGTGTCGAGAGGGCCGCCGATATCGCCGAGTGGCTCAGTCATTAGCGCAAGGCCGGAACTTGTTCTGGTCTGGGTGCCAGTCGCGATTGCCACGGCCTCGTAGGGCCTCGGCAATCCATTCTGGATTGCGGCCTCGTTGGCGCTCGTGAAAACCTGCAGCGGGCCGGTGACGTCGAGCAGCTGGGCATTGTCGAAAGCGAGTATTTCTATCCGGCGCATGATTGGCAAGAAATAACGGTAGTTTGGCAAATACGCCAGACCGTTGTTGCATAAGCTGCCGGAAGTCAATCATCGGAGATAATTTGCCATGACCATCCGCTTCGGCCTGCTTGCCTTTCCTGGCGTTCAGCAACTCGATTTGACCGCGCCCTACGAGGTATTCGCCTCCATGGAGGAGGCAGAAGTCCATCTCGTCTGGAAAGATACGGTTCCTGTCATCTCAGCGACGAAGCTGGTTCTGCAGCCGACGACAACCTTTGCCGGATGTCCGCAACTGGACGTAATTTGCGTGCCTGGCGGCGTTGGCGTCAACGCGCTGCTTGAGGACGAGGAGGTTCTGTCTTTCGTTCGCATGCAAGCCGGACAGGCTCGTTTCGTCACATCGGTTTGTACCGGTGCCCTCGTTTTGGGTGCTGCAGGTCTCCTCGATGGCAAGAAGGCGACCACCCATTGGAATGCTCGCGATTTCCTGGCAGATTTCGGTGCGGTCCAGACTCCTGAACGGGTTGTTCGCGATGGCAATCTTTTCACCGCAGGCGGAGTAACCGCCGGTATCGACTTCGGCTTGACGATCGTTGCGGCCCTGCGGGGTGAGAAGGAGGCGGAGGCTGTTCAACTCTCGCTGGAATACGCGCCGATGCCGCCGTTCAACTCTGGAACGCCCGAGGACGCAAGTGCCGATGTGCTTGCCGCAACGAGGCAGCGGCTTGCCGGCTCACGGGCTGCTCGACAGGCCATCATCGCTCGCTTGCCGCTTGCGCGAAACAGCGCGGGCTGAAGTCGCGTCTTGCAAGGTGGTTCCATTCACGCGCGTTCAGTGAAGGGGCGGCGGCACGATGGACTTCTCGTCCATGTTGCTTTTCGTCGATGGCTACCGTTTTCGTCCCGCTTGACTCGCACTTCGTTTCTGCGACCGTAACCTCACGACATCGTGTTCGGCGTCAGGGGGTAAAGGTCATCTGATGAGTACGTTCCCATCGTCTCGCTTCATGTCCCGCTTTGTCATGGCAGTGGTGGTCATGTTCGCCGCAGCCTTTTCGCCGATGAAGAACGTCATTGGCGCAGAGGCAACCGATCCGGCGTTACAGACAAAGGCTTCGAGCGATCAGATCGCGAAGTTGATCGAGACATTGCGCGCCAGTGGCGCTGTCACGGGGACGGACCTGTTGCAGCGGCGAGCGGGTTTTGACAAGCTGATGGCATCGGCGCCGGGGCCGACGCGCGTGCAGATACGGCATGTCAGCGCCAATGGCGTTGATGGCGATCTGATCTGGCCGGCACGACTGCATCACTCGATCGGCCGGCGCGCCATTCTTTACTTGCATGGCGGTGGTTTCTATAGCGGTTCGCTTCGAACACACAGCAACATAGCCGGCGCGCTCGCCAAGGCGACATCGACCGACGTCTTGTTGATCGACTATCGCCTCGCGCCCGAAAATCGCTTTCCCGCGCAAAGGGATGATGCCATTGCCGCCTATCGCTGGCTTCTGACATCGGGATACAAGGCCGGTAACGTCGTCATCGTCGGCGAGTCGGTCGGGGCAACTCTGGCCATCGAGGTCGTCCTGAATCAGCTTCGCCTTGGCGGGGCGCTTCCGGCAGCAGTGGTCGCCATGAGCCCGATCACTGATTTTTCCGGAACCGCCGCGTCGCTGACCACAAACGCCGTCAGTGATCTTTTCATGAACAACGAGGAATTGACCCTAATTCGCGATGCGTTCGCGCATGGACGCGACCCGACCAATCGCGAAATCTCGCCACTTTACGGCAATTTCTCCGGCTTTCCTCCGTTGCTGATTCAGGTTGGTGCGCGCGAGGCGCTGCTGGATGACAGCACCCGTCTGGCCGATAAAGTGCGCCAGGCGGGCGGCAATGTCAGCCTGGAAATCTGGCCGGGAATGATCCATCAATGGCAGATCTTTCCTTTCTGGCTCGACGATGCGCGGAAATCGATCGAGCAGGTCGCGCAATTTGCAGCAGCGCATTTCGCCGATAAGCCGGGACAATAGTCTTCCACGCGGTTGAGCGGCGGATTTCGAAAATCGAGATTGGTTACCGCGGGCGGTTTGAACGCGCTCGATGCGGTGCGGTTGTCGACTAATTAATTAGCGCGATAAATAATCGTTGGATAATTTTTTAGTGGACATGCGGAAGCGAGTGTATTAGGTGTTTTCCTATCGCGATAATAAATCGTGCGATAAATTTAAGTGGAGATTGAAATGAGCCAGTCGATCCATCAAGCTACACGCCGGGGCGTCATGACCGCCGGACTCGGCCTTGCGGCCGCCGTCGTCACCCCCCTCGCTCAACCTGCACAAGCCTCTACAAAGCAATCATCTTCGAAAGGTAAGGACACAATGAGCAGCAGCACGATCACCACCAAGGACGGAACGCAGATCTACTACAAGGATTGGGGAACGGGTCAGCCGATCGTTTTCCATCATGGCTGGCCGCTGAGCTCCGATGATTGGGATGCCCAGATGATATTCTTCCTCAATCAGGGCTATCGCGTCATCGCCCATGACCGCCGGGGCCATGGTCGCTCCAGCCAGACGGCGACCGGCAACGAGATGGATACCTATGCCGCCGATGTCTACGCACTGACCGAGCATCTCGGCCTGAAGGGTGCCATTCACGTCGGTCATTCCACAGGCGGCGGCGAAGTCGCCCGTTATGTTGCGCAATATGGCGGCCATGGCCGCGTTTCGAAGGCCGTGCTCATCGGGGCCGTGCCGCCGGTCATGGTCAAGTCGGAAAAGAATCCCGGCGGCCTGCCGCTCGAAGTGTTTGACGGTTTTCGCGCGGCACTGGCCGCCAATCGCGCTCAATTCTACCGCGACATTCCGTCGGGCCCGTTCTACGGCTTCAATCGCCCTGGTGCCACCGTTTCGGAAGGCATCATCGGCAATTGGTGGCGTCAGGGCATGATCGGCGGCGCCAAGCCTCAGTATGATTGCATCAAGGCCTTCTCCGAAACGGACTTCACCGAAGACTTGAAGAAGATCGAAGTGCCGACCCTCGTCATGCATGGCGATGACGATCAGATTGTGCCGATCGCGGACTCTGCCGAGCTCTCCATCAAGCTCCTGAAGAACGGCACGCTGAAGGTCTACAAGGGCTACCCGCACGGCATGGCCACAACGCATGCGGACGTGATCAACGCCGACCTGCTGGCCTTCTTCAAGTCCTAGTTCCATCTGAAAACAGGGCGCCCGCCAAAAGGCGGGCGCTTCACAGCCTGCCGGGTGCGGTCACCGCCTCTGTCGCTTCAGCTATCGAGTTTCAACGAGAGCTGAACGGCGCGCGGCAAGGGCGGTAGCGGCCGGCTGATTTCGACACGGCGCGTCCAGCTGGCGCGCCGTTCCTGTTCGCGCTCCCGAAGGGCCTTCGAGACAGCGACAAACGTCATTGCACGTTCGATGACTTGTTCTGCCTTGGTCATGGATATCTCCATTTGTTCACTTTATGTTCTCATATGAAATCCGAAAAGTCAAGCAAGCCAGGCGTTCGAGCGGATTGACGCCTTTGATGTTCCATTTAGCGGCTGCCATTGGCATGAATCGCTGACTGATGATGGCTCCAGTCAGCCAAAGACGGCTATTGACGCCGAAGATTGATTTCGCTTGTTACGACCGATTTGCCAGATGACAGATCTTTGTCGATGGTTCTGAGCGTCAACTGGCTATTGCCCTGCCGGCGAATGGTCATGTTCGCATTTCGGTCGCCGTTGACCAGCTTCGCCCAACGTACCGCTAGATTAATGGTGTCGCCCTGCCGGCTACCTGATAGCTGCGACGTCGCGCCGGATGGGCCGGTATAGGTGCCCGAATATCGGCTTCCTCGCGCCGTCAGCTGGGCCGAGATCGCACGATTGATGATGAGAAGGCCGCGGCAGTTTCCCTTCATCGAGATCGAAGCGCCTGGCGCGCTGATATTGAACTTGCAGGAAACATTGATGGGCGCGCTCCCGATCTTTCGAACGACCTTGCCGGTGCCCGTCCAATGACCATCAAGCGGCTTGAGAAATCCGCTCTCATCGGCGTAAACGGGCGCCGCGGCACAGAGCACGGCGATGATTGCGAGGAGGCATGCTTGACGGCGCATGATATCAACCCCTTGGATATGATGAGCATAGAACGCTGCAGCGACATCGACGGTTCCGTCGAAGCCATGATCTCATCATGCTTCTGCCGGGAGCGAGATTGCGATGCGGTGGGCGTCATAGCAAGAGCGGAGCTGCTCACTCCGCCGCCGCAGTCAGGCAGCCCTCGATGATGGCGCGGATCTCGGCGCGGCAGGAGCCGCAATTGGTCCCGGCATTAAGCTCCTTGCCGACGGCTTCGACGCTGTGACAGCCGCCCCGAATGGCCGCGACGATCTGATTGACGCCGACGCTGAAGCAGGAGCAGACCGTCGCACCCGCGTCGACGGTATCTGCTCCCGGTCTGCCTGCGATAAGCGCGAACCGCTTTCTGAGATCGCCATGTGACGCCGAGAGCTGGACGATTGCCCAATTTCGAGCGACTGCAACGGGCTGCCGGGCGATGAAGAGGGCTGCAAGCAGTCGCTCGCCATCGAAGAAGGCAAGGCGAAGGTCTCCGGAGGCTTGATCGGCGTAGCCGAGCGGTTCGAGGTCGGCTGCTATGTCGAATGTCGAGCGGCACCAGCCGATCCAGTCGTCGGGTGTCCTGTCGAATGCAAGCTCGGTTCGCCAGCCGCCATCGGCCTTGGCGAGCGCCCAATAGTCGCAGTCGAGATCACGCGGCTTTGCCGCGGAGACGGCGAAGCAATAATGCGATGCCTGGAAACGACGTGCGCCAACCGCGACATTCTTTGAAGCAGGCTGACCGGATATCGGGTCGATGACCGGGGCGACCACGGTGTCGATCCGGGCCTTGGCCGCAAAGCTGTCATTCCAATGCATCGGCACGAACAGGCTGCCGCGCGCCTGTCGCTCCGTCACCAAAGCGCGGACGATCACCTTGCCGTACAGGCTCTCGATCTCGATCAGGCTGGCTTCCGCGACGCCTATCTCGATCGCGTCGCGTGGATGAATTTCGGCGAAGGGTTCGGCAATGTGAGCCGATAGCCGCGGGCTCTTGCCGGTGCGCGTCATCGTATGCCAGTGATCGCGAACGCGACCGGTATTGAGGGTCAGAGGAAAGCGACTGTCGGTTCGATCGCTTGCCGGCGGCTCAATGGCGACGAAACGCGCCTTGCGATCGGGATGATAGAATCCGCCGGCTGCAAAGAAGCGCGTGAGCTTCGGCGGCGCTCCGGCAGGCTGCGGCCATTGGAAGGGCTGTAATGCCTCATACTCCTCCGGAACGATCGCGTCATAAGCACCAATGTCGAAATCGCGGCTGCCCTCGTTTTCGAAACCGGAGAGGCCTGCGTGCTCGGCGAAAATCTCAGCATTCGACTGAAAGTGGAAGGCCTCGGAAAATCCCATGCGACGGCCGACCTCGGCCATTTGCCACCAGTCGGGTCTAGCCTCGCCGGGTGATGCCAGAAATTGCCGCTGCCTGGAGATCCGCCGTTCGGAATTCGTGACAGTGCCGTCCTTTTCGCCCCAGCCGAGCGAGGGCAGCAGCACATGGGCGTGGCGTGTTGTGTCCGTTTCGCGCAGGACGTCGGAGACGACGACGAAGGGACAGGCCTTTATGGCCGCCTCGACGGCATCGGCATCCGGCATCGAGACGACCGGGTTGGTCGCCATGATCCACAGCGCCTTGATGCGGTCGTCCGCGACGGCGCGAAACATATCGACCGCCTTCAAGCCCGGCTTGGCGGCAATCCGCGGGGACCGCCAGAAGCGCTGCACACGATCTCGGTCTTCAGCACTCTCGACCGCCATATGAGCGGCAAGCATGTTGGCGAGCCCGCCGACCTCGCGGCCGCCCATGGCATTCGGCTGGCCGGTCAGCGAGAACGGCCCCATTCCGGGCCTGCCTATGCGGCCGGTCGCCAGATGGCAGTTGATGATCGCATTGACCTTGTCGGTGCCGGACGAGGATTGGTTGACGCCCTGGCTGTAGCAGGTAACGACCTTCTCGGTTTGGGCAAATAGCCGATAGAATTCGCGAAGCTGCATGGCGGGCAAGCCAGTCAGCTCAAGCACACAGTTGAACGACAGCGAACTGGCGGCAGCAAAAGCCTCGGCAAATCCGCCAGTATGTTCGGCAATGTAATTCTGGTCGATGGCATTGCTTGCGATCAGATGCTCGAAAAGACCTAGGAAAAGGGCGACATCTCCATCGGGGCGGATCGCCAGATGCAGGTCGGCGATATCGCAGGTCATGGTGCGGCGTGGATCGATGACAACGATCTTCATGGTCGGCCGCGCCGCCTTTGCTGCTGCCAGCCGCTGATAGATGACCGGATGGCACCAGGCGAGATTGGAGCCGGTGAGGATGACGAGGTCGGCAAGCTCGATATCCTCGTAGGTGCCTGGCACCGTGTCTGCGCCGAAGGCGCGACGATGGCCGGCGACGGAGGACGACATGCAGAGCCGCGAGTTCGTATCGATATTGCCGGAGCCGATAAAACCCTTCATCAGCTTGTTGGCGACGTAATAATCTTCCGTCAGCAGCTGGCCGGAGACATAGAAGGCAACGGAATCAGGTCCGTGCTCGGCAATCGTCTCGCTGAAGCGTTTCGCCACAAGATCGAGCGCCTCATCCCAGCTTACCCTCCGACCGGCGATTTCGGGGTGGAGCAGGCGGCCCTCGAGATCAAGGGTTTCGCCGAGCGCCGAGCCCTTCGAGCATAGGCGCCCGAAGTTGGAGGGATGATCGGGATCGCCCTTGACGGAGACCTTGCCGTCATCATCGACACTGGCGATGACGCCGCAGCCCACGCCGCAATAGGGGCAGGTGGTTTTGGTTTCAGCGGACATGGGTTGTGTCCATTGAATTCAAAATATGTGGTGAAACACCCCCCTCTGTCAGCTTCGCTGACATCTCCCCCATAAGGGGGGAAATTGGTGGGAGCAAGAGGCAGCCTCTGGTGAGCCAAGGCAAGGATTTTAGCGGTTGTGGCACAATGTGATCTCCCCCCTTATGGGGGAGATGTCCCGAAGGGACAGAGGGGGGTATTGTCCCACGCACCGTCATCTCTACTCCGCCGCCATCATCAGGCTTTCGAGCGCGATAAAGAGAGCGCCATCCTCGTTGCGGATGGGAATGGTGCGCACCTCGCCCTGGTCGGCGCCAAGCGCCTTGCCGGTTTCGAGCGAGATCACCCAGTTGTGCAGCGGGCAGGTGACGGCCGCGCCGTGAACGATGCCTTGGCTGAGCGGTCCACCCTTATGCGGGCAATGATCCTCGATGGCGAACACCTCGTTTTCAGCGGTGCGGAAGACAGCGATCTTGCCCTGCGGGGTCTTCACGCAGCGTGCCCCGCGCAGAGGGATGTCCGAGATATCGCCGATTTCAACCCAATTCATGTCGCTCTCCTCACTCGGCGGCCTGCGGGAAGCCAACCGTCGCCATCGGCCGGAATTCATGCTTGTCCTTGCCGGAGACACGCTCCGACCAGGGATCGACCTGCGCGAACTTCTGGCTGAAAACGAAGCGCTCGTAATAAGCCCTACGCTTTTCCTGATCCTGCATGATCTGGCGGCGGATCTCGTCGAGACCGATGCGCTTGGCCCATTTGTAGATGCGCTCGAGATAGCGACCCTGCTCGCGATACATCTGTGTCAGCGCCACGATGTGCTCGAGCGCCTCGTCTTCCGTCTTGACCAGGCCAAGCACCTCGGTGCCCTTGATGTCGAGGCCGGCGGCACCGGCGAAATGGATTTCGAAGCCGCTGTCGACGCAGATGACGCCAATGTCCTTGCAGGTCGCCTCGGCGCAGTTTCGCGGACAGCCGGAAACGGCCATCTTCAGCTTGGCCGGTGTCCAAGAGCCCCACATGAATTTCTCGATGCGGATGCCGAGGCCGGTGGAATCCTGCGTGCCGAAGCGGCACCAGTCGGAGCCGACGCAGGTCTTCACCGTGCGCAGGCCCTTGGCATAGGCTTGGCCTGAAATGAAGCCGGCCTTGCCGAGGTCGGCCCAGACGGCGGGCAGGTCCTCCTTCTGCACGCCGAGCAGGTCGATACGCTGACCGCCCGTCACCTTCACCATGGGTATCTCGAATTTGTCGACGACGTCGGCGATGGCGCGCAGTTCGTTCGAGCTGGTGACGCCGCCCCACATGCGCGGCACGACCGAATAAGTGCCGTCCTTCTGGATGTTGGCGTGCACGCGTTCATTGATGAAGCGCGACTGGTAGTCGTCGGCATATTCGTCCGGCCAGTCGCAGACGAGGTAGTAGTTCAGGGCCGGGCGGCACTTCGCGCAGCCGCAGGAGGTCTTCCATTCAAGTTCCTGCATAACAGCAGGAATTGTCTTCAACCCTTTGGCTTTTATCAATCTTCTGACATCGTCTTGGCCAAGTTCGGTGCAGGCGCACATCGGCTGCACGGCTTTGGGATTGTAGGCATCGCCAAGCGTGATCGACATCAGCTGTTCGACAAGGCCCGTGCAGGAACCGCAGGAGGCCGAGGCCTTCGTGTGAGCTCTGACATCGTCGAGCGATGTCAGGCTCTTGGCCGATATGGTTGACGTAATCTTGCCCTTGCAGACGCCGTTGCAGCCGCAGATTTCCGCATCATCCGGCAAGGCTGCAACGGCCGCCATAGGGTCCAGCGGCGACCCTCCCTGATAGGCCTGACCGAAGATCAGGGTCTCGCGCATCTCGGAAATGTCGGTCGCCTTCTTCTTCAGGTCGTTGAACCAGGCGCCGTCGGCTGTCTCGCCGTAGAGCACCGTGCCGATGATTCTGTTGTCCTTCAGGACCAGGCGCTTGTAGACCCCGGCTGCCGCGTCGCGCAGGACGATCTCCTCGCGGTCGTCGCCATCGGCGAAGTCGCCGAGCGAAAACAGGTCGATGCCGGTCACTTTCAGCTTCGTCGGCGTGTCCGCATGCACGAAGGCGGCGCCGGTTTCACCTGCCAGATGCGAGGCGGCGACACGTGCCATTTCGTAAAGCGGGGCGACGAGGCCGTAGACCATCCCGCCGACTTCGGCGCATTCGCCAAGCGCCATGATGCTGCCGTCCGAGGTCTGCATGCCGTCATCGACGACGATGCCCCGGTTGACGGCGATGCCTGCCTCCTTGGCAAGGCCAATATTGGGACGAATGCCGACGGCCATGACAACGAGCGTAGCGGGGACCACGCGCCCATCGTCGAGTTCGATCCCTTCGACCTTGCCGTCACCGACGATCGCCTTGGTGTTGGCCTTGGTGACGACCTTGATGCCGCGCTCCTCGACGGCCCTTTGCAGGAGATAGCCGGCGGCCGGGTCGAGCTGACGCTCCATGAGCGTCGGGTGCACATGGAGAACAGTGACATCCATGCCTCGCAGGCTGAGGCCGGCCGCTGCTTCGAGACCGAGCAGACCGCCACCAATGACAACAGCTTTCTCGCGCGATTGGGCGGCGAGCAGCATCGCCTGCACATCGTCGAGGTCGCGATAGGTGATGACCCCGCGCAATTCCTTGCCCGGAACCGGAATGATGAAGGGGACGGAGCCGGTCGCGATGACGAGCTTGTCGTAGCTCTCGGTCACACCGTGATCGGACGTAACGGTCTTGGCGACACGGTCGATGGCGACGATCTTGTGCCCCTTGTAGAGGGTGATGCCGTGCTTGATGTACCAGCCGTCGCCGTGGATGATGATCTGCTCAAAATCCTTTTCGCCTGATAGCACCGGCGACAGCATGATGCGGTCGTAATTGACGCGCGGTTCGGCATTGAAGATCGTGACCTCGTAGAGGCCGGGCGCCTTTTCCAGCAGATGCTCCAGCATGCGCCCTGGCGCCATGCCGTTGCCGATGATGACGAGTTTCTGGGTCATGATATCACTCCGCGGCTTCGACGAAGCGGTGGCGTTCGTAGAGGAACTTCAGCACGGCTTCGCGGCATTTGAGGTAGGTTCGGTCGGAGGCAAGCTCGATGCGGTTGCGCGGCCGTGCGATTGGCACTTCAAGGATATCGCCGATATGGGCGGCCGGGCCGTTGGTCATCATGACGATGCGGTCGGAGAGCAGCACCGCCTCGTCGACATCATGGGTGATCATGACAATGGTGCTGCCGAGGCGGTCGTGAATTTCCATCACGGCATCCTGAAGATGGGCACGGGTGAGCGCGTCCAGCGCCCCAAAGGGCTCGTCGAGCAGCAGAATCTTAGGCTGCATCGCAAGCGCCCGGGCAATCCCGACGCGCTGTTTCATGCCGCCTGATATTTCCGAGGGACGCTTGTCCTTGGCATGCGCCATCTGCACGAGATCGAGATTGCGCATCACCCAGTCATGGCGCTCGGCCTTGGTCTTGGTGCCGCGAAACACTTTCGAGACGGCAAGATTGACGTTCTCGTAGACGCTGAGCCAGGGCAGCAGGCTATGGTTCTGGAAGACCACGGCCCGATCCGGGCCGGGCGCGTTGACCTCGCGGTTCTCAAGCAGCACTGCGCCGGCGGAGACCGGCGTCAGGCCGGCGATGAGGTTGAGCAGGGTCGACTTGCCGCAGCCGGAGTGGCCGATGATCGAGACGAATTCGCCCTTGTCGATGACGAGTTCGATGCCCTTCAGGACTTCGGCCCGCTGGCCGCCGCGATCGAAGTATTTGTCGATATGATCGAGCTTCAGATAGGCGCTCATAGGGTTCTCCTCAATTGCTCGTCATGCCGCGGGTCACGACGGCACCAAGGCCTGCGACCAGACGATCGAGGACAAAGCCGGTGATGCCGATATAGGCGAGCGCCACGATGATGTCGGGCAGGCGCGAGGAGTTCCACGCGTCCCAGATGAAGAAGCCGATGCCGACGCCGCCCGTCAGCATTTCGGCGGCAACGATCGCAAGCCAGGAAAGCCCGGCGCCGATGCGCAGTCCGGTGAAGATGTAAGGGGCTGCCGCCGGCACCATGATGCGGAAGAAGAACTCGATCTGGTTCAGCCGCAGCACCTTGGCGACGTTGCGATAATCCTGCGGAATATTGCGCACGCCGACCGCCGTGTTGATGATGACGGGCCAGATCGAGGTGATGAAGATCACGAAGATCGCCGAGGGGTTGGAGTTCTGGAAGGCTGCGAGCGACAGCGGCAGCCAGGCTAGCGGCGGCACGGTGCGCAGCACCTGGAAGATCGGGTCGAGACCACGCATCGCCCAGACCGATTGCCCGATCACCGCGCCGATCAGCACGCCGGCGACAGCGGCAAGGCCGAAGCCATAGGCGACGCGTTGCAGGGAGACGAGCACGCGCCAGCCAAGCCCGATATCCTGCGGCCCATTGTAGAAGAAGGGATAGACGATGAGGTCATAGCTGTCCTGCCAGACCTGCGATGGCGGCGGCAGGCTGGCACCCGGCTGCTCGCAGAGCAGCTGCCAGATCGCGAGCAGAAGTACCAGGACTACCAGGGGCGGGAGGATGCTACGCAAGATCGAGGCAGCAATGCGGGCCGGTTCGATGCGGCGAGCCGGGCGGGCCGCCAATGTCACGACATGGCTCTTTGCGGGAGCAGGCGCTTGCGCAACGGCGGCTTGCTGTTTGCGGGCGGTTACGGACATTGAACGAATCCTTTTTGGAAGAGAGTGCCGAGCATTACGACGCCACCTTGATCGAGAGGCTTTCGAGGTATGCAGTGGGGTTTTCGGGGTCGAAGACCTTGCCGTCGAAGAAGGTTTCCTTGCCGCGCGAGGCCGATGTGGGAATGTCCGATGCGGCAACGCCGAGATCCTTGGCGGCGTCGCGCCAGATATCCTGGCGGTTGACCTGACCGACCAGCGTCTTGATGTCGGTGTCGGGTGCGAACTTGCCCCAGCGGATGTTCTCGGTGATGAACCAGGCGTCATGGCTCTGATAGGGATAGGAAACGCCGCCCTTCCAGAACTTCATGTAGAGATCGGTGCCCTTGGCGATGCGGCCGTTGCCGTAGTTGATGTCGCCCTTCAAGCGGCCGAGCACGTCCTTGGGCGGCACGTTGAACCACTGCCGCTTGCCGAGGATGGTGGCCATCTCCTCCTTATTGGCCATGCTGTCGCACCATTGCTGGGCTTCCATGACGGCCATCAGCAATGCCTTGGCGGCCTTCGGGTTCTTCTCGATCCAGTCGGCGCGCATCCCGAGAGCCTTTTCCGGATGGCCCTTCCAGATCTCGCCGGTCGTGCAGGCGGTAAAGCCGATGCCCTGGTTGACGAGCTGTTCGTTCCAGGGCTCGCCGACACAAAAGACGTCCATGTTGCCGACCTTCATGTTCGCCACCATCTGCGGCGGCGGCACGACGATGGTCGAGACGTCCTTGTCGGGATGGATACTGCCGGCCGCCAGCCAATAGCGAATCCATAGATCATGCGTGCCGCCCGGGAAGGTCATGGCTGCCTTGATCTCCCGGCCTGCGGCTCTCTTCGCGTCGAAGACGGCTTTCAGCTTGGATGAGTCCAGTTGGACGCCGGTTTCCGCATATTCCTTGGCGACCGAAATGCCCTGGCTGTCGTAGTTGAGGCGGGCAAGGATCGCCATCGGCACGGGTTGGTTGTTCTGCGTCACCTTGCCGGTGTGCATGAGGTAGGGGAGCGGCGAGAGGATGTGCGCGCCGTCGATGCCGTTTGCCGCGCCGCCAAGCACAAGATTATCGCGCGTCGCGCCCCACGAGGCCTGCTTGCCCACATCGACGTCGGGGAGGCCGTGTTTCTCGAACAGACCTTTTTCCTTGGCGATGATGAGCGGTGCGGAGTCGGTCAGCGCGATATAGCCGAGCTTTGCTCCGGACACTTCCGGTCCGGCCGCCGCTGCAAAGGCGCCGGAGGGGAAAGCCGTCTTGACGGCGCCGATCAGGGCTGCCGTGGCGGACGTCTTCAACAGGTTTCGGCGGGTAACGCCACCGGATAGAATTGTTTTCACTTGCAGTTTCCCCTTGTTTTGCTCGTGACGCTTGGATTTCGGGCATAAAAAAACGCCGCTCGGTTGTTGCTGCCCGGGACAGGAACGGAGTCCCCGGGGCAAGAACCTTGCGACGTCGATGTCTTTGCGAGCGCGTTTCCCGCGCATTGCCTGCCTTGATCGCCATTGATCGCGGCGAGATTAGATAAGCAAACTGTATGCCAGTTTGTGGAGGCGATATCATCCCATTGTAATTTCTGGATTATTCAGCGAGGCAGCACGCGGGATTACCTCGCAGGCAATTGCGATTTCTGCAAATATTTTGAGCGGATGCCGCACCCTCAATTTTCGATTTTGCGCTTATTCTGTGCAGCGCAGAATAGCCGGACGCTAAATGTCGTCGCCCGAAGCCAATGTCACATGTGTCGTCTTCACGGCGAATCCGGCGACATAGGCAGCCATACCCGCGGGATCGAAAACATGTCCGTCCATGAAGCGGTCGCCGTCTTCGTCGCCCTCAATGCGAATATCGGCATTGTCGGGCAGCGCCTCGTTCCCGAGCGCCAGCCGATAAAGGTCGGGACGGTAGGCCGAGGCTGCCATCTTCATGTTCTGCTCGGACAGCGTGCTCTGCCCCCAGCGTATCATCTGGCTGAAGATCCAAAGCGCCTGGCTCGGCCGCGGATAATTGGCGAAGCCGGCATGGAAGCTGAAATATCGATCGATTACTCGCCGATTGCCCCTGGCATCGAGGTTGAACTCTCCTGCAAGGACGTGGCGGATGATGTCAATCGGGGCGGCGATATAGCGCTGATCGGCAAGCGCCTCGGCAAGGGCGTCGTGATTTTCCGCCCGGTCGCACCAGCGCGCCGCCGCGTCTAGCGCCACGATGAGGCGCGAAACGGTTTCGGGATGGCTTTCGGCCCATTCCGGCCGCATGCCGATGACCTTTTCCGGCGCCGAAGGCCAGATATCCTGCTTGGCCGCAACGATGCGGCCAACGCCACGCTCGGAAGCGACCATGTTCCAGGGGGCGCCGACGCAAAAGCCGTCAATGGCGCCGGCCGCAAGTGCATCCGATGTGAGGGGCGGGGGCACGACGACAAGCTTTACGTCCCGGTCGGGATCAATGCCGCCGGCCGCCAGCCAATAGCGGAATTCGTAATTATGCGAGGAGAACGGGTAGGTCATGCCGAGCGTCGGCGGCTGCTCCCCGCGCTCCTTCATGTTCCTTACGACTTTCGCGAGCGCCTGCGCATTTTCCAAGGCGCTCGCGTGATCGGAAAGGCCTGTCTCGTTGCACATGCGGTCGAACAGCCGCGTCGAGAGAGTGATGGCATTGCCGCCGCAGCCGAGCGAGAAAGGGGTGATCGTCGGCGAGGGATTCGAGCCGAGCCCGAGCATGGCTGCGACCGGCATCGGGGAGAGCATGTGGGCGATGTCGAATTGGCGAAAGGCAAGCCGGTCTCGGACATTGGCCCAGGAGACGTCCTTGACGAGATCGAGTGCGATACCCTCCTTGCGGGCAAAGCCGAATTCTGCAGCCGCGATCAGGACCGAAGCGTCAACGAGTGGAATGAAGCCTGCGCGCAATATGCGTGGACCTTCGCTCGCAATCCGTGCGGGCGCGGGAGGATTGCTGTTGCCCGCCTTTTGCCTTCCGGTGGGAGGCGCTGCTTGCACTCTCATATTCACTCCGATGTCTCCCGTTTCAGGGTGACGGCCGAGATGGAGCTTGCGACACTCACATCAGCAACCCCGCTGCGGTTACGACACTTTGCGCGATTTCGGACATCTTCTTCTTTTCGTTCATGGCCGTCTGCCGCAGCAGCGCGAAGGCCTCGTCCTCCGAAAGACCGCGCATCTTCATCAGGATGCCCTTCGCACGCTCGACGACCTTGCGTTCTTCCAGCGCCGATTTGGCTTCCGCCAGCTCTCGCTGCAGCCGGTTGAAGGCGTTGAAACGGCTGACGGCCATGTCGAGGATCGGTTTCACCCGCTCCTTCTTCAGCCCGTCGACGATGTAGGCGGAAACGCCGGCCTCGACCGCCGCCTCGATGGAGGCCGTATCGGAGCGGTCGACGAACATGGCGATCGGTCGCCCCACGGTTCGCGTCAGCTGGAACAGATGCTCCATCATGTCCCGGTTCGGATTTTCGAGATCGATAATAATGACGTCGGGGCGAAGCGTCTCGATCGTGCGTGCGACACCCTGCACCTCGTGGATAACAGTCACGCGCGCATGGCCCGCCTCCCGCAAACCCTCTTCGATGATCGAGGCACGGATCGTGTTTTCGTCGATCACAAGAATGGTCAGATCGAGACGGCTCATACCGTCTTTATGACGCAGCGCAGCAAAATCGGCAAGTCATTCGCCGAAATATTAGGCGGAAATATTGGTTGCCTAATATTTATTCATATTTGTGTTGGTTTGGCTAATTCCTCAGCACCGCTGCCAATAGGCGGCGATGCTGAAGCTGCCCGGCTCGCGCGCGATCTCCGTTTTGACGAAGGTACGGATGGCGCGGGCCTGCTTCTGTTCGCAAGCCGCCCAGATGTAGGTTTCGGGGTCGGCCGCCGGCACGAGATCGCGCATGATGCGCTCGAGCGTGTCGGTCGTCCCTGCCGGCGCATCATTGCGATGCAGCCAGGTGAGGTTCATCGATGTGCTGGAGATGAGGGGCTGCTCCTCTTCCTTGTTCGCCACTTCCAGAAATACGCGCAAGTCTGCATCGGCCGGCATGGCGGCCGCGATGCGGGCAATGGCGGGCAAAGCCGTCTCGTCGCCGGCGAGAATGAGCTTGCGAGCCGCCGGAACGCCACCGCCGCCTGGCCCGATGAGGCCGGCGCGATCACCCGGGCGGGCCGTCATCGCCCAGGTTGCTCCCGGTACGTTGTCGCCTTCATGCACGACGAAGTCGATGTCCATTTGACTGCGGGCAAGGTCGATGTTGCGGATCGTATAGGCACGCAGGGTCAGTTCATCCTCGCCCTTCGGCCAATGGATGCGGCCGTCCGGCTCCGTATGCGGCCAGACCGGCTCGCGTCCCTTTGGCGGAATGAGGAGGCGAACATGCAGTCCACCCTCGACGAAATGCCTGGCGTCATCGGTCGCGACTACGACCCGGCGCATATGCGGGGTGATGTCGTAGGCATCGACGACGCTGATCTCACGGAAGTTCGGTATGGTGGACGGCTGCGGTCCATCGGCCCAGTTCAGGTCGAGTGCATTGCCTGTGGAGAGTTCGAAGAGGTTCTCGACGACCATGCTGCGTATGGTGAAGAGCATCGCCGCCGTCGGGCAACGCAGCTTGATATCGAGGCGATCGTCGCTGACGGCGATGTCGGCGCTGCCGATGACGGTTTCAAGGCGTGCACCTGCGTCACTCCGCGTAATCGTGACATGTTCGGCAAAGCGCGCGCAGAACTGATCCAGCAACTGGCCGGCATCTTTGTGCGTGGCGACGCCGGAAGCGGTGAAATCCCTTGCGTGCATCATTGCTTTGTCTCCTTGCGGGTCAGGAACCAGATGAGATAGGGGCCGCCGATCAGAGCCGCGAACAGGCCGACGGGCACCTCGTAGGGAAAGATGACGATCCGCGACAGCCAATCGGCGAGCGTCAGCAGCATGGCGCCGAGCAGCAGTGTTGCCGCCAACTGCCTGCCGGTTTCGCGGAAACCGATCAGGCGGGCGAGATGCGGCGCGACCAATCCTGTCAGGCTGAGGGGGCCGACGAGGAAGGACGGAATGGCGGTCAGGAGAGCGGCCAGGACAGCCAGAGCGAGCCGGCTCATCGCAACCGACAGGCCGACTGAGCGGGAGACGCTGCCTCCAAGCGGCAGGACATCGAACCACCGCTTGAGAAGCGGCAACAGCGGAAGAAGAAGCACGGCCGAGAGAAGTCCCGTCCAAGCCTCCAAGGAACCGGCGCGGTTGGTCGATCCCGACAGCCAGGTCAGCAGGAGATAGCTGCGCAGATCGCCGCGGGAGAGGACGACGGTGACGATCGCCATCGATAGCGCGCCAATGGCGACGCCCGAAAGCAGCAGGCGTTCCGGGCCGAAGCCGCCGCGAGCGCTGATCGCCATCATGGCCAGGAATGCAACGAGGGCGCCGATCGTCATCGCGGCGATCGTGATGGCGGGTGAGGGGAAAGCAAAGAGGAAGAGTGCCGCCGTCAGTCCGGCGCCACCGCCGGCGCTGATGCCCAGGACTTCGGGGCCTGCGAGGGGATTGCCGGTCAGTCGCTGCATGATGAATCCGGCCGCTGCGAGCATGGTGCCGGCAGTGGCGGCAACGACGGTTCGCGGTAGCCGGAAAGGCAACAGCTCCCAGAATTGGTTGCCGATAGCCATCTGCCAGCCATCGATTCCGCGCCCGATCGAAAGCGCAAGAACTATCAGGAAGAGGCAGCTGACGACGAGCAAGACAAGCGCTCGTCCGGGGGCGGCGAGATTTAGCCTGGTTCGAAGGGTAGCATCCGCACGCAGCGCATTGGCCGAATGCAGCCTCGGCAAGAGCAGAAGCAGGAGCGGTCCGCCAAGAAGTGCTGTGGCAGCACCGGTGGGGGCAAGGTCCGTGAAGCCGGGCGACAGCAGCTGCACGGCACAATCCGTAAGGAACAGCAGCCCAGCGCCGGCGATCGGGGCGGCGATCAGCAATTGTCCGGTGCGGCGCGCTCCGCAAAATCTTGCAAGATGAGGTGCTGCAAGGCCGAGAAAGCCGATAACGCCGACCTGCGCCGTCACCGAGGCCGCAAGCCAGACGGCGATAAGAAGAATGGCGAAGCGCATGGCGTGCAAGGCAAGGCCAAGGCTCTTTGCTCTGCTGTCGTCCAGACTCATGACCGTAAGCGGTCGAATGAGTACAAGGGCTGCGGCAAAGCCGATGACGAGACGGGGTGCAAGGGTGATGACGCCATCCCAGCTTTGCTGATTGAGTGCGCCCGCGCCCCAGATGAAGACGGACATGGCATATTCGCCACGCGCAAGGATGATGGTGACGCTGAGCGCGGCGGCGACCAATGTCACCATCATGCCGCAGAGCGCCACCGTCACCGGATCGAGGCCACGGCGCCAGCTTAGAGCGAGAACGATGAGGACGGCCGCAAGCCCGCCGGCAAAGGCAGAAATCTCGCGCGGCAGGCCGATGAGCAGCGGAGAGAGACCAACGGCGATCGTCATCGCCAGTTGCGCGCCGGCGGTGATCCCGAGTGTCGAGGCGTCGGCGATCGGATTGCGCAGGACCCTTTGCAACAGAGCGCCGGAAAGGCCGAGCGCCGCCCCGGCGACGATCGCGATCGCCGAACGCGGCAGCAGGCTATCGGTGAGCAGAATATGGTTGAGGGTGGCCGCCCCAGGCATGTCAGGGGCAAGGTGCGGGCGCAGGACGATCAGCGCCGCAAAGGCGAGAATGCAGATAGCGCCCAGCAGCGCGCCGTTGCGCGCCAGCGATCTGCCTTTCGCAATCAGCGGGCGATCAACCATTCCATGCACGGGTCAGCCCTCCCGCAAGGAGATCGGCAAAACGCGCCGCTGCCGGCAACGCGCCATAGGGGTTGATGGAGCCGAGCGTGAGGACGCGGCCGTGCTGCACTGGTGGCAGCGCTTTCCAGAAGGCGCTTTGTTGCAATTCCACAAGCGCTTCTGCCGGATGTGGCGGAATGAGGACGATCCATGCTTCCGGCATGGCGGCGAGCCGCTCGATGCCGACGGGCGCGGTCGCCGAATAGCTCGTCAGCTCCGGCCAGGCATTGGCAAGGCCCGTGCGGCTCAGAACCTCGCCGAACATGCTGTCTGAGCCGAAGACGCGGAAGTGGTTGGCATCGCCGAGATTGATCGGCAGGATTGGGCGATGATCGCCCTTGCTGAACCTGCTGCGATAAGTGTCGAGCTTTTCTCGCGTTGCGTCGACGAGCGCGCGACCGGTGGCCAGCCCGAGCCGCTCACCGATCGCAAGCGTCATCTCTTCAGAACGCTGGTACGGGCTGGCTCCTGGTTGATAGACTGCATGGCTTTCGACCGGCGCGATCAGCCGCAGGCGCTCATCGGCCCAGGCATAGAAATTCGAATTGAAGATCAGGTCCGGCTTGGCGGCATAAAGCATTTCGAAATTCGGCGTGCCGCGCAGCCCGAGATCGGCGACTCCTGCGGGGATGGCAGGGGTAACGGCAACGTCCCGGAACTGCAGCAGCTCGGTGCCGGCGACCACATTGGCGCCGATCGAAAGCAGGGTTTCCAGAATGGCCCAATCGAGCGTTGCCACGCGCGGACCCGTCGCGGCGCGCGCCGGCCTCAAACCGGCAAGTGCACCGGCGCCTGCAATGGCAAGGAATTGCCGGCGCGACAGCCTGTGAGCGCTTCTTGCCGTCATGCTGGCATCGCCTTTGGTTTCAACGAATTCGAGGATTGCCTTGCGGCAATCCCCGGTCCTTTGCCATGATCGAGAAGAAAAGTATACTTTATTTCTCAACTTACCACTTCTTGCTGAGCTTGAAAGTGATGGTTCTGGCATCGCCGTAGCCGCAGACATTTTCCCCGGCGCAACCCGAGACATAGTCCTTGTCGAAGATGTTGGCGACGTTGAGCGAGGCGCCCCATCCCTTCTTTTCGTAGCGAATGCCGGCGTCGAAGAGCGTTGCGGAAGGCACCCGCAACGTATTGGCCTGATCCGCCCAGGACTTGCCCTGATAACGCACGCCGGCGCCGATGCTGAGACCATCGAGCGCGTCGCTGGTGAAAGCGTAATCTAGCCAAAGTGCGGCTGTAGAGTTCGGCACCAGATAAGGCGAATTGCCGATGATAGCGGTATTCAGGTCCTTGATGACTTCCAGATCTGTGTACGAATAGGAGCCGAGCAGCTTCCAGTTGTCGTCGAGATTGACCTTGCCTTCGAATTCGACGCCACGCGAACGCACTTCGCCGATCTGGCGCTGCAGGAAGGTGGTGGGATCGGTCAGAGCCATGTTCTTGCGGTCGATCTGGAAGATAGACGCCGTGAACAGGCCGTCGATGAAGTCCGGCTCGTACTTGATGCCGGCCTCGTATTGCTCGCCCTTTTCAGGCGTCAGGCCGCCACCGGTGACGCTGGTGCCGATCAGCGGATTAAAGAAGGTGCCGGCGCTGATATAGGGCGTGATGCCGTTGGAGAACTCATAGGCAAGACCCGCCCGGCCGCTCGGCGCGTTTTCGTTCGACTTGTAGGTCGTGCCGATCTTCGAGTCGGAGTTGGTATCGACGAAGTCGTAGCGGCCGTTGAGCGTGACCAGCCAGCCGCCGCCGAAGCGCATCTGGTCCTGCGTATAGATGCCGAGCTGCTGCTGCGTCATGACCTGATTGAGGTAGACGAAATTGGTCCCCTGCGGCGTGCCATAGACCGGGTTGGTGGCGCTGATCGGGTTGGAGCCGCAGCAGGCCTGGATCTGGTCGAGGCGATAGATCGAATAGTCGGTGCCGATCAGGAAATCATGGCTGATCGGGCCGGTGTCGAACTTGTTCTCCGCGCGGGTATCGACCGAGAAGGTGTCGACCTTCGAACGCTCGAAGAAGCCGATGCGGTTCAGCATATAGTTCGGATCATTGTAGGAGGGGCTGAGCGGATTGCCGTCGACGTAGCCGTTCAGATATGGGCCTTCCTCACGCTTATAGAGGTGACCGTAACGCGCATTCTGCGACACGGTCCAGCCGCCGTCGAAATCATGCGAGAATTCATAGCCAAGCATCTGCTGGGCGTATTTCAGATTGTCGATGCTGCGCTCGCCATAGAATGCATCGCGCTTGATCTTGCCGAAAGGCGCATCGACGACGGTGCCGACATAGGGGAAGAAGCCGTTGCCGCTGTGGATCTCGTCGAGGCCGCTCAGCATGCCGAAGACGGTCAGCTTGGTGGACTCATCCGGCGAAATGGTGACCTGCGGCATGATGAAGCCGCGCAGATCGCGCGTGCCGTCGCTATACGTATCGCCACCGGCGATCTTGCCGGTCAGGCGGTAGCGATAGACGCCATCGGCCGAGAGCTTGTCGGAGAAATCGAAGCCGATGAAGGCATTGCCGAGATTGTTGATGCCGATCTCGGTCGAATATTGCGGGGTGTCGGTCGGCTCCTTGCGGACCATGTTGACGAGGCCGCCCGGATTGGCGCCGCCGTAAAGCACGGAAGACGGCCCCTTCAGCACTTCGACACGCTCGAGCATGTAGGGATCGATCTGGAAGCCGCCGAAGCCGTAGCTGTAGAGCGTCAGGCCATTCATGAAGACGCCGGTCTGCGTGGCGTCGAAGCCGCGAATGTAAAACCAGTCGGTGTCGCCGTCGTTGCCGAAGGGCTGGGTGGTGACGCCGGGCGTATAGCGCAGCGCTTCGTCCACCTTGTTGGTGATGCCGCGATCCTGCATTTCCTGCTGGCCGATGACGGAGACCGATTGCGGCACTTCGGTGAGCGGCGTGTCGGATTTCGAGCCCGACGTCGTCTTTTTGGCGACGTAGCCTTTGACCGGCGCCGTGCCGCTGTCTTCACCCTTCTGCTGCGCGCCCTGAATGACCAGCGGCTGCAGTTCGGTGGCGGCCTCTTGCGCCATGAGCTGCGAGCTCGACATCAGCGCGATCATGGCTACGCCCGTCGCCATGAGCCGTGCCCGCGATACGTCCTGCTTCAATCCCTGCATTTCCCTATTTGTCCCGAATTCTTGCGCCCGTTCGGCCCTGCGGCCGATCCCTCGATAAGATGAGCAATTAACTCATATTTACAAACGCGGCTTGTCTGTCACGGGGGAAATTGAATGTTTTTGGGCAATTCTCCGCGAAGCGCGCAATTGCTCGTGGAGTGTGGTTTTCAGGCAAGCCTGCTGCGTTTCCAGCTTGCCGGCGCTGCGCCGACATTCTTGCGGAAGACGCGGGTGAAATGCGCCTGATCGGCAAAGCCGGTTTCGACGGCGACCGTCGTCAGCGGCATCTCGCTGTTCAGCAGCAGGTGCTTGGCGCGCTCGAGCCTGGCCTGCGTCTGCCACTGATGCGGCGGCAGGCCGGTAGAGGCCTTGAAGGCATGGCTGAAATGCGATTGCGAAAGGCCGGTCAGCACCGCAAGTTCTTCCAGCCGGATGGCGCGCGTGCAATGTTCTTCGATATAGTCGACCGCGCGGCGCAACTGCCACGTGGCAAGGCCGCTGCGCTTGCGTGGCTGCGTTCCCCGTAACTGCAACACGTCGATCAGCAGCGAAAGCGTCAGGCCGTCGCCATAGAGATCGTGCAGCGGCTCGGGGTTTTCGCACTCGGCGGCGATCAGCTCCGCAAGTGCCATCACGCGTTGGTCGTTGAAATGCAGCTGCGGGCGGTCAAGCTGTGCCGGATCAATGTTTTCCATCAGCCGCTGGCTGACAATCTCGGCGTTGAAATGAATATCGAGGTGTCGGACGAACTCGACACCTGAGATGTCGACCCAAAGCTCCATGCCGGCAGGGATATAGGAGATGCGCCCGCTGTCGTAATCCTGCAACTGGCTCTTTGCGCGCGGTGTCGGCCGAACATGGGTTGTGCCGGCGCCGCGCTGTTCGAGAAGAATGAACAGGCGCGGATCGCGCGCAACATAGTATCCGCCTGCCTGTGCCGCGCAGTTGACGTTCCAGATATCGGCAACAATTCCGTTCCAGTGGCGGCGATGCATGCCGCCGACGACGGAAAAGCCTCCGATCTTGTTCTGCATTCTTGGCTGAAACGTCATTTGCAGCTTCCGGTATCGCTCCCTCGCAATAATCCTTCAGGTTAAACTCAAGTTATTATAGGAACGCGACGAAGATGGCAATCATGAGCTTGTGATGTGAGGTGTTGTCTGCGGGGCCTTTCGACTGAAGCCCGGAACAACGCGCCCAATTGACGATTGTACATGCTGGACGGCAAGCCTATCCGCCCGTTTTGCGCCTGCTGCAACAACGCCCGCTTGAAATTTCGCTCGTCTTCCGCCACCTGTGCGGCGCGACTTTTGTTATTCCCAGGAGACTAGACGCCTATGACGACCACTACCGCAGAAAATACCGCCGAAAGCCACGTCTTCGAGGCCGACGTTGCCCGCCTTCTGCACATGATGGTTCACTCGGTTTATTCAGACAAGGATGTCTTCCTGCGCGAGCTGATCTCGAATGCGGCAGATGCCTGCGAGAAGCTGCGCTACGAGGCGATTGCCCACCCCGGCCTGCTGGCAAACGATCCCGATAGCCGTATCCTGCTCACGCTCGATGCCGATGGCAACAAGCTCATCGTGGAAGACAACGGTATCGGGATGAGCCGTGACGAGATGATCGAGGCGCTCGGCACGATCGCCCGCTCCGGCACGCGCGCCTTTATGGAACGCATCGAGGCCAACAAGCAGGGCGAGGGCGCGCAGCTCATCGGTCAGTTCGGCGTCGGCTTCTATTCCTGTTTCATGGTCGCCGACCGGGTTGACGTCGTCTCGCGCCGCGCCGGCGCTGAAGACGCGTGGCTCTGGTCTTCCGACGGCAAGGGCGGTTACAGCGTTGCCCCCATCGACGTAAACGAAGCTCCGGCCCGTGGCACCCGCATCACGCTGCATCTGATGGAAGATGCCAAAAGCTACGCTTCGCGCTGGAGCGTCGAGCGCATCGTCAAGGAACAGTCGGGTCACGTGCCGGTGCCGATCAAGATCGCCGAAAAGCCGGGCGAGGAACCAACACAGCTGACGGACGGCACCGCGCTCTGGACCAAATCGAAGAACGACATCACGACGGAAGAATATACCGATTTCTATCGCGGCGTTTCCGGCCAGTATGACGAGCCGGCGCTGACCGTGCATTTCCGCGCCGAGGGCCGTCACGAATATTCGGCGCTCGCCTTCGTGCCAGGCTCGCAGCCTTTCGATCTCTTCGATCCCGACCGCAAGGGCCGCATGAAGCTCTATGTGAAGCGCGTCTTCATCACCGACGAGGCGGAATTGCTGCCGCGCTATCTCCGCTTCGTGCGCGGTCTCGTCGACACGTCGGACCTGCCGCTCAACGTCTCGCGCGAGATGATCCAGGAAAGCCCGATCCTGACGGCGATCCGCAAGGGCGTCACCAATCGCATCATCACTGCGATCGAAAAGCAGGCGGAAAGCGATCACGACGCCTTCCTGAAGATCTGGGAGAATTTCGGCAGCCTTATCAAGGAAGGCATCTATGAAGATTTCGAGCGTCGCTCGCAGCTTCTGGCGCTCTCGCGCTTCCGCACGACCACTTCAGGAGATGGCTATCGCTCGCTCGCCGACTATGTCAGGGATGCCAAGGAAGGCCAGCAGGCGATCTATTATCTCGTCGGCGGCAGCCTGGAGCAGTTGAAGGCGTCGCCGCAGCTTGAAGGTTTCCGCGCTCGTGGCATCGAAGTTCTGTTGCTGACCGATTCTGTCGACAGCTTCTGGGTGACGAATGCCCCGGAATTCGAAGGCAAGAGCTTCAAGTCCATCACTCAAGGCTCCGCGGATCTTGCCCAGTTCAAGAAGCAGGATGAGGACAAGCCGGAAAGCGACGGCGCGCCCGCGGAAGTGCAGGCATTCCTCGACTATGCCAAGCAGAGGCTTGCCGACGAGGTTTCGGACGTGCGAGCTTCGGATCGCCTCGTCGAAAGCGCCGTCTGCCTCGTTGCTGCCGAGCAAGGCTATGACCGCCAGCTTGAGAAGATCCTGCAAGGTGCGGGCCGTCTGCAGTCCGGCGCCAAGCCGATCCTCGAAATCAACATGGATCACCCTGTCGTGAAGGCGATTGCCGCCAAGGCGGATGCGCCGTCCTTGCGTGACGATGCCGCCTTCCTTCTGCTCGATCAGGCCCGCGTGCTCGATGGCGACAAGCCCGCCGATCCGCGCGCCTTTGCCGAGCGCCTGGCGCGCTTGATGGAGAAGGCGCTGCAGTAACTCAACGGAAATCGGCGCGGCCTGCTGGGCCGCGCCGCTCTGCCGCAACGAAGATTGCCGATAGCTCAAAAACTTGTCTCCAATTATCATCTTTTCGTTGCGCGAAGAGAATTCCTCTTCTATAGAGGACACAGATTGGCCGGATATCGTTCGGCCACGTAAGCGTTAACGTCACTCAACGCGTATGATCGAACGGCTCTGCGGCTTCGGTCTGCGCGACTGTGTCCTGCGGATCGAGATCGAAGCGCCTCGAAAGGACACCAATGGATACCCCCCAGATTTCCACCCCTGCCGTCTCCGCACCGAAGATCGAGCGCGTGCGCCACGAACTGAAGCGGCGCTCCCTGACGGTGACGGCCATCGACAGGATCACGCCCGGCATGCTGCGCATCCAGCTGGCTGGCGAAGATCTCGCCGATTTCGTCAGCCTGGCGCCCGACGACCACATCAAGGTTCTGGTGCCGGGTGCGGGCGAGGAGATGGAGCGGCGCGACTATACGCCTCGCTACTATGATACCGATGCCCGGACTCTGGTCATCGATTTCGCCGTTCATGAGGCCGGACCCGCCACCCAATGGGCACTCGACGCTTCGGTCGGCGACAGGCTGGAGATCGGCGGTCCCCGCGGCTCGGCCGTCGTCTCCGCCGATATCGAGAACTGGTTGCTGATCGGCGATGAAACGGCACTGCCCGCGATCGGCCGCCGGATCGAAGAGGCGCGTGCCGGAGCGCGCATAACGGCCATCGCCGCCGTTGCCGACGCTTATGAGCGACAGGCATTTCTAAGCAATGCGCGGCTGGATATGCGTTGGGCGTATCGGCCTCTCTCGAAGGCGACAGATCCGTCTTCGCTCATCGAGATACTGCAGTCGATTGATGTGGCGCCCGGCACCTTCGTCTGGATCGCCGCCGAGGCCTCTGTCACCCGCGCTTTGCGCTCCTACCTCGTTGAAGAACGCGGCTATCCGCTGAGCTGGATCAAGGCATCCGGCTATTGGGTGAAGGGCAAGGCGGATACCACCGAGAAATTCGACTGAACAAGGCCCATACAGGCGGCATAAAGCCGCCTGTATCGCTTGATGTGATCGTCAGGCATCTTGCCGGAGCAAGCCGCTGCTCCATCTCATGGCACAACTGTCCCGTAAAAGGACAAGGCGTCCCGTGATAAGGTTGGGTTCACCGAAACTGCATTCGGGATAGATTTCGACTTCCTAAATAGCATGGGATCGCCGAAGGTTAGGCGCGAAGCGAGGGGATGGCCAAGGTCATCGGCGATCGCTTTGCGGGTTCATGGTGTCGAACGGGAGGCGGCGCCCTGGGCGTCATTTGAACCCCTGCCGTGCGCGACGGCCAATGTTGAGGATCGAAGCAAGGTGCTTGCCGTCCCGAAAGACCCGCCGCAGACATTTGCTGCACTGATGCTGTCAACGCTTCGCAAGGCTTTCGTTGGTATCGCCTTGTCGAGTGCCGCCATCAACGTGCTGGCGCTGACCGGCTCCTTCTTCATGCTGCAGGTCTATGATCGGGTCATTCCGAGCCACAGCCTGCCAACCTTGCTGGGGCTCGTCGTTATCGTCGTGACCCTTTATCTGTTCCAAGGCGTTTTGGAATTCCTGCGCTCGATGCTGCTTGTCCGCATCGGCATGTCGCTCGACGAACGTCTGAATAGGCGGGTCTTTGGCGCGCTTCTGTTTCTGCCGACCAAACGGCAGACATCGGATGACGGCCTGCAATCCGTGCGTGATCTCGAGCAGATTCGCTCCTTTCTCTCCGGCAGCGGCTCGACGGCGCTGTTCGATCTGCCCTGGGTGCCGTTCTACCTGATCCTTTGTTTTCTGTTTCACTTCTGGATCGGCTTCACCGCATTATGCGGCGCTCTGCTGCTCGTCGGCCTCACCGTGGCTGCCGAAATGCTGTCGCGTCGGCCCGCTCTGGAGGCGGCCAAGTCTTCGGCGGCGCGTCTCGGCTTTGCCCAGGCGGCGCGGCGCAATTGGGAAGCTGCCGTTGCCATGGGCTTTTCCGGCCGTCTTACCGAGAAATGGGCTGTCATCAATGATGATTATCTCCGGCATCAGCTGACCGCGAGCACCGTCATCGGCGCACTGACCATTGCCGCCAAGGTTGCACGCATGATGCTCCAGTCCGGGGTTCTGGCCGTCGGCGCGATCCTCGTCATTCGCCAGGAAGCCACTGGCGGTATCATCATCGCCAGTTCGATCCTGGTGACGCGGGCGCTGGCGCCCGTCGAACTTGCGATCGGCCAGTGGAAGGGTTTTGTTGCCGCGCGCCAGGGCTGGACGCGGCTCGCCGCACTCCTCGATGTCATGCCATCCGAACGGCCCGCCTTTGCCCTCCCGCCGCCGTCGCGGGAACTCAGCGTCGAAAATATCAGCGTTTCGTCTCCCGGCAGCCGCGATCTCATCCTGCGCAATATCACGTTCAAGGTAGCAGCCGGCACTGTGCTTGGCGTCATCGGCCCAAGCGCGTCGGGCAAGTCGTCGCTGGCCCGCACGATTGCTGGCCTCTGGCCGGTTGCCGTCGGCGGGGTGAGGCTCGACCGAGCGGCTCTGTCGCAATGGGATACCGATGAGTTTGGACGGCATATTGGCTATCTGCCGCAGGATGTGGATCTTTTCGACGGTTCGATCGCCGAGAATATTTCGCGGTTTGCAGCCGATATGCGGACGGAGCCGGTCATCGCCGCAGCGAAGGCGGCGGGCATCTACGACATGATCGTCAAGCTCCCGGACGGTTTTGACACGAAGATCGGCGAAGGCGGATCGCGCCTTTCGGCTGGGCAGCGGCAACGCATCGCCTTGGCGCGGGCGCTTTACGGCGATCCGTTTCTGGTGGTTCTGGACGAGCCGAATTCGAATCTGGATGCGGAGGGAGAGGCGGCGCTGACATCTGCACTTGCGGGCGTGCGCGAGCGTGGCGGCATTGCGATCGTCGTCGCCCACAGGCCGAGCGCGCTCGCCGCCGCCGACACGGTCATGATCGTTGCCGGCGGTCAGGTCCAGGCCTTCGGGCCGAAGAAGGATATCCTCGGCCCGTCGCCCAAGCAGTTCGCAACGGCCCATCTGGCCGTTGCCGGTGGGGAGCCGCACGGATGAACGACACGCCTTCGCCATCGACCGAGCGGACGATCTGCCGCCTGTCGCTGCTCGTGGTCGCGGCCATCCTTCTTCTGTTTGGTGTCATGGGCGGTCTGGCGGCTGCAACCAGGATCGCCGGCGCAGTGGTCGCCTCGGGCACGCTTGTCGTCGACAGCTATGTGAAGCCGGTAAAGCACCTGAAGGGCGGGATCGCGCGGACAATCCTCGTGAAGAATGGCAATCATGTCGCTGCAGGCCAGGTGCTCGTCCGGCTTGACGACACCCAGACCAGAGCCAATCTCTCGATCATCCGCAAGCGGCTGAACGAACTCTCCGCCCGCACCGCGCGTCTGGCTGCGGAGCGTGACGGCCGGCGGGATATCGAGTTTCCGGCAGATCTGCTTTCCTCGGCCGGAAATACCGATGTCGCTTCCATTCTCTCGGGGGAGCAGCGGCTCTTTCGTGATCGCCAGGCATCGCGCGACGGTCAGAAGTCACAGCTTCACGAGCGCATTCAGCAGCTCAGGCAAGAGATCGACGGTCTCGTGGCGCAGGAAGAGGGCAAGCGCCGGGAGATCGCGCTCATCGCCAAGGAGCTCGGAAGCCTCGAAGGCCTGCTCAATCAGGGCATCATTTCGGCGACAAAGGTCTATTCCCTGCAGCGGGAAAGCGCATCGCTGAACGGCGATCTCGGCAATCTCGTTTCATCGGTCGCCCAGACCCGGGGCAAGATCGCCGAAACCGAGCTGCAGATCCTGCAGATCGATGCCGATCACAGTTCTGAGGTTTCCGATCAACTGCGCCAGGCCGAAAGCGACAGCGGCCAGTTTGCCGAGCGCCTGATCGCCGCCGAGGACGATCTGAAACGGATCGATATCAAGGCACCGCAGGCCGGGATCGTTGACCAGCTGAGCATCCATGCCGAAGGAGCCGTCATCTCGCCGGCAGAAGCGATCCTGCAGATCGTTCCGGACAAGGACGCGCTCGTGGCGGAGCTGAAACTTCCACCGCAGGATATCGATCAGGTTGCCGTGGGGCAGGCGGTATCCTTGCGCTTTCCGGCCCTCAATCAACGGATCACGCCCGAGCTGAACGCGCATGTCGATACGATATCGGCGGATCTCGCGACGGACCAGCGTTCCGGCCAGAGCTATTATGTCGTCCGGGCAAAGGTGGTGAAGGAGGAATGGGATCGGCTGGGAGGGCTCACGCCGCTGCCCGGCATGCCGGTGGAGGCCTTCCTGCAAACGGGGGAGAGAAGCGTCCTTGCCTATCTGACGAAGCCGATGAGCGATCAGATCAGGCGGGCGTTCAGGGAGGACTAGTCGATCGGGCGCAGATCGGCTGGCGCTACGGAAGCACTGTTCGCCATTGCCTGCGGCGATCATTTGCACCGGCGATGCGGCCGATGTAAATGCTCCAGCTGGTTGATTTTCGGGGAGGGACAGCATGGATTGGTTCATGGGCGGTTGCCTGTGCGGCGGCGTCCGGTTTGCGGCGTCGGGGAAGCCATATCGGGTCGGCCTCTGCCATTGTCTCGATTGCCGCAAGCATCATGGCGCGCTTTTTCACGCTTCCGCGATATTTCCGCAGGACGCGGTGCGGATAGACGGTGAAACGCGCGACTATGCCGGGCGTTTCTTCTGTCCCCGATGCGGCTCGTCCGTTTTTTCCCGAACGGCGGACGAGATCGAGATCAATCTCGGATCTCTGGATGCCCCGGACCAACTGACGCCGACATACGAACTCTGGACCATCCGTCGCGAGTCATGGCTGCCGCCGTTTCCGCTGGCAAGACACCACGAGCGTGATCGGGACGCGACGAGCCGCTCCGAAGAGTAGATCGGCGCGTCACGTCTCCGTCTGGTCAAATTCGTCCGGAGCGCCTGTTTCGGCGCAATCATTCGGGAATCGGTCAGATGTGCCAATCGGTTGTATGCGCGGTCTGGGATGAAGCGGCGAGTTGGGCGGCATGATCATCAAGGGAGTAAGCCTTGATGTAATCGATCTTCATCTCGGAGCCGTTCGGCAGGCCGTCCGTGGGGGTGCCGGCGACGCCGCCGACAGCAAGGTCGACGAGCATGTACATCGGCCCGTGCATATCGGCTGGCGTATCGGCATGGGCGACGGCAACATCGTCGAAATACCAGACGATCTGATCCTTGTCCCAGAGCACGCCGTAATTATGGAAGCCGTCCGTGCTTGGCACCTCCACCGGGATTGAATCCATCGTGTGTTCGCCGGTGGCGTTCGAATGAACAGTCACGTTGACGGTGTTGGGATTTTGCCCGCGCATCTCCACCACGTCGAGTTCCGGCGGCCAGGAGCCATCCTCCGGCAATAGCCAGAAAGCCGGCCATACGCCCTGGTTGTGCGGCATCTCCGCCCGCATTTCAAAATAGCCGTAGGTCTGCGAGAAGGTGGAATGGGTGGTCAGAATGCCCGACGTATAATCATGGTTCTCTACGATCGATTTCAGCGCGTCCGGCGTTTGCTTCGCCGTGATGGTCAAAACTCCGTCTGAGACCGAAAACGGATTGACCGCAGCCGTCGGAGCGTAGGATGGATTGATATACCATTGCAGCTCGTCATTGAGGCTGCTGCCCTTGTCCGGCGCCCAGGAATATTTCGCATCCCAGGTGCCCTGCGTGCCCTCATGCAGGGAGAGCGTATTAAAATCGTCCGAAAATGTCTGCGTCAGCGACGACCGGTCGAGCCCGAGCTGGAACTGGTCTTCATGCAGATCGGAGACGGTCTTGTTGGCGAAGACCAGGCTTTCGCCGTTGCCGAGATCGAGCCGGACATTGGCGCCTTCCTGGGTGGAATGGCTGAGAACCTGATCGAAGGAGGTCAGGCCATATTGGTTGAGCCTGACCTTGTCGTCATCGCTGAAATCGGTGATGAGGTCGCTGCCATTGCCCTTGGTGACGATGAAGGTATCGGCCCCGCCGCCGCCCGTCAGCACGTCGTTTCCGGCGCCGCCGTCGATGGTCTGGCTGCCGCTGCCGCCAATTATGATGTTGTCGGCATCATTGCCATAGGCATGACGGTTGTCGCCCGTGACTGTGAGATTTTCGAAGTTTTCGGGCAGGGTGTAATCCATCCAGGTGATGATGGTATCCGTGCCGGCATTGGGCGCCTCATAGGCATGATTGAGGCTGGAATAGAGATAATAGATGTCGTCGCCGGTGCCGCCCATCATCGTCACGTTGACGGAAGCGTCGCCCCACATGGAGTCGTTGCCATCCGTGCCGTAGAGCACGGGTCCGGAGCCGGTGGCGGAAAAGAAACCCGTCGACGTGTCGCTATAGTAAAGTGGCTGTCCAAGGGCATTCAAAACTGAATTGGGCATGGGAATCCTCTTCCTTCGTGCCGGACGACCTCCTCCACAGACCTAATATTTCTCCCCGCTCATATGGGTCACATAGCGTGCTTTGTTTTTCTGCCCACCCCTGACGGCAAGTTTTTTCGCCGCTGCGGCGCCGCAGCGATCGACTCCAGCGGCGAGCACAGATCATGGGGCGGAAACGCGGTTGTTCACCGCGTCTCCGCGTTTGAAATTTAGAGGGAGGCCTTTACCTTGGCCGCAACGTCCGGACTGACCCATGTCGTCCAGATGTCCGCGTGGTTCTTCAGGAAATAGCGCGCGGTATCTTCGTTGGTGCCCTGGTTGTCCGTCTGCCAGGCAAGGATGCTGTTGACCAGATCGTTCGACCACTTCCGCTTCTTCAGATAGTCCATGGCCACCCCGGCCTGGTCGGCGAATTTTTTGGTGACGACGGTATAGACTTCCGAGACGGGATAGGAATTCACCTTCGGATTGGCGCAATCGATCACCGAGGTGCAGGCGTCCCATTCGGCCTTGTCATGCGGCACGCCGAAGGAGAGGCGCACCATCGGATACTTGCCGAGGATGGCCGTCGGCGACCAGTAATAGCCGAGCCAGCCGGTCTTCTTTTCGAAGGCGTTGGCAATCGTGCCGTCAAGCGCGGCGGCAGAGCCGGTCTCGACGATCTCGAAACCCTTCTTCTCGCCATCGAGAGCCCGGAAGAGATTGCCGAGCGACGCCTGGCACTGCCAGCCGGGCGGGCAGTTGTAGATGACGCCCTTCTTCGGATCGTCCGAGGCGGGGAAGAGCTCCGGATGGTCGAGCGCCTGTTGCACGGTCTTGATATCCGGGTGGGCGTCGGCGAGGAACTTTGGAATCCACCAGCCATCCTGGCCGCCGTCGGACAGGATGCCGGCCGCGACTACGAGCTTGCCTTCGGAAACCGCCTTATCCAGCGGCGTGCGCACCGCATTGATCCAGAGTTCCGGCGCGACGTCGGGCTGGCCCTTTTCGTTCATCGAGGTGAAGGTCGGCAGCGTATCGCCTGTCACGAGTTCGACCGAGCAGCCATAGCCTTCCTGGAGGATGATCTTGTCGACATTGGCCGCGACGCCGGCCGACGCCCAGTTCATTTCGGCGATCGAGACCGAGCCGCAATCGGCATATGCGGCGCCGGCGAAGGTATAGAGTGCTGCGGCGAAGACGGCGGCAGCAATATGCTTCTTCATGTAAGACCTCCAGGTCCTGATGTTGCTGTTGTCGAAGGATGTCGAGGGCGACCCGGTCGCCTTTTCCTTCGCTCTTGCGATACCCCGAGGCGCGTGACGGCGGCGTTGGAGCAACCGCGCTCAATTGGAAGCGGTCGGGACGCAATTGGATTACTGCCACAGCGCCCGCATGGCCATGTGTTAGCGAGATGAAGTTTCGGGTTTTCCCACAGGAAATGACCGAAGACGACGGGTTTCAAGCTGACGTTGCACCGGGTAGGGACGCCGGCAGGTGCTGCTGTGTCGCCGTCAAATCGAAGTGCCGTCAGCATCTGCGACTCGAATTGATCCATCGCTATGGCGGCGGCATCAAAGCTCTTGCCGTTTGCAGGCCTCAATGGCGATGCGCTCACGCGCACAGTCGTTTCTGCTTCTCGCAGCTATTGCCTTCGACGCGTTCGAGGATACATCGCAGTGTGTTGAAGCAATCGGGAGTTTCATATGCGGAAGATCATTCTGACCGGCATCGTGGCATTCGGATTTGCCGCGCCGGGCTATGCACAGGTATCAAACGACCAGATGGAAATGGCCTATAATTCGGCACGCAATCAGCTCGGTCTGCTGAAATACTGCCAGAATGCCGGCCATATCGATGGGGATGCCGTCGACATCCAGACGAAAATGATCGCTCTCATTCCGGCGCCTTCGGACACGGCAAAGGGCGATGAGGCGCAACAAGAGGGTGAAAAGGGCAAGATCTCCGCCATGGGCGTGAATCAGGACATTGCCGCTGTGACGAAGGCGCAGAACGTCACCGAAAAGCAGTTCTGCGAGACTGTCGCAAACGCCGTGAAACAGGCTGGCGCACAATTGCCAAAATAAGACGCAAAGCCGCGGCGGCCGACACCGGCGCAGCTCACGCGTCCCGTTGCAATGGATAGCCCGGATAGCGACATCCGGGCATCCCTGTCCTCGACAGTTATTTTGGCGCGAACGAGTCTCCGAAAACTACCACGCGCCAGCAAGCGGATTTCCGATGAGCGGTACCGTATTGGATTTGCCGTTCCGATCGCGAACGGTGATGGATGGCTGCATCATTTTGGGAGATTTGCGGAACCAGTTTGCGGCAACGGTCGCGAGGTCTCCGATCATTGTATGCTTGCGCCAATCCGCAAAACGCCGACTCATCGCTTCCGGCTCGGAACGATAGAAGAAATCTCCGGATTGGCGGAGATCGTTGATGGATTGCGCCATTGACGACAGGGGCCGCTGAAACATCTTCGAGTGAGCTATCAGGCCCGGTGCTGTCTCCGTAAACGCCGGGGCCATGAAGTCGATCGCCCATCCCTCTGCTTCGACCCAGCAATGGAAGTTTTCACCCGCTCCGGAGACGTAGCCGTCGTCGCGCCGGTCGGCGAAAAGTATGAGTTTTCCTTCAAGATTGTAAGCGGCGAGACCGCCCTGCGGCTTTGCCTTGACCTTGAAGTGATGCTCGAGAATGAAGGCGCCGAACGTGCTGAAATACATGGAAGCCGTGGCGGGATCAGCGTTTTCGTTGATCAGCAGGCTATTGATGACCCGATAAATCCGATGATAGTCGCTTTGCTTGATCAGCATGACCCTTGACCCTGAAATCCATTTTGCCTGCGCCTCCTCGTATTGGAGGGCGGCTGCGATGTAAACGGCGCCTTTGGTTGTTTAGCCGGAGAACGGCTTCTTGCTGATGCGCGCTCTCCAGCCGTCCGCATGGCGGATCTATTGCCGTCTCGCCTGTGCTTTTCAAGGCGTCGAACTGTCCGCCTCTCGTTCCAATTCAGGCGTGGCCTTCGCTCTCAGAGCCTCGTCTGTAAAACGTCGCCAGAAGGATCAGCAGCAGAAGTGTGAGAATAGCTGCCACGATTGCCGGCAGAATGTAAGGCTGCAACAGGGCGAGAAGCGGCGCGGGACCGCCCGTCCGGGCAATCGTCACGTCTTGCTGTGTCACGCGTGCATTCGGATTGCCGTAGCTGGTGAGGACATAATTGGCGATGTCCGCGATCTGCCTGTCCGTGAGAGGCGTGACATAGGATTGCGCCCCGAAGCCGGGCATCAGCACGCTTTGGCCATTTGCATCGCGCTCGACACCGTAGAGGATTGCCGCCACCAAATTGGCCGGGTTGGACGCGCCGGTCGCGGTGTTGTGTATCAGGGAAGGGTAGGCCTGGTTGTCGCTGCCGCCGCCATCCGGCTGGTGGCAGCTTGCGCAATAACCGCTGTAGAGCTCGGCGCCGCTGCGCAAACTATCCGCCTCGGTCGGCACATAGCTGCCGCGAATGACGGCCTCGTCAGACTTCGGTGCCCCGAAACCCTGCGCCGGCGTCGTGTCGGCGGTGTTGCGCACAGGCGGTACACTCTTGAGATAGACGGCCAGAGCCTTCAAGTCGCTGTCGGGCAGATATTGCAGGCTATTCTGGACGGCCTCGGCCATCCCGCCGGCTGCCTGTGCCTTGCCCGCGACATGGCCGGTATGAAAGTAGGCGACGAGCTCTTCCGTGCTCCAGCCGCCAATGCCGCTCACCGGATCGGAGGTGATGTTGGGCGCGTACCAAGCTCCGACAGAGCCGCCCGTCAGATAGGCGGATGCGCTCTGGCCCATGAGAATCCCGCGTGGCGTGTGGCAGGAGCCGCAGTGGCCAAGCGCATCCGCGAGATAGGCGCCGCGATTGAGCTCGGCGCTGCGGCTGGCATCGGGCGTGAATGGCTTGCCGCCCGCATAGAGAAGGTTCCATCCCGCCATGGCGATGCGCATGTTGAAGGGGAAGGGCAGTGCTGTCCGTTCCTTCGGGGTATCGTCAACTGGGGCAACGCCATGCATGAAATAGGCGTAGAGCGCCTGCATGTCTTCGTCGGTGATGCCCGCATAGGCGTCATAGGGCATGGCCGGATAAAGATGCGCGCCGTCCTTGCGTATTCCCTGGCGAACCGCGCGGGCGAATTCGGCCTCGCTGTAATCGCCGATGCCGGCGCTTTTCGACGGTGTGATATTGGAGGAGTAGATCGTCCCGAGGGGCGACGCGATGCCGTAGCCGCCTGCGAAAGGTTTGCCTGTTTTCGGAGCCGTGTGGCAGGCCATGCAGTCGGCGGCCGTGGCGACGCCCTTGCCCTTTTCCACCAGAGCCTGAAGATCGTCGGCACGTGCTTCCGCCGAAAGCACCAGCAAGGCCGCGGTAACGAGCAGGGGGATATGTTTGAGCGGCTTCATCGTCAGGCCCTCAGCTGCTTCGAAATGTCGTCCGCCGCCTTGATCCCCAGAGCCGCCATGGTGAGGGTGGAATTGACGACGCTCGCCGAGGGTATGGCGCCGCCGCCCGGAATCCACAGGTTCGGGTGGTCGTGCGCCCGACAGTTGCCGTCAACAACGGAATCCTTCGGGTCGGAGCCCATGATGCAGCCGCCCATGATATGGTTGTTGGCGTTGAGTGCCGTGGTGATGTTGAGATCGGTCGCCTGAAACAGCCCGGCAATCTCCTTGAGCTGCGTCACCGCCGCGTCATAGCCTTTGTGGACGTAGTCGCCGACATCGTAATAGACGTCCGGGCAGGGAATGCCGTGCGGATCGACACGTGTCTTGCTGAGGGTGACGCGGTTTTTCGGATCGGGCAGCGGTTCCAGGCTGATGGACAGATCGACGCCGTGGATCGTCTGCTTGCGGATCTCTGCGTCCAGCTCGGCGCCGACCAGGCCCTTCTTCAGTGCCGCCGACGTCGCGGACGTGACCTGGGTGATATTGTTCAGGATCATCTTGTTGGCGGAATATTGCGAGCGGAAGGCGCCATCGCGCGGGCCGACGAGACAGCTCGATTGCGCCGGACCGCGTCCGATCCACAGGGGTTCCGCCGCCTGGAAGAAGCAATGAAAGCCGGAATGATCCATCATATTGCGCCCGACCTGATCGGACGAGTTGGCTATGCCGGCCGGATTGCGCCCGTTGGCGGCAGCCAAAAGCAGACGGGGGGATTCCAGCGAATTGCAGGCGATCACGAAGGCCTCGGCGGTCGCCTTATGTGAATTGTGCTGGTTGTCGTACCAGTAAACGGCAGTGACGCGGTTGTTCTCGTCGGTATCGATCCTGTAGACGACCGATTCTGCGAGTACCAATGCACCCTTTGCTTCCGCAGACTGCACGGAATGGATGCCGTTATACATCGCGCCGATCGGACAGATGGGCTGACAGTTGTTGTTGCCGCAGCAGGTCGGCCGTCCGTTCCAGGGTCTGGTGCTGCGCGCCTGTGGGATCGGCACCGAGCGGTAGCCGTGCGCGTTCACCACTTCGGCAAAGCGCTTGTCGCCATAGCTCCATGGCACCATGTCCATGGGATATGGCTTGCTGCGCTCGGAGGGCGATTGCAGCGCCGGATCGTTCGGCCCGGCCACGCCCATGGCCTCCTCGGCGCGCACATAATAGGGTTCAAGCTCATCATAGCTGATCGGCCAGTCGCGGCCGACGCCATAGGCGGAGCGCATTTTCAAGTCCACCGGCAGATGTCGCCAGCTCGATGCCGCCCAATGCCAGGTGGTGCCACCGACGGTCTTGAGGTAGCCCTGCTTGAAGCCCTTTCCGTCGGGACCATCGAGGCCGACATAGTTGTTTTCCGGCCAGTAAAGCGGTGCAGGAGCCCATTTGGATTGCGGATAGAGCCCCTGGAAATCCGAACCAGCGCGGTTGGCGAAAGGCATGTTGCGCCAGTTTTCGACCGCCTGCGCGCGCTCGATGCGAAGCCCGGCGTCAAGCACCAGCACCGCGCGGCCCTCGCCGGCGAGCTCATCCGCAATCAGCGCGCCCACGACCCCTGATCCCACGATGACGACATCCGCCGTGGCGTCGCCGCCCTTGAATACTGGAGACTTCATCTCAGAGCACTTTCGGATTGTTGACGGGGATGCGGGAGATTTCGGGCGGCAGCGCTGTCCACCAGATGGGTCCCTTGTTGCAATAGGTGGGCACGGTCAGTCCGTCGGCAACGGGCCGGTACATCAGCGCATCCTTGTAGGCGACCACGACCGGCCCAGCCTTGGTCGCGATCGTGCCGGTGTACCACGCCGTCACGATCTTCATGACATCGCCGTCAAGGCCGATCGCGGCCGCCGCACCCTTGAGTGCGGTGGCGTCGGCGTGGCTCTTTGTCAGATCCGCCAGCTTTGCGATGCGATCCGCCATCTCCGGATCGTCCTTGACGAGCGCCTCCATGATACGGCGTGAGATGACGGGATCGAGATCCTTCTTGGCGGTCACAACCGAGGATAAAGCGAAGAAGCCGATTTCCGCAGCGGAAGGAGTTTCGGCTGCGTAGGCGGGAAGAGAGTGAATGCTGACGAGGGAAAGGGCAGCCCCTGCCAACAGAGTGCGTCGACTGACGTTGATGCGATGAAGGGGCTGAAGCGGAGGAACTGGTTTACCCACCATGATGGCGCTCCTGGCTTGTCCGCGCGAAGCGGGCTGGCTGACGACAGTAAGTGTAGCCACGTTTTCTCCCGCAGAGAAGACTTTAAACCTGCGCGCGAATGAATGGATTTGATCAGGAGGGGTGTGTCTGTACCGGTAGACCCTCCGAGCCTTTCGAGGTTTTGCCCGCAAATATTGAAACGGATTTCTGCCTCTTCTCCCATAAACGGATCACAATGCCTTTAGTCTAGTATTTTTATAGACAATTATCATGCCGTTCAGTCGGCGCGATGTCGAATGGCCTCTCGGCCAGATGATCGGCGCCGCAGCGATCATAATAGGGACGGGATATGAGAAAAAGGCATTCAAGCATCAGTGGCAACGGGCGAGGCAGGATCGGGATTGCGCTCGCATTTTCTCTTCTGGCGATGATGGGCACGGCAGCCAATGCCGCATCCGATGCGACAAAGCCCGTCGATGGCGGCGTCCTCAATGTCGGATTGGGGACCGATGCCGCCATCATCGACCCGTCGATCACGGGCAATTCCGTCACTGCATTGATTACCCGCAATATCGTCGACTCGCTCGTCGGACAGGCTGAGGACAACAAGTTCACGCCCTGGCTCGCCGAAAGCTGGGATATCAACGGCGACAACACCGTCTACACGTTTCACCTGCGGCAGGGGGTGACATTCAGCGATGGCACGCCACTCGATGCGGCTGCCGTCAAATATAATTTCGATCGCATTCTCGACCCGAAAACGACGTCCAGCTATGCGAAGTCGCTGCTCGGGCCGATCGACAAGATAGAGGCTGCCGACAGCCGCACGGTCGTCATCCGCTATCGTCAGTCCTTCGCGCCCTTGCTGCAGGGATTGAGCCTTCCATATCTCGGCATTCAATCGCCGACCTATCTTCAGAAGGCGCAGATCACGACGAATACCGTCGTCGGATCGGGGCCTTACGTGCTCGACAATTTCACCAAGGGCAGCGGCAGCAAGCTCAGCCGTCGCGCGGACTATAATTGGGGGCCGGGTTACGCCGCCCACAAAGGCGCGGCTCATTTCGACCAGATCGTCTTCAAATATCTGCCGGAGGCCTCCGTGCGCCTCGGCGCACTGGCAAGCGGGCAATTACAGGCGATCGATGCGGTGCCGCCGGCAAACTACCGCTCCGTTCAGGGCAACGGCAAGCTGCAGGTCGTCACCCGGGAAAATCCGGGCGTCAACAGCTCCTATTTCCTGAACATCTCGAAGGGTCTCTTTCAGGATCTGAAGGTGCGTCAGGCCTTCCAGAGTGCGGTCAATGGGCCTGCTGCGGTCAAGGCGGCCTTTTTCGGAACCCTGAAGCCGGCCGACAATATTCTCGGTCCGTCGACGCTTTATTACGACAAGGACATTCCGCGATCATGGGGCTTCGATCTCGGAAAAGCCAACCGGCTGCTCGACGAGGCGGGCTGGTCGCAGAAGGATGCCGATGGGATCCGCAAGAAGGACGGCAACCGGCTGGCGCTGCATTATGTCTATGACAGCACCTCGCTCACCGCGACGGAAGTAACCCTGGCGCAGGCCGTTCAGTATCAGGTGCGGCAGGCGGGCTTCGATCTACAGCTCGATCCGGTCGATTCCGGCGGCTGGACCGCGCGTACCAACGCCAATGATTACGATCTGGTCTCGCTCTACTATGTGCGCGCCGAGCCAGATATCCTGCGGACGGTATTCCATTCGGCCTATATTCCGCCCGCCGGCTCGGATGTGTCGCGCGTCAGCAGTCTAGACGAGAAGCTGACGAAAGCGGTCGGGGCGTCGGATGCCGAGCGCAAGAAGCTCTATGCCGAGGTGCAGAAGGAAATTATCGAGCAGGCCTATGCCGTGCCGCTCTTCATTCCTGCCTATCAGCTCGGCGCCACCAAGAGCCTGCGCGGCATTTCCTGGGCCACCAATGCAAAGCCGAATTTCTACGATGCCTGGCTCGAGCGCTAAGTTTCTCCAGTCCGTGATGCGGCGGACCGGTGTGATCGTTGCCGTGCTCTGGGGCGCGGCAACGATTGCCTTCATCGCGGTGAAGCTCATTCCCGGCGATCCCGTTGCCATCTTGGCTGGCGGGGAAAACGTCGTCGATGAAGCCGAACGCGCCGCATTGGTGCATCAATATGGTCTCGACCAGCCGCTTGTGCTGCAATATCTGCATTACATCGGCAGGGCTCTGAGCGGCGATTTCGGGGAAAGCTATCAGTACAGGCAGCCGGTATCCGAGGTGATCTACGAGGCTGCAGGGCCGACATTGCAGCTTGCCGGGAGTGCAATCGCGCTTGCTCTTCTTCTGGCGATCAGCGTCGCACTGGCGACGGCGGGCCGTCGCAGAAGCCTGACGCTGCTGTCCTCTGGCATAGAACTTATCCTTCTGAGCACACCCGTCTATTGGATCGGCATCCTCCTGCTGACGATCTTCAGCTTCAATCTGCAATGGTTTCCGGTGACCGGCAATGACGGCCCGGCCGCGCTGGTGCTCCCCGCCATTGCTCTCAGTCTGCCTCTGGCAGCACTTCTAAGCCAGGTGCTCAGGGACGGCCTGGAGGAAGCGTTGTCCCAGCCGTTTTCGCTGACGGTTCGCACGCGGGGCGTCGGCGAGACCATGCTGCGCGTCCGGCACGGCTTGCGACACGCCGCGCTGGCGGCCTCGACCCTCACCGGCACACTTCTTGCCAGTACGCTCGGCGGCTCGATCCTGACCGAGACGGTGTTCGGCCGCTCGGGAATTGGGCAGATCACGCTTCAGGCGATCAAGACCCGCGACATGCCGCTGATCCTCGGTCTCGTCATGCTGTCCGCCCTTGTCTTCGTCATTGTCAATCTGCTGGTCGATGCCTTCTACCTTTTGATCGACCCACGTTTACGGAGGACAAGCCTTTGAGCGATGTCGTTCTAGTTGAGAGCGGGCAGGAAGACCGCGTCGGGCGCGGACGCCCGGTCTGGCTGTCTTTCGGACTGCTTGTCCCCTTCGCCTTTGTTGTCGTTCTGGCCGTTGCCGGCTGGGCGCCGCAATGGCTTTCCTCTTTCGATCCGGAGGCTGTCGACCCCAATGCGATCCTGCTGCCGCCGGATGCCCAGCACTGGTTCGGCACCGACGAACTGGGCCGCGATCTGTTTTCGCGCGTGGTGTACGGAACCTCGCAATCCCTGACCATCGGCCTCGGCGCGACGCTCATCGCCAGTCTCGGCGGGATCGTGCTCGGCACGACGGCTGCGCTGGCCCCAAGGCCGATCGGTCGGCTTTTGCTGCGCCTCATCGATATCCTGCTTGCCTTTCCGGAAATGCTGCTTGCCCTGCTGGTGATTGCCGTTCTCGGCCGCGGGCCGGCCAATACGTTGTTGGCGGTCGGGCTCGCCAGCATTGCCGGCTATGCGAGATTGATCCGCTCGCAGGTACTTCACATCAAGCTGTCGGGCTATGTCGAACATGCGATCGCGCTCGGAGAGCATCCCTGGACGATTATCATCCGGCATATCGTTCCCAATGCCATCCGGCCGCTGCTCATCCTCGCAACGATTGGCGTCGGGACTTCGGTGCTATCGGCCTCGGCCTTGAGCTTCCTTGGCCTCGGCGTCGTGCCGCCGGCGGCGGAATGGGGTGCGCTCCTCGCAAACGGCCGGAATTTTCTCGATATCGCGCCCTGGACCAGTCTGCTGCCCGCGACGGTGGTAGCGCTTTCCGTCATTTCGATCACGCTGCTCGGTCGCCGCCTGCAAACCCTTCTCGCAACGGGAGATCTGCGATGAACATGCAGGCCGATCTAAGAAATTTCCTGCCCGCCGCTTCCGAACGGCCTCCACTGCTTGCGGTCAAAGGGCTGAACGTGACCTTTTCGACGCCGCAGGGTCGTGTCGACGCGGTCCGCGACCTGTCCCTGCAGATTGCGCCCGGCGAGATCCTGGCATTGGTTGGCGAGTCCGGGTCCGGAAAATCGGTGACGGCCCGGGCGATTGTCGGTCTTGCCGGGCCGCGTTCGATGATAAGGGCCGAGACGATGGAGCTGACTGCCCACGAGGGTCGCCCGTTGAACCTTCTCGGCCTGTCGGAGAAAGCCTGGCGGCATGTGCGGGGGCGTGAAATCGGTTTCATTCTTCAGGATGCGCTTGTGTCGCTCGATCCCCTGCGGGCCATCGGCCGGGAAATCTCCGAGCCTATCCTCACGCACCGGCTGGTGCCGCGCTCACTCGTATCGCAGCACGTCGTGGAACTGTTGGAACGCGTCGGGATTCCCGAGCCGCAATCGCGAATTGGGCAATATGCGCATCAGTTGTCGGGCGGCCTGCGGCAGAGAGCGCTGATCGCCTCAGCCCTTGCCGGCCAGCCGCGCCTGCTTATTGCCGACGAGCCGACGACGGCGCTGGATGTGAGCGTCCAGAAACGAGTGCTCGCCATCTTCAAGGAGCTTGCCGCCGCCGGCCATGGCATTCTCTTGATCACGCATGATCTCTCCGTGGCGGCCCAGCTCGCCGATCGGGTCGCCGTGATGAAAAAGGGCCGGCTGGTCGAAACCGGTCCGGCGCGCAGCATCCTGTCGAACCCGCGCCATGACTATACCCGGCAGTTGCTGGCAGCCGTGCCGACAGTCGCCAATCGCGGTCGCAAGCTCAGCGCTCCGGATGTGGCCTTGCCGCCTCGCGTGGCCATTGCCTCTGGCGAGCGGCTGCTTGACATCAGCAACGTATCCATCAGTTTCAGGCGCACCGACGGCGGCCTCCTGCGTGCGGTCAGCAATGTATCGCTTCATGTGGACAGTGGGGAGACGCTCGGTATCGTCGGCGAATCCGGTTCAGGCAAGACGACGCTCGGCAAGATCGCGCTGGCATTGCAGCGTCCGGATGAAGGGACAGTGTCGTTTGAAGGGCGGCCGTGGAGCGCGCTTTCGGAACGTCAGCGCCGCCCGCTGCGAGCAGGAATGCAGACCATTACCCAGGACCCGCTGAGTTCCTTCAATCCGCGTTTCACGGTGGAGCGCATCATCGAGCAGCCCTTGCTGCTCCGCGGTGGGCTCGACAGATCGCAGCGGCGCGAGAGGATCATCGGCCTCATGGATCTGGTCGGGCTGCCGCAGGATCTGCTTTCCCGAAGGCCGACTGCGCTTTCAGGTGGGCAGCGCCAGCGCGTATCGATCGCGCAGGCGCTTGCCGCCACGCCGAAGCTTCTGATTTGCGATGAGCCCGTTTCAGCGCTCGATGTCACGACGCAGGCCCAAGTTCTGGATCTTCTGGTCGATCTGCAGGCAAGGTTCGGCCTATCGATGATCTTTATTTCGCATGACCTCGGGGTGATCCAGCATATCAGCCACCGTATTGTCGTGATGAAGCAAGGAGCGATCGTCGAGGCGGGGTCGGTCGAAGAGGTGTTCGAACGTCCGCGGCATGCCTATACCCGCGAACTCATCGCATCCGTGCCGAGGTTTGGTGATGCATAGACATGCATGGCCAACGCCGGCCTGGTCGGGGGATTTCCGGGCAGGGCTTTCGCCTCAAACGCACCCTTCCGCAAAAACATTCCGCCGTTCCCACCAAGATTGGGCGCCGCTCCCTCCACAGTAGTTCACTGAAATAATAGATTTATGGGGTTGAATTTGAGGAACAAGAATGTCCCGTCAGGTTGCCAATGTCATTGATTTCCAGGCCTATCGTGAGGCTCGGGAGAAAACTCCCACGATAGCGCCGTCTGTCGGCGCGACTTGGCCGGCACAGGCATTTTTGATGTGGGTGCCCTTTGTCGGCTTCGTTCCCGTGGTGCCGTTTGGCAACCAGACCCATGGCGGTTGAGGCTAGCGGCCCCTTGCTTCTGGTCCCGAGGGCAGAGGCGATCGACGAAATATCGACATTGACGGGCCAGAATCTGCGCCGGTTGAGGACGCGCCGGGGCTATTCGCTCGATCGGCTGGCGAAAATTTCGGGTGTCAGCAGGGCCATGCTGGGGCAGATCGAAACCGGCAAGAGCAGCCCCACCGTGGCCATTCTTTGGAAAATAGCGGCTGCTCTGGAGGTATCCTGCGGCTCATTGATCGCCGAGCCGCACCAGGCCGCCGTCCAGGTGCTGACACACGCGAAGGCAAAGGTTCTTTCCGCATCGGAAGGGAGGTTTCAAACCAGAGCGCTGTTTCCATATGAGAGCGAGCGCAAGGTCGAATTCTACGAGTTGCGAATTGCTCCCCATCACACCGAAGCCGCCGAGGCGCATCGTTCCGGCACCGTCGAAAACCTTGTGGTGTCGCGCGGTACGGTGGAGGTGGTTGCCGGCAGACATGCGCCGCAGATCCTCGGAGAAGGCGATGCCATCATATTCGAGGCGGATGTCGCCCACAGCTATCGCAACATGACGGCCAGCGAGGCGGTGCTCTATCTGGTCACCACCTATGTCGAGGAAGTTCGCGGCTGAGCTTTTGACATGCCCGCAAAAAACATCCCCAAAGCGCGGCGCATTTTGGATCGCGCTTCGGGTCCTTGTCTGTCTGTATGCCGCTCTCGCAAGATCGCTTTGCGCGACATGCTTCAGAGGCGGTCGAAGCCCATGAGCCTCTATCTGCCTGATGATATCAGGCAGCTTCCATGGTGCAGCACATCATCATGTTGCCGCACATCATCATGGCAGGCATGCCGGACGACATCATCGACATCATGCGCTTGCAGCATTCCATGAACATGTCCTTGTCCATGCCTTCCATCGGCATCATCTCGCAGGCCATGCCCTTCGGCGTCATCTTGCACGTCATCTTGCCCATCATCATCTGCATCATGGGCATCATCATTGGATTCATCATCGGCATGCCGCCCATCATCGAACCCATCATCGGGTTCATCATGGGATTCATCATTGGCATCGCACCCATCATAGGCATTCCGCTCATCATGGGGTTCATCATCGGCATCATGTTCATCGCAGGGTTCATCGTCGTCATCTCCCGAAATCGGCCGCGTTTCGGCCTTCGATGAAAGTTGAGTTATGCCAACTAATTTTCAGGTTCAACGCAAAAAATTATTTTAATATTCTTTCCTCCAATAGAATAGAGGCGTCTCCGTTTGCTTGATCGGGATCGTTGTTATTGCGGAAATATATCCATTATAGCAGACGGCGCCAGGGTCGGCGGCAATTGCTCTACAGCTCGATGGTAACGGCCGAGGCGCAGCGTGAAGAAATTCATTTTGCTGATTCCAGCCACAGTGGCGGAAACCTATTCCTTTAATCTACTAGATTTATAGATATTCTCTCAGCATCGGATGAAACTAACCGCATCGATGCCGTCTGACGACGCCCGCCCGGTTGCACATCAAAACAGGAGCCCGCATGGAGACCGTCCTCTATCTCGCATCGCTCACGACCGAGCCGAGTCGCTCGAGGCACTTAGGACCTTGGCCGCTTGGGCAGTTCGCCCTGGTGAGTTTCGCGGTCCTGCTATCGTTGTTCTTCTTGCTGCGCACGGTTTGAGGAAGCCGAGGCGCGATGTTGCGCCATCTTCTCGGTTCTTGCCCTTTCTACCAGACATCGGGAGTATTGCGTGACGAAAATCCATCAAAGCTTTTCGGAGCTGATCGGCAACACGCCGCTGCTTGAGCTTCACAATTATCGCAGGAACCGCGGCCTTGATGCCCGCATTCTCGCGAAGATCGAATATTTCAATCCGGCTGGCAGCGTTAAGGATCGGATCGCCTGGGGGCTGATCAAGCAAGCGGAAGATGAGGGAAGGTTGCGGCGCGGAGATCTGATCGTCGATGTGACGAGCGGCAATACCGGGATCGGTCTGGCGGCGGTTGCGGCATCGCGCGGATATCGCACCAAATTCTACCTCAGCGACAACATCAGTCGCGACAAGGTGAAGCTCCTGCAGCACTTCGGCGCCGAGATCGTTACGGTCAAAAACGAGTTCTTTCTTGATCCCGAAGCGCTGGAAAAGATCTCGGCGCGCATACGCGAGGAGAACCCGGCAGCCTTCTTCACCGATCAATTGTCCAATCCCGCCAATCCGCAGACGCATTTCGAGACGACTGGCCCGGAAATCTGGCGCGATACGAATGGTGCGGTCGACATTTTTGTCGGCGGTGTCGGCACAGGCGGTACGATTTCTGGGGCGGGAAGGTTCCTGAAATCGCAAAAGGCCGGTCTGAAGGTCGTCATCGCGGAGCCGGCGGCGGAATCGCTTCCGACCGAAGACAATCCCTATCCGGACGAGATCGATGGCGTCCACAAGGTGAGCGAAGTCCCGCCGGAGCAGCTGCCGCGCAATTTCGATACGACGATCGCCGATGAAATCATCGCGCTCAACACCGTCGATGCCCGCGCCACGGCACGCGCTCTTGCGGCGGAGGAGGGGATCTTGGCGGGAACATCGTCAGGGGCGGTTCTGTGGGCGGCAACGCAATTGGCCGCACGACTCGAGAATGCCGGCAAGATCATCGTCGCCATCCTGCCCGACACCGGTGAACGCTACTTATCGACCTCCACAGAGCAGGCACAATGACCAAGAATGACAATCCGGCCGACCCAACCGGTCTCAATACCCAGCTCGTGCGCGCTGGCTATGATCCCTTCGACTATCATGGGTTCATCAATCCGCCGAAGGTGCATGCTTCGACCGTTCTGTTTCCGGATGCGCAAACGATGGAGCGGCATGGGCAGAAATACACCTATGCCACGCGCGGCACGCCGACGACCGACGCGCTCTGCGATGCGATCAACGAACTCGAAGGCGCTGCCGGTACGATCCTGGTCCCGTCGGGCCTTGCCGCCGTCACCACCGCGCTGCTCGCCTATCTCTCACCCGGAGACCATGCGCTGATCGTCGATTCCGTCTATGGCAACGTCCGGCAGTTTTGCGACACCATGCTCTCGCGTTTCGGCGTGGAGGTTCAGTATTACGACCCTTTGATCGGTCGGGACGTCGAGGCGCTGTTCAGGGCCAACACGAAGCTGGTTCATACCGAGGCGCCTGGGTCGAACACGTTCGAGATGCAGGACATTCCTGCGATTGCCGAGGTCGCGCATCGGCATGACGCGGTGGTCACCATGGACAATACCTGGGCAACGCCACTTTTCTTCAAGCCGCTAGACGCAGGCGTCGACGTGTCCATCCAGGCATCGACGAAATATCCCGCCGGTCATGCCGATGTGCTGATGGGTTCGATTTCGGCAAATGCCCGGCACTGGCGGGCGTTGAAGCGCGCCAATGCAGCGCTGGGCTTTTGCGGCACACCCGACGACGCCTATCAGGTTCTTCGCGGCCTGCGCACCATGGGGGTCCGATTGGAGCGGCATCAGGCGAACGGTCTGGCTGTCGCGAAATGGCTGGAGGGGCGGAGCGACGTCGTTCGGGTTCTCCATCCGGCTCTGGAAAGTTTCCCCGGCCACGCGCTCTGGCGGCGCGACTTCAAGGGCGCCGGCGGCGTGTTTTCCTTTGTGCTCGCAGCCGGTCAGACAACGGATTTCAAGCGGAAGGCGCAGAGCTTTCTCGACGGGTTCTCGCTGTTCGGCCTCGGTTATTCCTGGGGCGGATATCAGAGCCTTGCCCTGCACGTCGATCTCAGCGATCGCACTGTCACGCCGGCGCCGGTGGAAGGCCCTCTCATCCGTCTTCAGATCGGCCTGGAGGATGTCGAGGATCTCATCGCCGACCTGGAACGCGCCTTTGCGGCCTCATCGACGGTTTGAACGGCACGCGGTGCGCGAAGGGCGGTTCTGAAAGACGGATGGAAGGAGATAAGATGGTTCAAGGGAGTGCTGAAGCCGCAGTCGGCCAATCCCAGATGGATCTGACGGACGAACTGGTCGCTCTCAGTCTGCGGGACGAGATCGACGCAGGCCCCGATCCGCTTCGCATACCGATCACGGACGACGAGCTGGATGCGGTGGCGGAGCGCCTATATCGGGAATCGCAAGGCGATGCGCTCTGGGTCTTCGCCTACGGCTCGCTGATATGGAAGCCGGATTTCGATGCGGTGGAATCGCGCGTTGGCGCGATCAGGGGCTGGCATCGTTCCTTCTGCCTTCGGATGACGCGCTGGCGGGGTTCATCGGCGCAACCGGGGCTCATGCTTGCGCTGAAGCGGGGCGGATACTGCAAGGCGGTGGTTTTCAGACTGGATGAGGGTGACCGGCTGGGGCAGATCCGGCGCATGCTTCGCCGTGAAATCGGCACACTGGACGATGTCTCCGCAATAAGATGGATACGAGTACAGACCGAGCAGGGTCCGGTGCGCGCGCTGGTTTTTTGGGCCGATCCAAGGGGACGGCACGTCATCTCCAAGCTACCTCTGGAAGCCGTAGCCGGCGTTCTGGCAAGAGCCTGCGGCCCAAGAGGGTCCTGCGCGGAGTATCTCTATCTGACGGTAAAGCATCTGGAGGCGCGGGGCATTCGGGACCTCAATCTTTGGAGGCTTCAAAAGCTCGTTGCGAGGGAACTTAGCGCTATCCACGCATTGGCAAGCACGACAGGCCGCCTCAGCGTCGCGGGCGGGCGTGCATAGCATGAAACCCGGCCTCTTCCGATGATGTTTGCCGATGACGGGATCGCGCCCGAGTTCTCCTCTGTAATTCTCCCGGCCGTTGCGGCGCGGGCGCAAAAAATCTGTGGCATGGCTGCTGCATGTTGGACCGAAGATCCACGCGCCCTAGATCAGATGGGGAGGGGTTCTCCCGTGCGTCCGAATGCAGAGAAGGCAAGCGATGATCTATGATGCCGTCGTCGTCGGCTCCGGCTTTTCCGCCATCTCCACCGTTTGCAATCTGGTGGAGCTGCTGCCGGAAACCGCCTCCGTCGCCATTGTCGGCGACGATCCCGGATTTGGCCGCGGAACGGCCTATCGCACCGAGCTCTATCTGCACCGCCTGAATGTGCCGGCTGGTCGCATGAGCCTCTTCCCGGATCGTCCCAATGCCTTTGTCGAATGGCTGAGGGAGCATAAGCGACCGCTGGATGCGGGAGATTTCGCCTCCAGGCAGGATTATGGCCTGTATATACGTGACAGCTTGGCCGCCCTGCTGCGCAACAGGAAGGGGCGATGCCGGGTTGATTTCATCAAGGCAAAGGCGACCGGATGTGTCGAGCGTTACGGCTCCGCACTCGGCTTTCAATTGGACAACGGCAATGAAATTGCCGGTCGAAACGTTGTGCTTTGTCTCGGCGTCGGAAATGCCCAATTGCCGTTCGACTTGTCCACCCTGTCCGCCGCTGCACGGTCGCATGTCATTGCAAATCCATGGCGGCTGTCATGGTTGAGGCGGGTGGGTAAGAGCGATACGGTTTGTATCCTGGGCTCTGGATTGACGATGATCGATCAGGCTTTGGCGCTGTCTGCCCATGGGTTTACGGGAAAGATAATCGTGCTGTCCCGGCGTGGTCTTGTTCCCCTCAATCATATCAGCCATCCAAAGCCGATGGTGGAGATCGATGTCGGCGCGCTGCCCACGCGGATGAGCGAACTCCTGTATGTTCTGCGCCGCGAAAGCAGGGATGCGGGCGACTGGCGCAGGGTCATGGATGGTTTGCGCCCGAAGACGCAGGCGCTCTGGTCGAGATTGCCTGAGGCCGAACGCCGGCGCTTTCTGCGCCATGCGCTGCCATGGTGGAGCATTCATCGTCACCGCGTTGCTCCCGACGTCTTCCGGCGATTTGAGAGCATGGTGCAAAGCGGCCAGCTCTCTGTTCGGGCCGGCTATCTGCGTGATGTCGAAGAGGCCGAAGGTCTGACATTGCGCTACCGCCCCCGAGGCCAAAGCATCATCGCATCGATACGGGCGGACTGGATCGTAAATTGTACCGGCATGGAGCGGGCAGGCATCGCGCATTCCCCGCTATTGCAGGAGATGCACCGTAAGCGCCTGATCGAAGCCGATCCGCTTCGTCTCGGTTTGGTGGTCGATGCCCGGTCGCGTATCCCCGCTTCGAACGGCAGTCACGCGGTCATTTATGCCGTTGGCGCGCTTACCGCCGGTCAATTCTGGGAGATTACCGCTGTGCCGGATATCCGCGTTCAGGCAAGAAGGGTCGCCGAGGCGATTGCCGATGAATTGCGCTGACGAAGCCGAGATCTGCTGTGGCTTCGACGCCGCGCGCCTGGCCGTCACTCACGCGCGACACGGATGATCAGCTTGCCGAAATTCCGCCCTTCCAGCAGCCCGAGAAAAGCCTCTGGGGCGTTTTCAAGTCCATCTACAATGTCCTCCTTGTACCGAAGCCGCCCGTCGGCGATCCATTTTTCGGCTTCGCGGTAAAAGTCGGGGCGTTGATCGGCAAATTCGCGCTGAATGAAACCTCTTATCGTCAGGCTCTTCCTCAGTATGGCGCGCATGACTGCCGGCAGTTGGTCCGGTCCGTCCGAGGCGGAAGGGCCTTCGTTGTAGTGGGCGATCAGTCCGCAGACCGGAACGCGCGCGAAATCATTCAGCAATGGAAATACCGCCTTCCAGACATGGCCTCCGACATTCTCGAAATAAATGTCGATGCCATCCGGGCAGGCCGATGCGAGCTGGGCTTGAAAATCGCCGGCGCGATGATCAATCGCGGCGTCGAAGCCGAGCTCGTCGCGTAGATAGCCGCATTTGTCAGACCCACCTGCAATGCCGACCACTCTGGTGCCGAAGATCTTGCCGATCTGACCGACGGCAGAGCCGACCGCGCCGCTTGCGGCGGCAACGACCAGTGTCTCGCCTGCTTTGGGTCGTCCGATATTGCGAAGCCCGGCATAAGCGGTAAAACCCGGCATTCCCAGAATGCCGAGCGCGGTAGAGATCGATGCGGCATTCGGGTCGAGCTTGCGCAATCCGGCGCCGTTGGAGATCGCATGGCTCTGCCAGCCGGAATGGGAGAGAACGATGTCTCCCGGCGCGTATTCCGTATTGCGTGATTTGACGACGCGGGCGACGGTTCCTCCTTCCATCACGCCGTCGATTTCGACCGGCTGAGCGTAGGACTTCGCATCGTCCATGCGGCCCCGCATGTAGGGATCGAGGGAGAGGTAAAGGACCTCCAAGAGAATCTCGCCGACCGCGAGTTCCCTCAGGCTTTCCCGTTCGAGGCGAAAGCTCGCCGCCACCGGCTTTCCAACCGGGCGAGAGGCAAGCACGATACGGGTGGTGACGGTCTGGTTGGTCATGGGTAATTCCTTGTATCGATGTCTGGTTCCGAGCGCTCAACAATCAGGGGGCAGCTATCTGGATCTCTCGCTGTTGCTGCCCAAGGCGTTCGCGCCACATTGCCTTTCTCGTGGTTAGCGCGTGTGAGCTTCGGCTCTCCGGCCTACTCCTTGAACCATAGCGCAACGCCATTGGCGGCATCGGCATCAACGAGCACGCCACCCTCAAATGTGCGAGGCGAAAAGCCGCCTTGTTTGAGGACATCTGCCGCCGCTTCAAGCGAACGGACCTTCAATCCAAGCGCTACTTTTCGTTCGTTGCCCTCAAAGTTTGCCGGAATGGCCGAGCCGAACCGGGAGGCGGCGTTGGCCTCGTACAGGATGTGGAGTGTGACGATACCGGCCTGAATTGCAATGCCGTCGCTGCTGATTTCGGGAGCTGCTGTATTGGGAAATCCCCCGAGCAGTTCAGTAATCGTGTGTGGAGCGCGGCTGACGATGAAGACGTCGACAATGTCGAGAACGCCGTTGGGGTGGTTCTGATCCCTCGCTTGCCACACCAGTTCCGGCGTGTTGTGCTGGCAAAAGAAGAAGCGGCCGTTGGAAAGCGCATCCTTGCCGATCTGGAAGGTGCGGAAGCTTGCTGGTTTCTCCGTGCCATCCACGTCCACCGGGCGCGAAAAGTCACGCCATTCGGTAACGGATTTGCCGGCGTCGCTCAATTCGCGCTGCAGACCGGCGGCATCGGTGGTTCGAAAGGCTAGTCCGTTCAAACCGACCGGATACGACCAGAGATCGGCCCGCTTCCTGCCGTTTTCCGCAGGAAACCCAAGAAGTTCCAGGTAGTTCTCACCAAACACGGCAAGATGATTGATGGAGCCGAGCGTGTGATAGCCTCGTGGCGTCAACGCGAAGCCCAGCCTGCGGTAGATCGCGGCTGCCTCGTCGAGCCGGTCAAGGACGCCGATGACTGCATGATCGAGGATAAGAGGTTGGGCAGTAACAGCCATAGGTGTGCGTCTCCCGATATAGAGATGGATTAAATTGCGGGCGTCTCGCTGCGGCTGATCTTAGTCGCGCGTCCAAGTCGGCACGCCGATGCAGCTCTGAAACGAGACGTGTTATTCGTTGCGATTCCAACCATTCTTTTTGGCCGCGGTCGCGACGAGAGACGCATAGTCCTTGCCGATGGTCTCGAGTTTTTCCACCAAAGCGGAATGGGGACCGCCGAGCTGGCCTATGTAGTCTTCGCCGCCGCCGGATTTGTCCCAATCGTTGGCAATGAAGCGGGCGGTTGCCCTGCCCGAAGCGGCAATCTCAGGCTTTGGAGCAGGAAACGACGCAGAGGCCTGTTTCAGACCATCCAGGAAGGCGGCATCATCGAGGCCACTATAAGGTTTACCGTCGGAGTTCGTGACGTTGAGGTAGATCTGCTCATCGCCGAATGCGGTGTAGCCGCCACCCAGTCCCTTCTTCGTCGCGTCGGCCGTCTCGAAGAATTTCTGCGCGACGGCGGCGCTGAGCGTGTTCTTGGGAAACTGGACGATAACGAAGCCGGTTTTGCCTGTCGTGTCGTCGAGGCGAGAGACGAGCACGCTATACTGTCGAAAGACATAGCCGAGCGAGCCGGCCAGACGATCGGCCGAGACATCGTCAAGCTCTCCCTCCGTCTGAAGCGATGCATTGGTTTTCAGGAGATAGCCGCCGGGCGTCACCTCGGTCTCTAGGGTTGCCGGATCGATGCCGTTTGCCGATACGATTTGAGGAACGATGTCCTTCAGGACCTGGGCAGAGAACGCTGCGCGGTCATCGTAACTTGCATGAGCAAGACCCGGCAGGTTGAAACCGGAAGACGGTGTGGCCTCATAAGATATGAGTACCTTCTGACCTGCCGCCGCCGTATTTTGAACTGCCATGGGTATGGCAACTGTCAGAGCGATTGCTGCTATTACTCTCATCGCCATCGAGAAGGCGCTCTTGATGTAAATTCCATATGGCATTTGTGATATTTCCTGCCTGTCTCTGCATTTCATCTGCTGTCGATCTTTCGTCCCCGTCATCAATCAAGGAGCCTATCTGCCTGCATTGTCGCCGCTTGAAAAACGTTCAATGGCCGGTTCGATTGCCTATGGATGCCAGGGTTGGACGGCAATTGTTGTGTAGATGACAAAACTCCTGGCCTGTCAGGTTGGAGGCGGTTTGCGCTTGCCCAAAGACATGCATTGAGAGGGGTTTTCTTCAACGGTAATGCCGGCGCCGGTGTGAACCCATCTCATGGGAAAGCTCCACGCATTTCGATTGTAGTTCGCTGCTGGTGCCGTCATCGACATGATCGTCAAGCAGGAGCATTCGATATTCCTGAACAAGTAATTTCTTCTCTATTTCGTCGCGCTTTGCCGAGAGACGAAAGAAATGATGCAGCCTGCCCACGATCTATCTCCTTTATGCGGCGCGATTGACGCTGTCGGAGGATGCCGAAGCCAGCCTGTGGATTGCTCGCAATACGTCCGACGCCGCAGCAAAGTGTTGGCCATCGAGATCGTAGACATGATACTTGACCGCGATGAACTTCAGCTCATCCTTGTCTGGAACGACGATGCCGACCGGAATGCCGGCATATTCAATCACCTGTCTGGTCATGGTCATCACCTGTTGAAACCGCTTTAGTCTATTAATTTAGTAGATTATATATGTGAGAGATGCGGGCGGCTATTCTGATCGATGCCAAATCACCCCGCCATTGCGGAAAACAATTCTAACATGAGGCGGTTTTGGCTGCCGAGACGCGGGGACGCACCGGAAGTTGTGATTGCGTCTCCGATCTTCGGTCGCCATCGTGTGTCTAGTAGTCTATAATTTTAATAGACTATTGCGACGATGTCCGGGTATAGATGACGCCATCATTTATCTTGGCCCCAAGCGGGCGCGTCTGGCGCCCCAGCCGTCGAACGGAAGGAAGTGGCAGTGACAAATTTGAACGAATATCTCGTGCAGAAGCGAGAAGCATTGCACAGCCGGCGCAAGCGGGTGAAGTCCGGCGAGATCGGGCCGGTTATCTTGAATGCGAGTGCGAGCGCCGAAGGCCGCAGCGGTGTGCGCCGGATCAGAATCAGAGATTTTCAGGTCATTTCCGATAGTCCGCCGGATTTTGCCGGCTACAATCTCGGCCCGTCGTCTCCGGAACTGCTGCTCGGCGCGCTTTCCAGCTGCCTGACGCATACATATCTCATCCATGCCTCCGATCAGGGCGTGCCGCTGGAATCGCTACATGCGGAAGTCTCCGCCTCGATCGATCCGCGCGGAGGGACCGAAGGCCATGACGATATTCCTGTCTATCCCCATGATATCAATTACGTCGTGACGCTGGTGTCTTCCGCAAGCGCTGAGGAAGTAGCCAGGCTGCAGGCCACGGTGGAGAGGCTTTGCCCGATCCTCAATCTTCTAAAGCGGGGAAACGAGGTGCGCGGCCGTGTCGACCATCGTCGTCCAGCGTGAGGCGGATACTTCCGCGTCTTTCTCAACTCTGTCCCGATCTCGCGGGTCGCGCGAAGATCGGGTAACAGGGTCGTCTACGACCGGCAGAAGACAGAATGTTCAGGCGCTGGACTGAAACATTTGCAAACTCGTCTATTGTTTGGGAGAGGCTCGCTCGGCGTTACCGGGAAGCCGAACCCCTAATCCCGCCTCCGGAGATCCGCGCTATGAATCAATCCACCCGACCGCCCGCAGGAGAGCCGGTTCCGAACGTCATCGATCGTATCGAGGGCTACTATCCCGAGCTCGTAGCAATACGGCATGATCTTCATGCCCATCCGGAAATCGGCTTCGAAGAGGTGCGCACGTCGACGATCGTTGCCGAAAAGCTGTCGTCCTGGGGGATCGAGGTTCATCGCGGCATCGGCAAGACGGGGGTCGTCGGCCTCCTCAGGGGGCGGCATCCCGGCAACAGGTCGTTGGGCCTGCGCGCCGACATGGATGCCTTGCCGATGCCCGAGGAGACCGGTCTTGCCTACGCCTCGGTCCATCCCGGCCGGTTTCATGGCTGCGGTCATGACGCCCATACGACGATCTTGCTCGGCGCTGCCCGCTATCTGGCCGAAACGAGGGATTTTGCAGGCACGGTGACCTTCATCTTCCAGCCGGCGGAAGAGGGATTGGGCGGGGCGCGGGCCATGATCGCCGATGGACTCTTCGAACGTTTCCCGGTGGACGAAATCTATGGGCTTCACAATGCGACGCAACTGCCGCCCAATCATCTCCATGTCTCGGCCGGAGCGGTGCTGGCGGGAGCCGATTTTTTCGACGTGACGTTCAGGGGCAAGGGTGCGCACGGCGCTCATCCGAATGTCGCCCGCGACCCAATTCCCGCAATTGCCGAACTCGTGCAGGCTCTGCAGACGATCGTCAGCCGCAACGTCCCACCGACGGAGCCGGCCGTGTTGTCCGTGACGAAGATATTCGGTGGGTCCGCCTACAATGTCATACCCGAAATCGCGAGCGTCGGTGGCACCGTACGAGCATTCTCCGACGATATCAGACAGCTGATCCGCGAGCGCATGACCGCAATTTCCCACAATATAGCCGCGGCTTACGACATTGAAGCGATCGTCGATATCCGCGACATCTTTTCCGTTCTGACCAATCATCAGGATCATGTCGACATCATCGCGGATATCGGGCGCGAGGTTCTTGGCAAGGATCGGGTTTCGACCGTGCCAGGGCGAGCGATGGGAAGCGAGGACTTCGCAGACATGCTGCTGCATGCTCCCGGCGCATTCTTCACGCTGGGGCACGCCGGCAATGTCCCGGCTCACAATCCCGGTTTCATCGTCGATGACGCCATTCTCCCCGTCGGTGCCACCTTGTTTGCCCGTCTTGTCGAAAGCAGGTTGAAGGCGGCGTGAATGGTTGGATATCCCGGCCGGTACGACCGGCAGCAATACCGAGATCGGTTAGGCTCGCCCAGGTTTTGAGGTCGGCGGCGCGTTGGCGCTATTGGCCCGAAGGCGGCTCGCTGGGCCTATTCGACCTCAGGGCAATTGTCGCGCGTTCGTTTCTTGCGTGACTTGGAAATTAGAATATTAATTCTATAGATAGCTTGGTGTTTGCCGTAGGTTGAGGTGCATTTTCCTACAGAGGCTTACACAATGGGCATCAAAGCCAAATTTAAAGCGGCAAGTTTACTGAGTGTGTGGCTATTGGCGGCGCCGGCAGCATTTGCCGATGACCAGCCGGTCAAGGGCGGCACGCTGATTTATCTCGAGCAGCAGGCGCACACCAACCTCTATCCGCCCGCTGGCGGCTTCTATCCGAACGGTGGCGTCCTCAACCAGGTCACCGACAAGCTGACCTATCAGAACCCGAAGACGCTCCAAATCGAACCGTGGATTGCCGAATCCTGGACGGTCAACGAGGCCGCGACGGAATATACGTTCAAGCTCCGCAAGGGCGTAACCTTCTCCGATGGTACTCCGCTCGATGCCAATGCTGTTGCAAAGAACTACGACACGTTCGGCCTCGGCAACAAGGAGCTGAAGCAGCCGGTTTCCGAAGTCATCAACAATTACGATCACAGCGAAGTCGTCGATCCCTATACCGTCAAATTCTATTTCAAGAAGTCGTCGCCCGGCTTCCTTCAGGGAACATCCGTCATCGGCTCCGGCCTGGTCTCCCTGAAGACGCTGGCGCTGTCCTTCGATCAGCTCGGCGACGCGACGAAGATCATCGGCTCTGGTCCCTTCGTCGTCGAGAGCGAGACGCTCGGCAAGCAACTCTCGCTGAAGGCGCGGACGGATTATAACTGGGGTCCGGCCAAGCTGGAGCATCAGGGCCGGGCTTATCTGGATGGCATCAAATACATCGTCACAGGTGAGGACAGCGTGCGCATCGGCGCGTTGCTTTCCGGTCAGGCCGATTTCATCCGTCAGCTGCAGGCCTATGACGAAAAGCAGGTTACCGATCAGAATTTCGCGATCTATGCGGCGCCGACCCGCGGCGTGAACGACAGCGTCGCCTTCCGACCTGACAATCCGCTCGTTGCCGACATCAGGGTTCGTCAGGCGCTTCTGCATGCGACCAACAACAAGGAAATCGTCGAGACGCTGTTTTCGGCAAATTACCCGCAGGCAAAGTCGATCATTTCATCGGCAGCAGCAGGGTACACGGATCTGTCGTCGAAGCTGACCTACGATCCGGCCCTTGCTGAAAAGCTCCTGGACGAGGCAGGCTGGAAGACGGGTACTGGTGGCGTTCGCCAGAAGGACGGCAAGCCGCTCTCGCTTGCCGTCTACGAATCCCTGCCCCAGCCGCAGAACAAGGCCGTGCTGCAGCTCGTCGCGCAACAATGGGCCAAGCTCGGCGTCAAGCTTCAGGTTCTTGCCGGCACGTCGGGAAATCTCGTGACTGATAATGTCGATCCGGCAAAGACGCCGCTTGTCGTCGCCGAAGTCGGCCGCGCCGATCCGGATGTCATCAAGAGCCAGTTCTACGCCAAGAACCGCGACGCCCTGCTGCAGAAGGGTGGCCTCAATCCGAAGGCGACGTTCTCGGATGACAAGCTAAACGGCATTCTGGAAACCGTTGCCTCGGAAACCGACAGTGGCAAGCGATTGGCGGCGGCCAAGGCCGCACAGGAATACCTGCTCGATCAGGCCTATGTCATCCCGTTCTTCGAGGAGCCGCAGGTCTTTGCCGGCGCGCCCTATGTGAAGGGAATTGCCTTCGAGGCCGTGGGACGTCCGTCCTTCTACAGCACCTGGCTTGCTGAACATTGATGAAAGGGGCTGGCCCGGCGCGGTGCCGGGCCCTCCTTGCACGAAGACATGGTATTGGCATGGCAAGATACATATTATCTAGGTTCGGGCAGGCCCTGTTCGTCTTGTGGGCGGCTTTCACCGTTTCGTTCGTATTGCTGCAATCGCTGCCCGGCGATGCGGTGCTGATCAAGTTCCAGAGCCCGGATTATGGGCTCAGTCCCGAACAGCTTGCCGATATCAGGGCGGCCTACGGCGCCGATGGGTCGTTCCTGCACCAATATTTCCATGCGGTCTGGAATTTCCTGACGGGGGATTTCGGCTATTCGTTGCAGGCGGGCGTTCCGGTGAGTTCGCTGCTTGCCACCAATCTGCCGCCATCGCTGTTGCTCGCTGGAGCGGGGTTTGCGGTCGCGAGCATTCTCGCCGTCTTGATCGCGATCGCCTGCAATCTCTCAGGATTTGCCTGGCTACGCGGTCTGATCCAGTCCATTCCGTCGCTCTTCGTTTCGGTGCCTACTTTCTGGCTCGGCATCATGCTCATCCAGATATTCTCCTTCCGGCTTCGTCTCGTGCCGGTCATCAATCCCGGTCCCTGGGAGGGTCTTTTCCTGCCCATCCTGACGGTCGCCGTGCCGATCTCGGCGCCGCTCGCGCAGATATTGCTCAAAAACATAGACGAGGTCCTGACGAGACCCTTCGTGCCGGTGGCGCGTGCCAAGGGTCTCTCGCATGCGAAGGTTCTCTGGCGGCACGTCGCCAAGAATACGCTGCTGCCGGTTCTGACCGTTGCCGGATTGCTGTTCGGGGAGCTGATCGCCAGTGCTGTCATTACCGAAACGGTCTTCGGATTGAACGGTATCGGCGGACTGACAAAACAGGCGGTGGACAGTCAGGACGTTGCCGTTCTGCAAGCGGTCGTCGTCATTGCCGCAACTGCATTCGTCGTCATCAATCTCGTGGTCGATCTTCTCTATCCCGTGCTCGATCCCCGTCTGAAGACCAAGCTGGGAGCTGCATGATGGCAACGATCGAAACTGCTCAACACCGTGCCGAACTGGGCGCACCAAGCCGGGACGCAACGGCACCGGCCGCGGCGGCGAAGGCCGATCTTCACGGAAATGCCGGAGCCGTTCGGCGCCTTCCGCGCATTCAGCCCGGCCTCCTTCTTGCATATCTCATTCTCGCGCTCGCCGTCCTCTGGGCGCTCTTCCCGGGCATCTTCACGATCTATGATCCCATTCAGGGTTTGCCCGGGCAGCATCTCCGTCAGCCGAGTGCCGCCCATCTCCTGGGGACGGATTCTCTCGGGCGGGATCTCTATGCCCGCATCGTCTACGGCGCGGTGCATTCGCTATCGGGCGCATTGGCTGCTGTCGGCATCGCCCTTGTGGCCGGCACCGTGCTCGGCGTTCTCGCGGGATCGCTGGGCGGCAGGGCTGAGACTGTTATCATGAGGCTGGTGGACGTCATGCTGTCGATACCGGATCTGCTCCTGTCGCTCAGCATCATCGTTCTTCTTGGCTTCGGCACCGTCAATGCGGCGATTGCGGTCGGCTGCACGCTGATCGCCAAGTTTGCCCGCTTGGTTCGCTCCGAAGTCGTGACCGTGCGGCGAAGCGAATATGTCGAAGCCGCCTTCGGAAGCGGTGGCACATTCCTCAAGGTGCTCTGGCGCCACATCCTGCCGAATTCGCTGACCTCGGTGATCGCCTTTGCCGCGCTTCAGGCCGGCTGGGCGATCCTGCAACTGGCAACCCTCGGCTTTCTCGGCTACGGCGCGCCGCCGCCGACGCCCGAATGGGGCCTGCTGATTGCCGAGGGACGCAACTATATCGCCACGGCCTGGTGGCTGACGGCGGCGCCCGGCCTCGTCGTCGTCCTGGTGGTCATTTCCATCAACCGCATAAGCCGGGCAATCGGGAGTATCGGCAAATGACGGCGTCTATCACGGGTGCAACTGCGGACAGGGGGACGCCGATCCTCGATGTGGCCGGCCTCAGAGTTGCCTATCGCGACAGAAACGGCTTGCGCACGGTTGTTCACGATATCGATTTTCAGGTTCGCGCCGGCGAGGTCGTTGCGCTTGTCGGCGAGTCCGGTTCCGGCAAGAGTTCGACAGCACAGGCACTGATCGGTCTTCTGCCGGAAGGCGGGCTTCTGCAGCAGGGAACCATTCTGTTGAATGGCCAGGACATCGCCGGCTGGCCGCAAAAGCGGCTGGATGGCATTCGCGGTTCCGTCATCAGTCTCGTGCCGCAGGACCCGGGCAATTCGCTCAATCCGGTGAGGACCATCGGGGAACAGGTCGCGGAAATCCTGACGGTGCATGGCAGGGCTTCTGGAGCGGAAGCTCGGGCTCAGGCGGTCGAATTGCTTGAGCGCGTCGGTCTCAGCCAGCCTCAGCTGCGCGCCAGGCAATATCCGCATGAGCTCTCCGGCGGTATGCGCCAGCGCGTGCTGATCGCCATCGCCATTGCGCTGAAGCCTTCGCTGATTATTGCCGACGAGCCCACCAGCGCGCTCGACGTCACCGTGCAAAGGCACATTCTCGATCTGATCGATGACCTAAGACGCGAATATGGTACGGCTGTTCTTCTGGTGACCCATGATCTCGGGATCGCTGCGGATCGATCCGACAGGCTGATCGTTCTGCAGCACGGCCGTATCCAGGAGCAGGGGCGTACCGCCGATATCCTAGAAGCTCCGCAAAGCAACTATACGCGCCGCCTGCTTGCCGATGCGCCGTCGTTGAATGCGCGGCCAAAGAGCTTGCCGTCGGGCTCAAGCGATCCGGTCGCGCCGGCGGACGACATCATCGTCGTGGACGGGCTGGTGCAGGATTTCGGCAGCGGCAGCGATGGCAGCTTCAGGGCGGTCGACAACGTCTCGTTTCGTGTCCGCCGCGGCAGTACCCATGCGATCGTTGGCGAATCCGGCTCGGGCAAGACGACGACGATACGGATCGTTTCAGCTTTCCAGCGCCCAACCTCCGGGCAGGTCCTGATCGACGGGCTTGACCTGTCTTCGTTGCGCGGCGAAACGCTGAGGCTGTTCCGCAAGAAGATCCAGCTGGTCTACCAGAATCCCTATGCTTCCCTTGATCCGCGCCAGACGATCGCAGGGATCGTGGAGGAGCCACTCCTGAATTTCGAGCGCTTGCCGCGGCGCGAGCGATTGGCGAAGGTCGCTGCCACTCTCGACAAGGTCAGGCTGCCGGCCGACCTATTGCAACGGCGGCCACATGCCCTTTCGGGAGGGCAGCGCCAGCGCGTCGCGATTGCACGTGCCCTGGTGCTTGATCCGCAGATCCTGGTGCTCGATGAGGCGGTTTCCGCACTTGACGTCACGGTGCAGGCGCAGATTCTCGATCTCCTGGCCGAGTTGCAGCGCGAGCTTGGACTGACCTATCTGTTCGTTTCCCACGATCTGGCGGTGGTGCGGCAGATCGCAGACACCGTCTCCGTGCTGAACGGCGGACGACTGGTCGAGACGGGGCGCGTCGAAGATGTCTTCAGCAATCCCACGAGCCCCTACACGCGCGAACTGATCGATGCCGTGCCAGGCAAGAAGTTTCCCCGGGTCGCAGACCCTAGTCCCATCAGTGCAGGATGATCTTATGAGTACCTCAACATCACCGAAGAGACTGGGCTTCTTCAGCCGGGTTCTGGATCAGGCGGATGCAAAAACCCGTTACAGGCTGGTTTCCGAGCAGATCATCCACGCCGAGAGACAGGGCTTCGACAGCGCCTGGGTGGCGCAGCATCACTTCAACGGCGAAGAGGGTGGCTTGCCCGCGCCGCTGGTGTTCCTTGCCGGCCTCGCCCCGCAGACATCAAGTATTCGCTTGGGGACGGGCGTCATTACGCTGCCGATGGAGAATGCGGTGCGCGTCGCCGAAGATACCGCCGTGCTCGACAGTCTGCTCGACGGGCGGCTGGAAGTCGGCTTTGGCACGGGCGGCACTCCGCAGGCCTTCCTTCCCTTCGGTCTGGAAAGCAGCGAGCGTTCGGAGGTCTACGGCAAGCACCTGGCGCTGGTGCGCGATGCCTGGGCGGGCGAGGAACTGACGGGCGGCAATCGGCTCTATCCCGCCGCGCCGCATTTGCGCGACCATGTCTGGCAGGCGACGTTTTCCGTTGGTGGCGGCCTGCGCGCAGGTCGAGACGGCGACGGGCTGATGCTGTCGCGCACGCAGCCGCGTCCGCCCGAAACTCCGGACGCAAAGCTTTGGGACCTGCAGAACCCGATCATCGATGCCTATCTCTCGGCACTGCCGGCTGGACGACAGCCCCGGATCTTGGGCTCGCGGAGCCTTTTTGTTGCCGACAGCAGACAAGAGGCGCTTCATTTCGCCGATATCGGCCTGAGGCGGATCGTCGAGCACTTCAAGGCAACGGGCTTTGCTATTCCCGGCGAAACGACGGCCGATTTGATCGAGGCGTTCGATGTTCATGTCGGCACCCCCGACGATGTCATCGCATCGCTTCAAGCCGATACTGCGCTCGCACGCGTGACGGACCTGGTCTTTCAGGTGCACTCCGTCGACCCGCCGCATGAATATATCCTGCGCTCGCTCGAACTGACCGCAGCTCACGTCGCGCCTGCGCTCGGCTGGGTGCGGCAAGGCGCGACAGAGAGTGAACACCGCCGTGCCGCGCGGGCTTGAACATCAGCATTTTAGGAGAAAGCATCCATCATGACTTTGCAGACGAGAGACATTATCGATTTCCTCGCGGGCATAGATCTCGGCTCGCATCTTGACGTCCTTCGAGCCAAACGACCGGAGACGCGGCTGAATGCCCAGAAGAGCTTTGACGCGCTCTTTGCACCCGAGCATTTGGGAGATGTCACCCTGGAAGAACGCTTTGCCGTTGCGACCTTCGTTGCGGGATTGCACAAGGCGGATGAAGCCGGAAGCTTCTATGCGTCCGGGCTGCGGGAGCAGGCAAACGGTGCCTCGCTTGTCGCGGCCGTCGGCGCCGAAGCTGCGCGCGCCGATACGGCCGGACCTTATGGTCGTTATCCGGCTGGACCGCTTTCCCGCGAGGACCGTCCGGGTCTCGTCTACGAGGTTTCGCACGAGAACCGCGCGCATCTCGGCCCCAAGCTCAGCGCGGCGCTCGAGCACAGCCATCTTCTGGTCTTCCGCCCGAGGGAAGCAAGCGCCGAGGCGTTGCAGAAACTGCTCGACGCAGGCTGGACGATCACCGGCATCGTCACCTTGTCGCAACTGGTCGCATTTCTGGCGTTTCAGATCAGGGTCGTTGCCGGCCTGAGGGCGCTGGCGGCAAATTCCGCCAATGTCGCACAGGCCGCACAAGCCTAATCGAACGAACAAGGGAGCTTTCCATGACCGAAACTGTCATTCACCCCACAATCGAGAACCGGCCGAATGCCTTCACTCAAACCGAAATCGGCTGGACGCCCTGGCTGCAGCCCCTCGACGAAGCTGACCTCACCGAGCGTCACTGGGCCGGGCTCGTGGACGCATCTCGTGCGAAGTCGCCCTATTTCATGCTGTTGGCGCGAGACCCGGATATTCTGCAGGCGCGGACCAAGACCGACAAGGATATCTTCTACAACGTCTCTGCCGGTCTTCCCCGCGCCGAGCGGGAGCTTGCGGCCACGGCTGCCTCGCGGGCGAACGGCTGCATTTTTTGCGCGTCTGTCCATTCGCGGTTCGCCTCCCATCACTCCAGGCGCACGGATGATGTCCAGCGCCTGTTGGATGAGGGGCTTCAGGCCGATCTCGGCAGCCGCTGGAATGCTGTTGTCGAGGCATCGGCTGCCTTGACGGCAACGCCGTCGCAATTTGGTGCAGACGAGATCGCCAGGTTGCGCGAGGAAGGGCTGGATGATCTTGAAATCGCGGACGTGGTCCATGGAGCCGCTTTCTTCAATTGGGCGAACCGGCTGATGCTTTCGCTCGGCGAGCCGACGCCAGCTGCCTGAATACGACGCTTTGGACATGGCCCGGCATATCAGCCGGCCGGGAACAGCTCGCCCCCGCGGGAGAGTGTCTGGTGGATATCGCTTGGAACGCATTGAAAGCGATCATTCCGGCGATGCGCCAGCACCATCCCGTGAGCGATCCAGGCTGAGATGACGGATAGGATCGTGGCCAGGCAGAAACAGATTCTGCTTTGCGAGTTCGTGATAGATCGCAGTCTGTGGTGTGCTCTGAACCAACCGGCCGGCCTGATCTGCTTGCGTAGTTTCCTGCGAAAGACTCCGGCCGGCGTTCTATAGCCGAGACATTTGTACGGCATGGGGTTGAGCCGTTTGCAGATCTCGATCGGGTCGACATATGTTGTCGACGACGGATCAACGTCTCCTGAATGCCATTTTCGCACTCTGCCACAGCTATTCTTGATGGTGGCAGCTAGCTCTCATAGCGGCCGAAACCCTGGACCTCGGATAGCGCATATTGCCGCCAAGGGTGCAGATCATCTGTCGAGGGGTCTCAGGATCGCGCGGGCAAAGTCGGTGGGCTCGGACTTATTGCGCGCGGCATGATCGTCGCTTGGTTCTGCGAGCCTACGGCAAACTTCGCCGCGTGTCGGGGCAAAATTCAACTCGCAATGCAAGATGGAACAGTGCCGGTCCACCGGATCGCCTCGGCTCTCTGAGTGAGGTCGCGGCGTCGGCCCGTGCGATTCAGCTTTCGCATTGCCTTCGCCAACGTCCGAGAAGTCTTGCAGGGTGGAGTAATTCATATTTATTCTTCTGCGAAGACTGTCTTTAGCGGCAAGGAAATCAAAGTAATATTTATCATTCACTATCAACAGATATATTTCATATTCGCCAGATTCATGTATCGCTTACAGATAATTGTTCATGGTGTAATAAATATCCTTTATTAGTGCTGAATGTGGCGCTAAGAATAGTTTTTGAAACTACACCAATTGGAGGTGTGTGGGAGTAAAACTAGCGCTATGAGTTTGCGGAGGCCCAGCTATTTGAAAGCTGGGAGTGTGACCGGGCCCCGCAACATCAGGGCGATACGCAAAGCAGGGGGGGAGCAAATATGAACGCAAGAGCGTCATTCAATCTTATGAAGGGTACCGATGGGCGCCGGCCCATATCGGCAAATCGACCGGGCGGAAGATCTTGATGATCGACCGGACCACCATCGCTGCCGCCGGCTCAGGCGCATTGCAAGAGCGCTACGGCGACTGGATACTTACCATCGTCAATCAGGGGGCAGTGGATCGCACTCGGTCGAGTTACGCGATCTCGTACACGCTGTACGATCTGCAAACGAACGCACCCGTGCTTTCGATCGAGCTCACCCCCAAAGGCGGAAATCTGAAGGGGATGCTGGCTCTGCCATTTGGGCTGCACCTGCGGGGCCGCGGGTTGCTTCGCGATGATGACGTTGCGTTGCGTCCGGCGCGTCGGCCTGGCGCCGCCGTTTCGCGCGGTTGCCTTGTGGAACTGAGCCTCGACGCAGCCATGATTGCTGGCCTGCGACGGCGGCGGAGCCTCTCCGTGGCCTTGGCTGCGGACGACACGGGTCTGGATGTGAATTACACCATCTCGCTCAATGGGTTTGCCGAAGCTCTCAACCGCGCGCTCTCCATCGTCGATCCCTATGACGCAAGAATCGACGCGGACTCTAAGCAGACCCTGCAATAGGGTATCGGTGCCGATGTTGATCGGCGGCTTTGCCGCGTTACTGCATCGCGTTCGAATTTTCGTTCGGCGTTTCCCGGTCGATGCTTGCGAGCAATGTCCGGCGAGCCTCGCTGAGATGCGCCGTGCAAGTCTGGGCAATTTTCCCTTGATCCTTCGACATGATCGCATCGATATAGGCCAGATGCTGGTACACCGCCGCTTCGTTACGGCTGCGCTCGTCCTTCTTGTTCCATTGATAATGGTAGAAGAAGATCAGCGAGATGACGTGGTAGAACTCGGTGACGAAGCGATTGCTGGAAGCGCTGTTGATCAGGCGATGCAACTGCTCGTCCAGAAGCGAGAAGCGATGATAGTCTGTTTCGATCGTCTCCAGCAGCTCGAGATGCTCGCTCCGCAGCCTTCGTAGCTCGTTCCAGCTCGGATCGCCGTCATCGAGTTCCGCAAAGCGCATGACGGATCGCATCTCGAAAATTTCGCGGATATCGGAAAGCTCATTGGCGAATTCGAGCGTCATGCCGCGAAAGACCCATTTGCCGCCGGCTTCGCGCTCCATCAGGCCAAAATGCCGGAAGCTCTGGAGAAACTCCCGGATCGTCGTCGTCGATACGCCCAATTGCCGAGCCAGTTGAAGCGCATTGATCGCCTGACCCGGCCCGCTGTCGGATTGGAGTATCCAAGTCAGGAAGGCACGCTCGACCATCAATGTCGGCGGGATGGTCTCGGCTTCCGTATAGAGCTCGGATGGTTCGGCCGGGCGCCGGACGATCCTGTCCTTGGAAAGAAGCCCGCTCTCCGTCGCCGCTGCCAGACACTTGCGTACCGTCGTCCTGCTGGTCCCGAGAATTCGGCCGATCTCGCGTTCCGAACCGAGAGCGTGTCCGTGACCGACCGATTGCACGTGGCGCAGGAACTCGTTGAACTGACGCTTGAAGAGGTTTTCGGAACGCATCTCGGTTTAATCTCTGCCGGTTTTTTAAACATAAAATACCACTTTAAATCGATCGTCTCAACCGTGTAGATTTCGCCTCAAGCTAGGGAGGATAGCTCGGGAATGAGACCAGCACATTTCGTTGTTCATTGCTGCTGTCGGGAAGACGGCGCCGCATGAGCTACAATTTTGATTTCGAGGGACTGCTTCCCTATTGGGATCAGTTTGCGGGAGGCGTCTGGCTGACGATCCAGCTTTCCGTAGCCGCAACCATTGCAGGGTTTGTGCTAGGCACACTCTGCGCCGTCGCGCGGACCGGCGGCTCGGCAATGCTGAAAGCGGTCGTCGGCGCCTATGTGGACGTCATTCGCAACACGCCGCTGCTGGTGCAGCTATTCATCATCTATTTCGGCATTGCCACGCTCGGTTTGCGCATTCCGGCCAATGTTGCTGCGATCGTCGCGCTCGTCGTCAATATCGGTGCCTATGTCTGCGAGATCATGCGGGCCGGCATCGAGGCCGTTCCGAAGGCGCAGATCGAGGCGGCTGAATGTCTCGGGCTCTCGCCCGCGCAAACCTATTGGCATGTCATTCTGCAGCCGGCGGTCGAACGGGTCTATCCCGCGCTCGTCAGCCAGTTCGTGCTGCTGATGCTCGCGTCGTCGATCACATCGCAGATTTCGGCGGAGGAACTGACGGCGGTCGCCAATCGCATCCAGTCCGACACCTTCCTGTCCTTCGAGACCTACATCGTCGTCGGCGCGCTCTATCTAGCGCTGTCCTTCCTCATGCGATGGACGCTTCTCGGGATCGGCTTCGTGGTCTTCAAGCGCCAGCGCAAGCTCGGCACGGCCTTGTGAGGAGAACCCCATGCCCACTTTCGGCCTGACACAGTTCATCTTCCTGCTCGAAGCCGCGCTTTGGACGCTGGCTTTGTCGGCACTCGGCTTCATCGGCGGCGGCCTGGTCGGTTTCGTTGTCGCCCTGGCGCGCATCTCGCCGAGCCGGATCATCCGCTGGACGGCGACCGCCTATGTGCAACTGATCCAGGGAACGCCTCTCCTGGTCCTGCTTTTCATCGTCTATTTCGGGCTCAGCATTGCCGGGTTCAACAATCTTCCGGCGCTGCTGTCGGCCGGCGTGGCGATTACGCTCTACACCTCGGCCTTCCTTGCCGACATCTGGCGCGGAGCTATCCGGTCGATTGCCAAGACACAATGGGAGGCCGCCGAATGTCTTGGCCTTTCGCGCTGGCAGCGCATGACGCGGGTCATCCTACCCCAGTCGCTGCGTATCGCGACGCCACCCACGGTCGGCTTTCTCGTCCAGGTGATCAAGAACACCTCGCTCGCATCGGCGATCGGCTTCGTCGAACTCGCGCAGGCCGGTAAGCTGATCAACAACTCGACCTTCCAGCCCTTCAGCATCTTCATGGTGGTCGCCGCAATCTACTTCGTCATCTGCTTCCCGCTCACGCTCGCCAGCCGGAAGTTGGAAAGGAAACTGAATGTCTCCAATCGTTAGATTATCCGATGTCCGCAAGAGCTTTGGCGCGCTGCAGGTCCTGAACGGTGTCTCCTTCTCGGTCGAGCCTGGCGAAGTGGTTGCCATCATCGGCCAGTCCGGCTCGGGCAAGTCGACCGCTCTGCGGTGCATCGATGCGCTGGAAACCATTCAGGGTGGCGAAATCGAGGTTTGCGGCCATAAGATCCATTCGTCCGACCTGGACAAACGCGCGCTTCGGCGCGACGTCGGCATTGTTTTCCAGAGCTACAATCTTTTCCCGCATCTGACTGTTCTGGAGAATGCGTCGCTGGCGCTGAACTGTGTCAAGAAACTGAGCAAGGCGGAAGCACGGGATATATCGCTCGACTGTCTCGGACGCGTGGGGCTTGCGGAGAAAGCCTCTTTCTATCCGGAGCAACTGTCCGGCGGCCAGCAGCAGCGCGCTGCGATCGCACGGTCATTGGCCATGCAGCCGCAGGTCATGCTGTTCGATGAGGTGACATCGGCGCTTGATCCCCAATTGACCGGCGAAGTGCTGAAGGTCATCGAAAACCTCGCCCGTGGCGGCATGACGATGATCCTCGTCACCCATGAGATGGCTTTCGCCCGGAAAGTCGCGAGCCACATCCTTTATATGCATCTCGGCAGGGTTTGGGAACATGGCCCGGCGGCCTTGCTCGATGCCCCGCAGACCGAGGAACTGCGCAGTTTCGTCGGCAACGGGCTCTGAGAACCATGGCCAGCGAAACTCAATCAAAAACAAACCGGAGGAGAACCATGAAGCGTCGTCACATTCTAGCAGCCACCGCAGTTGCGATCCTGGGCATGTGTGCCAGCCATGCGCAGGCGGATGCGCTTGCGGATATTCAGGCTCGGAAAAAGGTGCTCATCGCCCTTGATCTCGGCTCGCCGCCATTCGGCATGATCGATGCGAACATGCAGCCCTACGGCTCCGATGTCGAAGTCGCCAAGCTTCTCGCCGAGCAGCTAGGTCAGCCGCTCGACGTTGTCCAGGTCACCAGCCCGAACCGCATCCCCTACCTGCAGACAGGCAAGGCGGATATGGTGATCGCGTCGCTCAGCATTACCGACGAGCGCAAGAGAGTTATCGATTATTCCAAGCCCTATGGCGTGATCCAGTCGGTCATCGCAGCGCCCGCCGGCCAGGCCGTCAAGACCATGGCTGATCTCAAGGGTAAGCGCATCGGCACGACGCGCGGCAGTGTCAACGACAAGGAAGTCACCAAGGTCAACGATGGCGCGGAAATCGTGCGTTACGATGACGACGCAACTCTGGTCACGGCGCTCGTCAGCGGTCAGGTCGATGTCATGGCGACGTCGCCGCAAATCATGAAGGCGGCGAACGAGCGCAATCCCGCTTCGAAATTCGAGGTGAAGATGGTGCTCAAGGTATTCCCCTATGCCATCGGCATCCGCAAGGGCGAGGCGGCGCTGAAGCAACGCCTCGACAAGTTCGTCGACGAGAACCTCGCCAATGGCAAACTCAACGAGATCTACAAGAAATATAACGGCGTCGACCTGCCGGCCGACATCGCCACTCTGAACTGATCTGTTTCCAGCGAACCGGGCGCAAGCGTCCGGTTCGCTCCCCCCAAATCCGGAAAAGGTATCGTCACGTGAAAGCCCTGTTGATCGAAAGTGAAGGCGTCAGCCGTTTCACCGATGTCGCTCGCCCAAAGCTCGGGGACGGCGATGTCCGCGTTGCCGTTCGCCATGTCGGCATTTGCGGGAGTGATCTCAACACGTTTCGAGGTCTGAACCCGCTCGTGGAATTGCCGCGCATTCCCGGCCACGAAATCGGCGGCGAGATCATCGAGACCGGCTCTGACGTTCCGTCCGCCTATCAACAGGGACGACGAGTGATCGTTCTTCCCTACACGAGTTGCGGCACTTGCTCTTCCTGCCGCAAGGGACGGGTGAATGCCTGCCGTTACAATCGGACGCTTGGCGTCCAGCAGGACGGCGGTCTTGCCGAAGAAATCGTTCTTCCTGCGGAAAAGCTCATCCTGAATGACACGCTTGATCCTCGCTTTCTTGCTTTGGTCGAGCCGTTGTCCGTGGGCTTCCACGCCGTGGCGCGCGGGCGGGTGTCGTTGAGCGACCGTATCGTCGTGCTGGGTTGCGGGATGATCGGCATGGGCGTGGTGATCGGCGCGGTTGCGCGCGGGGCCGAAGTGATTGCCGTAGATCTCAGTCCGGAAAAGACGGCGCTGGCGCAACGGTTCGGCGCGCGTCATGCCATCAATGCCGGTACGGAAGATGTCGGCGCGCGCATCGTTGAATTGACCGATGATCAGGGCGTCGATGTCGCTTTCGAGGCGGTCGGTCTTCCGGAGACGTTTCGTCAGGCGATTGATCTCGCCGGCTTTTGCGGCCGCGTCGTCTATGTCGGCTACGCCAAGGCTCCCGTGACCTATCAGACCCAGATGTTCAACTTGAAGGAGCTCGATATCATGGGCTCGCGCAACGCGACCAGGTCCGATTTCGACGCGGTGATCGATTATCTCGAAACGATAGGCGACCGCGCCGCCTCGCTTATTTCCAAAACCATACCCTTTGCCGAAGCCGAAAGCGCCTTGCCCTATTGGGACAAGAACCGCGACGTTTTGAAGGTCATTGTCGAGAGATGAACACACAAACACACACAGAAACTTCAGCCGTACTTCCAGACTGGCGTGGCGCATTCCGGCTGGACGGGCAACGCGCGCTGGTGACCGGCGGTGGCAGCGGCCTGGGCCTTGCGATCGCGCGCTGCCTTGCAGCCTCCGGTGCCGAAGTGGTGCTTTCGGGCCGGAGGGCGGATCTCCTCGATGAAGCGGCCACGGCAATCGGTCCTCTGGCGAAAACGGCACCGCTCGACCTGCGCGATCTTGCCTCCATCAAGAGCTTCGCTGCCGGGGTTGAGGAGGCGCACGGCCAGATCGATATCGTCGTCAACAATGCCGGGAATACAGTGAAGAAGCCGTTCGAGGAGTCCGACATTGCCGATTTTGACGAAGTCATGGACGTTCATGTCCGCGGAGCGCTGGAGCTGACCCGTCAATTTCTGCCGGGCCAGATCGCCAGGGGACGCGGCTGCGTGCTCTTTACCGCATCCATGACATCCTTCATCGGCCAGCCGCTGGTGATGGGCTACACGACGGCGAAAACGGCACTGACGGGCGCCGTGCGCGGGCTCTCGGCCGAGTTCGCCGGTCGGGGCATCCGCGTCAACGCCGTGGCGCCCGGCTGGATCGATACCGACCTGTTTCAGAAGGCAACGGCCAACGACCCGGCCCGCCGCGCCAAGATCATGGGCCGCATCCAGATGAACCGTCTCGGCTCAGCCGAGGAAATCGGCTGGACCTGCGCTTTCCTCGCATCGCCGGCCGCCGGCTACATCACCGGCCAGACCATTATCGTCGACGGCGGCGCCGTCGTCGGCTTTTAGAATTGCAATTGGGGGAGGATTCCCATGAATACCACAGTGAACCACGCAACCGACGCCGATCTGTTCCGCATCTTGAAAACGGAACTCTTTACCGCTGTTGTCGGCGACATTCTCGACACGCTCGGCCATCGCCGGCAGTTCCTGCCGGCCGGCATCAAGCCGTTGCGGGACGATATGAAAATCGCCGGCCGCGCCATGCCGGTGCTTGAGGCCGACGTCTTTTCGGACGGAAAGGGTTCCTTCGGCCCGCTGGCGGAAAAGCCGTTCGGCATCATGTTCGAAGCGCTGGATTCACTGAAGCCGGGCGACGTCTATATCGCCACGGGCTCGTCGCTGCGCTACGCTCTCTGGGGCGGTCTGATGTCGACGCGGGCCATACATCTGAAGGCGGCGGGCGCCATCCTCGACGGTTATGTGCGTGATGCCGACGAAATCGAGCGGCTCGGCTTCCCGGCTTTCTCCCGCGGGATCTACGCACAGGATCAGGGGCCTCGCGGTAAGGTCATCGACTACAATACCTCGATCGAAATCGAAGGTATCCGCATCGAGCCCGGCGATCTCCTTTATGGCGACCGCGAAGGCGTTCTCGTCATCCCAAAGGCCGTCGAGAAGGAAGCCATCTCGCTCGCTCTGGAAAAGGTGCGTACCGAAAACAAGGTGGCCGAGGCAATCCGCAATGGCATGAGCACGGTCGAAGCCTTCGCGACGTTTGGAGTGATGTGACATCATGGGTTCTGGCGTACCGCTATCGCATGCCGATGATCCACGGCTGCTGCTGCTTGCGGAAAAGGACAATGTTCTCGTCTGTCGAGAAGACATTGCCGGAGGGGAGCGGATTTACGTCGGAGGGCGGGAGATCACGCTCGCAAGGACCATTCCGCGCGGTCACAAGATCGCGCGGCGTGACATCGCGCAGGGTGACAAGGTCTACAAATACGGCGCGCCGATCGGCTCCGCCGTCGCGCCGATCACACCCGGCGATCATGTCCACGTCCACAACGTCAAGAGCGACTACACGCCGAGCCACTTCTTCGACATTCAGGAGGTTGCCAAGAAATGACCCTGCAAGGCTATCTGCGGCCCGATGGCCGCAAGGGCATTCGCAATATCGTCGCAGTCGCCTATCTGGTGGAATGTGCTCATCATGTCGGACGTCAGATCATCTCGGCTTTCGATGGGCAGGAGGTCCATCTCATCGGCTTCCCCGGCTGTTTTCCCAATGCCTATGCCCAAAGGATGATGGAGCGGCTCTGTACGCATCCGAATATCGGCGCGGTTCTGCTTCTGTCGCTCGGCTGCGAAAGCTTCAACAAATACTCGCTATCCAAGGTCATCGAGGAGAGCGGCAGACCGGTGAAGACGCTGACGATCCAGAATGATGGCGGCACGCGCAGCACGATTGCGGCCGGTCGTGCCTGGGTCGATGAGCAGCTTGAAAAGCTGGCACTCGATGAGCGGGTGCCGATGGATATCAGCGAACTGATCGTTGGCACGGTCTGCGGTGGGTCCGACGGAACAAGCGGCATTACCGGCAATCCGGCGGCGGGCAGGGCTTTCGATGCTCTGGTGGCGGCCGGAGCGACCTGTATCTTCGAGGAAACCGGAGAACTCATCGGCTGCGAGGAGATCATGGCCGATCGGGCGGTTACACCGGAACTCGCCGACGAGCTTCGCGCGTCAGTCGCCAAGGCCGCACGCTACTATGCGACCCTCGGCTATGGCAGCTTTGCGCCCGGCAATGCCGATGGCGGGCTGACGACGATCGAGGAGAAGTCGATGGGCGCCTATGCCAAGTCGGGTGCGTCGCCGATCTCCGGCCTGATCAAGCCCGGCGACATTCCGCCGCGCGGTGGTCTTTACCTGATGGATGTGGTGCCCGATGGCGAGGTACGGTTCGGCTTTCCGAATATTTCCGACAATGCCGAAATAGTCGAGATGATCGCCTCCGGCTGTCACATGGTATTCTTTGTCACCGGCCGCGGCTCGGTCTCGGGCTCCGCAATCTCGCCGGTCATCAAGATCTGCGCCAATCCAGACACCTTCCGCCGGCTTGAGGAAGATATGGATGTCGATGCCGGCCGTATTCTGGAGGGACGAGCGAGCCTTGACGAAGTCGGCCAGGAAATCGTCACCCTGCTGCGGGACGTTGTCGGCGGCAAGCCGACGAAGTCGGAAAGTCTAGGACATCAGGAATTTATCCTCACCTACAAGTCCTTTGAGCCGATCGGGCCGGCATGCCTGCCGGCATAGACCGCGGGCTTGCTGGACCATAAGAGGATACGAGATTGCTGCCGTGGCGCACGGTCACGGACAATATTCGCCTGCCGCACGATAACGGCTGCGGCAGGTGCACGTGTGACTACCGACAAGACGGATGCGCTGCTGCAATCGAGGGACCTTCCTGCGATTGCTATCCTTGAGCTCGCCCTGTCTACTCCCCTCCATCCGCCTGTCGCAGCGTAGAAAGAGATTTTCCATTTCCAGTGCCTTGAGAGATCGCTGTTTCTTTTAATCCACTATTTTTATGGACAATATTCGGATTATCGAAAACGCATACGATCGTCGGAAGGGATGAGAATGAGTGCGCCCAAACTTGTTGGCATTGCCGGCAGCTTCAACAGGCCATCGAAGACTTACTCACTGGTCCGGACCGTCGCCGATCTGGCAAGCCAACGATATGGCTTTGCAAACAAGGTCTATGATCTGCACGATGTCGGCGTCTCGCTCGGTGCAGCCCAGTCGCGCAAGGATCTCGATGAGCAGGCGAAGGGCGTGATAGACGAGATCGTCTCAGCGGATGTGCTGATCGTCGGCTCTCCGACCTTCAAGGGTTCCTATCCCGGGCTGTTCAAGCACCTGATTGACCTCATCGATCCGCACGAGCTGCGCGCCAAGCCGATCATCATCACCGCGACCGGCGGCGGGGACAGGCATGCCCTGATGGTGGAACATCAGCTGCGGCCGCTCTTCGGTTTCTTCATGGCGCATACCTTGCCGACCGCCGTTTACGCGTCGGATCGCGATTTTACCGATTACAAGGTTTCGTCGGAACCGCTCTCCCATCGGATCAACGAGGTCGTCGGCGAGCTCGCAGCTTTCTTTCCGCATTCGGTGACGGTGCTCGCTGCGGCAGAATGACAAGCGTTTTCAGCTCTTTACCTTGGATTTGTCAACAGAATGGAGGATTACATGAAGTGGAATGTCATCAGCCGCCTGAAGACGGTTTTGGCCCGGCGCTCGTCGCAGCGCGAAAAGACGGCCACCCAGTCCGTCGACCGGGCAGGGTCTGCCGAAAGGGAACTCTCGGCGCGCGACTATGAGATGTTTTACTGGTGCACGGCGCCGGCGCCCTGGTACTAACCGGATTTATCCTTGATGTACCATCCGCGCGGTGCATTCAACCGCTTTTCCTTGTGAGGCTTTCATGACCAGAATACTGATCGTGCCTGGCCTTTTCGGCTCGGGCGAGGGGCATTGGCAGCGCTATTGGCTGCAGGATCATCCGGACGTTCGGCTCGTCGAGCAGGACGACTGGGATTTTCCCAGCATCGGCAGTTGGATGGACAAGCTGGAAGTCGCGCTGGAAGAGGCGGGCGAAGCCTATATCGTCGCACACAGCCTCGGCTGCTTGCTGACGGCGAGATTGGCCGGACGGCCGGCCGCGCGCAGGGTCAAAGGGGCGCTGCTCGTTGCGCCATGCGATATTCCGACAACCGAAGCCTTGCATGCGGGACATGTTTCCTTCGGCACGATGCCGACGGAAGCTCTGCCTTTCCCCAGCATGACGGTCGGAAGTCTGAACGACATCTATATGAGCCTCGATAGGCTCTCCATGTTCGGGCGGCTCTGGAATTCCGATGTCCGCAACATCGGCCTTGCCGGGCATATCAATATAGCGAGCGGCTTCGGGCGCTGGCCGAGCGGTTACGGCTTTCTCGAAATGTTGAAGGCACGCAGCAGACATCGCAGGCCGCAGGCGTTTTCGACTGCAATCGCCGCGTCGATTTAAAAGAAGGGCTTTTCATATCGGACATTCGACGCCATTGTGCGGCGGATTTTTTGATCCCGCTCCTCAGCCGCCCATCCCAGCGCGCAACGGGAGGAGATTTTTTGGAGGTAAGACAATGAGTTTGCGCATCAACGATATCGCTCCGGATTTTAAGGCGGAGACGACGCAGGGTGAAGTTCAGTTCCACGATTGGATCGGCGACGGCTGGGCTGTGCTCTTCTCGCACCCGAAGAATTTCACGCCGGTCTGCACGACGGAGCTCGGTGCGATGGCTGGTCTCGAAGGCGAATTCCGCAAGCGCGGCGTCAAGATCATCGGTATCTCGGTCGATCCTGTCGAAAGCCATGGCCGCTGGAAGAATGACATCAAGACGGCAACCGGCTTCGACGTCGATTATCCGCTGATCGGCGACAAGGATCTGAAGGTCGCGAAACTTTACGACATGCTGCCGGCAGCTGCTGGTGAAAGTTCGGAAGGCCGCACGCCTGCCGACAATGCTACGGTTCGTTCCGTCTTCGTCATCGGTCCGGACAAGAAGATCAAGCTGGTCCTCACCTATCCGATGACGACGGGCCGCAACTTCGGCGAGATCCTGCGCGCGATCGATTCGATTCAGCTGACTGCAAAGCATCAGGTGGCGACGCCTGCAAACTGGCAGCAGGGTGAAGATGTCATCATCACCGCTGCAGTTTCCAACGAAGACGCCATCACCCGCTTCGGCTCGTTCGACACGGTATTGCCCTATCTGCGCAAGACCCGCCAGCCATCCGCCTGATCGGCGGCGCACTGAAAATTCAATTGATGCGATGCGGCCTCAGGGCCGCATCGTCTTTTAAAGGTGAACGTTTTCGCGCAGGAATTCCAGCAAGGCGCGTACGCGGGCCGGCAGCGGGCCGCCCTGACCGATGTAGACGGCATGGAATTCTTCGATGTCGCCCGGATTGAACTCCTCCAGCACCTGTCGCAGGCGACCCGCCTCGATATCCGATTTGACGGTGAAGGCACTGAGGCGCGCCAGACCTGCGCCGCCAAGCACAAGATGACGCATCGCCTCGCCGTCGCTCACCTGCAGCCTGCGGGAGCCGGGGACGGTTGCGACCTCGCCATCGATGCGCAAGGGCCAGCCTTCGACCGAGCGGGAATAGGCAAAGCCGATGCGACAATGTTTTGCCAGCTCGGCGGGAGAGCGCGGCGTGCCGTGTCGCCCCAGATAGTCCGGCGAGGCGACGATGACGTTTCGTGTCGTTCCAAGCTTGCGGGCGGTGAGACTAGAACTCTTCAGCGGTCCGGCCCGGATCGCCACATCGGTACGCTCTTCCATCAAGTCGACGACAAGATCGGTATGGAAGATCTCCAGCGAGACATTGGGGTGCAGGGCCATGAAGGCTGGAATGAGCGGAGCCAGCACATGATTGCCAAAAGAGCCGCTGGTGTTGATGCGGATATGTCCGGCAACCTGCTCCCCCGCCGAGGCATGACGCTCGGCCTCGGCGATATCGGCAAGGATCGCAACGCTGCGTTCGAAGAAGGCGCAGCCCTCCGGCGTCAGCTGCAGCCGCCTGGTCGAGCGATGGATGAGGCGCGCGCCGAGGCGTTTTTCCAATCTCGTGATGAGCTTGCTGACAGCTGACGGCGTCATGCGGCAGGCTTTGGCGGCGGCGGTGAAACCACCGAGTTCCACGGCGCGCACGAAGACTTCCATTTCTCCGGAGCGATTGATGTCTTGACGGCTCATGATGAATTGAAATCACATATCTGTTTCTCTTCGGCAATCTATATCACGTTTGTGCAAGCGTCTATCTATCTGAAGAACCAACAGGAGATAGACGATGGAATACAGAAATCTCGGTGCTTCCGGCTTGCGCGTTCCGGTCCTCAGTTTCGGTGCTGGAACCTTTGCCGGCAGCGGCCCTCTCTTCAGCGCCTGGGGCTCGACGGATGCGGCGGAGGCGCGGCGTCTGGTCGATATCTGCCTGGAGGCGGGCGTCAATCTCTTCGACACTGCCGATGTCTACTCGGCCGGTGCCTCGGAGGAAGTGCTCGGTGAGGCGATCCGGGGCAGACGGGATGCCGTGTTGATCTCGACCAAGACTGCTCTGCCCATGGGCGATGGACCGGCCGATTGGGGGAGTTCCCGTTCGCGGCTGATCAAATCGGTGGACGCTGCGCTGCGCCGTCTCGGCACCGATTACATCGACCTGCTGCAGTTGCACGCCTTCGATGCGTCGACGCCGGTCGAGGAGACGCTCTCCACGCTGGATAGTCTCGTGAAGGCGGGAAAGATCCGTTACATCGGTGCCTCCAATTTCTCCGGCTGGGAGCTGATGAAATCGCTCGCCGCATCGCAGAAGCATTCCTATGTGCGCCACGTCGCCCATCAGGTCTATTATTCGCTCGCCGGCCGCGATTACGAATGGGAGCTGATGCCTTTGGCCAGCGATCAGAACGTCGGCGCACTGGTCTGGAGCCCGCTGGCATGGGGCAGGCTGACGGGCAAGATCCGCCGCGGCCAGCCATTGCCGCAGACGAGCCGGCTGCACGAGACGGCGACTTTCGGGCCGCCAGTCGACGACGAGAAGCTGTTCGATATCGTCGACGTGCTGGATGAAATTGCGGGCGAGACGGGTAAGAGTGTGCCGCAGATCGCGATCAACTGGCTGGTGAACCGGCCGACCGTTGCAAGCGTCATCATCGGTGCGCGCAATGAAGAGCAGTTGCGGCAAAATCTCGGTGCGGTCGGCTGGGTGCTTTCGAAAGAGCAGATCGAGAGGCTGGACAAGGTCAGCGAGCTGACGGCGCCCTATCCCTATTTTCCGTATCGGCGCCAAGAAGGTTTCGCCAGACTGAATCCGCCGCTGGTTTGACGCCATAGATGATCGAGACGACGGCGGCGAAGCAAAACTGCTCCGCCGCCGAATGCATTTTAGCGGCCACCCTCGATCTTGCGGTGGCGCTGGTTCCGTCCGCTTTCTCCATAAGGATAGGCAGCAGGCTGCGGTGCGCTGATCTGGTTCAGCTTGTCCGTCTCCGCATCGGTCAGTTTCAGTTCGGCAGCACCCAAATTGTCGGCAAGTTGCTCGGATGTGCGGGCGCCGAGGATGACCGAGGTCACGGCCGGACGAGCGGCCGTCCAGGCAAGCGCGACCTGCGCCATGCTGACGCCACGCGCCTTAGCGATCTCCTCCACGGTTTCGATGATCGCCCAGGTCCGCTCCTGAGCATTGCGCGCGGCATAGGCTTCGCTGCCGCGGTTGGGGTTTTCGCCGAGCCTTGTCGCGCCGCTCGGCGTCTCGTCGCGCTTATATTTGCCGGTCAGCCAGCCGCCACCGAGCGGCGACCAGGGCAGCAGGCCCATGCCGGCATCGAGGCAGGCATCGACGATCTCAAGCTCGATATCGCGCGCGAGCAGATTATATTGCGGCTGCAGCGTCACGGGACGCGTATAGCCGCGTGCCTTGGCGATTTCCGCCGCCTTGGCAATGTGCCAGCCGACATAGTTGGAAAAGCCGTAATAACCGATCTTGCCGGCACGCACGGCATCATCGAGAAAGCGCAGCGTTTCCTCGATCGGCGTCAGGGCATCCCAGGCATGCATCTGATAGAGATCGATGTGCTCGAGGCCGAGACGGCGCAGCGAGTCGTCCAGGGCTTGTCCCAGATGCCGACGCGAAAGACCGATATCGTTCGGGCCCTTGCCCATCGGGAAACGCCCCTTGGTAGCGACGACGGCCTGGCGGGCCTCGGTCGGGCGAGCCTTCAACCAGCGGCCGATGATCTCTTCCGACTTGCCGGCGCTGTAGACATCGGCGGTATCGATGAAATTGCCGCCCCACGCGAAATAATCGTCCAGCAGCTTATGTGACGCGGCCTCACTCGCTTCCGCGCCGAAGGTCATGGTGCCAAGGCAATAAGCCGTGACAACGGCCCCGCTTGGGCCGAGCTTGCGATAATCCATTCCTGCCTCCTCTGAACGGAGCGCTGGCGACCGATCGGCAAAGCTCTCGGGCGAGCTGCAGGCTCCGTGATCCATAGCAATGTGGTGCTTGAGACGGCCTCCACCGTCGATGGGATTCGACGCTCGGCGTTTTACCGCCTTGGCCGCATGGAAAGCATAACCAATCATCCCATGATTACCAAGCGAATTTGGATGGAAAATCACCTTCGTTGCCTGGGTCGCTTGGGTCGCGCTAAAGTCCCTGTCGTTATGATTCTCCTTTCACCGAATGCCTTCCTGCATGGATGAACCGCCGACCAGCCGCATGCTCTCCTGGGCACGCAACTCCACGATCTATCGCCTCGAACGCCGGATGATGACGGAGAAGCAACTGTTCGACGCGATCGCCAAGAAAGCGAAGCAGAAGTTCGAGGATATCAGCGAGGCGCAGATCAAGGCGCTTGCGGATTTCGCGGTCAAATTCGCTTATGAGCTGAAGGTGCTCGACGATGTCACCTTCGCCGAGATCAGCACGCGCTCGGCGGTCCGCTCCGGCAAGTCGAAGAAAGCGATCGCCTTCAAGCTCGCCTCCAAAGGCATCGACGGCGAGACCGTCGTTGCGGCGGTTGGCGAGGTCGATGATCTCCATTCCGCCGTCATCTTTGCCAGGAAACGCGGCTTCGGGCCGTTCCGACGTGGCGATCTCGACGACAAGCGCAAGGCGAAGGAATTATCCGCCTTCGCCCGCAGCGGTTTCAGCTTTGCGATCGGCAAAAGGGTCTTCGACATGGAGCGAGAAGACGCCGAAGAGCTATTGCAGTCGGCTTCGACCTTTTGAAGCTGGATGCTCATTGAAATGGCGGGGGTCAACCGCTAGCTTTGCCGCGCTTGACTAGGGTGTGCAGGGGAAGTTTGTGAAAGCATATATTCGATCACTTGCGGCGGCGATGGCAATTGCCTCTTTGCCGATGACAGCTCATGCCGACTGGCAGGCCGTGGAAACGACCAAGACCTACGCGATTTCCGGAACCTCCGGCCGCGAACTCTACGATTCGATCGGCGAACGCGGCCCACTGCTCGGCCCCAAGGTCAGGGCGATTGCGCATACCGATTTCAAGCTGACCTGGACGCGGAAATATGAGCCGCAGCCGGACGGTGCCTGCAAGATCACCGTCAACATACCGAAATTGATCATCACCTACACCCTGCCGAAGCCTTCGGCGCAATTGCCGGCCTTGACCCGCAAGAGCTGGCAGACGTTCATCGCCGGGGTCGAGGCGCATGAGCGCGTGCATGGCGGATACATCAAGGATATGGTCAAGGAAATCGAGGCCATGAGCGTCGGCTTTACCGTGCCCAATGATCCGAAGTGCAGCAAGATCCGTGTGGAGCTGACGAAGCGGCTCGGTGAAATTTCCAACAAGGAGCGGCGGCGCAACAGTGATTTCGACAAGGTCGAATTCAGCGATGGCGGCAACCTCCAGCAGCTCGTGCTGAAGCTCGTCAAGGAAGAGTAGTTCGAGGAGCGCAGCCGGTTGGATGCCTTCCGGCTGCGCCCGCTTGAAAATGGATCAGCGGCCCTTCTTTTTCCGCCATTCGGCGAACTTTTGTTTCGGAGCATCGCTCGTCGCCGGATAGAGCCCGATGATGGTTGCGCCATTCATCACCTCTTCGGTGACAAAATCCTCATAGGCCGTCATTTCCACGGTCTCGTTGGCGATTTCATCGGCAAGATGGGCCGGAATGACGATGACGCCCTCATTGTCGCCGACAAGAACGTCGCCGGGGAAAACCGCAACGTCGCCGCAGCCGATCGGGCCGTTGATTTCGATCGCCTGATGCAGCGTCAGGTTCGTCGGGGCGGACGGGCGGTGGTGATAGGAGGGGATATCGAGGGCGGCGATTTCCGGGCTGTCGCGGAAACCGCCATCGGTGACGACGCCGGCAACGCCGCGCACCTGCAGCCGCGAGATGAGGATGGAGCCTGCCGAAGCGGCGCGTGCGTCCTTGCGGCTATCCATGACCAGCACGAAGCCGGGTGGGCATTGTTCGACGGCGGCACGCTGCGGATGTTCCGGGTTGCGGAAGACTTCGAGCGTGTTCAGGTCTTCGCGCGCCGGAATATAGCGGAGTGTAAAGGCCTGGCCGACCATATTCGCCTTCTTCGGCGAGAGTGGCCGCACATCCTGGATGAACTGGTTGCGCAGGCCGCGCCGGAAAAGCGCGGTGGCGATCGTCGGTGTCGCCACGCCCATCAGCTTGTCGCGCGTCTCATTGCTCAGCACGTAATTGCTCATGCGGTATATCCTTTACGATCAATAGATGTCGGGTTCGCCCGGCGTCGGGCCGAAGCCGGTTTCCAGGAAATCGAAGTCGCAGCCGGTGTCGGCTTGCGCGACGTGGCGCGAGAACATCCAGCCATAGCCACGACCGAATTTTTCAGCGGGCTTGACCCAGGCCTCGCGACGGCGCTGCAGTTCGTCCTCGTCGACCAGCATGTCGATGCGCCGCGCCTCGAGATCGAGACGAATGATGTCGCCGTTGCGCAGCAGCGCCAGCGGGCCGCCGACATGCGATTCCGGCGAGACATGCAGGATGCAGGCGCCATAGCTGGTGCCGCTCATGCGGGCATCGGAGAGACGGAGCATATCCCTGTGGCCTTTCTTGAGCAGTGCCTTCGGGATCGGCAGCATGCCCCATTCGGGCATGCCGGGCCCACCCTGCGGGCCAGCACCGCGCAGCACCATGACGTGATCGGGCGAGATGTCGAGATCTTCATTGTCGACAGCCGCCTTCATCTCCGGATAGCTGTCGAAGACCAGCGCTGGTCCCTGATGCTTGTGAAAACGCGGATCGCAGGCGGCCGGCTTGATGACGGCGCCGGTCGGCGCAAGGTTGCCCTTCAGCACCGCCAAAGAGCCCTCGTGATAGATCGGGTTGTCGAGCGAGCGGATGACGTCGTCATTGTAGCATTTCGCCCCTTCCAGCGTTTCGCCGAGAGTGACGCCGGAGACGGTGAGCGTGGAGAGATCGAGCTTGGAAGAAAGCTTGGACATTAGGGCCCTGAGGCCGCCGGCATAATAGAAATCCTCCATCAGATAGGTTTTTCCCGTCGGCCTGATGTTGGCGAGCACCGGGGTCGTGCGTCCCGCCTTGTCGAGATCGTCGAGCGAGAGTTGCGTACCGGCGCGTCTGGCCATCGCGATCAGATGCACGACGGCATTGGTGGAACAGCCCGTCGCCATCGCGACGGCGACGGCATTGTTGACGGCGGCCTGCGTGACGATCTTCGAAGGAACCAGATCTTCCCACACCATTTCCACGATGCGCCGGCCGACGGCCGATGACATACGGATGTGATTGGCATCCGGCGCGGGGATGGAGCTGGCGCCGGGCAGGGTCAAGCCGAGCGCCTCGGCGATGGCCGTCATCGTGCTCGCCGTGCCCATGGTCATACAGTGGCCGTAAGAGCGGGCGATGCCGGCTTCGACATCGACCCATTCCTTCTCCGAAATGGTACCGGCGCGGCGTTCGTCCCAGAATTTCCAGGCGTCGGAGCCAGAGCCCAGATATTCGCCGCGATAATTGCCGCGCAGCATCGGACCGGCCGGCAGATAGATCATCGGCAGGCCCATCGAAAGCGCGCCCATGACCAGGCCCGGTGTGGTCTTGTCACAGCCGCCCATCAGCACGGCGCCATCGACCGGATGGGAACGCAAGAGCTCTTCGGCTTCCATCGCCAGCATGTTGCGATAGAGCATGGTCGTCGGCTTCACATAGCTTTCCGACAGCGACAGGGCCGGTAGTTCCAGCGGGAAGCCGCCGGCCTGCAGGATGCCGCGCTTCACGTCGTCGACGCGATGCTTGAAATGGGCGTGGCAGGGATTGGCATCCGACCATGTGTTGAGGATGGCGATAACAGGCTTGTCCGCCCATTCCTCGGGCGCATAGCCCATCTGCATGGTGCGGGAGCGATGCCCCGAGCTTCTGAGATCATCGGGCGCAAACCATCTGGCGCTGCGTAAGTCCGAGGGCTTCTTCCTGCTGTTCATAGTCATCGAGCCTTGTTTTCACACGTTGGGTCGAAATAAGCGCGGTTGCGCGGGTTTTCGTCCGCGCTGCCTCTCGGGCTTTTGCTCCCGATTGCCCAACTCCTCCCCGGGTGCACCAACTCAGGCGACGCGGAGTTGGCAAGGGCGGACTAAAGCACTAATGTATCAGTGCATCAAGTCACAAACTGTGCTTAATGAGCCGACGCTCCGACAAGAAAGGCCGCCAGTGAAGCGCAATCCGAGAGAATTTGCACTGGACCGCTCCCGCCAGGTGGCGCCGCAGATCCTGGAAATCCTGAGGTCGCGCATTCTTTCGATGGGCTTGCCGCCGACGACCGTGCTGTCGCGCATGTCGTTGCAAAACGAATTCAACGTCAGCCAGACCCCCGTGCGGGACGCCTTGATCCGCTTGGAGGAGGAGGGGCTGGTCGAAGTCTATCCGCAATATGCGACCGTGGTTTCACGCATTGATGTCCGCAACGCCACCGAAGCGCACTTTCTGCGGCTATCGATTGAGCTGGAAGCCGTTCGCCGGCTGACGCTGCATTCGGCGGAGGAAACGGCGGCGGCTCTGGAGGCTGTTCTCGTCCGCCAGAAGCATGTGATGTCGCCGGAGACCTACGATCTCTTCGATTCGCTCGACAAGGATTTTCACCGGGTGCTTTACGAGCGGGCCGATATTCTCGGCCTGTGGTCGACGGTACGCCGGCAGAGCGTCCATCTCGATCGGCTACGGATGCTGAACCTGCCGATGCCGGGCAAGCTGGAGCAGATCGTCGGAGATCACCAGTCGATCGTTGATGCCGTTCGCTCAGCCGATGCGGAGGCGGCCGTTTCCGCCTTGCGGAAGCATCTGTCCGGCACCCTGTCGATTGTCGATCTCATCTGCGAAGAGCATCCGGATTACGTCAGCCGCTAGGTTTCGGAAGCGGGCGGTTTGGCCGCAAGGCGCGGGGCATCAATATGCCGCAGCAGGTTGGCGAGCGCGACATGACAGCAACGGCCTGAGGGTGTATATTTACAATTCACCACTCAGGGAGGTGACGTTGGAAGCGCCCAATACACTTGTCATTGATCTCCTGGTTTTCCTGAAAGCCGGACCCCGGCCATATCACGAAGTCATGGATGCCTGGCGGACGAGTTGTCCTCGCTTGACCATCTGGGAGGATGCCATGGATCTTGGTCTTGTCGAGCGCGAACAGGGCTTTGTCGTCCTCACCGAAGCGGGAAGAGATCTGCTGCCGTCGTAGCCGTCAAAATCGCTGTTTTTGACGATCGGTTTGGGACGTCTCGCCTGGCGGATGCGCAAAGTTCGTTGATGTTCATGCCATCCTGATCGCCAATCCCGCGTGAGGTATTCCAGCTTGTCAAGCCGCGCTTGAGATGTGGAGCACGCCTTTGCCCGCATTGGCTTGCGCCGTGCTTCATGCGACAAGGGTCAAGGGCAAACAGATCATGGAGTTCGCTTGACCATCGGGCTTGCGCATGCCGAGCTGATCGCAGTTCTGACGGCTGTTACGGGCGGCGATCCAAGGGTGATGACGGTGCGGTCGGGCGATGCCCTGCCGTCCGGTCCGTTCGAGCTTGGGCATCGTACGCTGCAGAGCGGATTGCGCGAATGGGTTCAGGATCAGACGGCGCATCCCGTCGGCTATCTGGAGCAACTCTATACCTTTGCCGATCGCGATCGAAACAATGAAATCCTCGGCGGACGCACCATTTCCATCAGCTATCTCGGGCTGGTGCGCGAGCAGGCAGCGCCTGGCGGCGGCATGCCGGGCTGGCACGGCTGGTACGAATATCTTCCGTGGGAAGACCATCGCAACGGCCGGCCAGCAATGCTCGACGACATCGCCGCCCGCCTCGCGTCCTGGATCGAGGAGGATGCGATGCGAAAGGGCCAGCGCCGCCGTCGCGCCGATTTCGATTTCGGGCTGAATGGGGCTGCGTGGAACGAGGATCTCGTCCTGCAGCGCTATGAATTGCTCTACGAAGCACGTCTCGTGGCCGAAGCGGGCTGTGACCTCAGGCACAATTTCGGCCGATCGATGTTTGCCGATCATCGTCGCATCCTTGCGACCGGCATGGCGCGCCTCAGGGCGAAGATCAAATATCGCCCCGTCGTCTTCGAGCTCATGCCCGAAAACTTCACGCTGCTGCAATTGCAGAAAACCGTCGAGGCGCTGGCCGGCTTGACGCTGCATAAGCAGAATTTCCGCCGGCTGATCGAGCAGCAGGAGCTGGTCGAGGAAACCGGCGGCACCGAAAGCGAGACCGGCGGCCGCCCTGCCAAGCTCTTCCGTTTCCGCCGCGCCGTCCTCGAAGAACGCGAATTTACCGGAACGAAATTACCACTCTCCCGCAATTGACATATGCTCTGCTTGAGAATATCTATTTGCGCATAATATACTCAAAATGAGTATAATAAGGAGCCGGTCATGAATCTTCCGATATCCGCATCCTCCCTCTATGATCGCGTCAGCCGTGTTATCCCGAAAGCCGAATGGCTGTCGTTCCAGGATGATGTCGAGGCGATCCTCGAATTGAAGCGACGGCACAATGCCGTCATTCTCGCGCATAACTACCAGACACCGGAAATCTTCCATGGCGTCGCCGATATCGTCGGCGACAGCCTCGCGCTTGCCCGCAAGGCCGTGGAGGTCGATGCCGATATCATCGTGCTGGCCGGCGTGCATTTCATGGCTGAGACGGCCAAACTGCTGAACCCGGAAAAGACGGTTCTGATCCCGGATCTGGAAGCCGGCTGCTCGCTGGCGGAATCGATCACGCCAGAGGATATTGCCCTGCTGCGGCAGGCCCATCCTGGCGTTCCGGTCGTCACCTATGTCAACACGTCGGCGGCCGTGAAGGCTGCCTCCGATATCTGCTGCACCTCGGGCAATGCCCGGCAGGTGGTGGAATCGCTGGGCGTGCCGAAGGTGCTGATGCTCCCGGACGAATATCTGGCGCGCAACGTGGCGCGTGAAACGAATGTCGAACTCATCGCCTGGCACGGCCACTGCGAGGTCCATGAGCTCTTCACGGCGGACGATATCCGGCAGCTGCGTGAAAATTATCCGGGTGTAACGGTACTTGCGCATCCGGAATGCCCGCCTGACGTCGTCGAGGCGGCGGATTTTGCCGGCTCGACTGCCGTCATGTCCGATTACGTCGGCAAGAAGCGTCCGTCGCGCGTCGTGCTGCTCACCGAATGTTCGATGAGCGACAATGTCGCCGTACATCACCCCGATGTGGAGTTCGTCCGGCCCTGCAATCTCTGCCCGCACATGAAGCGCATTACCCTCGGCAATATCCGGAAGGCTCTCGAAGAGGGGCGGCATGAGGTGACGGTCGATCCCGCGATCGCCGCCGACGCCCGCCGCGCCGTTGAAAGGATGCTGGCGATATGAGCGAGATCCTCGAAGAGTTAAGCGGCCGCATCGTCATCGTCGGCAGTGGTCTTGCCGGGCTGATGACGGCGCTGACGCTGTCGCCCGAGCCTGTCGTGATCGTTACTCGCGCCCTGATCGGCGCGGAGACGTCGAGCGCCTGGGCACAAGGCGGCATCGCCGCCAGCATCGGTAAGGGCGACAGCGCGGCCTTGCATCTTGCCGATACGCTTGCCGCAGGCGATGGGCTCTGCGACGCCAAGGTAGCGGCGGGGATCGTTGCCGAAGCACCCGCTGCCATTGCCGCGCTGGAGCGCGCCGGCGTTGAATTCGATCGCGATGCTACAGGCGAATTGTCCCTGGGTCTGGAAGCCGCGCATTCGATGCGGCGTATCGTGCATTCGAAGGGCGATGGCTCCGGTGCGGCTATCGTTCGCGCACTTGCTGAGGCGGTTGTCCGTACGCCGTCGATCACCGTGCTTGAAGGCTATCAGGCGCAGCGGCTGTTGCTGGCCGGCGATCGGGTTGCCGGCCTACTGTGCCTGACCGATAGGGGCAGCGTCGTTTTGCCTTCGTCGCGCATCGTCCTTGCAACGGGCGGCATCGGCGGCTTGTTCGATGCCACCACCAATCCTGTCGGCAATTTCGGACAAGGCATTGCCCTTGCGGCACGTGCTGGCGCGCAACTCGCCGACATGGAATTCGTGCAATTCCATCCGACGGCGCTCGATAGCCGCAGGCGTCCGTTGGCCTTGGTCAGCGAGGCGGTTCGTGGTGAGGGTGCGCTTCTCGTCAACGAAAGCGGCGAACGTTTCATGGCCGGCGTTGAAGGTGCCGAACTTGCGCCGCGCGATGTCGTCGCGCGTGCCATCAGCGCGGAAATCGCTCGCGGCGGCAAAGTGTTCCTCGATGCACGGGATGTCCTCGGCAATCGCTTCGCCACACGCTTTCCGGTGATCGAGGCCCTTTGCCGCGAGGCGGGCGTCGATCCGGCGAACGACCCAATTCCGGTGCGCCCGGCCGTCCACTATCATATGGGCGGCGTTGCAACCGACGAGAATGGCCGCAGCTCCGTTCCCGGCCTATGGGTCGCGGGCGAGGCGGCATCGACCGGTCTACACGGCGCCAATCGTCTCGCCAGCAACTCCCTGCTGGAAGCCGCGGTCATGGGCATGCGGGCTGCTCGCGATATTGCCGGCACGAATGCAAGCCGCACAGGAATGCCGCAGCATTTTCCCGAGACTTTCGCGCCGGATCTGACGCTCGTGCGGCCGATCGTGTCGCGGCATCTAGGTGTCCTGCGCAATGCCGGCGCCATTCATGGCGCGATCGCCGCGCTTCTACCGCTTTGCGAGAGTGAAGGACCGGCGACAGATCCCGCGCTGGTGGCGTTGCTGATCGCGGTCTTCGCGAGTTTGAGGTTGGAGTCGCGCGGCGCCCATGCCCGCACGGATTTCCCGCTGAAACTGCCATATGCGCAGCGCCGCATGATGAACCTTTCCGACGCCCTGGATATCGCCAGGTCCGTCATTGCCCATTCCATTGCAAGGAGTGCCTGACATGACGCTTGCTCCCCTCCCGCGCCTGATCGTCGAACCGCTGGTGCGCAATGCGCTGGTCGAAGATCTCGGCCTTGCCGGCGACGTGACATCCACGGCCGTCATCCCCGCAACGCACCGCTCCCGTGTCGCCATGGTGACCCGCCAGGCAGGTGTCGTCGCAGGTCTCGATGCGTCCGAGCTTGCCTTCCAACTGGTCGATCCCGCCATCGTCATGACCCGTCATGCGCCCGATGGCACGAAGGTCAAGGCGGGGGACGTAATTGCAACGATCGAGGGGCCGTCGCGCGGTCTGCTGACGGCTGAGCGCACGGCGCTGAATTTCCTCGGCCATCTCTCGGGCATTGCCTCTGTTACCGGTGGCATCGTCGAGGCGATCGCCGGGACGAAGGCTTCGATCGTCTGTACGCGCAAGACAACGCCGGGTCTGAGAGCACTGGAGAAATATGCGGTGCGCGCAGGCGGCGGCATGAACCATCGCTTCGCGCTCTATGACGCGGTGCTGATCAAGGACAATCACGTCGCCATTGCCGGCGGGGTCGCGGAAGCCATCCGCCGTGCCAAGGCCGGCGTCGGCCACATGGTCAAGATCGAAGTCGAGGTGGATACGCTGGCGCAGCTTCGCGAAGCCATGCACGAGGGTGTCGACGCCGTGGTGCTCGACAATATGACACCGGATCAGTTGCGCGAGGCAGTCGATATCGTCGGCGGTCGGGCCATCACCGAAGCGTCCGGCCGCATTACGCCGGCAACGGCCGCCGCAATTGCCGCCTGCGGTGTCGATCTGATATCGGCCGGCTGGCTGACGCATAGCGCTCCGACGCTCGACATCGGGCTAGACTGGAAGGCGGCGGCCTGAAGCGTCGGGTGTGCAAACCTTGCGGCGCTCTCGTTGTGATGGCATGGGGGAATTCGGGATTCTGACATTCTGAGACCGATCTGAGGCGGTTAGAATGTATATACATAAAGCGTATTCCTCTATATACATTGGTCCGTGAGTACCGAATTCCCCCAGGAGGAGCACAGGATGAGCGGTGTCGGGACCAGCGACGGATTCGCTGAACGCAGAACCATAGACAGAATACCGGAGAGTGAGCGACACGGCTTCGCAAGGGACCAGTTCACGCTCTGGTTCGGAGCAAACCTGCAGATCACGGCGGTGCTCGATGGCGCGCTTGCCGTCGTGTTCGGCGCGGAGGCGATGACCGCGATCGTGGGTCTTGCCGTTGGTAACATCCTCGGCGGGATCGTGATGGCCCTTCATTCCGCGCAGGGGCCTCGCCTCGGTCTGCCGCAGATGATCAGCAGCCGTGCGCAGTTCGGTGTCAGGGGTGCGACTCTGCCGCTGCTTCTGGTCATTTTGATGTATCTGGGTTTCGCCGCGACAGGCACGGTGCTTGCCGGCCAGGCCATGAACCTGCTGCTTGGTGTTTCCAATCCGGCCGTCGGCATGGTGATCTTCGGCGTGCTTAGCGCGGTGATCGCGCTTGTCGGCTATAAGGTGATCCATATCATGGGACGGATCGCGACGGTCATCAGTATCCTCGGTTTTGCTTATCTGTCCTACCAGCTGTTCCATCAGTACGACATTCACTCGGCCTTCGGTCAAAAGCCTGCAACGGTCGCGACCTTTCTGCTTGCCGTTTCGCTGTCGGCCGGTTGGCAGCTCACCTATGCGCCCTACGTCGCGGACTATTCGCGGTATCTTCCCTCAGCGACATCGGGCGGCAAGGCGTTTCTGTATACGCTGCTCGGTTCGGCGATCGCTTCTCAGCTTGCCATGACGTTTGGCGTGCTTGTCGCCGCCGTTGGTGCGAAATTCCTTTCGAACCAGGTCGGCTTCCTTGGCACATTGGCGGGGCAAGGCGCAGTTCTCGTTTATATCGTCATTATCTGCGGCAAGCTGACGATCAACTGCCTGAACGCTTATGGCGGCTTCATGGCAATCCTGACGACCTTTACCTCGTTCAGCAACCAGACCCGGATCTCCCGGGGCGCCAGAGCGCTTTATATCATCGGGTTTGTGGCTTTGTCGGTGCTGATCGCCGTTCTCGCCAGCGCTGATTTCCTGTCGGCATTCAAGAATTTCGTCCTGATGCTGCTGGCGGTCTTCGTGCCCTGGAGCGCGATCAATCTGATCGATTACTACCTAATCTCCAGGGAAAAGGTGGATATCCCCGCCCTCTACGACGCAACGGGCCGCTATGGCGCCTATAACTGGACCGCGCTCGGATGCTATGTCCTCGGCGTCGTCGTGCAGATCCCGTTCCTCAATCAGCCTCTCTACGAAGGCCCGATCGCGGTCGCGCTCAATGATGCCGACATTTCCTGGGCCGTCAGCCTGGTCGTAACCGCCGTCGTCTATTATTTGCTGCAGCGCAATACGAAGGTTGCTCCGCGCGAGATGATCTTCGACGGCGCAACTCAAAGCTAGCATAAGTTTCGGCCGGCGACCGCTGGTGGGTCGCCGGTCGCCTTGCGGGCGACGTGAACAATGAAGTGCCAGAAGGTTCAGACGATAACCGGCACCTGTGCGCCGTCCATGCTGATAACGACACCAGTGACATAGCCAGCCTTGGCCGAGCTTAGGAAGGCGACGACATTGGCGATATCGGCTGGATCGGCCATGCGGCCGATCGGGATGCGTTTCAGGGCATCAGCCAGTGCTTCTTCCTCACTCGAGCCTGAAATCTTTGCCGCCGCCTTCAGGCCTTCGGCAACACGATCTGTCTCCGTGAGGCCGGGATTGAGGCCGACCACGCGCACGCCCTTACCGGCATAGGCATTGGCGAGCCCGACGCTTGCAAGCATAAGGGCAGCATTGGCCGAGCCGCCGGCCAGATGATAGGGCGAGGCGACCTTGCCGCCATTGCCGATGATATTGATCACAGCGCCCGATCCGCGCGCGCCCATGCGCTTGATGACGGGATCGATCACGTTGATGTAGGAAAAATACTTGGCATCCATCGCGGCGCGCCAGACGGCGGGCGTCAGTTCGTCCGCCGGCGTGCGGGCCGCGGCACCTGCGCTGTTGACGAGAATGTCGATCGGGCCGACATCGGCCTCTACCTTGTCAACGACTGCGAGCGCCTGTCCGTCGAAGATCAGATCGGCGGCATAGCCATGCACGCCGGGCAGCCTGGAGAGAGCCGCGTCGATATTGGCTTGCGAGCGCGAGCAGATCGCGACCCGCGCGCCTTCCTGCTGGAAAAGCTCGGCACAGGCAAAGCCGATGCCTTTCGAGCCGCCCGTGATCAGAACGACTTTATCCTTGAGGCCAAGGTCCATGGAATCTCTCCGCTATGATTTGTTGAGGTTGCCAAGCTATGTGTCGAAACCTTCGACGTACAGGGGCACGGGCGTCACAGCTTGGTGACCGGTGTCGGCTGTTACGAAAGGCGCTTGGCCTTCAGGACGGAAACTGCCGTCTCGCTATTATGGACATAGTCGTTGGCATCGGGCTGACGCTGTATCAATAGAATGAACAGCAGATCAGTCAGCATCAGTTGCGCGTCGCGGGCAGTGATGGCCGAGGAGCGGACGCGGTCTTCATCGCCGACGGTGTGCAGGCATATATCGGCGACTCGGGATAGCGGGTTGTCCTGCAGGCCGGTGACGGCAATGACGGTTGCCTGGCGCTGGCTTGCCAGCTCCGCAATCCGTAGCGTCTCGATGCTGGCACCGGAATAGGAGAGCGCAAAGAGCAGGTCGTCCGGCCCGAGCGTCGACGCATTGGCCATCTGCACATGGCTGTCGCTGTCATGCAGCACGTTGCGGCCGAGCTTCATCAGCTTGTAGGAAAAGTCGCGGGCCACCAGCGAGGAGGCGCCGACCCCGGCCAGATGGATGCGCCGGGCGTCGTGAAGCGCTTCGAGGGTTTTCTCGATGTCGGCTTCGTTGTTGACAGAAATGGTCTGCTGCATGGCTTGCATCTTGCTGCCGAGCAGCTTCTGCAGGATGGTGAGATAGCCGTCGCCCACCTCGATCGTGCCGTGGATCATGCCGGCCGGCGCCTGCCATTCCTGAGCCTTGGCCTCGCTGACGGCAAGCTTCAATTCCTGGTAGCCGGCATAGCCGAGCTTCTGGCTGAATTTTACCACGCTCGATTGGCTGCGGCCGGTTTCCACTGCGAGAGCCGCGGAGGAGAGGCGCAGCATCTGGTCGGGATTGTCGATGATGAATTGCCCGATCTGGCGATCAGCCGGGGCCATGGTTTCGAGCTGCGCGCTGATCTTCTTAAGGATAGACATTTGATCCTTTTGGGGTCTTTCAAGCCATCGAGGCCGATTCCCGCGGCGAGGCGAACACCGAAAATAGCATCCGGCTCAAGCGCGGCAACCTTGCTTCGCATGATCGAACCTTATCACAGCGGATTGGAATAAAAAATTCCAATTCCCGTTGACAGTGTGGAATTGGCGAATAGTCTTGCAGAGTGGATCACGGACCCGTGGTGTCCCAGTCTTTTCCGCAATGGATTTGCATCATGGACAGACTTCGAATCTCTGGCGGCAAGAGGTTGCAGGGTGCGGTGACTATCGCCGGCGCGAAAAATGCCGCCCTGCCGCAGATCGCAGCCGCGCTCTTGAGCCCGCATCCGCTGGAGCTGACGAACCTGCCTGTTGTCAGCGATGTCGAGAATATGTTGGGTGTTATCGCCCTCCACGGCGCCAGGATCGCACGAGGCCCGCACGGCACAATGATCGATGCGAGCGAGATTGTCTCGAAGGAGACATCCTACGACACGGTCCGGCGCATGCGGGCGACTGTGCTGGTGCTTGCGCCGCTGCTTGCCCGTTTCGGTCACGCACGCGTTTCGCTTCCCGGCGGCTGCGCTATCGGCGCACGGCCCGTCGATATGCACATCAAGGCGCTCTCGACACTGGGTGCTGACATCGCCATCCAAAGCGGTCTGATTGTTGCTTCGGCTGCCAATGGGCTGAAAGGCGCACGGATCGTCCTGAGTTCACCATCCGTCGGCGCGACCGAGACGGCCATGATGGCCGCCTGCGCCGCCAAAGGTGAAACCGAGATCCTGAACGCTGCCCGCGAGCCGGAGGTGGCTGATCTTGCGGCATGTCTGATCGCCATGGGTGCACGGATCGAGGGTGCTGGGACGCATCGCATCCTGATCGATGGCGACACCAGCTGGCGTCCCGCCAAGCATCACGGCATTCCCGACCGCATCGAGGCTGGTACTTATGCGGTGGCGGCGGCCATTACCGGCGGCCAGCTTGAGCTCATCCATGCGCGGCTGGAAAATCTGGCATCGGTGGTTCAGGCGCTCGAAGCCATGGGCGTCAGCGTCTGGCCGAGCGATCGCGGCCTGGTGGTTTCAAGGGACGGTCCGCTCAAGGGGGCCGATATCACCACCGAACCCTATCCCGGCTTCCCGACGGACCTGCAGGCACAGTTCATGGCTCTCGCCTGCTGCGCGGAGGGTGCGTCGCTGATCCGCGAAACAGTCTTCGAAAACCGCTTCATGCATGTGCCGGAGCTGACACGACTCGGCGCCAACATCACCTTGCAGGGGACAACGGCGCTGGTGCGCGGCGGCGCGCCGCTGAAAGGTGCGCAGGTCATGGCGACGGATCTGCGCGCCTCTGTCTCGCTGGTTCTCGCAGCCCTCGTCTCGGAGGGCGAGACCATCGTCAATCGCGTCTATCACCTCGACCGCGGCTACGAACAGCTCGATCGCAAGCTACGCCTCTGCGGTGCCGATATCGAACGGCTAACATCATGACTGCCGCATCGGAAAACACTCCGTATTTTCTCGGCATAGACGGCGGTGGTACAGGTTGCCGCGCGCGCATCGAGGATGCCGAAGGCACTGTTCTCGGGCAGGGGTTGTCCGGGCCGGCAACGACCCGTCTCGGGATCGCCGAAGCATGGGCATCGATTTCTCGCGCTTTTGAAGCTGCAATTGAGGAAGCGGGGTTAAATGATTCCAATTTCAGCCGTATCCATGTTGGCGTCGGGCTGGCTGGGATCGGCCGCAAGGGCGCGCTTGCCGCGCTGAAAGCGATAGAGCACCCCTTTGCCAGCATCGATTTCATCAGCGACGGCGAGGGCGCGTGTCTGGGGGCTCATTCCGGACGCGACGGCGCTATCGTGATCGCCGGAACGGGCTCTATTGGCCTCGGCCTTGTTGAAGGACGGCAATTGCGGGTCGGCGGCTACGGTTTTCCGATTTCGGACGAGGGCAGCGGCGCCTATCTCGGGCTGAAGGCGGTGCAGCTTGCCCTGCGCGCCCATGACGGTCGCGAACAAAAAACCGCGCTGCTTGCCGAGATAATGCAGCGTTTCCAGCATGATCCGATGGAGGCGGTCGCCTGGATGGACCGGGCGTCGGCCACGGATTATGCTGCTCTTGCACCGATGGTCCTGCGTCACGCCGATCAAGGCGATGCCGTCGCGCGGCGGATCGTGCAAAGCGCGGCCGGCCATATCGACACGCTTGTTCGCACGCTGTTCGATAAGGGCGCGCCGCGCGTCTGCCTGCTCGGCGGTCTTGCGAGCCCGCTCGAACCCTGGCTCTCGCCCGATGTGCGCCGGCGCTTGAAGCCCATGGACGGCGATGCCGTCTCCGGTGCGATCATTCTTGCCAGGAAAGCCATTTGCCAAGGCTGACAAAGGCTCTGCCAAGCGGTGAATCTTTTCACGGCAATGATGGAATATTTTATTCCTTTCTGGATTGACGAATGGAATAAACGGACATAGTGTTAACCAAGGTAAACAGGGAATGGACGCGGAACAAAGCCAAAAAGGCCATGCCGCGTCTGGGTCGGCTTCGGTCGCCCGTCTTGCTGAAAACCGATCTTTGCTGCGGTGGGCCCGATATGAAAATGATCGAGCTTGCCAATGTAATATATTGATATCCAGGCGTTATTTCGCGAGCAGGCCCATGACAGAGCAGAAGTTGATATCCGAACTGGAGCAGTTGGTTTCCGAAGGGCGCAATCCGAATACGATGCATATCGATCTTTTGCCGACCTTCGATATTCTGCGTGAGATTAATTATGAGGATCAGACGGTGCCGGTCGCCGTCGAGAAGGTGATCCCGGCAATCGCCGCCGCCGTCAATCAGATCGTGGCTGCGTTCCAGAAGGGTGGCAGGCTGATCTATATGGGCGCCGGCACGAGCGGCCGCCTCGGTGTTCTCGATGCCTCCGAATGCCCGCCGACCTTCAGTGTGCCGCCCGACATGGTCATCGGTCTGATTGCCGGCGGCCCGGATGCGCTGCGGCGCTCGATCGAAGGCGCGGAGGACGACCCAGAGCAGGGGCGCCAGGCGCTGGAGGAAATCAAGCTGAGCAAGGATGATGTCGTCGTCGGCATCGCCGTCAGCGGCCGTACCCCCTATGTCATCGGCGGCCTGAACTACGCCAAGGGCATCGGCGCCTTTACGGTGGCGCTCTCCTGCAATCCGAACTCCATCATCGCCGGCATTGCTGATCTGGCGATTTCGCCTGTGGTCGGCCCGGAAATCCTCACCGGCTCAACCCGCCTGAAGTCGGGTACGGCGCAGAAGCTCATTCTCAATATGCTGACGACGGCGAGCATGATCCGCATCGGCAAGAGCTACCAGAACCTGATGGTCGATGTCAGCGCCAGCAACAAGAAGCTGGTGGCGCGCGCCTCGCGTATCGTCATGCAGGCGACCGGTTGCTCGCAACAGGAAGCGCGCCGCGTGCTCGATCTGACCGGCAACGACGTGAAGCTTGCCATTCTCATGGAAATTACCGGGATGGGCATTGAAGAAGCCCGCGCGGCATTGCAAAACGCTGATGGATTCCTGCGCAAGGCGATCAACGGCAGGACTGCTTGAGACAACCGTTGCGGCCTGCCGCACCGGCAATCAATGGGCCAAAATCGGCCGGGGACATTTTAAAAATTTGGAGGACTGAAAGTGAAAGGGAATTTTGGAAGGAAGCTGATTTCGGGAGTGGCGCTGGCCGTGGGGATTGGCCTGGCGACGGCCGCGATCCCTGTTGAGGCGGCAACGCTGCGCATGGCGTGGTCGCAGGACGCGACCGGGCTCGATCCGCACAAGCAGACCGCATTCTCCTCCATCCGGCTGCTCGAATTGATCTATGAGCCGCTCGTTCGCCTTGACGGCAATCTGCAGATCGTGCCTGGAGTCGCCGAGAGCTGGCAGTTTTCGCCGGACGGCAAGCAACTGACGTTCAAGCTCAATGCAAAGGCCAAGTTCCAGAACGGCGCGCCCGTCACCTCGGCTGACGTGAAGGCCTCCTTCACGCGCATTCTCGACCAGGCGACCGGTGCCGTCGCTCGCGCCAACTTCCTGTCGATCGCAAGCATCGATACACCGGACACCACGACCGTGGTCTTCAATCTGTCGCAGCCCGACGTTCCGCTTCTGACCGCCATGACCAGCCTCAATGCCGCGGTGGTTCCAGCAAGCGAAATTACTGCCGGCACCATCGGCACGAAGGCGATCGGCTCCGGCCCCTTCAAGCTCGACAGCTGGGTTCCGAACTCCAAGGAAGTTCTGAGCGCCAACAAGGATTGGGCGGGCGGAACCGTCGGTGTCGAAGGCATTAACATCAGCGTATTGCCCGACGAGACGGCGATCCTTGCATCGCTGCGCACCGGTCAGACCGATTTCGCCTTGCTGAACGATCCGCTCGTCGCGACCTTGGTGCCGAAGGAGCCGAAGCTGCAGCTCACCCGCACGCCGGTGCTTGCCTACAATGTCCTGCAGCTCAATCCCTCGCGCAAGCCGATGGATCAGCTGGCGGTGCGCCAGGCGATCTCCTGCGCCATCGACCGCAAGGACGTGATGGATACGGCAGCTCTCGGCGAGGGCAAGGTGACCGGGCCGCTGACGATGCCGCTCTATGCGACCGACCCCAGCAAGCTGTTCTGCTATACGCGCGACGTCGCCAAGGCGAAGAAGCTGATGGCAGACGCCGGCTTTGCCAACGGTTTCTCGGCAACCGTGATTGCCGCGACCGGCGAACCGCCGACAGCGACGGCGGAAGCGCAAGTCATCCAGTCGCAGCTCGCCGAAATCGGCATCAAGCTCGACATCAAGGTGATGGAACTCAATGTCTATGTCGACACCTGGCTCAAGGGCAATTTCGACATGGCGGTCGCCCTCAACGGCGGCAGCGCCGATCCCTATTCGATGTATAACCGTTACTGGACGAAATCAGGCAACCTGCAGAAGGTCGCCAACTATATCGACGATACCCTCGACAGTCTGATGCAGAAGGGCCGCGCCGAGACCGATCCGGCCAAGCGCAAGGTGATCTTCGCCGAATTCGAAAAGCATCTTGCCGAAGTCTCGCCCTGGATCTGGCTCTACACGGCCTATGGCTATACGGCCGAGCAGAAGAACGTCGAGGGCTTTGTCCCGACGCCGACAGGCTCGCTGTTCGGTCTCAGCAAAGTCTCGATCGAGTAATAGCAGTCGAGATTTAGAGGAAGTGCAATGGCATACCTGACGCGCCGGCTGATGACGTTCCCGCTGATCATGCTGGGCGTGTCCATCTTCGTCTTCGTCGCCATCCGGCTGGTGCCGGGCGATGCGATCACGGCGATGCTCGGAACCAATGCGGGCCTGCTGACGCCGGAGCAGCGGCAGGCCCTTGCCGCCTATTTCGGCATCGATCAGTCCTGGCCAGTTCAATACTGGCATTGGTTGCTCGGCGTCTTCCAGGGCAATCTCGGCATATCCGTCACCTACGGCAAGCCGGTGCTCGACATGATCCTGGAGCGTTTTCCGTTGACGCTCGAGCTTGCCTTGCTTTCCATGGTCATCGCGCTCGCTATCGGCTTGCCGGCGGGCGTCTTTGCCGCCACCAGAAACGAAAAGCTGTCCGATCTTCTCGTGCGCATCGTTGCCATGATCGGGCAGTCGACGCCGAACTTCGTTCTCGGACTGCTGCTGATCTATGCCTTGTCCGCCGGTTTCGGCGTGCTGCCGACCATGGGCGCCTTCACACCCATCTGGCAGGACCCGCTCGAAAATCTCGGCCAGATGATCCTGCCGGCGCTGACGCTCGGCTTTGCCTTTGCGGCGTCGGTGACGCGTGTCGTGCGTTCGGCCATGCTCGATGTTCTGAGTGACGACTATGTGCGTACGGCTCGCAGCCGCGGTGTTCCGGCGCGCGGCGTCATCTGGCGGCATGCTCTACCGAATGCATTGATTCCGGTGGTAACGCTGAGCGGCGTCGAATTCGGCTATCTGCTCGGTGGCGCGGTGCTGGTCGAACAGATCTATGCTCTGCCGGGACTTGGACGCATGGTGCTCGACGCCATACTGCAGCGCGACTATGCGCTGGTGCAGGGCAGCGTGCTGTTTATTGCCTTCAACTTCATGATCGTCAATCTGCTCGTCGATCTCGCCTATGTCGCGCTCGATCCGCGCGTTCGGCTGGGAGAAGGCTGATGCGCATCGTCAAGGCTATTTTCGGACATGTGAGCGGCCGGATCGGCGGCATCATCGTCCTCGTTTACGTCCTGCTCGCCATCCTCGGTACGCTCGGCGTGACCCCGCACGATCCGCTGATGCAGAACCGGATCGACCGGCTGCACGCCCCGAGCCTCACCTACTGGATGGGTACCGACCTTTTCGGCCGCGACGTGGCAAGCCGCCTGATGCATGGCATCGGCGAATCCTTCACCGTCGCCTTCTTCTCCGTGGCCGTTGCAACCTTGATAGGTACCCTGCTTGGCCTGACGGCTGCCTGGTCGGGCAAGCGCTGGGATGGCGTCATCATGCGCACGATGGATGTGCTGCTCGCCTTTCCGGCGATCCTGCTGGCGCTTCTGATCATCGCCATCGTCGGGCCTGGCACATGGACCAGTGTCGCTGCGATCGCGCTCGTCTATACGCCGATCTTTACCCGCGTCGTGCGCGGTCCGGCGCTTTCGCTGAAGGGGCGCGATTTCGTCGATGCTGCCCGCACCTTCGGCAGCAGCCGGTCCTATATCCTGACGCGGCATCTTCTGCTCAATCTCGTCGCACCCTTGACCGTGCAGGTGACGCTGGCGCTTGCCTGGTCGCTGTTGACGGAGGCGGGTTTGAGCTTCCTCGGCCTGGGAACGCAGCCGCCTGCCTCCTCATTGGGCCTGATGCTGAGCGACAGCCGCAATCTCATGGAAACGGCGCCTTGGCTGCTGATCTTCCCCGGCGTGACCATCATGATCTCCATTCTCGGCTTCAACCTGCTCGGCGATGCCCTGCGCGACATTCTCGACCCGAAAATGAGGAGGGCGACGGTATGACGCCGCTTCTCTCGGTTTCCGATCTCAGCGTCGGCTTTGGGCGCAATCCAGAGGCCAATCCCATCGTGCGCGGCGTCAGCTTCGATCTAGATGCCGGCGAAACGCTGTCGATCGTCGGCGAAAGCGGCTCGGGCAAGTCCGTCACCGCGCTGTCGATCAATCGCCTCGTCGATTTCGGCGGCGGCCGCATTATCGGCGGGTCGATCCGCCTGAAACGTGCCGACAACAGCATTCTGGATCTTACCAAGGCTGGCGAGGCGGAGCTGACGAAGATCCGCGGCGGCGAGATCGGCATGATCTTCCAGGAGCCGATGACATCCCTTAATCCGGTTCTCACCATCGGCACGCAGATCGAGGAATCGTTCCGGCTGCATCGCGGCCTGACGGGAAGCCAGGCAAAGGCAGCCGCCAAGGATGCGCTGGATCGCGTGCGCATTCCCGATGCCGCGCGCCGTCTGACCTATTGTCCGAACCAGCTTTCCGGCGGCATGCTCCAGCGCGTGATGATCGCGACCGCGCTTGCCTGCAATCCGCGCCTGCTGATCGCCGACGAGCCGACGACGGCGCTCGACGTCACGGTCCAGGCGCAGATCATGGCGCTGCTTGCCGAGCTGAAGCGCGAGACCGGCATGTCGATGATCTTCATCACCCACGATATCGGTCTTGTCGCTGGGATCGCCGACAAGGTCATGGTGATGCAGGCGGGCCAGGCAGTCGAGCAAGGCGAGCTCAATCAGATCCTTGATCATCCCAAGCATCCCTATACCCAGCATCTCCTGCATTCCGTCCCGCACTTCGCCTCAGGGCAGGCCGCGCGCACGGATTTCCAGCGCGACGAGACGCAAGCCGGGCCGGCCCTGAAAGTGGATGGCTTGACTGTCCGCTTCCCGGTCAAGGGCAGCTTTCTGCGTCGCTCGACCGGTTCGGTCCATGCCGTCGAAGGCGTCGGCTTCGACCTGATGCCGGGCGAGACGCTGGCGATCGTCGGCGAGAGCGGCTCAGGCAAGTCAACCACCGCACGGGCGATCCTCGGGCTGGTCAAGTCGACCCGCGGCACGTTCACGACCAATGCCGGCAAGGCTGCGGATCGCAGCAGCGCCGTGCAGATGGTGTTTCAAAATCCCTATGCCTCGCTTAATCCGAGACTGCGCGTCGACAACATCCTTGCCGAACCGGTGATCGCCGCAGGTGGTCGCACTTCCGCCGAAACGCGGCAACGGATGATCATGCTTCTGAAGCGCGTCGGCCTGCCGGAAAATGCCCTGGAACGTTACCCGCATGAATTTTCAGGCGGCCAGCGGCAAAGACTGTGCATCGCTCGTGCTTTGATGCTGAACCCGTCCGTACTGGTGCTCGACGAGGCCGTGTCAGCGCTCGACGTGTCCGTTCAGGCGCAGGTCCTGGAGTTGCTGATCGAGCTTCAGCGCGAATATGGGCTCGCGTACCTCTTCATCTCGCATGACATGGCGGTTGTGGAGCGAATTGCTCACCGGATCGCTGTCATCTATGCCGGGCAGATCGTCGAGATCGGCGACGCCGCCTCCGTCTTGTCGGAACCAAAGCATTCCTATACCAGGCGGCTGATTTCGGCGGTGCCGACAGTTGCCCGGCGCAAGGAAAACTTCACGCTTGATACGCGTCAGGTTCCTTCGCTCGTGCGGCCGATTGGCTTCGAGCCGACAGCGCCGGAATGGCGACGGTTCGCGCCGGATCATATGGCTCTGGCGGAAGCCTGAGCGACCGGCGAGGAGAAGGATATGGCTGGGGGGCACATGCAATTCGAAGAACGGTTTGATCGGGCTTTCACACCGCTTGAGCAAGCGGTCGGGTCGGCGCGAATTCCAGGCGGCGTCCTCGGCATGGTCGATCTCGATGGCAACCGGCTCCTGCGCGCCATCGGGTCGGCGCAGAAGATCCCGAGCGTCAGGCCGATGCTGGTCGATACATGGTTCGATCTCGCTTCGCTCACCAAGGTGATTTTCACCACGCCGCGCATTCTTGCGCTGGCGGAGGCCGGCACCATCGATCTCGACGCACCGTTGACGACGCTCTTGCCGGACCTACGTCAATACAGTGCCGAGGCTTGGGAGCGGAAGGTGACCTTCCGGCAATGCCTCGGCCATCAGACGCCTTTTCCGGCGGTCGAACCGATCTATACCTATGGTCGCGACCCGGTTCTCTTGCGTACCTTCATCCTCCAGCGCGAATGGCGTGCCGGGCCGCCGGTCTATTCCGATATCAATTTCATCCTGCTCGGTTTTGCGCTAGAGCGACTGGCCGGACACACCATTCGCGCCATGGATGCAGGCCCGGGTTTTGCCTTCTCCTCAGTCCCCGATCGATCCGCCGCAACGGAAGATTGCACCTGGCGTCACCGTATTCTGTCGGGCGAAGTTCATGACGACAATTGCTCGGCATTGCACGGTGCCGGCCATGCGGGCCTGTTCGGCACTGCCGACGCAATTCTCGATTTTGCCAAGGGCCTGCTCGATGGCAGCGGAGCATCGGCGCAAGCGATCTCGTTGATGCGGACGCCGCTTTCCGCCACCCGTACCCATGGTTGGGAGCGGCCCCATGACGGCTGGCACGGTGGTGCTCTCTGCTCGCCCGAAACCATCGGCCATACGGGATTCACCGGCACGGCGCTCTGGATCGATTTCGACAAGGGCAGGGCGTGGACCCTGCTCACCAACCGCATTCATCCGACACGCCATTTCGACAGCGGCATTCTGGCGCTTCGTCAGGCCGTCAGCGATCACGTCAACGCAGCATAGGAGCCTCACCATGGAACCAATCTGGGCAGTCGGTCTGATGACCGGAACCGTCCTCGACGGCAATATCGATGTTGCCATGCTGAAGACGGACGGTGAGCGGATCGAGGAGTTCGGCCCCTATGTTCTGGCGCCTTATCCGAGCTGGATTCGGGAACTGCTGGAGGAGACGCTCCGACAAGCGCGGGCATGGAATTTCGAAGGGCCGGAACCGGCGATCTTCAAGGCCGCCGAGGAGGCGCTGACGCGAGCGCAGTCCGAAGCGGTGAGGGAACTGGTCGAAGATAACGGCATGACGATGGCCGATATCGGCGTCGTCGGCTTCCACGGCCAGACCGTGCTGCATCGCGCGCCGCAAAAGGACCGGTTGGGCCAGACGCGCCAGCTTGGCGACGGCGAGCTGATGCGCTCCATTCTCGGCACCAAGGTCGCTTATGATTTCCGTTCCGCCGACATGCGCGCCGGCGGGCAGGGCGCGCCGCTTGCTGCAGCCTATCACACGGCACTCCTGCGCGGCGCTGGTGCTGCGGGCGAGGCTGCCATTCTCAATCTCGGCGGTGTTGCCAATGTGACCTGGTGGGACGGTGAGGGCAATTTCGTCGCCTTCGATACAGGGCCGGCCAATGCGCCGCTGAACGACTTCATCAAGTCGCACGGACTTGGCGAGATGGACCGGGATGGGGCGTTGGGACGTGCCGGCAAAGTGGATGAAGCACGGCTCGAAAAACTGCTGCAACACCCCTATTTAACTGCGCCCTATCCAAAGTCGCTGGATCGTTTCGATTTCGGCGCTTCCATGGCGGATGGTCTTGGTCCGGAGGACGGGGCGGCGACGCTTTCGGCCTTCACGGCAAGCGCGGTCGGCAAGGCGCTGGATCTGCTGCCTCGGCGGCCCAGCAAGGTCGTCGTCAGCGGCGGCGGCCGGCACAACCCGACGATCATGTCGATGCTGCAAAGCCGGGCCGGCGTCGAGCCGATCTTCGCCGAGGATCTCGGCTGGCGTGGCGACGCGGTGGAGGCGGAATGCTTTGCGTTTCTAGCCGTGCGCGTGTTGCGTGGCCTGCCGATCAGCTTCCCCGGCACGACGGGCGTGCCTGCGCCGATGCGCGGTGGGCGTCTCGCGCAATAGCGAGCTTAAGGCGATCGTCCTCGCTCCGGAGGTTTTCGCCGCCGCTCATCGATGTTATGAAGAGACCGCGAATTTGCGATCGGTTGGTCTCGGACGGATATCGCTTAGATGGCAGGCAGGCATCACAGGACAGGCGTCCCCCGCATCATCGTCGCCTTCGCCATCGCGTGCATTACCGGCATTTCGGCCCTCGGCCCGGCAGTCGCGCAACCGGAATGGAGCGTTGCACCGCCGGTCTGCGTCTCCGGCCCACTGACGACGGAAACGGGCGAGACGCTTTGCCTGCGCAAGGACAGCTATAATCGGGATCTTTGCACGGCCATCGAATATTTCGCCGGTGCCAATCATTTGCCGCCGGATTATCTGGCGCGGCTTGTCTGGAGGGAAAGCCTGTTTCGATCCGATGCAGTAAGCCCAAAAGGTGCGCGCGGCATCGCGCAATTCATGCCGGGAACGGCGAAGCTGCGCGGCGTCCGGGACAGTTACGATGCACTCGAAGCGCTCGGCAAGGCAGCCACTTATCTTGACGAGTTGCGCAACCGTTTCGGCAATCTGGGGCTTGCAGCCGCCGCCTACAATGCTGGCGAAGCCGGCCTTGCCAATTTCCTGAATTCCGGCGGGCTGCCCTATGAGACGCGCAACTATGTGACGGCCATCACCGCGCATAGCGTCGAAGAATGGCGGGACGATCCGCCCGATATCGCCGCTCCGGTGCTGGACAAGGGCAAGCCCTTCGTCGACTCATGCGTTGCGCTTGCCCAGAGCCGGCGTCTGAAGCCGACCCCCCTCGAACAGGAGCGGCCATGGGCTCCCTGGGGCGCTCAATTGGCCGAGCATTTCCAGTTGGATGCCGCACGGCGGCTATTTGCTGCAAACATTCAAAAATTGCCGTCGCCGCTCAATGCCGAAAAGCCGCTGATCGTGCGTCAGCGCAATGCCGACTTCGGCCGCCGTATCCGCTATGCGGCGCGCATCGGGCGGCAAACGCGCGAAGAGGCTGACGCCGTTTGCGTGCAGATCCGGCAGCAAGGCGGCAATTGCGTGGTTTTCAAGAACTGAGTCTGAGCGCCTCAATACCCCGTATTGTCCGCCGCGACGCGTATTGATTGCTTTGTCAAGTGCCTATTGGTAGTGCTTTACTCCCGGATGTCGCAAGCCTATCTCTTGTACACCCGGCCTTTGGGAGGAAGCCGCGCAGGTAGCCGAAGGAGTGTATCATGGTGCAGAAGCGTAACGTCCCCGGTATTCGTCCCTACAACAGCCCGGCCGGCGGCTGGGGAGCGCTGAAGGCTACCGCCAATGCGGTGCGCGAGCAAATGGATATCACCGAGGCGCCCGGGCTGCTGCTGCGCACCAACAAACCCGCGGGCTTCGATTGTCCCGGCTGCGCATGGCCCGACAAGGAACATACCTCCACCTTCCAATTCTGCGAAAATGGCGCCAAGGCCGTCACCTGGGAAGCGACCAACAAGCGCGTGACGCCTGAGTTCTTCGCCCAGCATACGGTCAGTGAGCTTCTGACCTGGAGCGACTACGAACTTGAGGATGCCGGCCGACTGACCCATCCGATGGTCTATGACCGGGCGTCGGATACCTACCGGCCGATAGCCTGGGAGGACGCTTTTGCCCGCATCGGCGAGGTCATGCGCACTATGCCCGATCCGGATATGGTCGAATTCTACACGTCGGGTCGCGCCTCCAACGAGGCGGCTTTCCTCTTCCAGATCTTCGCCCGTGAATACGGCACCAACAATTTCCCCGATTGCTCGAATATGTGCCATGAGGCAACGAGCGTCGGCTTGCCGCAATCCATCGGCATCGGCAAGGGCACCGTGTCGCTCGACGATTTCGACGAATGCGATCTGATCATCTCCATGGGGCACAATCCCGGCACCAATCATCCGCGCATGATGGGCACGCTGCACGAATGCTCGCGCCGCGGCGTGCCGATCATCGTCTTCAATCCGCTGAAGGAGCGGGCGCTCGAGCGTTTCGCCGACCCGCAGAGCCCGATCGAGATGGCGACTTTCAGCTCGACGCGGATCGCCTCTTCCTATTATCAGGTCAAGATCGGCGGCGATGCCGCAGCGCTGAAGGGCATCATGAAGGCGGTTCTGGCTCTGGCCGAGACTTCGCCGGATATCCTTGATCATGCCTTCATCGGCGAACATACGATCGGCTTCGATGCTCTCGTCGCCGATATCAATCAGACTGAGTGGGCCGACATCGAGCGGGTTTCGGGTCTTGCCCGCGCCGATCTGGAGCGCGTTGCCGCCATCTATGCCAAATCGAAAGCAACGATCGTCACCTACGGCATGGGCATCACCCAGCACGCCAAGGGAACGGCCAATGTGCAGCAGATCGCCAACCTTCTGCTGTTGCGGGGCAATTTCGGCAGGCCGGGCGCGGGCATCTGCCCGCTGCGCGGCCATTCCAACGTGCAGGGCAATCGTACCGTCGGGATCACCGAGAAGCCGACGCCGGCGCTGATCGAAGGCATCGAGCGCGCCTTCGGTTTCACGTCGCCGGCCCATCATGGTCATGATGCAGTTGCCGCCATGCAGGCCATGGCGGAAGGCCGCTCGAAGGTGCTGCTCTGCCTCGGCGGCAATTTCTCGATTGCGCTTCCGGACCCGGAATTGTGCGCCGAGGCGATGCGCAAGCTTGATCTTGCCGTCCATATGAATACCAAGCTCAATCGCTCGAACCTGCTGATCGGCAAGGAATCCTTCCTGTTCCCCGTGCTCGGCCGCACCGAGCAGGACGTTCAGGCGACCGGCCCGCAATCGGTGACGATCGAGGATTCGATGTCGATGGTGCATGCCTCGCGCGGCCGCCTGAAACCGGCCTCCGATCAACTTCGTTCCGAACCGGCCATCGTCGCCGCGATGGCGCAGGCAACCCTGCCGGCAAGCAAGGTCGCCTGGATGGAGCTCATCAACGATTACGACCTGATCCGCGACAAGATCGAAGTCGTCTATCCTGATTTCGCCCGCTATAACGAGCGCATCCGCGTGCCGGGTGGCTTCCGTCTGCCGCTCGGACCGACCGAGCGTATCTGGAAGACCCCGTCCGGCAAGGCCGAGTTCAAGCTTTTCTCCGGCCTCAACGAGGATATTTCATTGACGGACGAGACCATCCTCAAGCTCGCCACCATCCGTAGCCACGACCAGTACAACACGACGATCTACGGCATGGACGACCGCTATCGCGGCGTATTCGGCCGCCGCGACGTCCTGTTCATGAACGACAAGGATTTAGAGGCGAAAGGGCTGGAGCATGGCGATCTCGTCGAGATCGAGACTGCACTTCCGTCCGGGGGCAAGCGGCTCCTGAAGCTGACGGCTATCTCCTACGATATTTCCGAAGGCTCCGTCGCCGCCTACTATCCCGAGGCAAACTGCCTGATCCCGCTCGACTACCAGGACAAGGAAAGCGGCACGCCGTCGTATAAATCCATTCCGGTCCGCATCAGCAAGGCGGCTTGATTTTGGCTGAGCCATCTAGCCATCCCTTGCCATCTTGATGGCTGGATGGCAGATCGCTATATTCATCTCCAACAGGAGACAGATATGGCTGAACCGCAATTATCCGTTCGTAGTGCCAGGGCGCGTGACCTCGCGCATCGGCTCGCCCGGCGCGAAAACCGGACAATCGCCGATATAGTCGAACGAGCGCTGGAAGCATACGAGATTCGGGAGGCGGGTCGGGAACCCGCCTCGACCTTCTATGCTCGAATGGCCATGCGCGACGATGATGATATTGACCTTGAATCTATCATTCGCGAGGGGCGTCAACTCAATCACGGTATCGATCTGTGATATTTCTGGACACAAACGTTATTTCCGAAACTTTTAGGAAACTGCCTGATGAAGCCGTGATCTCATGGCTTGGTCGGTATGATGCGGAGATAGCACTTTCGACTGTGGCTATTGCTGAAATCGCCTTTGGTATTCAAAAGATCGCGCCGGACCAGCGGGCTGGCCGGTTAGAGCAGAGATTGTCCGAATGGCGCTATCGTTTTGCCGATCGGATCTTCGGTCTTACCGAAGAGGCCGCATTGGACTATGGCGAACTCATGGGCGCGGCAAAGAGGCAAGGGCGCCCGATGTCGACGGCAGATGGCATGATTGCCGCCATCGCTCGAGTCAACGGTGGACGGTTGGCCACTCGCAATCTATCCGATTTCCGTGACGCTGGGCTCAGCCTGATATCTCCGTGGGAATTCTAGTCCGCCTGGAATGGCGAGTGCCCATTCTGGCATGTGTGCCGGTTTTCGACAGTGCAGCTACCGCAGCCTTTCCCCCTGATTGTCGAAATAGCGCCGCCGTTCCGGCGGGCAGTGCAAATGGAGCCTGTCGCCGCGCCCAATTTCCGGCCCGTCGCGATATTCGGCGATGAGGGGCTGGCCGTCTTCCGTCTGGCAATAGAGATAGCGGGTGCCGCCAAGATATTCGGTGACGTCGACGGTGACCTGCAAGGCATCTTCCGCGCTGGGAGCGACGACAAGATGTTCGGGGCGCATACCAAGCAGGAGCTTTTCGCCCGATGACGGCTTGTGCTGGCTTAGAGCGACCGTGACGCTACCATCGCCGACCTTCGCCGTGCCGTCACCGGACCATGTGGCCTCGATCATGTTCATCCTCGGCGAGCCGATGAAGCCGGCGACAAAACTGTTGGCCGGGTCTTCATAGACCTCGCGCGGGCTGCCCACCTGTTCGATCCGACCGTCTCTCAGCACGACGATCCTGTCTGCGAGCGTCATGGCCTCGGTCTGGTCATGGGTGACATAGATCATCGTATTGCCGAGCTCTCGGTGAAGCCGGGCAATTTCGATGCGCATCGAGACGCGCAGCTCCGCGTCTAGATTGGAGAGGGGTTCGTCGAAGAGGAAGACATCCGGCTCGCGAACGATGGCGCGACCGATGGCGACACGCTGGCGCTGGCCGCCGGAAAGCTGTCCCGGCCGGCGATCGAGCAGGTGATCGATCTTGAGGATCGCGGCGGCGGAACGCACGCGTCTTTCGATTTCGGATGCAGCGGTCCGGGCCATCTTCAGCCCGAAACCGAGATTGTCGCGGACGCTCATATGCGGATAGAGCGCGTAGGACTGGAAGACCATGGCGATGCCGCGCTCGGAGGGATCAAGATCGGTGACGTCCCGGCCCTTGATGGCGATTTCGCCGTCGGTGACTTCCTCCAGCCCGGCAATCATGCGCAGCAGCGTGGACTTGCCGCAGCCGGAGGGGCCGACGAAGACGACGAAAGCGCCTTCCGGTATGTCGAGATCTACGCCGTGAATGACCTCAAGCCCGCCAAAACTCTTGCGGACGCCGGTCAGGCGCATGCCCTTGTTCGTCATGTCAGGCTCCGTGACGCATCTGATCGGCGCGGAGCCAGACCAGCATTTCGCCGGGCTCGCGATTGTCCCAGAGATGATAGGGGACGAAACGGGCGGTGGAAGGCGTGCCCTTTGGCGGTGTTGTACGGTAGAGATCGGTGCCCCAGTCAGCCGCGTCGCGCGTCACCGGCACATCGAGTGCGACCGCTCCTTCCAGCGCGGCGATTTCCGCGGTCTTGGCGGATGCCGGGTTGCTGGAAAGCGAAATGCCGTTCAGGTCTTGGCCATTGTCCGTGGTCTCGACGCAATAGACCAGCGGCCCGCGCATCAGCGCGGCGCGTCCGGCATCCTGACGGACTTTCGGATTGGCAAACAAAGTGCGAGGGATAAGGGGGAGGACAAGATCGATGCTGTCGCCCGCCTGCCATTCCCGTTCGATGCGGGCATAGCCGTCGACGGTAATCGTTGCGAGATCGACCGGCGCGTCATTGACTGCAAGCGTGGCACCTTCGGCCCATTCGGGGATGCGCAGCGACAGAGCAAATTCCGCTGCGCGATCGGGATTGACATCGAAGCGGATTGCGCCGTCCCAGGGATAGCGCGTCGTCTGGGAAAGCTGCACGGTCACGCCGCCTGCGAGCGGCACGCGGGCCTTGCTCTCGCCGTAGAGATGGACGGCGATTTCATTGTCGGCTGCGGCATACATATAGGAGCCGACGGAGGCGAGCAGCCGCGCGATATTTGGCGGGCAGCAGGGGCAATGATGCCAGGTCCAGCGGTGATGCTTGCCGGCGCTCTCCAGCGGGTTTTCGTAGAAGAAGGTCTTGCCGTCCTGCGACAGGCCCGCCATGGCGCCGTTATAGAGCGCCACTTCCATGATGTCGGCATAGCGGCGGTTCGGGCCGCGGCCGAGCATGCGGTTCGCCCAGAAGACCAGACCGACGGAGGCGCAGGTCTCGGCATAGGCGCTTTCGTTCGGCAGGTCGTAATAGTCGGTAAAGCCCTCGTTGGAGGCAGCCGGCCCGATGCCGCCGGTCACATACATCTGCTTGGTCGTCAGATCGTCCCAGAGTGTCTCGAGTGCTGAAGTCAGCGTGTCGTCGTTATATTCCGTCGCGATATCGGCCATGCCGGAATAGAGATACATGGCGCGCACGGCGTGACCCACGACCTTGGTCTGATCACGCACCGGCAGATGCGACTGGCTGTATTCATAGGTCTTCTGCACGAAATTCTTGGGGTCGCGACCGTCGCGAAGCGCCTCGTCGGTGAAGAAATGTGGTTCCTGGCCGCGTTCGTCGATGAAATATTTGGCAAGGTCGAGATACTTCTTCTCGCCCGTAACGCGGGCGAGCTTGACGAGGGCCAGTTCCACTTCCTCGTGGCCGCAATAGCCGCGAAGCTGGCCTTCGCCATGGCCGAAGACGGTGATCATGTAGTCGGCAAAGCGGCTCATGATGTCGAGCAGCTTGCGCTTGCCCGTTGCCTGGTAATAGGCGACAGCCGCTTCGATCAGATGTCCCGCGCAATAAAGCTCATGATGATCGCGGAGATTGGTCCAGCGGCGGCCGGGCTGTACGCGTTGGAACCAGGCATTCAGATAGCCGTCCTTGTCCTGCATCTTTTCATACATGTCGATGATGGCGTCCGCGCGCGCCTCCAGTTCGGCGTTGGGACGGCGATAGAGGGAATAGGCGATGGTTTCGATCGACTTGCCGAGGTCGCTATCCCAGAACATCTGCGTCGAGCCCGACCAGGTCTGCAGAGGGATGACGATGCCGGGGCTAGGCTGGTCGACGTCGATGGCCTTGATCATGCCTGCCTCGACACAGCGGTCGAGGAGGGTCGCCGCAGTCGAGTTGCAGATGGCATCCTGGCGGGCGCCGAACAGGCCGGCAAGCTCGACATTCGGGACGGGCAGGGGGCGAAACTGGCGGTTTTCTCTGTCAGACATGGCTTTGATCCGTTGTTGAAGGGGTTATTTCACCGCGCCGGCCATCAGCCCGCGCATGTAGTAGCGTTGCAGAAGCAGAAAGACGATGACGCAGGGGATGGTCATGACGGCGATGCCGGCCTGCACCGCGCCCCAGTTGACGGCGCCGAGGCGGCCGGTCCTGACGGCGATCATCAGCACCGGCAGGGTGAATTTCTCGTTGCTCGACAGGAGCACCAATGCCGCCAGGAACTCGTTCCAGGCATTGAGGAAGGCGAAGATCGCAACGGTCGCGACGCCAGGCAATACCAAGGGGAAGAGAACGCGGAACAGCAGTTTCAGATCGCGGGCGCCATCGATGCGCGCGGCTTCCTCGATCTCCTTCGGCACGGCGTCGAAGGCGTTGCGCATCATGAAGACCGAGAAGGGCAGTTGCAGCGTCACATAGACGAGCGTCAGTCCGATCAACGAGTTGTTGAGGCCGAGCCTTGCCAGGATGATGAAGAGCGGCGTCAGGATCGACTGGAAGGGGATCATCAGCGTTGCGATGATCAGGATGAAGAGCGCGCCCTTGAAGGGGAAGCGATAGCGAGAGAAACCATAGCCGGCCAGCAGGCTGACGATGACAGTCAAAAGCACGGTCACGACCGAGACGAAAAGCGAGTTCAGCGTATGCTGCAGCACGCCGGCGCCGAAACCATCGAGCGAACGATAGGCGTCGAAGCTGAAGCCGGTCGTCGGCCATGGCGGCAGCGGCGGAAGGCTGGCCTCGGTTCCATGCCGGAACGACGACAGAAGCGCGATCGCGAAAGGCGCGAAGAAGAAGATGACGATGACGACGCCAATGCCGTGATAGCCGATGCCGCCTAAGAGCTTGCGCCTTGCGCGGCGCTCCTTTGCCGTGGTCATGGCTTGTCCTCCCCGACGCGCAGCAGCCAGAGCTGGACGATGCTGATCAGCACCAGGATGACGAGGAGCGCGATCGAGAGCGCTGCGCCATAGCCGAGATTGAAGGACACGAAGGACTGGTTGAAGATGTAATAGACCACCGAGATCATCCGGTTTTGCGGGCCGCCTGATGTCATGATGTAGAACTGGTCGAAGGCGAGCACCGAGCCGGTGATGGAAATGATCAGCGCGAGTGCGATCGTGCGGCGCATCAAAGGCAGGGTAAGATGCCGGAAACGCTGCCAGCGCTTGGCGCCATCGATGCGGGCGGCCTCGGTCAATTCGGAAGGGATCGCCTGCAGGCCGGTCAGCAAGATGATCATGGTGAAGCCGGCGATCTTCCAGACCACCATGACGATGATGGTTGCAAATGCCATGTCGAAATCGGCCAGCAGGTTCGGTCTTTTATCGACGAGGCCAAGCGCCTGCGCAACCGGCGAGAAGAAGCCGCTGTCGACATTGGCAAGCCAGACCCAGAGCAGCGATGCGGTCGCAAGCCCGACGACGACGGGAAGGAAGATGATCGTTCGATAGAAGCCGACGAACGGCCGGTGCTTCTCGACGAAGAAGGCGAGCGGGAAGGCAACGGCGAAAATCGCGATGGTGACGACGACGGTGTAATAGGCGGTGAAGCGCAACGCTGCCATGAAACGCATGTCGGAGAGCATGCGGATATAGTTGCCGAAGCCGATCCAGCGCGGATTGCCGAGCAGCGGCCAGTTATGAAGGCTCATCCAGACGGTGAAGACGACTGGTACGATGAAGAAGACGATGACAAGCGCCATGGCCGGCGCGATGTAAAGAAATCCGTGCCAGCTAGCACGCCTTCGCCGCTTGCGCGGCCGCGCGACTGCAATAGCTCCAGGGCCAGCCATGGAATGCTCCCGATGTTGCGATGGAAGAACCGGGAAGCCTTGCAGCTCCCCGGCGTTCACAGATCTACTGCTGTTGCGCGTTGTCGATGATCGACTGCATTTCCGACTGGGCGTTGGAGAAGGCGCCATCGACATCGGTTCCGAAGATGGCCGCGTTGGTAAAGCCCGCCCATGGGCCGTTGGCGCTGTTGATCAGGTCGTTGAACTGCAGCGTGTAGGGCGTCTTGGCAATCGCGATTGCCTTCAGCCCGACCTGCATGCGCGGGTCGAGGCCTTCAAGCACCTGTTGCGCGATATCGCCGCGCGTCGGCAGGCTGCCGTATTTTGCCATGATCTTCTGTCCCTCGAGCGAATAGGTATATTCGAGGAACTTCTTCACGGCATCGAGCTTCTTCGTGCCCTTCGAGATCACGAAATTGTCGCCACCGGCAAAGGAAGACGGCTTGCCGTCGACGCCGGGGATCAGCGTCACCCCGAAGTGGATATCGGGATATTGGGTGATCAGCGTGCCGATCGAGAAGGCGCCGATGCTCTGCTGTCCGATCTTGCCGTTGCTGATGCTGAGGAAATTGGCGCCGGTGTCGCTTGCGGCACCCGCCGGCACCAGATCCTTCTTGACCATGTCGCGATAGAAGCCGACCGCCTTGCGCATCTGCGGCGTGTCGAGGGTCGCCGTCTTGCCGTCCGCCGAGAGAATGTCGGCGCCTGCGCCCCAGACGAGCGGGGTGAAGGTGAAGATCATGCAGCCGCCACAGCCGCCGCCGGAGAAGTAGAAACCATAGGTATCGCCTCCGAGCGCGCGGATCTTTTCGGCATTCTGCTCGATCTCTTCCCAGGTCGTCGGAGCCTTCTCCGGATCGAGGCCGGCCTTCTTGTAGAGATCCTTGTTCCAGGCGAAGACCGAGGTCTCGACGGATAGCGGCAGGCCATAGATATGGCCGTCATAGGTGCCGAGCTTCACATGCGACGGCGAGAGCGAATTGAAATAGGGCAGGCTTTTGGCCCAATCCGTGAGGTCCGCAAGCTGGCCGGCGGCGGCGAAGGCCGGCGTATAGATGAGGTCCATCGACAGCGCATCGGGCGCCTGGCCGCCGGCAATCGCCGTTGCATACTTCTGGACGAGTTCGGCAAAGGGCACTTCCGTCAGCGTGACCTTGTCGTCATGGCCGGCATTATAGGCCTCGACGACCTTCTTGAAGGAATCTCCGATGCCGCTTCGCACCCACATGGAGATGTTTTCGGCGGATGCGGCGGATGCAAGCATTAAGGATATAAGGCCGGTTGCGGCCAGAAATCGCTTCATCATGTTCTCCTCCCTTGGGCAACTCCCATTGCCCTTTCTTGATTAAACTCCGGGGTCCCCCCCGCATGACTGCCGCACGACAAGCTCGCAGGGCAATGTCCTGATCCCCGGTTCGACGCTGCGCCCCTCCGCCAGCGCCAAAACCGTCAGCCCTGCCTCACGACCGAGCGCCTTGAGATTCATATCGACCGTCGTCAGCGGCGGTCTTGTCTGCGCAGCGACGATCTCCCAATTGTCGAAGCCGACAACCGAGACATCTTCCGGCACCCGCACACCACGCTCGCGCAGCGCATCGACCACCGCCCGCGCGATCTGATCGTTGCCGCAGAAGATCGCGTCCGGCTTTTCCCCAACGGCATCCCAGAGCCGCGCCACGGCCTCATGGCCCCAGGCCTCGGACCAATTGCCGTAAAGGACCGGCAGCTGATCGCCGACGAGGCCGCGATAGGCCTTGGCACGCTCGCGCACCGAGACGAAGCTGTCGGGGCCGGTTACATGCGCGATCCGGCTCCGGCCGAGGCCCTTGAGCCACTCGACGGCAAGGACCGCGCCCTGATAGTCGTCGGCGCAGAAGGTGACACTGTCAGGCGCACCCTCGGTAAAGGCATAGACGACAGGGACTGGCAGGTCAGACAGATCCACCGGCAGGCGGCGGTCGATCCGCTTGCCCGAGGCGATGATGCCATCCACATGCTTGTCCAGCAGCGCGTCCACATGAACCTTTCCAAGCGCTGGATCATCCTCGATCGTGCAGAGGAAAACCGAGACACCATGATCGACGAGCGCCTCCGTGATGCCGGCCATGACCGGCAGCGTGAAGCGGCCATATGTATCGTTGGTCAAAAGACCGATCGTAAACGTGCGGTTGCTGAGCAATCCCTTGGCGAGCGCATTCGGACGGAAGCCGATCTCGGCAGCTGCGCGCTTGACCCTTTCCCGGGTCTCGTCGCCCATGCGACCGGTATTGTTCAAGGCTTTGGATGCCGTCGAAATGCTCACACCCGCAGCTGCCGCAACGTCGTGAATCGTTGCGCGTCCGCTTTTCGCACGCTGATTTTCCAGATGTCTTCTCCCAATCGAATTTTCCTGAGAAAAGCTTTTCTCAACGCGGGAGTCAACAAGAGAAAAGCTTTTCTCAAAATTTTCTGCGCCGAGGAGACCGAGGCGGCGAGAAGCGGCGCGGATACCACGCTGTTTAATGCATTGGGGATAGCGCTCACCGATATTGCCGCCGCAACGATGGTTTATAAAGTTGCAGTTTCAAACGGAGGAGGCGAGAGACATGCTCACGTGCGAAATCGTAGAAGTGCAAGTCGTTTAGAGCGTTTCCCTGACTGATTGAATCGAATTGCTTTTCAAATCACTTGGATTCTGATTCAAGCTATCTGCCGCTGGAGGTCGGCAGATATGTCGAAAGCCCTTTCTGTTGATCTTCGCATGCGTGTGCTTGCCGCCGTCGATGGCGGAGCGTCGCATAGGGAGGCTGCGGAGCGTTTCGGCGTGAGCGCGGCAAGCGTGAGCCGTTGGCGTAATCTGCAAATTCGGCAGGGGAACGTTCGTCTCGGCCCGCTCGGTGGCGACCTAATGGGCGATCTACCGGCTTTGCCGATGGCATTGAGGACGGCTCGGTTGGAATCCTCCACGAGATGTCAACAATCGGCGACCTGATCGGTGTGGACCAAATTCTCAATACAGATCGACGTCACAAAGAAGAGTTAACTAAGATCATCGGCAAATCATTGCGAGTCACGCGGTTTGCAGCTCGGAATTGTTCCGATAGTCGCATCCCAAGGTCGAGGTTAGGGCGCCTTTTGCTTGCGGCCTGAGCGAAGACCCGGAGGCTTCTTGTTCTCGGGGTTAATTTCCGCGAACAGCTCAGAAACATTCACAGACAAGACTTTTGCGAGGGCTTCAAGGGTCCCTACAGTGACGTTTTCTGTGCCTCTTTCAACGCGTCCAACGTAAGAGCGGTCAATTCCGGCCTCGAACGCCAGCCGCTCCTGCGACAGTCCTTTGGCGACCCGAAGTCGTCTTAGATTCCAGCCGATGGTCTGCCGCACGTTCATCTTGCAACAAATGCATATTAACGGCTTGACAATCGACGGACTGATAGTCCCTAATTAATTGCGATACGTTCCGAGTGTAAGGCAGTGGGACGAATAGGGCATGGAATTATGCCTTCAGATCCACTTTGTTCCTCTGGTCGAGGAGTTAGCCCCGTCACAGTGGCGGCGAATAGCTGGGTCACCAACCCGACGGTCAACAACGATACGCGGGCGTCAGATTTTGAGAACTTCTGAATGCGAGGATGCCATTGAGGGCTGGTCGTGCAGCGAGATTCTTCATCAAAAACTCATCCGTTCGGCGGGCAGCGGGTTGGCAAATCGACGTTCAACTGATCCAGGCCATCGACAGCCATGTCTGCAGGCTTCCGGCTTGTTACAAAGAAGGGACGGTCGGAAGGGGAAATTAACCCGCAAGCGCGCAAGCGATCGATTGAATGTGAGGAAGCATATCATGAGCATGGACAACGTCGTGATTGAGGATTGGTACGCCCTGAGCGAAGCCGAGGCGATCGAGATGGCCATCGACCGGCATGGTAAAGATGGAACGACTTCGGTTGCCTATTGCGCGCTTGAGGCGTGGGGCGACCGCAGTGACCCTAAGTATCAATTTTGGTTTGGTCTGTTTCTCAAACTGGTACAGCGAGAGCATGTCGGCTGGGCCTAGAGATCAGGACGCGTGTTGGCGTCTCGTTCGCGAGATATTTGCGAGAACCGCGCGCCCACGTCCTGTTTCCCCTGATCAGTTAGGCGTGCACTTCACGATCGTCTTGTTCAACAAAGACGATATCTTGCATGCCGTTCAGACGCTTCGCGAAATTGATGGACATCAGCGCATTGGCATCGTCTTTAGCGCAGGCGGAACTGCCCTGTGGCGGGCCGTCAAAGCGGGATTGAATCTCCATGCCCTGATATGTGTATCGTCAACAAGGCCGCGCTTTGAAACATCTCCTCCAAACATACCTACAATGGTTATTTGGGGAGAATTAGATCCATCTCGGCCAACCGAAGACTGGAACAATGCTGTTCCAGGCGGCTGGAAAACTTACACCGCTAAGCAGCACGACTTCTATCGTCGCGACATTTCTACGCCAAAATCGACGCTGCTGAGGAACATTACCGCCTTTGTCGAAGACTGTTCCCCCTTGCGTTGCCGTAATCCCATGCCGCCGCTCGAAGACAACTTCGATCGATGCGGGCAGCGCCTATCCGTATACCTTCAGTGCCCATGATGATGTCTGGCGGTCATATTGCTCTGGCAAAAACCGCTACGCTCTTTTGCGCGATAAGCGTCAAGCACGGTAGATCTCCTGAGCGATATCTCTCGGATAGTATCCCAAACAGCCTTCGACTGCCGTGTTGGACATGATCGCAGCGGAAATGCCTTAGGAATTGGCTTCATGCGGCAGCGCGCTGCATCGTCCGCAGCGTGCCAGGCGCCCTGAGCTTGGCGAAGGAGGCTAAGGCCTTGAAGGTCGGGGATGGCCCGCGCCTTCCGGCCAGCAAAAAAGCGGCGGTCGGGACTTTTGTCGGCCCGGCCGTCGCGGAAATTTCAGCTTGCGGCCGGTGTTAGCCGATCGTCATCAGGCTGGCATTGCCGCCGGCCGCCGCTGTGTTGATCGACGTCGTCACCTCTTCGAGCAGCCAGTTCAGGCAATAGGCGCCGGCGTTTTGAGCGATTTCTTCGCTCGAGGCTGCCTGCGTCAGAACCAACGGACCCGGAATTGCCGAAATCACCTTGATCGCCTGCTGAACCCGCTCGGCATCACCCTCGATGAGAGCGCCGGCGAAAGGTCCATCCGCAGCCCAATCCTTCGACCAGGAGATGCGGTTTGCGACCTGGGCGGGCAGGTTGCAAAGCTCTTCCTGCAGGCCCGATGCGGCATCGATGACGATCGAATTGCCTGTGGCAAGCCCGGCGGCGATCTGAACATGGAGGCCAAGTGCCGTCTGCGGAGCGAGCAGGACTCTGCCGCGCGGGTGCAGCGCATAGAGGTTCAGCTCGCCGACCGGGCCTTGAAGCTCGGTATTGAAGCCGAGCGAAGACTGGGCGGCCACGGCGCGTGCCTGGTTGGCTGCATCTGCGTTCCCCTTGCTTTCGAGCCAGGCGACGAACTGTTGCGCGGCCGGATCGCTTTGCACCGAGGCATCGCGCAACGGTTCGGTAGAGGAGGCGACCAGGCGACGCAGATACATCGGGCCGCCGGCCTTCGGGCCGGTGCCGGAAAGGCCGCGGCCGCCGAAGGGCTGGACGCCGACGACCGCGCCGATGATGTTGCGGTTGACATAGAGATTGCCGGCGCGCACGCGCTCGGTGACATGGGCGATCGTATCGTCAAGGCGGGTATGCAGCCCGAAAGTCAGGCCGTAGCCGGAGGCATTGATATCGGCAATCAGCTTGTCGAGCCCCTTGCGCTGATAGCGCATGATATGCAGGACGGGACCGAACACCTCCCGCTTGAGATCGCTCAATTTCTTCAGTTCGATGATTGTGGGAGCAACGAAAGTGCCCTTGGCAGCGGTCGAGGGAAGATCGAGCTGTTCGACATTGCAGCCGAGCTGGCGCATGCGCTCGATATGGTCATCGATGCCACGCTTGGCATTGTCGTCGATAACCGGGCCGATATCGACGGCAAGGCGATCGGTCTTGCCGACAGAGAGTTCGCGAAGCGCGCCGCGCAGCATGGTCAGGGTACGATCCGCGACTTCCTCCTGCAGGCAGAGCACGCGCAATGCCGAGCAACGCTGGCCAGCGCTGTCGAAGGCCGAGGCGATGACGTCGCCGACGACCTGCTCGGCGAGCGCCGAGGAATCGACGATCATACCGTTCTGGCCGCCGGTTTCGGCGATCAGCGGGATCGGCTTGCCGAATTTGGAGAGGCGTTCGGCAAGCTGCGCCTGAATCAGGCGGGCAACCTCGGTCGAGCCGGTGAACATGACACCGGCGGTTTCGGGGGCGCCGACGAGGGCGGCACCCATTCTGCCGCTGCCGGGTGCGAATTGCAGCACGTCACGGGGAATGCCGGCTTCATGCAGAATGCGGACACCTTGCGCGGCAATCAGCGGCGTATTGCCGGCGGCCTTGGCGACGACGGGATTGCCGGCGACGAGCGCGGCCGCGACCTGGCCGGTGAAAATCGCCAGCGGGAAATTCCATGGGCTGATGCAGACGACAGGGCCGAGTGGCATGCTCTCCGGCGTCAGCACCTTGCGGGCCTGAGCGGCGTAATAGCGAAGGAAGTCGATCGCTTCCCGGATTTCGCCGACGGCGTTTGCCGCGGATTTGCCGGCTTCGCGGATGGTCAGGCCGACGAGAACCGGCATCTCGCTCTGCATGAGGTCAGCAGCGCGCTCAAGGATCGCGGCACGCTCGTCGGGGCGCACGGCTGCCCAGTGCTCAGCAGCCGTTGCTGCGAGCCGCATGACATCGGGCGCATCCTGCGGTTCGAGCTCGGTGACGTGGCCGACGATATCGGCATGGTCGGCGGGGTTGAGAACGGCGCGGGCCACGCCGCGCTCGGAGCCATCGGCCAGAAGTGGCTTTGCGACCCAATCGCTGGCTGCAGAGGTCTGCAGCTGCCTGGACAGCTCGGTAAGCGCGGTTTCATTCGACAGGTCGATGCCGCCGGAGTTCTGCCGCGCGGCACCGAAGAGGTCCACCGGGAGAACGATCTTATCGTGCTGCGCGCCGACAACGGTCATCGCGCGCACGCGCTCGACGGGATCGGCAATCAGCTCGGAGACCGGCACTGAGGGATCGGCGATCTTGTTGACGAAGGAGGAGTTGGCGCCATTCTCAAGCAAGCGCCGGACGAGATAGGCAAGCAGCGTCTCATGCGTGCCGACGGGCGCATAGATGCGACAGGGTCGGTTGAGATTCTGTGCGCCGACGACCTCTTCATAGAGCGGCTCGCCCATGCCATGCAGGCATTGGAATTCATACTTGCCAACCGAAAAGTCGCTGCCGGCCATCTGGTAGATGGTGGCCAGGCTCTGGGCATTATGAGTGGCAAACTGTGGGAAGACCACATCGGTCGCGGCAAGCAGTTTCTTGGCACAGGCGACATAGGATACGTCGGTATAGATCTTGCGGGTATAGACGGGGAAGCCGTCCAGGCCGTCCAGCTGCGCGCGCTTGATCTCTGCGTCCCAATAGGCGCCCTTGACGAGACGAACCATCAGGCGGTGGCCGGAGCGACGGGCAAGATCGATGATGAAGTCGAGGACGAAGGGGCAACGCTTGCCATAAGCTTGCACGACGAAGCCGATGCCGTCCCAGCCGGAAAGATCCGGATCGAGGCACAGTTCTTCCAGGAGATCGAGCGAGAGTTCGAGCCGGTCGGCCTCCTCGGCGTCGATGTTGAGGCCGATATTGTAGCCCTTGGAGAGCAGCGCCAGCGCCTTCACCTTCGGCAGAAGCTCGCCCATGACCCTGTCGGCCTGCGAGCGCGAATAGCGGGGATGCAGCGCTGAGAGCTTGATGGAGATGCCGGGGCCTTCATAGATGCCGCGGCCGGCGGATGCCTTGCCAATCGCATGGATCGCGTTTTCGTAGTCGCGATAGTAGCGCTCGGCATCGGCATGGGTCGTCGCGGCTTCGCCAAGCATGTCGTAGGAGTAGCGGAAACCCTTTGCTTCGAGCGCGCGCGCGCGCTTCAACGCTTCATCGATGGTCTCGCCGGTGACGAACTGCTCGCCCATCATGCGCATGGCCATGTCGACACCACGCCGGATGACCGGCTCGCCGGCACGCGCGATCAGCTTCGTCAGCGAGGCGGAGAGTCCGCTTTCGTTGACGGTCGAGGTCAGCTTGCCGGTGACGACCAATCCCCAGGTGGCGGCATTGACGAACATCGAGCGGCCGCCGCCGATATGCGACTTCCAGTCGCCGCCGGCGATCTTGTCCCGGATCAGGGCATCACGGGTTGCCGTGTCGGGAATGCGCAGCAGCGCCTCGGCGAGGCACATCAGCGCAACACCTTCCTGGCTCGAAAGGGAATATTCCTGCACCAGGCCTTCGACGCCATCGCCCTTGTGTTTGGCGCGTAGCGCCTCGATCAGCTTCTGGGCCGTCTTCTTCGCACTTTCGCGCGTGCTTTCAGGAAGGGTTGCCGCGTCAACGAGGAAGGGCAGGCACTCCGTTTCCGGACGTCTGTAGGCGGCGGTGATTGCCTGACGGAGCGCGCTCTGTTCCCGGATGGGCGGCGCGAAATGCGAAAATGGGGCAGCGTCCGGGGCTGGTTCTTCAGTGGCGAGCTTGGCAGAGACAGTCATGATAACCTCAAGGTGCAAGGGTCCCGATGGCTCATGTGGGCGTCAGCGATATCGCCTCACGCAGCCCTCCCGTTGCTTCGACGGGAACATACTTCATTCCACGAAAGCATTCCGCCTTGAAACTGCGGCTTTCCAGTCATATTGAACTTCAATAATGCCATTTTCAAATAGGAATGCCTGCGAGAATGACCAAATCCAGTGAAATTGACCAGTTCGACCAAAAGATCCTCGACGCATTGGTCGAAGACGGCCGCATGTCGATCACCGAGCTTTCCGAGCGGGTCGGCCTTTCCAAGACCCCATGCCAGGCGCGTCTCAAGAAACTGATCGATTCCGGCTATATCGACGGCTTCAAGGCCATCCTCAATCCGATCAAGCTCGGCCTTGATCACGTCGCCTTTGCGGAAGTCAAGTTGACGGATACGCGCGAAGAGGCTCTGCTCAGCTTCAACAATGCCATCAAAAAGATCAAGGAAATCGAAGAGTGCCACATGATCGCCGGCCGCTTCGATTATCTCCTGAAGGTCCGCACCTCCGATATAAGGCGCTACCGCATCGTTTTGGGTGAGAAGATTTCCAGTTTGCCTTTCGTCGCAAGCACTTCGACCAATGTGGTCATGCAGTCGGTGAAGGAAAGCTGGTCCTGAATTCGCTTAACGATCCCACGCTCTTCTCCCGAACCGAGGTCCGCAAACTCTTCTTGCCGGCTAAGCAACGACCTAGATTTCGCCATGCGAATCGGATCTTTGCAGAGCGCTAAAATGGGTAATGTGGAGTATGCATGGAAATGAATGCAAGCGACCGCGACCTCATCGAGGTCATGAAGCGGTACTTTGCGGTGAAGGCCGAAGTAGAGGATGTGAAGGCTCGCCTTGAGGCGGCAAGACGGGAAAGCGGCGAAGAGATCGGCGTGTTTTACAATCCGCGCACCAATGTCGATCACGCTGCCGATATCATTCGCTCACATGCCCTCAAGCAGGAGCTGGCCCGTCTGATGGATTGGGCCGAGGCCTGGGGGCGTCAGAGCCTGGCGATCGATCGCGCCTGACGGTCGAGTTACAACCGCCAGGCCGTGATCACGAAATCGGATCGTTTCAGCTATCCGATTTCAGTTTGCCCGCCGTCGCCCAGGACTCCTTCGAAATCTCGGTAATGATGATTTCCACCGATTCCGGCGGGCAGGCGAGCGTTTCGGCGGCGGCTTTCGTCGCTTCGCGAACGAAGGCGCGCTTCTGGTCTTGTGTGCGGCCGGGATGCATTTCCAAGCGCAGGATGGGCATGATAACTCCTTGATAAAATGTCGCCTGACGTTAGGCGCCATGGACTATCTTGTAAAACTAGCCGGCGATAAATACGCTCCTATTTGCTTCATTCCGAACCTATAGGTATGCAATCATGGACAAGTTGGCGGGAATGGCAATGTTCGTCAGGGTGGTCGAGCATGGAAGTTTCGCCGCCGCAGCCGATATCAGTCAGGTGTCAGCGGCCATGGTCGCCAAGCATATAAGGATGATTGAACAGCGGCTTGGCGCACGCCTGCTTCATCGCACCACGCGGCGTCACCAGCTGACCGAAGTCGGCAAGCTCTACTACGAGCGTTGCAAGACGGTACTGGCCGAGGTCGATCTCGCCGAGCAATCGGCATCCGAACTGCAATCGGCGCCACGCGGGCGTTTGCGGCTCGTGGCCCCCGTCAGCTTCGGAACGCAAAGTCTCGTGCCGGCGCTAGTCGACTATTTGCATCAGAATCTCGACGTGAGCGTCGATCTGGCGCTCGACAACAATCCGCATGATCTGATCGGCGAAGGTTATGAACTCGGCATTCATATCGGTGAGCTGACGGACACCAATCTCGTGGCGCGGCCGTTGAAACCCTATCGGCGCATTCTGGCGGCCTCGCCCGATTATCTCGACAGGTGCGGCAGGCCGCAAAGCCCCGAAGATCTCGCCAATCACATGTGTCTGGGCCATTCCTACTGGCGTCTGCAAGGACGGTGGCATCTTGTCGGCCCGGAGGGTGAAACCCGCGAAATCGTGATCAAGGGCAGGTTTACCGCCAACCAGGGCGGGGCTTTGCGCGTTGCCGCTTTGCAGGGAGCCGGCATCGTGTTGCAGCCCCAACTGCTTCTGGCGGCCGATCTTGATGCCGGCCGGCTGGAGCCCGTGCTGCCGCAATGGTCTTACAAGCCGACGCCGATGCATCTGGTCTATGCGCCGGACCGGCGTCCGACCGCGATGTTGCGTAGTGTCATCGATTTTCTCGTTGCCCGTTTCGGCTGAAGTTTGCCCCCTTTTGCAGGCTTCGAATCTGTGATCAAATCTGATCATCGGCTTGGAGGGCGAGGGGGAACTTGGTCAAGATTACGTTGAAGGATGTGGCCGCGGCGGCAGGTGTGGGGGCTGCAACGGTCGAGCGCGCACTGAACGGGCGCGGCAACGTCTTGCCGGAGACGGCGGAGAAGATCTTCATCGCGGCAAAGCGGCTTGGCTATCGCGCGCCGCTTGCCGGCGCCCGCCATGGCCTGGTGCGGATCGAAGTCGTATTGCTGCGGCCCGAGACCTACTTTTATTCAAGGCTCAATCGCGCCTTCGAGCGCATTGCGGTCCTGCTCGACAAGGATATCCAGATTCAGCGGACTTTCGCACGGGAAGATGACCCCGCCGATTTCTCGCGCCATATCGCAAATCCACAGGCACGGCGCTCCGCCTTGATCGTCGTTGCTCCCGATCATCCCGATGTGGTCGGCAGCGTCCGCAAGGCCGCCGGCGCCGGCATACCAGTCGTCCAGATCATGACCCGGCCGGCGCGCGAACTGCCTTACGTCGGCATCGACAATGAGGCCGCCGGCCGCACCGCCGCCTTCTATATGGCGCGCATGCAAGCCAATATCTCCGGCAGCTTCGTCGCGCTCTGTCACAGCGGCGCCTATGAGAACCACAAGGCACGCATCCGCGGCTTTTCCGACTATCTGCTTGATCACGCAGACCCATCGCATCGTTTCGTGGAAGTCATGCTCGACGAGGACGATGAGATGAAGACGATGGAACTGCTGGCAAGCGCATTCGCCCGATATCCTGATATTGCCGGCCTTTACAGCGCCGGCGGCGACAATGCCGCGATCGCGACTGTTCTACGCCGGCATCGCAAGCGGCCTGTCTTCTGGGTCGGGCATGAACTGTCCGATGCGACGCGCGGCTATCTCAAGGAGGGTTTGATGACGATCGTCCTCGATCAGGCGCCGGAGGTTCAGGCCCGCCGCGCCATCGACTTGACGCTGAAGCGGTTGGGGCTGATCGATACCGATATCGATCCGGAGCCTGTCCGCTTTTTGACGGTTACGGCAGAGAGCCTTTGACAATGGCGCGCCGCGGCAGCGGGTGTCACCTGCTCGTACTCTGCTTGCTGACGGAAACCAGCCAATCGCGAAAAATCTCCGCCTCGTTGGAGAGGCGACCGGCGGGGAGCAGCCAGTAGGATTTGTCCGTATCCGACGGCGTGTGGAACAGGGTGACCAATGTACCGTTGGCCAATTCGTCCGAAATCAGGGCCGTCGGGCAGAGGCCAATGCCCTGGCCGCCGATAATCGACGCGATCATCAGGTTGAAATCGGCAAAGACAGGGCCGGGCTTCAAAGGCCGGAGGATATTGTCAAGCGCGAACCAGCGTATCCAGGCGGCTGTTGTTTCGTCGTGCAGAAGATCCAGATCGAGAAGGTCGGCGGGTTTGTCGATCGGTCCATGGCGGTTTTTATATTCCGCCGAGCAGGTCGGCCGCGTTTCGGCCGTCAAGAGCGGGATAGCGTTTGCGGCAGGTCCCGGCCCATGGCGGATCAGCAGATCGACGCCCGCCGCCTCCGGCGTCTTCATATCGAGCGCGTAGACGATATTGATCTGAATCTCCGGGTATTCCCTTCTGAATGCCTCTAGGCGCGGTATCAGCCAGCGGGTGGCGACGGAAGCGATGCAGGCGACGCTGACGGGCCGGTTGGTGCCTGCAAACCGCAATTGCCTGGCGGCGATATCGATATGCCCGAGGCCATCTGCTACAGCTGCGCCGAATTCGCGGCCCGCCGCCGTCGCCGTCACGCCACGGACATGACGCGTAAACAGTTTGACCCCAAGCCATTCCTCCAGGCTGCGCACATGCTGGCTTACGCCGGCAGCGGTAAGGTTGAGTTCCGCTGCCGCCTTGGTGAAACTCTCGTGACGGATGGCGGCCTCGAAGGCGCGAAGGGAGGCAAGAGGAACATGTTGCATCCTGTGAGGCTAAGTAGGACTTAGCCAATGGGCAAGGCAAATCGCCGTTGCGCCGCGGCCCTGTATCCCTAAAGTGCTCTCAAAACGAACGTTTCGGCTCCAACTCGATAAGGAATGACACGCCATCATGAGCAGTATTTTCGACATGGCCGTTCCCGCAGATGCCGAGGAACGGCGCGGCAAGCCGCCTGTCGTCGTCTATCCGAATGGCACGCTGCCGGCAGCAGACATGGATGTACTCCAGACGGCAAGGCAGACCATGACCAAGATTGCCGAAATCATCGTGCCGCCGCGCGAAGGCGGCAGTTTCCGAGTGCCGAAAGGGCATTTCTTCCGCATCGTCAGCGTCGAGGGATCGCAGGTCGGCGATCTCAATCTGTGGAATGCGGAGGATCTCTCCGAACGCTTCTTCAGCGGCAAGACCCGGGCTCTGCATGCCACCCATGTCGGCGTCGGCGATCGGCTATGGAGCAGCTTGCCTTACCTGCGGCCCATGGCGACGATCACCCATGACACGCTCGGCTGGTACGGCTGGGACGCAGACGGAGGAGGCGTTCACGATGTCATCGGCACGCGTTGCGATCCCTATACCAATCGCCTATTGAAGGGTGACGACTATCACCATTGCTGCCATTCGAACCTGTCGCGCGCGCTTGCCAAGGAGATGAATATTCCAGTCCAGGAGGCGGAGTTTCATGTTCACGATGTGCTGAACGTCTTCATGTGTACGGGCTTCACGCGCGATACGCACCAATATTTCATGAAGGCAAGCCCGGTGCGGCCGGGCGATTTCATCGAGTTTTTCGCGGAAATCGATCTACTTGGGGCTCTCTCCGCCTGCCCGGGAGGTGATTGCGGCAGCGAGCATTCGAGCGATACGGTGCCGTGCTATCCGCTGCAGGTGGAAATCTGGCGACCCGTGCCCGAAAGTCTTGCCGGCAGAACATTCCCGCAGCGCAACGCTTATCCGAGGACGCATGGCCTGTAGTTAGACCATTTTTCGGGCTTCAAAAAGTTTGCCGGCGGTGTTCAGCCGCCGGCAATCTCAAAGTCGTCCATTCGTCCGGCATGCGCCTGTGCGCTTGCTCGGTCTCTTGTTTAATTGCAGACGCGAATGCGCTCGTAGTGCCAGCCATCGTCATACTGGTTCTGAACCTCTCGGTTCTCGAACCAGCACCTCGGCGGCGGGGGAGGCGCTTCGTAGACCGGGCCTCTGTTGGCAAGGGCGCCGCCGACGATCAGGCCGCCGATGAGACCAGCGGCAACACCGCCAGCGATTGCGCCGCCATTGCCGTGGTGATGGCGACGCCAATCGTCATGGCCACGCCAATCGCCGCGATAGGGCGGGCGGCCGTCGTAATACTGTGCCTGTGCGGAGCTGACGGGCGCCAATGCGCCGCCTACGACCGCAGAGGCCAGCAGAACCGTAAGAACTGTCTTCTTTATCATGACTACCTCCAAAGCAGCCTTTATGCTCAGCGAATACGCGAGTCATTTAATCAACGTCTTAAGCATGATTATGTTCAGCTGAATATTTTATGAATGCGCCGTTCATCGGGCGGCAGACCCTGAAAATCATGCCTTCGCATGGCGTTTGGTATCCCGATCGTGTCAATTTCGAGGCAATTGTCGCGTGGCTGCGATCCATTGCCGCGTCCGCGATTCGGGGTCGCGATTGCGTGTGATATCGGTCACGACGGCGGCAATATCGGCGCCACTAGCGAATATGCCGGCAAGGCGCTCGACAGTGAGCCCGCCGATTGCAACGAGCGGCAGATCGCCGATGCGGGCCTTCCATTGGCCGACGCGTTCCAGACCCTGGGGCGCCCAGGCCATGGCCTTGAGGATGGTCGGGTAAACCGGCCCGAGCGCGATATAATCGGGTTCCGCGGCAAGCGCCGTCGCCAGTTCCCTCTCGTCGTGAGTGGAGAGACCTAGCTTCAGTCCGGCGACGCGGATGGCCGAGAGATCGGCGGATGCCAGATCCTCCTGGCCGAGATGGATGAAGTCGCAGCCTTCCTCGATCGCCAGCTGCCAATAGTCGTTGACGATCAACTGGCAGCCATGAGCGTCACAAATTGCCTTCGATTCGCGTATTTCCGCGCGAGTCTCGTCGAGGGGGCGCTCCTTGACGCGCAACTGAACCAGCTTGACGCCGAGCGGCACGAGCCGCCTGATCCAGGCGGCGCTATCGACGATCAGGTAGAATGGATCGAGCGTCACGAGAAAACCGCCTTTCCGATGACGGGCGTCGAGGGCACGGCCATATCGCGCGGCTCCAGCATGCCCGCGCCGAAAGCCTGCCTGCCGGCATCGATCGCCTTGGCGAAGGCCTCCGCCATCGCGGCTGGATCGCCGGCGCCGGCAACAGCCGTGTTGAGGAGGACGGCATCGAAGCCGAGTTCCATGACGATGGCCGCATGGGAGGGCCTGCCGATACCGGCATCCACAATCAGCGGTACGTCGGGAAAATGGGCCCGCATCGAACGCAGCGCGGAGAGATTGAGCGGCCCGGCCGCCGTTCCGATCGGCGCGCACCAAGGCATCAACACCTGGCATCCGGCGTCCAGCAAGCGCTCGGCAACGATCAGATCGTCCGTCGTATAGGGAAAGACCTCGAAACCTTCGTCGCTCAGGATTCTCGCCGCTTCCACCAAGGCGAAGACATCAGGCTGCAGCGTATCGTGATTGCCGATCACTTCGAGCTTGATCCAATTGGTGCGGAAGACCTCGCGCGCCATTTTCGCTGTTAGCACCGCCTCGGATACGCCGTGGCAGCCGGCGGTATTGGGAAGGACGCGGACGCCAAGCTCGCGAATCATCTCGAAGAATGCGCCGCCATTGCGTCCGCCCGCCGTTTCCCGGCGCAGCGACACGGTCACGATCCCGGTTTGCGAACGTTTGACTGATTCCGCCAGCATGGCCGGGGAGGGGTAGCGCGCCGTGCCGAGAAGCAGGCGCGAGGGGATTTCGGTTCCGTAGAGTTCCAGCACGGGTCAGCCTCCCTGCATCGGAGTGAGAATTTCTATTCTGTCATTGTCGGCCAAGGCATGGTCGTCGCGCTCTTCGCGATGAATGAGCTCGCCGTTGACGGCGGTCGCCAGCCACTCGCCCTCGTATTCGAGCGCGGTGAGAAGCTGAGAAAGCGTGGTGGCGGCGACGATCTGCGTTTCGCCATTGATGATCAGGCGCATTGGCGGCTCCTATCGCTATCCTGTCCGGAAAAAATGAGATCGGCGGCCTCGGCCGCCATTGCGGGGGCTAAGAGGAAGCCGTGGCGAAAGAGGCCGTTGATAGATGTGGTCTTGCCCTCTCGCGTTACGCGCGGAAGGTTGTCTGGAAAGGCAGGGCGGATACCGGCGCCGGTTTCGACCACCGTGGCATCGGCAAAGGCTGGATGCACGGTATAGGCCGCGTTCAGCAGTTCCATCAACGAGCGGGCGGCGATTGGCCCCTTGAAGTCGGTTTCGATCATTGTCGCGCCGACCATGAACAGGCCCTTGTCGCGCGGTACGATGTAGATCGGAACGCGCGGATGCAGCAGCCGGACGGGACGTGAAAGCGTGACCTCATGCGTCTGCAGATAGAGCATTTCGCCTCGCACGCCCCGCAACGCCGGGCTTTCGCCGATGCGGGCAGCCCCGGTGCAGTCGACAATCTCGGAGAACCCGTCGTCCTCCGCGACCTGGCCGACAAAGGTGACGCCCTTGGCCAAAAGGCCGTCTTTCAAGGATTGCATGACCTCCCGAGGATCGAGATGCGCCTCCTGCGGGAAGAACAGGCCATGCCGGTAACGGCCGGCAAGCAAAGGCTCAAGGATGGCGATGTCCTGTTCGTCCAGCCAGCGATAGCCTGCTGTGCGGCCGGCGAATCGCTTCAGCTCGTTCTGGTCGCGGCTTGCCGCGACGACAAGCGTTCCGTTGCGGACGACCTTGCCGGGCAGGATCGCGTCCCACCGATCGGCGGAATCGCGGCCGCGCTCCAGCACTGCCGCCTCCGCACTTTCCCGTTCGCACCATGGCGCCAGCATGCCGCCGGCAAGCCAGGAGGCTGCATGACGGAAATCCAGGTTCCGATCCGAGACCGTGACTTCTGCCCTGCGGCGGACCAGTTCGTGTGCGACCGTGAGGCCGGCAACGCCGGCCCCTTTGACGAGGACCCGCATGTCACTCGGCCGGATGCGTGGCGGTATCGATCGGCATATAGAGGTCGCCGCCCTCACGATACTTCGCCGCCATGGCTTCCAGTCCTTCCTTCTGTGCCTCGGCGCGGATGTCGTGCGAAATCCGCATGGAGCAGAATTTCGGGCCGCACATCGAGCAGAAATGCGCCACCTTATGCGCTTCCTTCGGCAGGGTTTCGTCGTGGAAGCTGCGGGCGGTGTCGGGGTCGAGCGAGAGGTTGAACTGGTCTTCCCAGCGGAACTCGAAGCGCGCGCGCGACAGGGCATCGTCGCGCACCTGGGCGGCTGGATGACCCTTGGCAAGATCTGCGGCGTGCGCTGCGATCTTGTAGGTGATGACGCCGGTCTTGACGTCGTTGCGGTCGGGCAGGCCGAGATGCTCCTTCGGGGTGACATAGCAGAGCATCGCCGTGCCGAACCAGCCGATCATCGCAGCGCCGATACCCGAGGTGATGTGGTCGTAGCCCGGCGCGATATCGGTCGTCAGCGGTCCGAGCGTGTAGAAGGGCGCCTCACCGCAGACGGCGAGCTGCTTGTCCATATTTTCCTTGATCTTGTGCATCGGCACATGGCCGGGACCTTCGATCATCACCTGGCAATCTTTCGCCCAAGCGATCTTCGTCAGTTCGCCGAGCGTTTCGAGTTCGGCAAATTGCGCGGCGTCGTTGGCGTCGGCAATCGAGCCGGGACGCAGGCCATCGCCGAGCGAGAAGGAAACGTCATAGGCGCGGCAGATGTCGCAGATTTCCTCGAAATGCTCGTAAAGGAAGCTCTCGCGATGGTGATGAAGACACCACTTGGCCATGATCGAGCCGCCGCGCGAGACGATGCCGGTGACGCGATTGACTGTTAGAGGGATGTAATGCAGCCGCACGCCGGCATGGATGGTGAAATAGTCGACGCCCTGTTCTGCCTGCTCGATCAGCGTGTCGCGATAGATTTCCCAGGTCAGTTCTTCCGCAATGCCGCCGACCTTTTCCAGCGCCTGATAGAGCGGCACGGTGCCGATCGGCAGCGGTGAATTGCGGATGATCCATTCGCGGATGTTATGGATGTTGCGGCCGGTCGAGAGATCCATGACGGTGTCGGCACCCCAGCGTGCCGCCCAGACCATCTTCTCGACTTCTTCCGCCATCGAGGAGGTGACGGCGGAATTGCCGATATTGGCGTTGATCTTCACCAGGAAATTCCGGCCGATGATCATCGGCTCGCTTTCGGAGTGGTTGATGTTGGCCGGAATGATGGCGCGACCGGCGGCAACCTCCTGACGGACGAATTCCGGGGTGACGTGATCGGGAATATGGGCGCCGAAGCTCTCGCCGTCGCGAAGAAGCGCTTCGGCTTTCGCCTTGCGGCCAAGGTTTTCGCGGATGGCGATGAACTCCATTTCCGGCGTGATGATGCCGGCGCGCGCATAGGCGAGCTGGGTAACAGCCTTGCCGTCCTTGGCCCGCAGCGGCTGGCGCTTGGCGGGAAATTCCGGCGTCAGCCGATCGCCGCTGACGAAGCCGTTGTCCTCGGGGCGCACATCGCGGCCTTCATAGGCCTCGACATCGCCGCGGGCGAGCACCCAGTCGCGGCGCAACTGCGACAGGCCCTGTTCGATGCGGATATCGGCTCCTTCGATCGTGTAGGGACCGGAGGAATCATACACGACGACCGGCGGTTCGCCCGATGTCGGATGCACGCTGATTTCGCGCATCGGCACCCGGATGTCGGCGTGGATTTCTCCGGGAATATAGATCTTCCGCGAGGCCGGCAGCGGGCCGGTGGTAACGGTCGGGGTGAGGTTCTTTGCGGCAATGTTCATGGTTTGAGGCTCCAAGTTGCGGTTGGAGACCCAGTCATCAGCCGGAATGATGGAAAGACGCCGGCACGGAACCCACGCGGGAATCCAAAGCCATCGAGCGCTTGCACCGTCCCTACGCCAGTATGAACTGGATCAGGTTCAACGGGTCACTGCGCCCACAATCGGCAAAGCCGTATTGTTCAGCAGTATCTCAGCCCCTTGCCGGGACCCCCCTGGTGAATGTGAAAAGGCTATGCCCTAGCCTCGTCCTCTGTCAACCCCGTCGTGATGACCGCTTATTGCGGGAGTGGCGATCGCCTCATCCCGGAAGGTGCAGTCTCCATCGCGCCGGAGCGGATATTTTGTATTTAGCCGCCTCAGTAACGCGGGGCGGTGTTGCCGACGAAACGATGAGGACCGGTATGGGAAAGCTTGCTGGCGGTGTCGAGCCAGATCTTGCCGCCGAGTGCCCGCCAGCGGTGGCAAAAGGCGAAATCCTCGCTGAGATAGATACCCGTTCCCTCCTCGACCATGCATTCGAACAGGGCGTATTGGGTGCTTGGCGAGCGCTTCGTGCTGGGATAGGCGTGGATTGCGCTGTAGCGCAGCTCCGGATAGGCGGCGATCATTCTTTCGATGACGTTGCGCTTGATCAGAAGCATGCCTGTGCCTGCATAGACGGCGCTGACGAAATCGCCCTCACGTTCCGCGACCTGACCGACAAGCGGGGTGCCGACATAGTGAAGCGCGGCAGCTGAAAGCGTTTCGCCGTCTCGCGAATTGACGCGGGCAGCCGTGTCCCAATCATAGTCCTTGATCGGATACATGGCGGCGACCACATCCTTGTCCGCCGCGAGCAGCCGTATGACCTGATCCGGCTCGAAGCTGATGTCGGCGTCGATGAAGAGCATGTGAGTCGCCGCCGTATCGTTCAGAAAGGAGGAGACGAGCGTGTTGCGGCTGCGGGTAATCAGAGCGTCGTTGCCGAGCAGAGCAAGCGTCAGTTGTATGCCGACCTGCGCGCCGGTCTGCATTAACGAGAAAATGGACTGCATGTAGTCCTTGGTGACAAGGCCGCCGAAGCAGGGGGTCGCGATGAAGATCGACCGGTTCTCACTCATTCGCGATTTTTCCTCTTAGATGGCGCGACTCGCGGGAATCTAGGGAGATTCAATATTTCTGTGTGTACCGATTTATTGAATTTTGTTTCTGAGCGTTGCTGCCGGATAGCCTCTCGAGCGCTTCATCATGCCGGCCTGGACAGCGTCGTTACATTCGGGCCAGGTCGTCCTGTTGCCGGTGATTGCGGATGTCGCGCCGCCTTGGAGGCAGGTGTGGGTACCGATTTGCCGGTATTTGCGTGAATTGAAGTCTTCTGGCGGTCGCCTCCGCAGGCATGCGGTGCCCCGCTGTCGTCAGTTGCATTTAGGCAACATCGGCCAAGACTAACGCGCAAGCATGTTTCATATAATTGACAAACATACGGGCTGTTTGTAAACCAAATACAGGACATAAGTTGTCTTACGGTCGAGTATTCGGCCGGATCGGTAGAGGCATTTCAAGGCCTTTGCCGCGGGGTCAATCGTGGAGGTTCGAGGGGACTCAGGCCAACATTAGGTGCGTATTTGCCGGGCTACCCGGTCGCGTTTAGACCGAAGCGATCTCTAAGGTAGTATTCCAGTTTTGCGCTCGCGGTAAATTTGAAATGCATATTACAACCAGGAGTTTAATAATGAACATCAAGAGCCTTCTTCTCGGCTCCGCTGCTGCGCTGGCAGCAGTATCCGGCGCTCATGCGGCCGACGCCATCGTTGCTGCTGAGCCCGAGCCGCTGGAATACGTTCGCATTTGCGACGCATACGGTGCTGGTTACTTCTTCATTCCGGGTACCGAAACCTGCCTCAAGATCGGCGGCCGTGTCCGTTCTGAAGGCGAATGGTACGATGCCTACAATCCGAACAGCAAGGTTGGCACCCTGTGGCACACCCGTGCTGAGCTGAACGTCGACACCGCAACCGACACCGAATACGGTCCGCTGAAGACCAACATGGTTCTGCGTTGGGACTGGAACGACGGCGGCTCCACCTCCACGAAGCTCCTGTTCGCCAACATCAGCCTCGGCGGATTCACGGTTGGTAAGCTCGACTCGCAGTACAACCTGTATGTCGGTTACGCTGGCGATGTCATCAACGACGACGTGATCTATGACGGCCCGTACGAACTGAACCAGTTGACCTACAACTACGACGCAGGCAACGGCTTTACGGCTGTGATCTCGCTCGAAGATTCGAACTCCAGTGGTTCGGATTCGTCTTCCTACGGTGCGAGCTGGTGGACGGACGACAAAACCAACCATTACGCTCCTGACGTTGTCGCCGGTCTCGGCTTCAAGTCTGGCGCATGGGGCGTCAAGGTCGTCGGCGGTTACGACTCGATCGTTGAAGAAGGTGCTGTTAAAGTTCGTGTAGACGCTGACTTCGGTGTGTTCTCGGCCTTCTTGATGGGCGGCTACAACACCGACGGCGACAAGCTCAACAAGTACGCCGGTACCAACCTCGATCGTTCGGCTTGCCCCGTTAATGATCCGTCGAAGTGCGGCTGGGGTGACTGGGCTGTCTGGGGCGGCGGTAGCGTGCCGATCAACGACAAGCTGAAGTGGAACATCCAGCTTGCCTACACCGACTCGAAGATCTTCGCAGCGACCACGAACCTCACCTGGAATCCGGTCAAGAACCTGACGCTTCGTCCGGAAGTATCCTACACCAACTTCGATTCTGTGAACCAGGATCAGTGGGCTGGTATCATGCGCTTCGAGCGTAGCTTCTAATAAGGAATTACCCGGCTTCGTGCCGGGTATGAGAAGCCTGGCGTTCCAATCCGCCGGGCTTCTTTCATCGATCGGTTGACCTCCGATCAAAATAAAGGACTCGGCTTTCCCTCCGAGTCCTTTTTTGTTTCCAGGATCTTTTAGCGACGCTTCGGTTCGTCGCAGGCTCTTGGAGCCTCATCCAATGCTTGGGCGTCGTTTCGACGAGAAAATCGCCATGCGCTTTTTCCACGGCGTTAGAGATTTCTCGCTTCCAGAACGAGCTAGAGAAATACTCTATCTCTTTGTTTTTTCATAATCCTCAATACGAGGCTGCTTCCTGTCTTTGTGAAGTTGCCTCAGATCGCCGTGAGTGCCAGTTCCTGCGTCTGCGCCAGCGGGAACCACGTCTTCAGCACCATCTTTATGAACATCTGCCCGCAAGGAACCAGCTCGAAATTGCCCCGGTCGAGCGTCCATTCCGTGATCAGGCCGCCGATGACGGCCGTCAGCGCGGAAGCGGCGGTATCCGGTGTCCAGGGTGCCGGCAGCTTCGTCTTTTCATCCATCAGGGTGAAAATGCGTTCGAAATTCTGGTGCATGTCGTGCCGGAACGAACTTGCCCGGCTCGTTGTGCCATCGCAAAACGCCATGTCGAGATGCATCATCACCTTCAACATGCTGCGCTTGCGCGGATCGCCGTGAACGTCGTCGAATATCGCCGCTATCGTGTCGGCGATCAGATCGAGCGGATTGGGCGGCAGCTCCTTGGACATCCGCTCCGCCAGTTCCTGAAACGGTTGCTGGGCCTCGTCGCGAATCGCGAACATCAGCCCCTGCTTGTTCTTGAAATGCCAGTGTACCGCCCCCCGCGTGACACCGGCTGCTGCGGCTATTTCTTCCAGGCTGACGTTCTCGTACCCCCTGTCGAGAAACAGAGCTTTTGCGGACTGCAAAATCTCGCTCCTGGTTTCCGCCGCCTCCTCCTTAGTTCGCCTCATTCACCTCTCCACCGAAACTGCTTTTCAAGCTATGCCCCTCTTCTTGTTCTTCTCGTTCCATCAGTGCCGATCATCACTGAAGCCCATATATCAGTGAAAACGAACAGAGTGGCCGAATTTGTATATTCCCTAAAAATCGAGGAAGAAAATCGCAATAGGGTGTATTCGTCAAGCGCCTATAAGCCACGCGCAAGTTTCCTTGTGCAATTTCCCCACGTTGGGAAGTGAAAATCGAAAATGTGCAGATGCCGATAGGGCCATGATGGCAAAATATATTGGCGGGGCGATCCCGGATTCGCTTGCTCTGGAAACGACGCACCGGTCAAGTTGGGGCGCTAAACGCGTTTGACCAGCAGCGTTGGCAAGTCCATCCGCCATATCGATCATCGAAGCCGTGCTCTGGCCGCAATGAGGCAGGGCGTGGCGTCGACCGTGTTCAAGTCGCGTACGTATAAGCCATCCGAGTTCCTCTCAACGCTCGTATCTGGAGGCCCCAATGACGAGCATTTCCTCGATCTCATCGAGCAATTACTATCAATATCTGATGTCGCGTTCGACGGCGTCAACGGCTGACGATTCTGTCTCATCCCTGCTGTCCGACAGCTCCTCCGGCAATTCGTCCGACAGCTCTTCGGGAACCAGTTCCTCATCCTCTTCGGACGATTCCTCCCAGCTCGCTTCGGCGCAGCAGCTCGTCGCGCAGCTGATGAACATGATTCTTAATTTGCAGGCCGGGACCGGCAGCGATAGCTCGTCATCGGATTCCGACAGCAATTCCAGCAGTTCGACGTCGAGCACCCAGCAGGCTTCCGCAACCGGCAGCCAGGATAGCAATCTGAACAATCTGATCAGCTCCATGGACACCAATGGAGATGGTAGTGTCAGCGAAGCAGAGTTTGTCGCCGCCCGCCCGCAGGGCGTCAGCGAAACGCAGGCGGAGCAGCAGTTCCAGAGCTACGATACCAACAATACCGGCTCTCTCACCGATGCGCAGCTCGCCAAAGCCATGCAGGCCGGACATCACGGTCATGGCCACGGCCATCATGTCTCATCCGGCGGCCAGATGAGCGATGACGAGCTCTCGGCAGCGTTCTCCTCGATGGATACGGACGGTGACGGCAGCGTCAGCGAATCCGAATTCGTCGCGGCCCGCCCGTCTGACGTCAGTGCGGATCAGGCAACTTCGCTGTTCAAGAGCCTCGATACCTCCGGTTCGGGCTCCTTGACGCAAAGCCAGTTCGAAGAGGCCATGAAGTCGCAGCAGTCGCAATTGCAGTCGCAGTCGCAGCAAACGCAGATACCGAGCTTCGGCAGCTTCTACTCGACCAATGAGCAGGATCTGACCACGAGCGATCTGCTGACGCTCTGATCGAGCGGAGGCGTTGCATTTGACCATGTGGAGTGCCGGCAATCCGGGCAGCAGAAGGTGAAGCTTCTGTGTCCGGGTGCGCCGGCCTTCTTTATTGCGCGGTGGGCAGCCTCCGGCTTTGAAAGAAAATTTGAAACTGCCGCCGCAAAAGCGACGGAATTTGGCAAGCGCACCGTTCAATCCTTGTGACCATGTTTTTGATGTCGAAGGATGATACGCTGACCGAAATGCTGCGATCCGATTGGCGCCCCTTGCCAGAACTTATGGCCACGCGGATTTGGCGGGCCGAAAGGCTGAAATCGGCGTCTCGTGCCGGTATCGCGGAAAACTGGAGCGGTGGCGATTGTCGATGAAGTGGGATCGCGCGCCCAAGAGTGGCGACCCGGATGAGGATTTGCTCGGTCGCATCGCCGCGGGCGACGTTCCGGCGATGCGCGTGATGATAACACGGCAGTCGCCGCGCATCATCGCAGTAGCGACCCGAATGCTTGGCGATGCGACCGAGGCCGAGGATGTGGCGCAGGAGACGTTCCTGCGCGTTTGGCGCAATGCCGGCGGCTGGCGCCAGCGCAACGCCCGCTTCAGCACGTGGGTGCATCGCGTGGCGATCAACCTTTGCTACGATCGCCTGCGCCGGCGCAAGGACGTGCTTGCCGAGCAGCCGCCCGATGTCGAGTATGAGGGGCCGGCGCCGGATGCGGGTTTGTTGAGCGAGGACGACCCGTCCAGGCGCGTGGAGCGAGCCATACAGATGATTGCGCCCCGGCAGCGCGAGGCAATCATCCTGGTTTACTATCAGGCGCTGTCGAATGCCGAGGCGGCTGAGATCATGGACGTCAGCGTCGACGCACTGGAAAGCCTGCTAGCGCGCGGAAGGCGTTCGTTGCAGGTACTTTTGTTGAAGGAACAGGGCGATGGTTGAGAGTATCGCAGCTCAGATGAATGCCGAGCGGTTTGAAGCGCTGACTGCGGCCTATGGCGGCGATATTGCCCGGTGGCCGCAAGCCGAACGCGCGGCTGCGCGCGAGTTTGCCAAGAGCCCTGCAGCTGCCGAAGCGCTTGCGCACGCCGCCGATCTCGACGCTTTGCTCGACACCTATGTTGTGAAGCCCGGTGGAGCTGGGCTGGAAGGCCGAATTGTCGCAAAGCTCGTTCGCCGTCTGACGATTAGAAACTGGTTCCGTTTCGGTTCCGCGGGTATCGGCCTCGTAGGCGTCGGCATAGCCGGCGCGCTCGCCGGTAGCATTGCCATCGCCATCCTGGCCCCGAGCTTGACATCCGATACCTCGGTCGTTTCCGACGGAACCGCAACCATGTTCGGCGATATCGGGCCGGATGCGGGTGTAGCGCAGCAGGACAGCCAATGACAGATCGCAGCTTTCGAATAGTGGTTATTTCCCTGCTGGTGCTGAACATCTTCCTGATAGGGGCGCTGGCTGGGGGCGGGCTGACGTGGATACGCAAGACCCAGGCCGGGGTTGGCATGATGCCGCTTGCCGGCGAGCAACTGCCTTCCGCCCAGAAGAAGGCTTTGCGCGCCGCGCTCAACGAGGCGCGCAAGGGCGAGCGGCAGATCATTCTCGACGCGCAGCAGGCAAAGATCGATGCCGCCTCCATTCTCGGGCAGCCGACGCTCGACAAGGAAGCGCTTTCGGCTGCGCTGGCGAGGGCGCGCGATGGCGATGTCGCCGTGAGAGCAAAGCTCGAACAGCGCGCGGTCGATTTTGCCGCAACGCTCTCCTACGACGAACGCCGGGCGCTGGCCGAGAGCTTGGTTCGCCGCAGCATGCCGAGGGCCGCTGCCATAAAATGATCACACTTGCCGAGCGACGGATCGAAGCCACCTCTGCGTTAAAGGAGCGTGTTCGATGCAGGAGTTGGCAAGACCATGGCTCAGCAATCCAATGACGTTTATGCCGCGCTCGCTCTTTCTCGTTTTGGGTTAGGGGCAGACCATAACGGCACGACCGCGATCGCATCCGATCCGCGCGGTGCGTTGCTGGAAGAAATCACCGAGCGCTTCGTTCCGGTTCCGGTCGGGGCGCAGCTGCAATCCACAGCCGATCTCCTCGTTTCTCTCTACGCGTTCCAGGAACAGCGCAAGGAGGCGAGGCAGCAGGCCGTGACCGCCGTCGCCGCCACGCCGCAGGACAAGCCGATGCAGGGTCCGCAGCAGCCGCAGAAGCCTGCGGCGCAGCCTTCCGGGACCATGGCGGGCCAGGCGGCCAATCAAGGCATGGCTGCCCAGCCCAACAATCAGATGATGGCGGCCGCGATCGGCAAGGTGGTCGAGAAGGTTGAAAAGCCGCAGATGCCCTATCTGCCGCAGCAGGTTCTGCTGGCCGAGGTGGATGCCCGCTTCAACGGTACGATACGGCAGCCATTGATCGGCTTCGGCGAACGGCTCGCCATGTTCTGGGCCAACCATTTCTCCGTTGCCATCTCCAAGGGCGAGGAGGTGCATATCGTTGCCGGCGCCTTTGAGCGCGAAGCGATCCGGCCGCATGTCTTCGGGCGGTTCGCCGACATGCTGCTCGCTGTCGAAACCCATCCGGCCATGCTCGGCTATCTCGACAATCAGCAATCGATCGGGCCGAACTCCAAGGCTAATGCCAACAAGAAGCGCGGTCTCAACGAGAACCTTGCCCGCGAGACGCTGGAACTCCACACGCTCGGCGTCAATGGCGGCTATACGCAGACCGACGTGACAACGCTCGCCAAAATCATCACCGGCTGGACGGTGGCGCGCGCCGAAGGCAAGCTCGGCACGCCCGGCACTTTCGTTTTTAACGCCGGCGCACACGAACCTGGCGACCAGACGCTACTCGGCCTCACCTACGCCGACAATGGTGTGGGGCAGGGGCGGGAAGCGTTGCGCGATCTCGCCCGCCACCCGGCAACCGCGCAGCACATCGCCACCAAGCTCGTCCGGCATTTCGTTGCCGACACGCCGCCGCCGGGACTTGTGCAGACCGTTGCGGCGACCTTCAGCAAGACGGATGGCGATCTGTCGGCCGTCTATCGGGCGCTTGTCGGCTCCGAGGATGCCTGGAACCCGACATTGTCGAAGGTTCGCTCACCGCTGGAATTCATGACCGCGCTTTTGCGGGCAAGCGGCGAGACGCCGAAGCCGAACGTCATTCTCGGCGCCTTGACCGCCATGGGGCAGCCCTTCTGGGCGCCAGCCGGCCCGAATGGCTTTGCCGACACCGTCGATCTCTGGGCCTCCAGCGAAAGCCTCAGCATGCGCATGGATGTCGCCAATATGATTGCGAATGCCGTGCCGCCCCAGGTCGATCCGCGTCGCTTCGTTTCCGACAGCCTGGGGCCGCTTCTCTCGAAGGAAACGCTGCAGGCGGTATCGCGTGCGGAGACCCGTAACCAGGGTCTGACGATCGCTTATCTTTCCCCCGAATTTCAAAGGCGTTGACCATGACCTGCGAACTCATGACCCCCACCCGTCGTGCCGTACTCGGTGCCTCAGGCGCCTTGTTTGCCTGGGCCTTCATCCCGCGCTTCGCCTACGCCGCCGGCGGCCGCGACCCGCGCTTCATCACCATCATCCTGCGCGGCGCGCTCGATGGCCTGACGGCCGTGCCACCGGTCGGCGATCCTGATTATGCGGCGCTAAGGCAAGCGATTGCCATGACGACGAGCGGCCCTGAGGCGGCTCTTCCGCTCGACAGCTTCTTTGCGCTGCATCCGTCGATGCCGAATTTCAACAGGCTTTATCGGGCAGGGCAGGCGGCAGTCGTGCATGCCAGCGCGACACCCTATCGCGACCGGTCGCATTTCGACGGGCAGGACGTGCTCGAGTCCGGCTACGAAATGCCCGGCCGCGTCGATTCAGGCTGGTTGAACCGGATGCTGGAAGGCCTGCCGAAGGGCGAGAAGGTTTCGCCCGGCGCATCGGAGATCCGCGGATTGTCCGTCGGCGCCAACGCGCCGCTCGTCATTCGCGGCAAGGCGCCGGTGCTGGGTTGGTCGCCATCCAATCTGCAGCCGGTCAGCGACGACCTGCCCCCGAGGCTGATGGATCTTTACAATCACACTGATCCGCTCTTTGCGAAAATCCTTGCCGAGGGTATCTCGACCGGCAAGATTGCCGCCGGCCTCGACGTCAAGGCAAGGGGCGGCCCCGGCGATCCCACGGGAATGGAGCAGATGGCGAGAGGCGCTGCCCGCCTGCTGGCGCAGGATGACGGCCCCCGCGTTGCAGCGCTTGCCTTCGAAGGGTGGGACACCCATGCGGGCGAAGTGGATCGGCTGAACAAGCTTCTCGTCGGGCTCGACAATTCCTTTGCCGCGTTCCAGCAGGAGCTTGGTCCAGCCTGGAAGGATACTGCGATCTTCGTTGCGACCGAATTCGGCCGCACGGCGCAGGTCAACGGCACGCAGGGCACGGACCACGGCACCGGAACGACGGCCTTCCTCGCCGGCGGCGCGATCAAGGGTGGCCGGGTGATTGCCGATTGGCCCGGCCTCAAGCAGGCGCAATTGCGCGATGGCCGCGATCTTGCCGCCACCACGGATCTGCGCGCCGTCGTCAAGGGTATCGCGGTCGATCTGCTTGGCGCATCGCCAGCCGTCTTGACGCGCGATGTCTTCCCCGGCTCAGATCACGTCCTGCCAATGAAGGGACTGATCGTCTGACCGATGTAGTGGTGGCCCGGAAGCAAGGGCCATTTTCCATCGATCGGGATTGCCGGGCGACGAAACTGATGCATAAATCCTCGGCAGTGACCGGGCAGGGGGCGATGACGCCCCGCATGCGCCGGTCTGTGTGGGGGTGACATGATCATTCGTTCCTGGCGAGCCGTTGCCGGCTCTGACGAGGTGCTGGCAGCCTATGCAAGGCATCTCGAGACGACCACCTTTGTCGAAATGGCGCGCCTTCCCGGCCATCTCGGAGCAACGCTTGCCCGCAAGGTGCGGGGGACTGACAACGAGCTGGTGGTCATGAGCTTTTGGGCCGATATGGCCTCCGCCGGTCACTTCGGCAAGGGCGCTTTCGACGATGCGGTGGTGAAGCCGAGCACGCAGAAGCTTTTGCGCTCCTTCGAGTTGAAGGTCGAGTACTTTGAAACTGTGGTTTCGACCGGGCTTGTGTCAGGTCACGATAGTCCCATTGGCGACGAGTAGGGCTGGCAGGCTCGTTTATGTCATTGCTATGGAAACCAGTAGCTACTGGGCTGGATGACGCCAAATGTGGCTGCGGGCGAAATCACCTAAGAGCCGCATGTGGCGGAACTGCGCCGCTGCGGCTTTCGCGTGCTGCTGAGAGGATGGCGACCACGCAGGCCAGGGCGAGCGCGAAGGCGCCGAGCACCGGCAGGCTGCGATAGCCATATCCGCCTTCGAGCAGAGCAGCGCCGACGATTGCTGCGATCGCAATGCCGATATTGAATCCTGATGGGATGAGCGAGGAAGCAAGGCTCGGCGCATCGGCCGTCCACATCAGAATGCGCGCCTGGATCGGGGTGCCGATGGCGAAATTGAGAGCACCCCAGACGAAAATCGTCACGGCCATCAGCAGGGGATAGGGGCTGACGAGGTAGAGGACGACAAGGACCGCAGCCTGGACAGCGAGCATGACGATTAGCGATGGCATCAGCTTCCAGTCCGACAGTCGGCCCCCAATGAAAACGCCCAGTGTCGCTCCGATGCCGTTGAGTAGCAGCATCCATGGAATAAACATGGCATCAAGGCCGGTCACTTCGCGCAAAAGCGGCGTTATGTAGGTGAACGGCACCATTTGCCCGATCATCAAGGCGAGCATCATGATGAGGGACGTCCAGACCTGCTGGCGGCCGAGAACGCGCACTTCGCGACTGAAATGGCCGGATTGCTGAGGGTCTGCTTTCGTCGGCGGGATCAATATCCATATCGCAGCCAGGGCGAGGATGCCGACCAGGGTCATTGCCCAAAATGTCGTCCGCCATCCCCAAAACCCGCCGATCGCGGCACCGACAGGGACGCCGATGACATTCGAGACCGTCAAGCCCGCAAGGATCACGGAGACGGCGCGCCCGCGAAACGCCTGCGGTACGAGGCCGATCGCAACCACCATGGCAATGCCGAAATAGGCACCATGGGCGATGGCGGTCGCAATGCGAAAGAGAAGCATGGTAGCAAAGTTGGGCGCGAGCGCGCAGGCGATCTGCCCCAGGCAAAAGGCGACGGTCAGGGCGAGCAGAATGGTACGGCGTGAAACCCGCCGCGTCGCCATAGTCAAGAACGGTCCGCCGAGTGCAATTCCCAGCGCATAGCCGGAAACCAGATAGCCGGCGAAAGGGATCGAGACACCCAAGCCCTGAGCCACATCCGGGAGAATACCCGCGATGACGAACTCGGTCGTGCCGAACGCGAAGGCGGCCAGAAACAAAGCAAACAAGGGGAGGGGCAAATCCGACTCCATATAAAGAGATAAGGATTTCTTTATATCTCCGCGGGCCGGACATCAAGTGCAAGTTGTCGCCGATGCCGTTCTCCATATCGAGCCGGGTCGTTTCGTATGGTGTCGAACCGGGCGAACATGCACCATTTCGCCGTCAGATCCTTGACAAGCGAAGCATGTTTGTGAAGTTTGACCGTCATGAGTGAGGTGGCTGATTGGTTATCTTATACAAGTCCGATCAGTCGGAAAAATGCTGCCGAGGCAGTGTTTGAGGATATTCGTTCGGCAATTACTTCAGGACGGTTGGCGGTCGGGATACGGCTGCCCGCCGAATCGCAGCTTGCCGCGCACTATGGCGTAAGCCGCCCGATTATCCGCGAAGCGCTCCGTTCGCTACAGACACTCGGCCTTACCCAGACCCGTACCGGCAGCGGCACCTATGTCATCACATCGACGCCAGGCCCGGAGCTGCGTTACGGCGGCTATTCGGCGCGTGATCTGATCGAGGCGCGTCCCTTCATCGAGGTTCCGGCAGCCGGCTGGGCGGCGCTGCGGCGAACGGAGCAGCAATTGACGCGCCTGTTCGAGCTTTGCGATCGAATGGATCGGGAAGAAGACCCTTTGAAGTGGGTGGGTCTGGATTCGGAATTCCACTCCATGATTGCCGAATCCTCGGGAAATGCTGTCTTTGCGAAGATCGTTTCCGACGCTCGCGATGCACTGATGCGCCAATCGGAGCTGGTGAACATGATGGCGCAGCGACGCGTGGCCTCGAATGTCGAGCACCGCCGCATCGTCGAAGCGATTGCGGCGGGACAAGAGCAGGAGGCCATCGCGGCGATGGAAGCTCATCTCGGTCAGGTGAAGCGCGTGGTGACCACGATCATCGGCGAGGACCAGCCGCAGCGTTGATAGCGGTCGGTAGGTTGGCGAGCCGTTCCGGCCGCAATGCCTCAAACAGCTCCTCTACGGTCAGATATTCATGCTGAAGCACAATTTCCGGCACGGTGCGCCCTGTTGCCAGCGCTTCGCGGGCAACCGCGGTCGCCGCCTGATAGCCGATCAGCGGGTTGAGCGCCGTGGCAAGCCCGATCGATTCCTGCAGCCGCTGTGCCATGATCGCCGGATTGGCCGTGATGCCGTCGACGCAGCGTTCGGCAAGGATATGGCAGGCAGCGGTCAGATGCATGATGCTTTCCGACAGAGACCGCACGATGATGGGCTCGAAGGCGTTAAGCTGGAGTTGGCCTGCTTCCGCCGCCATCGTCACGGTGATGTCGTTGCCGATGACCGAAAACGCCACCTGGTTGACCATTTCCGGGATGACCGGATTGACCTTGCCGGGCATGATGCTCGAACCCGCCTGCATCGCTGGCAGCGTGATCTCGCCGATGCCAGCCCTGGGGCCTGAAGAAAGCAGGCGCAAGTCATTGCAAGTCTTCGATAATTTGACGGCAACGCGCTTGAGCACGCCCGAGAGGTGGACGAAGGCGCCGGGGTCCTGTGTGGCCTCAATGAGGTCGCTCGCGGTCACAAGAGGACGGCCGGTGAGCCGCGCCAGATGAGCGCAGGCGAGGGCGGCATAGCCGACTGGCGCGTTGAGGCCGGTGCCGATGGCGGTGGCGCCGAGATTGACCTCATGCAGGAGGGCAGCCGACTCGATCAGGCGGGCTCTGTCTTCCCCGAGCATCACGGCGAAGGTCCGGAATTCCTGGCCAAGCGTCATTGGCACAGCGTCCTGCAGCTGCGTGCGACCGACCTTCAGAATACCGTCGAACTCCTTGGCCTTGCGCTCGAAAGCCGCTTGCAGGGTCTCCATGGTCGCCGCAAGACCATCGATCGCTTCGATCAAAGCGACATTGACGGCCGTCGGATAGGCGTCGTTGGTCGACTGGCTGAGATTGACGTGATCGTTCGGATGAAGATAGACGTAGTCGCCCTTGGCATGTCCGAGCAGCTCGAGCGCGCGGTTGGCGATGACCTCGTTGGCGTTCATGTTGGTCGAGGTGCCGGCGCCGCCTTGAATCACGTCGACGACGAATTGTTCATGCAGCTCGCCGGCACGGATTTCGCGGCAGGCGCGCACGATGGCGTCGAGCCTTTCCCTACTCAGAAGACCGAGTTCGTGATTGGCGACAGCCGCTGCTTCCTTGACGAAGGCAAGGCCGCGGATGAGATGCGTATAGCGTCCTATCGGCGTGCCCGTTACCTGGAAGTTTTCCACCGCCCTTGCAGTATGCACCCCCCAATAGACATCGGCCGGAATATCCTTTTCGCCCAGCAGGTCATACTCGCTTCGCGTCTTGACCACATTATCCTCCTACGGCCAAATTCAAGCTATATCTGTCAAGCTGTATGACAGATTTGAGATCTGTTATCCGCTGCATTCCACCGCGTCAACAGGCGCGTTTGGCTTGACCTGCCGCTGTTTCTGTGGCTAAGAGGGAAAATCTGTCATACAGCATTACAGCATGACCGGCGATCGATAGTCTCGATTGACGGCTTGATTAAGGCAAACCATCCTGTCGGGTGCAGATATGCACCCCGGATCTGTCCACAGACGAACGGCTCATGGGAGGAGCAATGTCAGTCGACCCCATTCAGAATATCCCGGCGGATCGCCGGCCGCCGGCCAATGAGGATTTTGGCTATCACAAGGCATTGAAGCCGAGGCAGATCCAGATGATCGCCATCGGTGGCGCCATCGGCACCGGTCTGTTCCTCGGCGCGGGCGGACGTCTTGCCGCGGCCGGCCCGGCTCTCATCTTCGTCTATGCGCTTTGCGGCTTCTTTGCCTTCCTGGTGCTGCGCGCGCTTGGCGAATTGATCATGCATCGGCCGAGCTCCGGTTCTTTCGTCTCCTATGCCCGTGAGTTCTACGGCGAGAAGATGGCGTTTGCGGTCGGCTGGATGTACTGGCTGAACTGGGCCATGACCTCAGTTGCCGATGTCACGGCCGTCGCCCTCTACATGAATTTCTTCAAGCACTATGTTCCCTGGCTTGCCGGCATCGACCAGTGGGTCTTCGCGCTGATCGCGCTGGTGGTCGTGCTGGCCATGAACCTTCTGTCGGTGAAGGTTTTCGGCGAGCTTGAATTCTGGTTCAGCCTCGTCAAGGTTCTGGCGCTGGTCAGCTTCCTTGTCATCGGTATCTATTTCGTCGTTTCCGGCACGCCTATTGCCGGCCATACGGCAGGCTTCAGCATCATCAGCGAGAGCGGCGGCTTCTTCCCCAATGGTATTCTACCCGCCTTCGTCATCATACAAGGCGTGGTTTTTGCCTATGCGTCGATCGAACTGATCGGGACAACCGCCGGAGAAACGGAAGATCCGCGCAAGGTCATGCCGGGTGCGATCCGCACGGTGGTCGCCCGCCTGCTGATCTTCTATGTCGGTTCGGTTCTGCTTCTGTCGCTGCTTCTGCCATACACGGCCTATAAGGCCGGCGAGAGCCCGTTCGTCACCTTCTTCGGGACGATCGGCATCGAAGGCGCAGATATCATCATGAACCTCGTCGTGCTGACGGCGGTGCTCTCCTCGCTCAATGCCGGCCTCTACTCCACTGGCCGCATCCTGCATTCGATGGCCGTCTCCGGCTCGGCGCCGGCAGCGCTTGCCAAGATGAACAAGGCCGGCGTGCCCTACGGCGGCATTGCGGTAACGGCTGCCGTCACCGTCATCGGCGTGGCGCTGAACGCTGTCGTGCCTGCATCGGCTTTCGAGATTGCGCTCAATCTCTCGGCGCTCGGCATCATCTCGGCCTGGGCCGTGATCGTATTGTGCCAGCTGAAGCTCTGGAAGCTCGCGAAACGCGGCGAGATGGCTCGTCCGGATTTCCGCATGTTCGGTGCGCCCTATACCGGCATACTGACGTTGGTCTTCCTCTTTGCAGTGCTGGTGCTGATGGCGCTCGACTATCCCGTGGGCACCTGGACAATCGCGTCTCTTATCCTGATCGTACCGGCCCTGGTCATCGGCTGGTATCTGCTGCGCGACCGCATCCATCGGCTCGCGGCCGAGCGAGGCCAGTCGTGACAGCAGGGCAGGTCATTCCGCTGGTGGCAGTCATTGCCACCGGCGGCACCATTGCAAGCGAGCGTACCGACAGCGGCGCCAGCATCCCATCATTGACGGGAGAAAGCCTGCTGGCACTGCTTCCCGACATGCCCGTCGATCTAAGACCGATCGAACTGATGGCAAAGGATTCGGCAAGCCTGACCCTCGCCGACATGCAGGGGATCAGCGACAAGGTGCGGGAATTACTCGGCGATGCCGCGGTCAACGGCATCGTCATTCTGCATGGCACGGATGCGATGGAAGAGACGGCGCTGCTCGTTCATTTGCAACACGGGCTGAGCAAGCCGGTCGTGTTTACGGGTGCGCAATTCACCGCCGATCACCCCAGGGCAGATGGCCCTGCCAACCTCGCCGCAGCCGTTGCCGCCGCCATCGATCCCGCCAATGCGAGCCGCGGCGTGCTCGTCTGTTTCGGCGGACGGTTGTTGCCCGCATGGGGACTCTACAAGCGGTCCTCGGATGTCGCCGATGCCTTCAGGCAATCGCGGCGACTCGAAAATCCGCCAAGCCCGCGCCTTGCCGCAGCCCTCGATAGCGTTCGCGTCGACGTGGTGGCGATTTATCCGGGCTGTGACTCGGTGCATGTCGATGCAAGCCTCCGGGCCGATGCCCATGGCATCGTTCTCGCAGGACTCGGTTCGGGCAATGCCAACCCGCGGCTGGTCGAAGCCGTCAGGCGTTGTGTCGGCGTCGGTGTCCCCGTCGTCGTGTCCAGCCGGGTGCCGGACGGATTGCTTGTTTCAAGCTATGGCGGCGGCGGTGGCGGACATGATCTTGCCGAAGCCGGCGCAATCCATTCCTCCACGCTGCGGCCGGGGCAGGCGAGGGTTTTGCTGGCCGCGCTAGTAGCTTCCGGCGCGAGCGCCGAGGCAATCGAACACGCGTTTGCGGACTTCGCCGGCAACGGGACGCCCTGATCGCAAGCCATGGAAACGGGCCGGCCGTTGGATGACGGCGCGGCCCGAACATTCGCTGAATACTGTTGTCGTCAAGCCGTCTGCGTTACCTTGGCGACGACGACGGGGATCAGGAGATCGCCCCAGTTGCCGTTGCCGCCATGGTGGCGGGCCGAGCGGACGAGCTCGACGGAGACGCCGGCCTCGACCGCATTCATGACCGCTTGATTGAGGCGATGCAGCTCGTTGGCCAACATGCGGATGACTGCCTGCTGATCGGTATTCATGGTGAGAGACTGCTCCTCGGCTCTCTCGCGAACGCGTGCTATTGATGGCATTTCATTCTCCTCCTATGATCTCGATGTCACTCTGCCGCTGGTTTGAACTGGGCATGCTCGGTCGATCCGTGCATGGCCGTCGTGGATGACTGGCCGCCGGTGATCGCCAGCGAGACCGCGTCGAAATAGCCGGTGCCGACTTCGCGCTGATGCTTGGTGGCGGTGTAGCCATTGGCTTCGGCTGCAAATTCCGCTTCCTGCAGTTCGGAATAGGCCGCCATCTGGCGGGCCTTGTAACCCCGGGCAAGCTCGAACATGCCGAAGTTCAGCTGGTGGAAGCCGGCAAGCGTGATGAACTGGAACTTGTAGCCCATCGCCCCCAGCTCCCGCTGAAATTTCGCGATCGTCGCATCGTCGAGATTCTTCTTCCAGTTGAAGGACGGCGAGCAATTATAGGCCAGCGGCTTGCCGGGGTGGACCCGATGCACGCCTTCGGCAAATTTACGCGCCTGCTCGAGATCCGGCTTCGACGTCTCGCACCAGATAAGATCGCAATGCGGCGCATAGGCGACGGCGCGCGCGATACAGGGCTCAATGCCGTTCCGGACCTGATAGAAGCCTTCCACCGTGCGGCCGGCGTCGTAATCGACGAAGGGCTGGTCGCGCTCGTCGATGTCAGACGTCAGAAGCTTGGCTGCTTCGGCATCGGTGCGCGCGACAACGAGCGTCGGTACGCCCATGACGTCTGCTGCTAGCCGGGCTGCGTTGAGATTGCGAATATGGGCGGCTGTCGGGATAAGAACCTTGCCGCCGAGATGGCCGCACTTCTTTTCCGATGCCAATTGATCCTCGAAATGGACGCCGGCAGCGCCCGCTTCGATATAGGCCTTCATGATTTCGAAGGCGTTCAGCGGGCCGCCGAAGCCTGCCTCAGCATCGGCGACGATCGGTGCAAACCATGTGTCGACGGAAAGCCCTTTGCCCTCGGCAGTCTCGATCTGGTCGGCGCGCTGCAGGGTGCGATTGATGCGCTTTGCGAGTTCCGGGCCTGCATTGGCCGGGTAAAGCGACTGATCGGGATACATGGCAGACGCCGTATTGGCGTCGGCGGCCACCTGCCATCCCGAGAGATAGATCGCCTTTAGGCCGGCGCGAACCATCTGCATGGCCTGATTGCCCGAGAGAGCGCCAAGCGCATTGACGAAATCTTCCTCATGAATGAGCTGCCAGAGGCGGTTCGCACCCATCTCGGCCAGCGAATGGCGGATGGTGATCGACCCGCGCAACCGCTCGACATCCGCTGCCTGATAGGGGCGCTCGACACCATTGAAACGCCCGGCAGGCGCGTTGGGAACCAGTTTGTAAAAATCTGTCATGCCATTCTCCCGATACTTCCTCTCGATCCTCCGATCGATCTCGCTTGCATGACTGTTTTTACAATGACACCGCCTTGAGAGCCAGAGAAGCGAGAAGATCCCGTTAGATAAAAGGGTTAGGATGTGCTATCGTTGACATTGCTTCGAAGTAAAATTGTAAATCCTGTAAAATTTGTCGAGTAGATGCTTGTAAAAAGGATGACACATGGTTGAGCGCAAGATCTTCGCCGGCCCTCGGGTTCGACGCATCCGCATGGGTCTCGGTCTGACGCAGACGACGATGGCGCAGGCGCTTGATATCTCGCCGTCCTATCTCAACCTCATCGAGCGCAATCAGCGGCCGCTGACGGTGCAACTACTGTTGAAGTTGTCGTCGGTCTATAAGGTCGACCTCGACGAATTGCAGGGCGAGCAGGGCGGCAATGCAGGGCAGTTGCGGGAAGTTTTTGCCGATCCGTTGCTCGCAGGCGAGATCCCCGGCGATCAGGAGCTGATCGAGTTTGCCGAAGCCGCGCCGAATGCGGCGAACGGCATGATCCGGCTCTATCGTGCCTATCGCGAGCAGGCCGCAAGACTATCCGATCTCGCCGAGCTTCTGTCGCGCGAGGGTAGGGTTGCCGAGGTTGCCGGGCCACGTCTCCCCCTCGACGAGGTTCACGACCGCCTGCAATCGCGCCCGAACTTCTTCGCGCGCATCGAAGATGCCGCGGAGGCTTTCCACGAGCGTCTTTCGGTAGGCGACGACATGGCCGGGGCGCTCAAAGCCTGGTTGAAGGGCGAGCACGGCATCGCGGTCCGCCTGTTGCCGGTGCGCGCCATGCCTGGCCTGCGCCGGCGCTACGATCGGCATTCGATGCGGCTCTTCCTGTCCGAGCGCCTGTCACCCTTCGATCAATTGCGGGAGATTGCAACCGAGGCCTCGCTCCTGGCGCTGCGCGAGGAGATCGCCGCCGAGCTGACAACCCTTGCTCTCTCCACGCCCGAAGCCAACCGTATCGCTCGTTTCGAGCTGGCGCGTTATGCCTCGCATGCGCTTCTTATGCCGTATGGCGCCTATCTCTCGGCAGCACAGCGCCTGAATTGCGATATCGATCTCCTCTGTGCCCGCTTCGGCGTTTCCTATGAACAGGCCGCCACGCGGCTGACCAGCCTTCAGCGTCCGGGCGCATCAGGTATTCCGTTTTTCCTGATGGAGATCGACACTGCCGGCCATCGGCTGCGCAAGGCAGGTGCACAGGGGTTTCCGCAGGCACGCTTCGGCGGCGGCTGTCCCAAGCTCAATATCCATGCCACCTTCGCGCAGCCCGGCCAGATATTGGTGGACGCCGCCGAAATGCCCGACGGCGGCGGCTTTTTGACGATATCGCGAACGGTGGAGGGGCCGCGGGCCGATTTTGGCGAGAGGATGCGCCGCACCGCACTGCTGATCGGCTGCGATATCGTCCATCGCGACGAGGTGGTCTACGGGACGGCGCTGGGTGCCAACCAGGTCGCGATCGGTCCGGCCTGTCGCCTATGCGAACGTCAGGGCTGTTTGGCAAGGGCGGAGCCGCCGGTCACGCGTCCGCTTGGCCTTGACGAAGTGGCGGCGGGTTTGAGCGTGTTCGATTTTCAATGAGCGTATCGATCGTCGTCATTCTGAAGAGAGCCGGGATACTGACCCCGGCTCCGTTCATGCAGGCAAATCAGGCATAAAGCCCGAACTGTGCGTTATGCAGCCGTGCGTAAGCGCCGCGGCGGGCAAGCAGTTCATCATGCGAGCCCTCTTCGACAATGCCGTTGTCGCCCATGACGATGATGCGGTCGGCATTGCGGATCGTCGACAGCCGATGCGCGACAACGAGCGTCGTACGACCCTTCGCAAGCTCCGACAGCGCTTGCTGGATTGCGTATTCCGTTGCCGTATCGAGCGCCGAGGTGGCTTCGTCCAGAATGAGGATCGGCGGGTCCTTCAGGAAGATGCGGGCGATTGCGAGACGCTGCTTCTGGCCACCGGAAAGCTTGACGCCGCGCTCGCCCGTCGGCGTGTCGAGGCCGTCGGGCAGCGAGCTTACGTATTCGTCCAACGAAGCGCGCCGCAGCGCTTCCATGATGTCGGCATCGCTGGCGCCAAGCCGTCCATAGGCGATGTTTTCGCGAATGGTGGTGCCGAATAGGAAAACATCCTGCTGCACGATGCCGATCTGGCTGCGCAGCGACGTCTGCGTCATGTCGCGAATATCGATGCCGTCGATGGTGATGCTTCCTGCCGTCACGTCATAGAAGCGCGGTAGCAGCGAGCATATCGTCGTCTTGCCGGTTCCCGAGGCTCCGACGAAAGCGATGGTTTCGCCGGCTGTGATCGCCAGGTTCAGATCCTCGAAGATCATGCCCTGGTCGGAATAGCCGAAAGCGACATTCCTGTAGGCAATATCGCCCTTGAGATGCGTGACCGTAACGGCATCGGGCTTGTCGGCAAGGTCCGGCTCCGTGTCGATCAGCGACACGAAGCGTTTGAAGCCGGCAATGCCCTTCGGATACATTTCCAGCACGGAGGTGATCTTGTTGATCGGCTGGAAGAAGACGTTGATCAGCAACAGGAAGCCGACGAACCCGCCATAGGTCAGTTCGCCCGCGACGACGAACCATGTTCCCGCCACCATGATGACCAGTTGCACGAGATGCGTGCTGAAGTAGCTGAGCGCGATGCTTGCCGTCATGTAGGCATAGGCATTGAGCTTGGTCGTCTTATAGGCCTCGTTGTTGCGGGCGAACAGCTGGCTTTCATAATCCTCGTTGGCGAAGGCTTTGACCACTCGAATGCCGCCGACGCTTTCCTGAACTCTGGTGTTGAAGTCGCCCACCTTGCTGAAGAGATGGCGCCAGTTCAGCGTCATGCGCGCGCCATAACGGCTGACGAGCCAAGTCATGAACGGCACGATGAGCGTCGTCAGAAGCGCGAGCTTCCAATGAACATTGAACATCAGCAAGAACGCGCCGATGAAAGTCATGATCGCAATGAAGACGTCTTCGGGACCGTGATGGGCGATTTCGCCCACTTCCTCTAGATCCTTGGTGACGTGGGTAATCAGGTGACCGGTACGATTATTGTCGAAGTAGCGGAAGGAGAGCTTCTGAATGTGCTCGAAGGCCTGCCGACGCATGTCCGACTCGATCGAGATGCCGAGCGCATGGCCCCAGTAATTGACCACGGCCGAGAGGCCCGTATTCACCGCATAAATGACAAGGAGCAACGCTGCCGTTGCAAAGATCAATCCCCAGTCGCGGCTCGGCAGCAAGTGGTCGATAAAGAGCTTGACGGCCAGTGGGAAGCCGAGCTCCAGCAGACCGGCGAGCACGGCGCAGCCGAAATCGAGGAAAAACAGCTTTTTATAGCGTGCATAATAGGAGAAGAAGCGACGTAGCATGAATGCCCTCCGTGGGCACTGAAGAGGATGTCAATGGACGAGAATGGACTGACAGCAGCCCCGTTCGGCATTGCCGTTCAGCGTCAATTGGTGCCGAAATTTCTCATCTGGCGATCCTCCTGCTTGAGTCGCGTGATTTTTATAATCCACGCGTGCATCGGAGTCACTCCTTAAAACAAGGATGATCGATACGTGTTGCAGGATTTGAGCGCACCGCTCAGGCGCGGCTTGGCGCTTCATGCATGCGGAGGCGCGCGATGACTTCGGCGCGTGTCGGTGCGCTCGATCGTCCTCCGAACACTTCGCATTTCATGGCGGCTGCCACGGATGAGAACAGGATCGCGTCTGCGGCCATTTTCCCCTCGGCTACGGCAAGGGCGAAGGCGCCGTGAAAGATATCGCCGGCGGCAAGAGTATCGACCGCCTTGACGGCAATTGTCGGGCTATGCCGGATGTCATGGCTTTGATCGTCGAACCAGAAGCTGCCGGCAGCCCCTGCGGTCACGCAGATGAAGGAATGGCCGAACCTGCGCTTCAACAGGCAAGCCATTTCGGCGAAATCTCCGGTTCCTGTCAGGCGTTGCGCTGCAGGTTCGGAAAAGACGATATGGGTGGCTTCGGGTGCCAATTGCTCGATAATGCCGTCAGGTGCCACGTCGCCGTCAAGGATTGCCGGCTTGCCCATTGATCTTGCGGTTCTGAGAACCTCAAGCGCGAGAGCCGGCCAACGGACGTCGACAAGCACAGCGTCGAAGGCTGCAAGGTCCTCTGGCGTAAAGACCTTGACGGTGTGATGCAGCTGCGGATCATAGAAGGGAACGATCAGCCTTTCGCCGTCATCGTCCACGAGAATGGTCGAAACGGCGGAACGGGCGCCTTCCACCAGCGATATGCCGGACACATCGATGCCGGCGGCGTCCAGATCACGGATGATGCGCTCGCCAGTTGCGTCGCGGCCAACAGCGCCCCAAAGGCTCACCTCGCCACCCAGCCGGGCAATGGCATAGGCAGCGCTCGAAGCCATCCCTTCGGCAATCTGCAGCATGTCATAGGGCAAGACTTTTCCCTGGCCCTGCGGCAGCGTGCGGACGCGAAAAAGCGTATCGAGAACGGCGGCGCCGACACAGAGGATGCGTTTGGGCCGGCCGGATGGAGGATCAAAAATCGACGAGGAGCTCAAGGCGGCATTCCGCTTGTTCTGGTGACATCATGCGCTGATCGGATCGATATCGATCCGATCTCGGCAAGATTTTCTGTTATTCCGTATGCCCATGGCTGCCAGGCGCGTCATTTTACGGCACCGGCAGTCAGACCGGCGATGATCTGACGCTGCGCAAACATTGTCAGCACGAGGACCGGCAGCGTCACGATCAGGGCTGCGGCGGCAAGCGGTCCCCAGCTCACCTGCTCGAAGGAGAGCATATTGTAGACGGCGACCGGCAAGGTGCGGGTCTCGCGGCTGGCAAGCACGATGCCGAAGACGAAGTTGTTCCAGGAGAAGATGACGGAGAGGATGAAGGCAACGACGATGCCGGGTCGCGCGATCGGCAGGGCGACGAGGCGAAAGACCTGCCAGGGTGTGGCGCCATCGATGCTCGCGGCTTCCTCCAGCTCCATCGGCGTCGTCTCGAAATAGCCGATCATGATCCAGACGACGATCGGGACCGTGACGACGAGATGGATGATGATCTGCGGCCAGAGGGTTCCAAGCAGATTGAGCCATTGGAACAGCAGAAACAGTGGAATGAGGAAGGACAGGCCCGGCGTCATGCGGGCGATCATGATGACGATCGCGGATTTCTCAGCCTTCAGCCGCGCAATGCCGTAGCCGGCTGGCACGCCGATGACGAGCGCAAGCAGGGTAGCCGCCCCCGTCACCAGAATGGAGTTCCAGAAATAGAGGAAGAAGTTGTTTTCCTGAAAGACGTTGACGTAGTTCGACCAGGCGATGCGATCCGGAATGAGGATCGGTGGATAGGCGCCGTTGTCGATCTCGTATTTCAGCGAGAGCGAAATCATCCAGAGGAAGAACAGCACGACCGGCGAAACGATGACCAGCGCCACGAAGAGCAGACCGATGCGGTTGAATGTGGAGCGCTTCATCTCAATTGCTTCCCGCGTCGGTCCATTTCGTCCGCTGCCGCATCATCAAAAGCATGAAGGAAAGCGCGACGATGAGAATGAAGAACACTACGGCCATGGCCGAGCCATAGCCGATGTCGTAGTAGGAAAAGGCGGTGTTGTAGAGGTAGATGTTGATCGTCTCGGATGCCGTCCCCGGACCGCCCTGGGTCATCGCATAGATGATGTCGAAGCTCTTGATGGCGTCGATGCCGCGAATGATGACGGCGATCATCAGGAAGGGCGAGATCATCGGCAACGTCAGATAACGAAACTTCTGCCAGGCATTGGCGCCGTCGATTTCCGCACTCTCATAGGGTTCGCGCGGCACCGAGGCGAGGCCGCCAAGCACGATCAGCATGACAAGCGGTGTCCATTGCCAGACCTCCACCAGAACGAGAGAGGGTATGACGCTGGATTGATTATAGATCCATTCCTGTGGTCCGATGCCAACCAGAGACAGCAGATAGTTCAGCACGCCGAGCTGCGGGTGAAACATCATCGTCCAGACCAGCGCGACGGCGACGGGGGTCGCCATCATCGGCATGACGAAGACGCCGCGCAGGAAACCGCGCAGCGGAAAGTTTGCATCGAAGATGAGTGCGGCGAGCGTGCCGAAGATCAACGGACCAACCACGGAGAGCACGGTATAGAGAACCGTGTGCCATAGCGATTCCCAGAAGCGCATGTCGGTCGCCAGGCGGACATAGTTGTCCCAGCCGACGAAGCTCTGCGACTGGCCAAGCGTCCATTTGTTGACGCTCATCCACAGGGTGAACACCCAGGGAAAAACGATGACGGCGGCAATCACGATCAGCGCGGGAATGACGAAGGGCCAGTAGTTGGGAGCAAGCCGTTGCGGCTTGCTCCTTCTTTCTACGACCTTCGAGGCAGTATCTTCGATGCTCACAGAGGCCATTATCCCTCGCTTCGCGCCAGCACCGGCTCGAACTGGGCGGTTGCCGTTTTGAGCTCCGCTGCCGGATCGGCGCCACCGATCATGTTCGTCAGCGCAACGCCATAGATATCGCGGAATTCCGTGACGGGGATGATGACGGGCAGGGCAAGCTGGGAGACCTTGGCGGAACCGGCCACTGCATCCAGCCAGGCGCCCGGCATCTTCACGCCCTCGCGCACCTTCTGATCTTCCAGGATGGACTGACGGAAGGGGACGCCGGCGCCGGCCTGCAGCAGGCGCGCGCCCATGTCATGCGAGATCGCCCATTGGCAGAAGAGGTAGGCGGCTTCCTTCTTCTGGCTGGCGGCGGTGACGCCAATGCCGTCGCCGGTGGTGGCGGCTGCCTGCGCATTCGGTCCCTTCGGCATGATGCCATAGCCGACCTGGCCGACGACGCGGGACTTTTCCGGATTTTCGATCGGCGGAGCAAAGCCAACGCCGTCGAGCCACATGCCGATCTTACCCTGGAGGAAGGCAGATTGCGCTTCGGCCCAGTTAAAGCCGGAGACGCCGGGAGGCGCCGATTTCGTCATCAGGCGCTGATAGAGTTTCGCGGCGTCGACTGCACCTTGCGATTCCGTTTGGAGTTTGCCGTCAGCTGAAAGTGGGGTTGCGCCATGCCCGAGCATGAAGGTCGTCCAGACCGGCGTGTTGGCGTTCTTCAGGCCGCGGGCGACGAAGCCGTAGGTATTGGTCGACTTGTCCGTCAACGCCTCGGCGGCCTTGGCCATGTCCTCGAAGGTCTCCGGATAGGCAAGGCCCTTCTTCTCGAACAGGGCCTTGTTCCAGTAGATGATCCAGTAGTCGACCGAGAAGGGTAGGGAGCGCATCACGCCGCTGCTATCCTTGGCGAATTTCAGGCCTGCCTCGGCAAAGTCGCTTTCCGTCAGCGAGGGATCGGTGAGCGACGGATCCTTCATGAAACCGCTGATATCGGCGAGCCAGCCGCCCTTTTCGAACTGGCGCTTCTGGACGTGATAGCTCAGGTGCACGACATCGAAGCTCGGCTTGCCGGAGGAAAGCTCGATCGTCGTCTTCTGGCGCTGCTGCTGCTCGGGCGTCGCCTCGGCATTGACCTTGATGCCGGTGAGCGCTTCGAATTCGCTCAGATATTTGAGGATCGTCTCGCTGCGCGGGCTCTTGATCAGGTTGACTTCAAGCGTCGTGCCGGAAAAGCGCTTCCAGTCTACGGCAGCCGATGCGGTGCGGACCCCCAGAAGGCTTGCCGCGCCAAGTGCTGCGGTGCCGGCCATGAAGCCGCGACGTGTCGGATTGAAAAATGACGATGACATTCCGTTCCTCCTCTTTTGGCCGAAAATCTCCTCATTCGCGGCCTTGTTGTTCAATGCTGTTCAAATCTTCAATGCGCGGTCGCGTGCCCCGTTGATGTGGGATACGAGCGCCGCGACGGCTTCTTCTGCCGAGCGTCGCTCTATCGCTTCAAGCACTTTCAAATGCTCTTCCATCACAGGGCCGACATGGCCGTTGATGCGGAACCTGTCCTGGCTGATGAGCCGCATCTTGATCGAATTGACGCGATAGGCATTCGAGATGATCGTGTTGCCAAGCGCATCGATGAAGGCATCGTGCATGCCCCAATCCACCGATTGCGCATGCAGTTCCAGTTCCTGTGAACTGTCGCCGGCGCGAATGGCATCGGCGATGTCGCGATGGTCCTTCAAGAGCTTGGCGATCGTGTCGTCCGACGCCGAATAGGTGAACAGTGCAACCGCTTCCTTTTCCAGGAAAAGCCGAAGCTGGAAGGCTTCGCGGATCAGGTCGAGATCGATATGGGCGATCTGCAACCCGCGCTGCGGTACCGTTTTGATCAGTCCTTCGGCTTCCAGGCGCGGAATGAGCTCGCGGATTGCGCCGAGCGTCAATCCCGTCAGCTCGACGAGCCGCCGCTGCGAGATGAACTGGCCAGGACGAACGTCGCGCGCCAAGAGATGGCGCGTGAAGCTTTCATAGGCCTTTTCTCTCAACGTCGGCTGTTCGCCTGGTCCGTCCATCGGCAGCTCCGGGCTTGTTCGTTAGGCCGCCCTGGCGCGAAACAATGCGCCGAAGGAAGCAAAGAGCGTGTCAGAATCCTGAGCGTTCAATGCCACGAGTGGCGGGCGCACGGCAAGCCAGCTCGCATCATTTGTAAGGCGGGCAAGGATCGACTTGATGGACGGGATGATCGGATAATTCAGCAATTCTTCAACGAAACGTTCGACGTTGGCGTCATCCGCGCCTTGTTCGGCCATGGCCTGCACTTCGCGGGGAAGCAAGTTTGCCATGCCTGAGATCGCGCCCTGTCCGCCGAGGCGGACGCCGCGTGCCAGGTGGCGCTCGTCGCCGATCAAGATGATGAGGTCGCCATGCGTCCTCAGAAGTGTTTCGGTATAGGGCCAGTCACCGGAGGAATCCTTGACGCCGACCACGACCTCCGGAAATGCCGCGCGCAGCCGGCCGACAAGAGAAACGGAAAGCGGCACCATCGTCACTGACGGAATGTTGTAGACGATCACGTCCCGGGCATGGGTGCCCAGCATGGTGAAGACGGCGGCGAACCATTTGAAAAGCCCGTCGTCGCTGACGTTCTTGAAATAGCATGGCGGGGCCAGAAGGATATTGCGGACCCCGTGAGCGAGCGCTTGTCCGGCCTGCGCCGCGGCATCCTCGGCAGCATCCACGAGAACACCCATGACGATCTGCTTCGGGCTGATGCCGGCCTCCAGCATCGCGGCGAGAACCTGCTGGCGCTCCTGCATGCCGATCGAGGCGCCTTCGCCCGTCGTGCCGAACAGCGTCACGCTCTTGCAGCCATTGGCAAGGCAATGCTTCGCCTGTTTGATCACGCCTGGGATCGCGATCTCACCATCCGCATCAAAGGGCGTTGCCAGCGCGGCCGACAGGCCAAAACTCTCAATCATCTGATCCTCCCGATCTTATGGGATCAGTGAGTATCATGCTGACATGTTAGTTGTAAAGTGAGGATTGGATCAGTCGCATACATGTGATTCATATGTGCGCCGGAATGATGGAAGGAGGTAATGGCTCCTGACTGAAACAAGCCCCTTTCCAGGCTGTATTCTTCAAGTCTGAGCGTCGCCCCTGCCGTCCCTGACCGCGACGTCAATGCCCTTGCGGCCATCGGGCCGGTTGGCATTGCGAATGAGCAGATCGAACACGGAGGCTTCTCGGACTCTTTCATGTATCGGAAACTCAATCTGCAATACGTTCGATCATATGCGCAATGGCGGCGCGATAGCGATCTGCATTGCCGCCGGCATCGACGGCAAGGGCGGCACGATCGAATGCTGCCGAAAGAATATCGGCAAGCGCGTCGAGAGGGATATCGGTGCTTTTGCCGTGACCGAGCGCTGCTTCCAGCCCATGTTTCAGGGTAAGCGTGGTGGTTTCTTCGTCCAGCTGTTTCATGTCGGCAAGACCCAGCACCGTCGGCCCTTCGATCAGCAAAAGCCGTGTGCGTCCAACAATACGCATCGCATCCAGATAGGCGTTGCTGCCGGCGATCAGCGCTTGGCGCGGCGTCAGGCGATCCGGCGTCGCCTGCTCGATGGCGGCTGCCACGGCTAGAGCCTCTTCCCTGACAACGGCGCGGAAGAGGGCGCGTTTGTCCTCGAAGTGATGATAGAGCGCGCCGCGGGTAATGCCGGCGGCGGCAACGATTTCCGGCGTCGATGTCTCGGCATAGCCCTTCTCCACGAACAAGGCACGCGCCGCGGCGATCAGCGCAGTCTTGGTCTTTTCTGTTCTTTCTCGATTGGAGCGTGGATCTTGCATGCATGCAGCCTGTATGTTATTTGAAAAATACAGGCAGATTGTATGTCTTTTTGGGAGAGAAGTGAAGCATGAAGGTTACCAGCTATTATCCGGTCATCATGACGGAACGCGTGGAGGAGACGGCCGCGTTCTACATCGCGCATTTCGGCTTTCGGGAGAATTTCGCAAGCGACTGGTACATGCATCTGCAATCGGCCGAGGATAGCGCCATCAATCTTGCCATTCTGGACGGCCGGCATGAAACGATCCCAGCGGGAGGGCGCGGGCAGGTCGCCGGGCTTTTGCTCAACTTCGAAGTGGAAGACGTCGATACGGTATATGAGCGTGTACAGGCAGCCGGATTGCCCATTCTGCTTGCGATCCGCGACGAAGATTTCGGTCAGCGTCATTTCATCACGTCCGATCCGAACGGTGTGCTGATCGACATCATCAAGCCGATTCCGCCAAGCGCCGAATTTGCGGCACTCTATGCCGAAGACGCCCTGCCGCAGGGCGGTTAAGGCGTTGGGTACAATCGATAAAATCGAGCGATACAACTCTATCTCTTATTAACTAGGTCACTTCACCCAATGTTTTGGTTTTCGTGCGAGAAAGCCGACCGAAGGTGAGGTGACCCATGCAAGAGCTTTCGGTTTCGTCGAAAATCATCAAATCAGTCTTTTTTCGCCCGGATGACGGGCGGCTTTACATCCGCTTCAGGAATGGCGAGGAACGCCAGTTTACCGGCGTCCCGCAGAAGGCGGCGATCGCCATGGTGAAAGCCTCTTCGCCAGGCCAGCACTATATCGAGCACATCCGCACCCAGTTCGAACGCGTTGCTTGAGCCGCGACTTGCGGGAAGATCGGCGCCTTTGCCCGAAGAGGCCGGCTTGCTCGTTTTCGGATGCGGATTCCATGCGCGGAACAAGCTTTATGCTCCGGCACATTGATAAACGCTGAGTTGCGCTATCTACATCAATCGGAATCATCTTTCTGGGAGGAAGAGGCGTGGTTGATGAAAAGCAGCTTATCTCGAAGATCACCTGGAGGCTGATGCCCTTTCTTGGCATCCTCTATCTGATTGCCTATATCGATCGCCAGAATGTCAGCTATGCCAAGCTTGAGATGGTCGGCGATCTCGGCATGAGCGAATATGCCTATGGTCTTGGCGCCTCGCTGTTCTTCATCGGCTATTTCATCTTCGAAGTGCCAAGCAACCTGCTTCTCGACCGCTTCGGCGCCAGCAAGTGGTTTGCGCGTATCCTTGTATCCTGGGGCATCGTCACCGTCGCGCTCGCCTATACGCAGAATGCGACCATGTTCTATATCCTGCGCTTCCTGCTAGGCGCTTGCGAGGCGGGCTTCTTTCCCGGCGTGCTCTATCTGCTTACCCTCTGGTATCCCTCGGCCTATCGCGGCACGATGGTCGGGCTTTTCATGATCTTCAGCGCCTTTGCCAATGCTATCGGTGCACCGCTGGGCGGTGTCCTTCTCGATCTGAACGGCCTTTACGGCATGGCCGGATGGCAATGGGTCTTCCTCGTCACCGGCATACCTGCCATTATCGCCGGGATCATCACGCTCTTCTTCCTGCCGGATCTGCCTGCCCAGGCGTCGTTTCTGAGCGATACAGAAAAGACATGGCTCAAGGATCGGCTCGCGGCGGAAAATTCGAACATGGAGAAGAGCGCCGCCGACGGCTTCCGCGCCCTCATCAATCCGCGCGTGCTGCTCATGGCTCTTTGCTATGTCGGCTTTCCACTGGCGGCCTACGGTCTTAGCTACTGGCTACCGACAATTGTCAAGAATTTCGGCGTCAGCAACACGACGAACGGCTTCCTGAATATCATCCCGTGGCTTCTCGTCGCCATCGCGCTTTATGCCGTACCGACAGCGGCAGACAAGGCGGAATCCAAGACGCCCTACATCGTCATTCCGGCGCTGGTTGGCGCGGTGAGCCTGGTTCTCTCGGCTGTTATTCCCGAGCATACGCTGCAATTTACCTTCCTGTGCATTGCGGCAGCAGGCATCTTCGCCGGCCAGCCGGTGTTCTGGAGCCTGCCGTCGCGCTTCCTGCAGGGAGCGGGCGCTGCAGCCGGGCTTGCAGCTATCAATTCCGTCGGCAATCTCGGCGGCTTCGTCGCCCAGAACGTCGTCCCTTGGATCAAGGATTCCACAGGAAGCACGATCGCGCCGATGTTCTTCCTGGCGGCGTGCCTTCTGGTCGCGGTGCTGCTGGTGCTTGTCATCGGACGCATGATACCGCGGACGCCCCGTCTCGATGACCTCGGCAATCCAGGTGCCGCCCGCGCGAAATAGGCGCGTCTTCCACCACACGATAATGAGAAAGGCGGCCGGAAGGCCGCCTGTCCCGAATTGATGACAGGCGCCTCCAGCGATTGTCAGGCAAAGGCGTAGGAGCCGTCGGGGCGCTTGGGCACCCGCCGCTGCCAATGGATATAGCCTTCCTCTTCCATCGCCTTTTCGTCCATCTCCACGCCCCATCCCGGGCGATCGGGTCGAAGCTCGAGATAGCCATCCTTCGGCAGATAGGGGTCGACGACATAGCGGGTTTCGCCCTGCCGTTGCTCGACCTCGTTGCCGCCATAGACGTAGGCCTGGCCCTTCGGCAGCCGGTATTCGAGGATTTTGAAGTTCTGTGCCGCGGCCGAGAAATGCACGTTGACGGCGGTTGCGAGCGGCCCCATCGGGTTGTGCGGTGCGACCCCGACGAAATGAGCCTCGGCGATCGTTGCGATGCGCCGCATCTCGCTGATGCCGCCGACGACGCAGATGTCGGGCTGGATGAGGTCGGCGCCCTTGACCTGCAACAGGCGCAAGAACTCGTTGCGGTTATAGAGGGACTCACCCGTCGCCAGCACGCAATTGAGACCCTGTTTCAGCTCGCCCCACATTTCGATATTTTCGGGGCGCAGTGGCTCCTCGTAGAAGAGCGGGTCGTAAGGTGCCAGCGCGTTGCCGAGCTGGCGGGCAGCGACCGGTTCGAAGATCTTCGCATGGGCGTCGAAGGCAATTTCGTAGTCGTCACGCACGGTCTCACGCAGCGAGCGGAAATAGTCGGCCGATGCCTTGACGACATTGCCCCAGCGATGGGCATGCATGTCGATGCGCCAGGGGCTAAGCTTGAAAGCGGTAAAGCCCCATTCGGCGTTCAGCCGGTCGAGCTCCTCGCGTGCGGCCGGCGCATCCGGTGCGGTATAGACGCCGGCATAGACCTTGATGCGATCGCGCACGGCGCCGCCGAGTAGCTTGTAGACGGGAACATTGAGGGCTTTGGCAGAGAGATCCCAGAGGCAATGGTCGAGCGCGGAAATTGCCGAAAGGCCAAGCGCGCCAGGCGGGAAGCGGCTCTGCTGGATCAGCAGGTTGATCAGATAGTCGACGCGGCTCGGGTCCTGGCCGGCGATAAAGCCGTAGAGATAGTCGAGGATCGGCGGCAGCGCCAAATCGGGGCCGTGATTGTAGCACTCGCCCCAGCCGGTCAGCCCGTCATCCGTATCCAACGCCACGATGACGCGCGGGCGGTCCTTATCGCGGGTCATGAATACCCGCATGCGGTCGATCTTCATCTAACTTTCCTTCTATCGATTGACATGAATGCGGCATGGGAGGCGCCGCAGGTGGGAAAATCGTTGCCAAGGCGCCGCCTCCGCGATTTCGGGAGTCGTGAGGATGCAAGCCATCAGGCGGCGCTCCCGTTTTTCACGGTCTCGGGCTCGACATAGCGGAAGCGCCGCGAGCGATCCCGATCGCGCGGATCGGGGCGCGGGATGGCTGAGATCAGCGCTTGCGTATAGGCATGTTCGGGTGCGTTGCAGACCTTGTCGGCATCACCAACTTCGACGAGGCGGCCCTTGTACATGACACCGACCCGGTCGCACATGTAGCGGATGACGCCGATATCGTGGCTGATGAAGATATAGGCGAGGCCGAGTTCATCCTGCAGACGCATGAGCAGATCAAGCACCTGCGAGCGCACGGAGACATCGAGAGCCGAGGTCGCCTCGTCGGCAACGATCACGCGCGGATTAAGCGTGATGGCGCGGGCAATGCCGATGCGCTGGCGCTGGCCGCCTGAGAAAGCGTGCGGATAGCGCTCGCGTGCTCTTGGATCAAGCCCGACCTGTTCCATCAGATGGCAAACGCGCTCATCAAGGGCGCGGCCCTTGGCGATGCCGTTGACCAGCAATGGCTCGCCGATGATCTGGGAGACGGTCATGCGTGGATTAAGCGAGCCGAAGGGGTCCTGGAACACCATGCGCAGCTCGCGGCGCGCTGCCGCAAGGGCCGTTCCCTTGGCGCTTGCCAGATCGGTGACATCGCCATCGGTGCGGCGATAGAGGATTTCCCCGGCACTCGGATCGATCAGTCGCATGATCGAGCGGCCCATCGTCGTTTTACCCGACCCGCTCTCGCCGACGATCCCGAGTGTCTCCCGCGGCAAAAGCGAGATCGAGACATCATCGAGAGCACGGACCTCGCCGAAGGCCATCGACACATTGCGCAGTTCGAGGATCGGCGCCGCGGCCCTGTCGAGCGGTGGTCGCGCCAGCCGGATTTCGGCCTTCCTCTCGAGCTTCAGCACCGAGCCGATCAGCATGCGCGTGTAATCGTCCTTCGGCGCATGAAAGATCTGCTCGACCGGGCCGTACTCTTTCACCACGCCATTGTGCATGACGAGCACATCGTCGGCGATCTGGGCGACCACGCCCATGTCGTGGGTGATGAACAGTACCGCCATGCCGTTGGCCTTCTGCAGCCGGGCTATGAGATCGAGGATTTCGGCTTGGGTCGTGACGTCGAGCGCCGTCGTCGGCTCGTCGGCGATCAGAAGCTGCGGCTTGCAGGCAAGCGCCATGGCGATCATGGCGCGCTGGCGCATGCCGCCCGAATATTGGAAAGCGTAACGATCTATGGCTTTTTCCGGGGAGGGGATTTCCACCTGTTTCAACAGTGAAATTGTCTCCGCCCGTGCTTCGGCCTTGCTCATTTTCGTATGGAGGCGCAGCGCTTCCATGATCTGGTCGCCGACCGTGTGGACCGGCGAAAGCGAGGCCATCGGCTCCTGGAAGATCATGGCGATGTCGCGCCCGCGGATGGACCTGATCTGCCGCCCGCGCGGATTGAGCTTGACGATATCGATGGAGCTGCCGTTCGCAGCGTTCAGAGTGATCGAGCCGGCGGTGATGCGACCCGGCGCATCGACAATCTGCAGGATCGAGCGCGCCGTGACGGACTTGCCCGACCCGCTTTCCCCGACGACGCAGAGCGTCTTTCCGGGCTCGATGGCGAAGGAGAGATCGTCGACTGCGCGAAACGTGCCGGTTCGCAGAGGAAAGTCGACGGTCAGGTTCTTGACCTGCAGCAGTGGGCGGGCGGTATTCATGGAAACGATATCGGTCATGCCCGCCTCATTTGTTGTAGGGATCGGCCGCGTCACGCAGGCCATCGCCGAGAAGGTTGAGCGCCATGACGGCAATGACGACGGCAACACCGGGCAGGAACAGCCATGGTGCGGTCGCGATCGATCGGATGTTCTGCGCCTCGCGCAAGAGCACGCCCCAGGAGATGGTCGGCGGCTGCAGCCCAAGCCCGAGGAAGGAAAGCGACGTCTCTGCGAGGATCATCGCCGGCACGGCAAGCGTGATCGAGGCGATGATGTGGCTGGCAAAGCTTGGCAGCATGTGGCGGAAGATGATGCGCCCTTCGCTGGCGCCGTCCAGTCTCGCAGCAGCCACGAATTCCTCGGTACGCAATGACAGGAAGCGGCCGCGCACGACGCGGGCAAGCTGCGCCCAGCCGGTCAGCGACAGGATGATGGTGATCATCATATATTGCAACGCCGCCGGCCAACCCTGCGGCAGGGCCGCCGCCATGGCGAGCCAGATGGGAATCGTCGGTAGTGACAGCACGAAGTCGATCAGGCGCTGAATGAAAAAGTCGAGCTTTCCACCGTAATAGCCTGAAATACCTCCAAGAACGATGCCGAGCAAGAGTGAGAAGAACACACCGACGAGACCGATTGACAACGAAATCTGCGCGCCCTGAACGGTGCGGCTAAAGACGTCGCGGCCGAGCCGATCCGCGCCGAACAACAGCAGAGGCGTCGATTTGTCCGAGGATGCGAGAAGATGGATGTTGCTCGTAAAAAGGCCGAGCACGGAATATTCGTAGCCGCGCCCGAACAGGCTGATCGAGACCCGCTTCGAGGTATCTTCCTTGAAGATGGCGGCAAGGGTTTCCGGGTCGCGGCTGAGTTTCAGCGGATAGTAGTGCAGGCCGAAGGAGAAACCGTTGTCCGTATCGATGAAATGCACTCTCTGCGGCGGATGAAAAGTTGCCCGCGCGTTCTGCAGCGTCGGGTCGTTGATGGCGAAGAAACCGGGAACCAGGGCGACGATATACATCAGCAGGGTAACGACGAGGGCCACCATGGCAAGCTTGTGCCGGCGGAATGCCCACCAGATCAACTGCCATTGCGATGCCACTGCGTTGCGATCGGGACGGAGATTTGTAACGGCAATATCGGCCATGGGCTGCTCCTATTCCAACCGAATTCGGGGATCGACGAGGGCAAGCAGAATGTCACTGATGAGTGACCCGATCAGCGTCAGCGCGCAGATCAACAGCACGAAGGCGCCGGCAAGATACATGTCCTGCGCCATCAGGGCCTGGAGCAGCAATGGCGCCGCCGTCGGCAGGTTAAGAACGATGGCGACGACCACCGATCCAGAAATCAGATTAGGCAACAGCCAGGCAATGGTGGAGATGAACGGGTTGAGCGCAATGCGCAGCGGGTATTTCACGAGAAGCCGGAACTCCGAGAGCCCCTTGGCCCGTGCCGTCGTCACATAGGGCTTCGGCAATTCGTCGAGCATGTTGGCGCGCATGACACGGATGAGGCTTGCGGTCGAGGAAACGGCGAGAATGACGACGGGGAGCCAGAGATGCGACAGGAGGTCCAGCATCTTCGCGATACTCCAGGGCGCCGTCTCGAACTGGGAGGAGAAGAGGCCGCCGACATCCTGGCCGAACTCGACGGCGGCGACATACATCAGCACCAGCGCCAGCAGGAAGGAGGGGATGGCAAGGCCAAGAAAGGTGAAGGCGGTAAAGAAATAATCGCCGATCGAGTATTTTTTCACGGCGGAATAGACGCCGATCGGCAATGCGATAGCCCAGGTGGCGATCAGGGCTGCCAGCGCCAGAATAAGCGTCAGCGCCATGCGCTCCCAGATGAGGCCGGAGACCGGCTGCTGCCATTCAAACGAGATGCCGAAATCTCCGCGCGAAAGAATGCCCCACATCCACTTCAGATATTGGATGAGCATCGGCTGATCGAGGCCGAAACGCTCGCGCAGCTGGGCAGCCGTATTCTGATCGACCACCTCATTCGATGAGGCGAGCGTGGCGATATAGGTCGTGACATAGTCGCCAGGCGGTAGCTGGATCAGCACGAAGGCGAGGAAGCTGATGGCGAAGAGGGACGGGATCATCCACAAGAGGCGTTTACCGATGAAAACCAGCATGGCTATGTCTCGCAGTGAGCGCTGCCACGGGCAGCTCCGCATCAAGGAAAGCGCCGCCCGTGGAGGACGGCGCTTGATCGGTGCAATCAGCTGGTGAAGAAGAATTGCTGCGGCATGGCAGGCCCCGGATTGGGCCATGACCAGCTGTCCGGCTGCTTTTCTGGAACATTGTGCAGATTGTTGCGGATGATACCGAAACCGCCAACGGCAAGGCAAAGCCCGACAGTTTCGAATTCATCCGCCGCGATATCGAAGATCTGCTTCATCACGGCGCCGCGCTTGTCGAGATCGGCCGTGGAGCGCGCATCGTCGAAGAGCTTCATGCGCTTCTTCTGGCTTTCCGGCGGCTCCTCGCCCTGTTTGCCGTTCGAGGTGTACCAGACGGCCCACGGAATGGCGTAGCGCGAGCCTTGCGGGTGGAAGGCGAAGAAGTCGCGGGGATCAAGCATCGGGTCGAGGCCGCCTGGGCCTGGCCAGACCTGAGCATCATGGGCGTTGTCGTCGCCACGCGTATAATAGAGGGCACGCTCGATGGTATTGACCTTCATGTCGACGCCGATTTGCGCCCAATGGGCCTTTACCAGTTCGAGAGCATCGACCAGATCGGGATAAAGGGTCGGAATGACATCGACGGTAAAGAACATCTTCTGGCCGTCCGGCCTCAGGCGAAAACCGTTTGCATCCTTCTTGCCGTAGCCGGCCTGATCGAGCATCGCGCCCGCCTTGTCCGGATCGTAGTTGGTGAACTGGCGCGCATATTTCTCGTTGTACCAGGGATGCTCCGGTCGCGGCCCTGCCTGATAGCCTTCGCTCTGGCCAAAGTAGACGATATCGATCACCTCTTGCCTGTTGATGCCGAGCGACAGCGCCTGCCTGACGGACTTGTCGGCAAACATCTTGCGCATGGCCGGATCTTTATGGGTGATGTTGAAATAGATTTGGCATTGCTGCGAGCTGGAAGGAATAAGAGTTAGAAGGCGATAGTCGCCCTTCTTCATGTTTTGCGAGAGTGTCGGCTTGTTCGCCAGCACGCTGATATGGCGTTCCTGAATATCGATCTTGCCCGAGATCACATTCAACATCAGCGATTCCACATCCTGCGAGATGCCAAAGTTGATCTCGTCGACATAGGGAAGCTGATTGCCCGATGTATCAACCTGCCAGAAGTAAGGGTTGCGCGTCATGACGACACGGGTGGCGCCGCCGCTATAGGGCTCCTTGACGACCCAGGGATCGAGCGTCGGCTTATCCGGGTTCCCCCAGCGCGAGGGAATTTCGATATCGCCGCAACGCGCGCGGAAAAGTTCGGGCCAGTTGCTGACGCCGGCCTTCTTGGCGTCATCGGCAACGTTCGGATTGTATTTCGGCAGGAACTGGCTGCAATAGTGCTTGGGAAACAGCGTCGGATGTTGGCCGAGCGGTGTCGCCAGATTTTCCAGATAGAGCGCATTCGGCGCCGCAAAGGTGAATTTCACCGTGTAGTCGTCGATCTTCGAAACATCGACGGCCTTGCCGGCAACGGTCAATTGCGCCGGCGTCGCGCTATAGAGGTCGGTATTCTTGACACAATCCTCGATGGCAAAGACCACGTCGTCTGCGGTGAATGGATGACCATCAGACCAGCGCGCGCCCTGGATGAGGTAGAAGGTGAATTGCGAGGCGTCTGAGTTGACGTCCCAGCGCTCGGCGAGATTCGGCAACACCTGGGTGAATTCGAGATTCCAGCGCACCAGGCTCTGATTGCCGACCATCCGCAAAATGCCGTTATGGTCGGACGAGCCCCGCAGACCACGCCGCAATGTGCCGCCGTAGGTGCCGACTTTCTCGTAAGGGGTAACGACCATCGGCTTCTTTGGTAGCCGATCCGCAAGTGCTGGCAGCTTGCCGTCCTTGACGAGCTGCGCCAATGCCGGTGCCTCGCCACCTGTGTCGGCAGCGTTGACACGGCCGGCCAGAGACAGTGCTGCCATTCCCGCCATGCCGCCGAGGACGGCGCGTCTGCTGACGCCGCGGGACAATATTTCATCGCGCATCGAATCCCTCCCATTTTGACCTCGGCCGGGCTTTGCCTCAGCCGATGCGACAAGCTCCCAACCCATCGCCATGCACCCCTCTGGCGCAGCGTCGAGACCATATGCTGTTCTCAGATAATTACAAGAGTTGACAGATTTTTACAGATTTAGTAGCTCTGTCGCGCAGGAAATGCGCTATGGCTGTCGCTGGTCGGCATTCACGAAGGACGATGATGAAACTCTCTGTCGCCAACGATTCCGGTGCGGGCGCGACGCGCTTCGGCGACATCATCTATGAGCGGATCGTCGCCATGATTGCCGAGGGAAAATTCCCGGTGAACGAACGACTGCCGGCTGAAGCCAAGCTAGCGGAAATGTTTGGCGCATCACGGCCCGTGGTACGCGATGCGCTGGAGCGGCTTCGCGCCGATGGTTTGATCGTCTCGCGCAAGGGATCGGGCTCTTATGTCAGGCAGAGGCCGGATTCCTCGGTCTTGAAAATGGTGCCCGTCGGATCGCTTGCCGATGTCCAACGATTCTTCGAGTTTCGCGCCGGGCTCGAGGCCGAGGCAGCCGAACTTGCGGCCCGCAACTGGCAGCCCGCTGACAAGGAGCGGATTTCGGCTGCGCTGCTAAAGATCGAACAGTGTCTGGGCGAGGGCAGGCTCGGCGCCGAGGAAGACCAGGAGCTGCATGATGCGGTTGCGATCGCGACCGGCAATCAGTTTCATGTCTCGGCCCGCGAATTGTTCCGGCCACATTTCGCCATCGGCCATTCCGTGACGCGAAGTCTCAGCCTCAAGCGGACGCCGGAACAGATCCGCAGCGTCCAGGACGAGCATGCCGTGATCGTGGAGGCGATCTTTGCGCGTCAGGAGACTGAGGCGCACGATGCCATGAAGCGCCACATTCTGAACGCACGCGCCCGCATGTTCCAGGGCGTCTAGGGAGTTGGACCAAAGCGGGATAAGGCGGGCAGCTTTGCTGCTGCGGCCCCGACAGGTCAAGAAGGGTAAGGGTATGAAGATGAGCATTGAAACCATGCGGCAGGCACTGACCGGCGTGTCTGGCGTTCCGGTCACGGCCTATGACGCCAATGGCGAGGTAGAGCCGCGTGTGACCGCCAAGGTCTACCAGCGCGTTGCCGCTGCCGGCATTCATAATATCGTTGCAGCCGGCAATACCGGTGAATTCTATGCGCTGACGCCCGAGGAAATTCGCCATGTCCACGAGGCAGCAGTAGCAGGTGTCGACGGCAAAGCGCCTGTGACCGCGGCGATCGGCCGTTCTTTGCGCGAGGCGATCCGCATGGCTAAGGATGCCGCTTCGATCGGCGCCTCCGCCGTCATGTCCCACCAACCGGTAGATCCCTTCGCCGCACCCGCTTCGCAGATCGATTATTTTCGCGATCTGGCGGAGGCCTCGCCTCTGCCGCTCGTTGCCTATGTCCGCGCTGATGGCTTCAGCGTCGACGACATGGTTCTTCTGGCGGGCCACGGCAATATTGCCGGCATCAAGTTTGCGACAACGGACCTGATGCTGCTTTCGCGCGCGATCGCTGCCTCCGATCCGAAGGGGGCGCTGTTTGTCTGTGGCCTTGCAGAAAGCTGGGCGCCGGCATTTTCTGCCGCCGGAGCGCGGGGGTTCACGTCGGGCCTTGTCAACGTTGCTCCAAAGCTGTCGCTCGCCGTCCATGCTGCGCTGGAAAAGGGTGATTTTGCCGCGGCGCGTGCCATCGTCAACAAGCTCGAGCCCTTCGAGCGCATGCGCACCAAATACCGCAACGGAGCAAATGTCACCGTGGTCAAGGAAGCTGTCGTCTATTCCGGCCTAAATGTCGGCCCGGTCCGTGTGCCGGGGCTGCCGCGCCTTGACGAGAGGGATCGTGAAGAGTTGTTCGCCCTGCTTCTTGGCTGGACGGAATCAGGTGATTGCTTCTCCAGCTGAAAGGTGTGGCAGCGGGTAGAGCGGTCATGTTTTCCCGCCGCCATCGATGCTAGGCCACGTGCATTGTAAATTTCAGATAGGCAGCAAGGCTGACGACGGAAAGCGTCAGGACGGCCGCTTGATGGGGGAGATTCCTACTGATTGCGGCGAGCGGCAAGCCGAGCAGGATAATAATCCCTCCAAGCAATGGTCCTTTGTCCGCAACGGACAATGCCAGGGCTGTGAGGCTGACGGTGGCCGCGACCGTCGTCACCGACATCTGGTCCTGAGGACCGTGGCCTCGGTTCGTAAAGGTGAGCAAAAACCTGTTCCAGCTCAAACCGAAGGAAATGCTCAAGAATAGCGGTGCGAGAATAGGCAGCATGAACATCGTCTCTTCCGACAGGTCGGTTATGATGACGCAATTCATGTGCCAATTGGGTCGAGCGGTAATGTGGCTGGATATGTTCACCGTAGGCGCAAGCCGTCGCCCGTTTATGGGGCGATCTGCCACTCCGTTTGGCATATGAGCAGGATCAGCGCCGGAGAGCTGGGCAGGAAGAAGCGAGCGAAAGGGCTCCGCTCGCTTGCGGGCGAGAGGATCGATGGCCTCATCGATAGCGCGGTCCGATTTCCGTAACGATCACATCCATGGGAATGTCGTGAGCAAGCGGACGAATGGTTTCGATCCTTTGCGATTCAAAGCCGACGCCGATGATCAAGGGCTTGCTCTCGAGTGCCGCGAGAGTTCTGTCGAAAAATCCCCCTCCGTAACCGAGACGGTAGCAACCTCGATCGAAGCCGACCAGTGGCGCCAGGACGATCTCGGGCAGGGCTTCCTTGCCTTTTGCCGGCACCGGAATGTTCCAAACGCCACGTTCGAGCCGTTCTCCCATTTTCCATGACCGGAATATCAACGGCTTCGCCTTGGCAATGACCACGGGCAACAGGCAATCCGCGCCACGCGCCGCCAAGGTCGCCATCCATCCCCGTAAATCCGGTTCTCCCTGGAAGGGCCAAAACAGGCTGATTTGCTTGCCGTCGACATCGAAGACGAGCTGGTCTAGTGCGGCGACAATCGAACATGTGTGTTCTTCCCGTTGTGCAAGCGGCAACGTTTTCCTGTCGTCGATCAGCCTTTGCCGCTGTGTCTTCCGCCACGCGAAAATAGTCGACACCTCGTCGTCGCTGGGCGATAAGCCGCTGCAAGCGGGGTCGACTTCGTGCAGGAAACAGGCCGGCGACACATATTCGCGAGCCGTCTCGCCGTTCCGGTGTCGGTCTGATTTAGTCATTTGCTCTTCCAAGCTCCCGTTTCGTGGTTCGACATCGAAACATGCTTGAGCTGCGGCAATGGTTTTTATATAGCGAACGATAGGGCAACTTAATTCCTGAATCGAGATCTTTCCATTGGACATGTCATCGATCGAGATATTTCTCGCCGTCGCCGATCATCGCAGCGTGACCAAGGCGGCGAGAGCTGTTGGACGCGTGCCGTCGAATGTGACGACGCGGATACAGCAGTTGGAGGACTATCTGGGCGTCTTGCTCTTCAGCCGCGACGGCAAGAAGATGACGCTGACGAAGGAAGGCGAGACGTTTCGAGGCTATGCCGACCGTCTTGTTGCGCTTGCACTCGAAGCGCGCCAGGCAGTCAGACCTCTGCGTCCGTCGAGCATGCTGCGCGTCGGGACGATGGAAAGTACGGCGGCAAGTCGGCTGCCTGCAGCGCTGAGCCAGTTCAACCAGATGTGGCCGGACGTGTCGCTCCAGTTGACGCTTGGCGCCTCCCGGGATCTGACGCGAGACGTTCTCCACAATGTCTTGGACTGCGCCCTGATTGCCCGGCCGCCAGAGGCGATGCTGGATGCAGATGCAGGTTTTGAGGCCGACCTGAAACAACTTGATGCCGAAGCGGTGTTTGTCGAGGATCTCTTGCTGATCCTCCCATCCGGGCATCCATCGATCCAGACGGCTGCCGATTTGCGGGTCGGATCGATGGCAGCCCTAGAGCCCGGATGCACCTATCGCAGGATTGCCGAAGGCTGGGCGCGCAAGTCGATCGTCCTGCCAACGACCGAACTTGGCTCCTATCACGCGATCCTCGCAAGCGTGGCGGCCGGCAACGCGGCCGGTGTCATGCCAAAATCGGTCCTCGACCTCATGCACTGGCCGGCGACGTCAGCCACCTATCAACTTGCCGTCGTCGACACGATCCTTATCTCCCGCAAGAATGGCCGCCCGAGCGGGGTTAGTGCGTTTCACGAAGTTCTGAGCGCCACCAAAGGCAGAGGCCCGCCGCCCGCGCCGAACTAGCTGAAGCCGTGCCGTTCTCTATCGCATTCCCTCTTCTAAACTGGTTTCATCATGCAGCATCCAGAGCCCCACGGAGCACGGTCCAGCCGGTTTCGATTGTTTTTCCCGATCCTCGCTGGAGCAACGTTGCGCGAACGGCTGATTGCGTGTCTTGGCGCCCTGATCGGTATCGGCCTTACTGGCGTCATCAGCGGCTATCTTTTCGGACAGGGGCCGCATCTTCCGCTGATCGTCGCCCCGATGGGAGCCTCCGCAGTGCTGCTTTTCGCGGTTCCGGCAAGCCCGCTTGCCCAACCCTGGTCGATTATCGGCGGCAATACCATCTCTGCCATGATGGGTATCGTGGCTGCCTATTTTATCCGTGACCCGATCATCGCGATAGGGGTTGGCGTTTCGTTGGCGATCGGAGCCATGTCGCTGACGCGTTGCCTTCATCCGCCGGGCGGCGCAGCGGCCTTGACCGCCGTTCTCGGTGGCCCGGTCGTTGCCGGCTGGGGCTTCCTGTTTCCCTTTGTGCCGGTCGCCCTGAATTCATGCATACTTGTCGGTCTCGGATTGGCCTTTCACAAACTCTCCAGGCGCAATTATCCGCATGTCGCCGCGAAGCCGGTTGAGAACAGCCATCAGACGCGCGATCTGCCGTCGTCTTTGCGGGTCGGCTTTCGGGAAGAGGATGTCGATGCCGCCCTGGATGTGCTCGACGAGACTTTCGATATCGATCGAGCAGACCTCAGCCGCCTCTTGCGGCAGGTCGAGTTGCAGGCCGCCGTACGATCACATGGGGAGATAAGCTGCGCCGATATCATGTCGCGCGACGTCATCGCCATCGGCGAGGATGCAGATCCAGATCACGCCCGGCATTTGCTGTTGAAGCACAATATTCGCACGTTGCCGGTAAAGGATCGCGAAGGACGCCTGGTCGGAACGATCGGCTTGCGCGAGCTCTCGGAAGGCCTGAACCCTATCGCGCATTTGTTATCGAAACCGGCCGTGGCCGCCGTCGCCGATCCAGCCCTGTCGCTGCTGCCTGTCCTGACGGACGGGCGCACGCACGCGGTCATCGTCGTCGATGCCGACTGGCGCGTCCTTGGTTTAATATCGCAGACAGATCTTTTGAGCGCTATGGCACGATTGTTGTCGATCAAGGACGAGCGGGTATCGGCGGCGTCCGGGGTGAGCGCGAAAGCCTGAAGCAGCGCTCATTGCGGGAGGGCGCCACGGCTCTTCGACGGTGTCACGGCATACGAACGTCAGCACCTTTGGAAGGCTGAATTCAAACTGGCGGCATCGGCGCTCATGACGATCAGTTCGGCGCTGATTTCGGCAAGCAGCTCGGTGGTTTCTCGTCCCAGCTCGTTGAAGCCATGTTTTCGGTAAAAGGCCAGGGCCACTTCGCTGCTCGGAAGAACCCTTACCTCCACGGTTTTGGCCGGCCGGACTTCACTCAGGGCTCTGGCCAGCAGGCGAGAGCCCAATCCGCAGCGCTGATGATCGGGCAGAATATAGAGGCCCCAGAGATATGCTACACTGCCGCGTTCCATGATGATGGTGCTGCCCAGAATGCAATCGTCTGACGCAATGCAGAAGCCGCGCTCTCCTTTCTCCGGCAGCATGCTCGTGATCCCATTCTCGTCGAGGTCGGCCAGCATCCTGGTCAGGACATCGGCGCCGAGGCTCGGACCATAGGTCGCCGTCCATGTCGTCCGCCACAGCTGGATCAAACCCAGGCTATCCGCCTTCGTTATTTCGCGGATTTCAAACATCACGTATCCTCGGTTTCGTCTGCAAAGCATAGCCTCTGAATTTGGCAAGCCGAGATGAAATCGACAAACACAAAGCTCCTGTCTGCCCCGACTTCATCTGGGCCATGACGCCGCCGTTTTCAGTGTGCTGGCATCAAGGACAGATATCCTGATCGAGTTTAGGAAGGCCTCAGCCTAAAATGGTCAGGATTTGCTTTCGGAAATTCGAAATTCGGTACCGGTATCGCGGACGATGTGAAGATCTCGGATCATTTCGGCGGCATGTAAAAGACCGTGACGCCATTCCTCGTGAGGCACTTTCGCGGCTCCTGCCGCAACCTTTTGGATGTAAATCAGCGCGTCCTTGCCCGGCACAGGGACGATCCCCAATTCGCGTCGCAGTTGCCGGATTGTATCCATCGATCTATCCAGCATGTTGCTGACTTCGTTCGGTGACAGTTTCTCGGTGCTGTTTGCCGCTCGCACCAGGTCTGCAATAAAATCTGTCGTGGCGCTCACGGTAATCCTAAGAATCGCAGCGAAGTCCTCGCGTCAAGGTTGGCCCGCGGCCAAATGGAGTCAAGGCAAACTCTTTCACGCCTGCACGCGGGCCAAAGGCGCATCGTAAAGTGCTGCGGCGCGATCAAGGATGTTGACGTCGAAAGGCATATGACCGGTTGCGCGCAACACTCTCAAGCGGACTGCGGCTATCCAAGCCACGCGTGTACCGTCGCCATAACGCTTTCCTTCATCTCGGCGACCCAGCGTCGAACGGTTTCGACGCGATCCATGATCCATCTGAGCCAACCATAGGTCAGCAATTTCTCGCGGCCTGCATGGAAAAGGCGCTCAACCAAAAGGAAGCTCATCAGATAGGCGGCCGCGATGATGACCAGGCCGGAGATCACATGGCCCCTGGCGATGACAAACAGGGCATAGATCTTCAAGGGTTCGGCAATCGCGAGCGGCACGACGAAGAGGACGAGAATGACGGCTCGCGGCAATGAAGCGACAAAATCCCCGAAATGCTTGACGACGGAGAGCGAAGAGAACCAATTCACCAGCGGCCGATACACCGGTCGGGCGATCTCGCTGATGATGACGAGCACGGCTATGACGAGCCGCAGAGGCAGCAAGAGGAACTGCAGGAGAGATCCGGTTTGACGTTTGATGACCATCTTTGAATGCTTCACATTGCCGCTGGTTGGTTGGTCGTCGCGTGAATATGGTTGCGTTGCGAACCTGTGTCGAGCGGGATCGACCGTTCAAATATGGGTAGGCGTCGCGGATTTAGATCTGTGTGCTGCGCCATTTCATGACAGACATTCGTTTCGCCTCTCAAACCTCTGTCACGTCGGGGTGGGTTCCCTGTCGGGCAAACCGAGAGTTCGGGCGATTGCGGCCCAGGCAGCAAGACCAAGCCTTGCATCAGCCTCATCGCTGCCGCCATGCGCATGTAATGATGATCTTGGCGTGGTTTCTCCGGGAAGAAGAATGCGATGACCCGCATCTGGATCGAGGATCAGTTCGGTGTCCGTTCCGAATGCGCGCCGTCGATTGAAGATCTCGTGAGCGAACAGGTCCGATGGCCACAGGGCATCGGTTCCGCCGGCAATCAGGATCACTTGAGCTTCGATATTCTCCACTGGAATCGTTGCCGCCGGAACCGAAGAGCTGAATTGCTGCAGGCAGTGCATGAAGAGACCCCGATATGCAATCAGCCCTTGACGGTATTCCTTCAGCCAGGATGGGTCAGCAGGCACAAAGGGAAGCGGCATACCCCTCCAGGTCCATGACGAGCGCTCCGGCCAGGACACTCCGTCAAAGCCCGGTCCGATGTTGCCCCACACGACCGAGGATGGGCTGATGGCGAAAACGGCTTGTATGCGCTCGTCCAAAGTCGCAGTGAGCAGGGCGGCTTCCGCTCCTTTTGACGTTGCGATGATCGCGATACGTTTGCAGCCATGTCGTTGAAGTTCGTCCACGCCGTCGACAAACGTCTCCAGCGGTATTTCGCAGATGCCAGGAGTTTGATCCGCTCCGCCGAACCATCTCAGGGCCAGTGCGGTGACGCCCAGATCGGCGAAGAGAGAGGCTCTCTGGACATCGACGCGCCCACTCGATCCGCCGAGGACGACGAGGCCCCATTCGCTCTGCCGGGCCGGCGTCAGAAGCTCGCCGCTTACTCTCCCGGCGACTGCGATTCGTTCGTATGTCTGCATCGATCTCTCCGGGGTTAACGTCGGGTTCGGTGCTGGATATCCTCGACGCCACGGGGCGGAAGATTGTCAACGGAAAGATTTCTTCTGGCATCCGTGTCGTCGAGGATACCAACTCAATCGTTTTCCGTCATGCTTCTCCGGTCCATCGCGGCCATATTTGGATCACCTGTAACGATCATTTCGGCGACTTCGGCGACTTGCTAGCCACTCCCGCGAGCAGGATAGCTTTCACGGCTCTGTCGGAGTTGAAATATGATCGAAAATTGAGATCTGAAAATCGCCGTGCCGCATCGTTCCGTGATCGGTCTCTGTCATGATACCGTCATCTTACTCGAACTAAGTTCTCGGCTAATACGCCCCAGCATAAAGCCGATCACCCATAGATGTCTTTACGCACTTTTTATCAAGCGGTTAGGGAGGAACTTTGATGAACTTCCAAAGGCCATCGCTATTGGCGGCCAGGCAATCCATCCTGCCAAGTCTATGGGACCTGATAGCGCTGCTTTTGGTTGTTGGGGCCATTGTCCTGATTGCGTACGGCGAGCGGGTCACCACGTTGCCCCTGTCGACGCTCAGCGCCACCCCCATGTCGCTTGATCCGGCCAATCTGCCAATTTATGCCCTGCGCACCATGCTGCGCATGTTGCTTGCAATCATCGTGTCGCTGATATTCACCTTCATCTACGCCGCCATCGCCGCCAAAAGTCGTCGGGCAGAGATGGTGATGATCCCCATCCTCGACATACTTCAATCGGTGCCGATTCTCGGCTTTCTTACCTTCACCGTCACCTTCTTTCTCAATTTGTTCCCGGGCAGCGTGCTGGGTGCCGAACTCGCTTCTGTATTCGCCATCTTCACCAGCCAGGCCTGGAATATGACGTTCAGCATGTATCAGTCCATGCGCAGTCAGCCGAAGGACCTTGAAGAGGCGACCAAGAGCTTTCATCTGACCAATTGGCAGCGCTTCTGGCGTCTCGACGTTCCCTTCGCCATGCCGGGCCTTGTCTGGAACACGATGATGTCGATGTCCGGCGGCTGGTTTTTCGTGGTCGCGTCCGAGGCGATCACCGTCGGCGACACGACCATTACCTTGCCGGGAATAGGCTCCTATGTGGCGCTCGCAATAAAGCAGCAGGATATTACGGCCGTGCTTTATGCCGTCATCGCCATGCTGCTGGTCGTCATCCTCTATGACCAGCTCCTGTTCCGCCCGCTTGTGGCATGGGCCGACAAGTTCCGCTTTGAAACGACCTCGTCCGGCACCGAGCCGACCTCCTGGATGCTCGATCTGCTTCGGCGCGCACGCGCCATTCGCTTGCTCCTCGTGCCGTTCAAGTGGGTCATGCGTCTGGTCTGGGATCTCCGCATGCCGGCACTGCCGCGCCTCGGCTCCGGCAAGGCCAACCCGGAAGCCTCCCGCGTGATCGACTGGATCTGGATTGCGATCGTTATCGCCGGGGCAGCCTACGCGGCTTATTTGAGCGTTGAATATTTGCGAGCCAACATCGGCTGGGCGGATGTGGTCACTGCCGTCGTCGATGGCTTCATCACGCTGTTGCGCGTCATCGTCCTGATGGCGATTGCGACGATTATCTGGGTGCCGATCGGGGTATGGATCGGGTTGCGGCCCAAGCTTTCCGAAAAGGTTCAGCCATTGGCGCAGTTTTTGGCCGCATTCCCTGCCAATATCGCGTTTCCGGTCGTTGTCGTGCTGATCGTTCATTTCAACCTCAGCGCCGATATCTGGCTGAGCCCGCTGATGATTCTCGGCACGCAGTGGTACATTCTCTTCAACGTTATCGCGGGTGCGAGCGCCTTTCCGAGCGATCTCAAGGAGGCCGCCAGCAGCTTTCATATCAAAGGCTGGCGCTGGTGGTTCAAGGTGATCCTGCCGGGCATTCTCCCCTACTACATAACCGGTGCCATCACGGCGTCCGGCGGCTCGTGGAACGCTAGCATCGTTGCAGAGGTCGCGAGTTGGGGCGATACGCAGCTGACGACGCGCGGACTTGGCTCCTATATCGCGAACGCGACCACGGCAGGCGACTTCCCGCGTGTGGTGCTCGGCATTGCGGTGATGTGTATTTTCGTCACCCTATTCAATCGCTTGTTCTGGCGCCCCCTTTATGCCTTTGGCGAACGTCGTTTGCGTTTGGGTTAATCCGGATAATTTGATCAAGGGACTACCGTCATGCTCGACCAATCGAAGAAGACGACACTCATCGATATCCGGAATGTCAGCCGTTCGTTTCCGAAGGGCGGCGGCAAGAACGTCGTCGTGCTAGAAGACGTCGATCTGACGATTTCAGAAGGCGAGATCGTCGGGCTGCTGGGGCGCTCCGGGTCGGGAAAGTCCACATTGCTCCGGATCATTGCAGGCTTGATCGAGCCGTCCTCGGGCAGCGCGCAATGCCGTGGCGAGGCCATTCAGGGCCCGCCCGATGATGTGGCGATGGTGTTTCAGTCCTTTGCGCTCTTCCCCTGGCTGACCGTGCTTCAAAACGTCGAGTTCGGGCTCGAGGCGCAAAAGGTCGATCGAGGCGAGAGGCGCAAACGGGCGCTGGCCGCCATCGACTTGATCGGCCTTGATGGTTTTGAAAACGCCTTTCCGAAAGAGCTTTCCGGCGGTATGCGCCAGCGCGTCGGATTTGCACGCGCGCTCGTCGTTCACCCCGACTTGATGTTGATGGACGAACCGTTTTCCGCGCTGGATGTCCTCACCGCCGAAACGTTGCGCACGGACATGATCGATCTGTGGATCGAGGGGCGCCTGCCGATCAAGTCGGTGCTGATCGTGACCCATAATATCGAGGAGGCGGTGCTGATGTGCGATCGCATTCTCGTGTTTTCCGCCAACCCCGGTCGGGTCGCACAGGAATACAAGGTCAGCTTGCCGCATCCACGCAACAGGCTCGATCCCGCATTCCGGCAATTGGTCGAAACGATCTATGCCCGCATGACTCAGCGAGCCGAGCCACGGGCAACTTCGAAGGAAGGCATACCCGGCACCGGTGTCGGGATGATCCTCAACGCGATTTCCACCAACGTTCTGTCGGGCTTGATCGAGGCTCTTGCGGGCGAACCCTATAACGGCCGGGCGGATCTGCCTGTTGTGGCGAACGTGTTGCAGATGGAAGCCGACGAACTGTTTCATATCGGCGAAGCTTTGCAGTTGCTCAGGCTTGCTCAGTTGAGCGAAGGCGACATCGTCCTGACCGAGGAAGGCAAACGTTTCGCAAATCTCGAAACGGATGCGCGCAAGAAGCTTTTCGCCGAGCACCTTCTCGCCTATGTGCCGTTGATCGGGCTCATTCGCCGGGTGCTGGACGAGCGCTCGAGCCATACGGCGCCAGCGGCGAGGTTTCGAAATGAGTTGGAAGACTACATGTCCGAAGATTATGCCGATGAGACCTTGAATGCCGTCGTATCATGGGCACGCTATGCAGAGCTGTTTGCCTATGATGAACAGACGGAACTATTCAGCCTCGAGAACCCGCAATAAGGGAGCCACGCCGCGATGGGCGGGCTCGCCTTCCCGGTTCAAGACTTGGAAGGCGAGGGTTGAGCGGGCGCGGTTATCGGACGGCAGACCGTGGCATAGATCGGCGGAATGTTCCGGTTCGAAAGCTGGATCTCGTGGCCTGCCCCGTGAACACCGCAATAAGGTGGCAATTGAGCATCCTTTTCGTCAGACAGGTAGAGCATGCCCTTTGTCGCGACGTCGTCGGCCGTAACCCACGGTGAGAGCCGGAGATCGTTCTCTACGGCCACATCGGGTTTTTGCGGCAAGCCGAGCGAAACGAGACCTGCAAGCCACATCGATCCGCCTGTAATTTGCAAGGGCGTATCGACTTCGGCTTTCCAGATTGTATTTGCCTTATCCGCAAGCTCCTGCATCGGCCACGCCGTTTTTTTCGGTCTATGCGATTTTGACCAGACGACTTCGCCAATGAAGACAAGCGCGGCAAGGGAAACAAATACGACAGCGCCCGCCGCCAGGCGTCTGGTCATGGCGCCGTTCCAATCGCGTCCAATTTCGGCGATCAGCCAGAGCCCGACGGTGGTGAACATCGGCATTCCCCACATGCTGACGAGGCCTTTTCCGCTTACCAGTGCGCCAACGACCAGCATCCCCAGGGGTATGAAGGTAAATAGCCGCAGAAATAGCTTCGTCGCAGGGAGAGTGTTGCGGTCACGTTCGGCGCGAAGGCTCGAAAGGCCAACACAACTCAGGAGGATGAGCATCGGCAGGTGAGTGAGGATTTGAGTGAGCAGGAATATGAATGGCTCTTCGGAAAATCTGCGACCGGCGGTGCGATTCGAGACATATTTGAAGGTGAGGAAGTCGGTGTGAAACAACCAAAGGACATGAGGGAGGAAGATCAGTCCGGCGATCGCAACCGCAAGATAGGGCCTCGCCGTCCTGAATTGCGATCTGACATCAGCAAAGACGATACCGGCGACTGCCGTCGTGATCGCGATGACGCATACGGAATATTTGGCGTACATGCCCGCGCCGACGAGCACGCCAAGCATAACCCAGAGCGACGTCTTTGCCGGGCTCCTCATTATATTTGCAAAAACTAGAATAATTGCCGCCCAAAATGGCAGCTGCAGGACATTGTGATTAAACTGCGTAGTAAAATAGCTAAAATATAGCGATCCGGTCAGTAGCAGCGTGCCGGCCAATGCCTGCCACCGGCTCATGAAAATACAACCAGTAAGATAGACGAACAAATAAGTTAGGGCTACAGCAATCTGTGAGAGCAGGAAAGGGCCTAAGAAGTAACCGGGTATCAGATAATGCATGATTTCGATCGACCAGGCAGGCCCGGGCGGGTGCTTGTAGGTGCCGATCAGCCAGTGGGGAGCCCAGGTCCAGCCCTCGACGACGTCGAGCGGCGGCGCGGAGCTGAATACCGTCGGGACGATTGTTAGAAGAACGATTTGAAAAGCAATGAAAAGCCACAGGACATTCGTGGGGCGTTGGAAAATGCTGCTGGAAGCCGTTGGCAAAAATCATTCCTTCAAGTTTAGAGCTGTCGCAATGCGCACGGCGAAATGCGGCAGAAAAATACTTTAATTCATCGTTTCTTCAAGCGTCCGTTATGGCCGGCATCTTGTGTCACATTTGCGATCAAATAGCAGCAGCGCCTACCATGAAACTCAGTTTTAATTCAGTGGAGTATGCCAAGGCTTAATCCAAAACCAGGTGAATTTATTTCGTCAATGCGAGTGGAAAGTGCCAGTATTATCTCTTGTCGCCCCTTTTCTGAACGAGCAGGCCTCGGCCGAAGCCTTCGGACAATTCACGAGGGCGCTAGCCCGTGACGTCAAAAGCCGTTTTGGCCTGGATCTGGAGGTTGTTCTCGTCGATGACGGCAGCACGGACGATAGCATCAGCCGATATCGAGAGTCGCTTGATGGCAATTGGCGGATTGTCGAGCTCAGCCGCAACTTCGGCAAGGAGATAGCGCTTTTCTCGGGCATTGAAGAAAGCAGGGGCGACTTTGTTCTGACCGTGGATGCCGATTTGCAGCATCCCTACGAGGTCTGCATCGAGCTTATCTCGACTTTGCTGGCTGACGATGATCTCGACGTCGTTTATTCCGTGCGACGCGACCGAATGCGCGAATCCTGGACAAAGGCGATTGGCAGCAAGCTTTTCTACCGGGTGATCAATGCCGGTCAGCGCTTCGACATGCCGGAGAACGCCGGCGATTTTCGTATCATGCGCCGACAGGTGGCGACGGCTCTTTTGAGCATCCGCGACAAGCGGCGCTTCAACAAGGGGCTTTATGCCTGGATGGGGTTCAAGCAAAAAGGCGTGCCCTATATTCCCGCCCCGCGGGCGGCAGGCGAGACCAAATGGTCAAAGCGTGGCCTGGCAGCCCTTTCACTCGAAGGCATCACCTCATTTTCGGCATTGCCACTGCGCTCGATATCGGTCGTCGGCGTGATCATCGGTGTCCTCGGTGTGTTTTACGGCGCCGAAATCATCGTTGAGGCTTTGTTGTTCGGCACCGATGTGCCGGGCTATCCGAGCCTAATGGCGTCGATTTCTGTACTGGGCGGCTTCAATCTTGCCCTTCTCGGTCTGCTCGGCGAATATATTTGGGTGACGATCGGCGAGGTAAAGGACCGGCCGCTTTATGTCGTGCGGCGGATACACCGGTCGGACGATGTAGCGTGATGGCGCCCCAGATCACCGTTATTGCCGACGACTACGGCATTTCGCCTAGCGTCAGCGCCGCCATCAGGGAATTAATCCGTTGTGACAGGTTGACCGGTACCGGGTGCATGACGCTTTTCCCGGAATGGCCGGAGCAAGCGCAATTGCTTCGCGAGCTCGGTCCGGCGCCCGGGATCAACATAGGTTTGCACCTTACGCTGACGGATTTTGCTCCGCTATCCCGCCCAAGCACGGACGGGAATTTGCCACCGCTTCCGCGCCTGCTTTCCGCAAGCCTCCAGCGCAAGCTCGATCAGACGATGATCGACGCGGAGCTCGATGCTCAGCTTGAGCGCTTCGTCGACGGCATGGGACGGCTTCCCGATTTCATCGACGGGCATCAGCATGTGCATTTCCTGCCTGTCGTACGCCGTTGGCTGGAGACGCGGCTGCATAGGCTCGAGCATGCGGGGCGCCTGCCGTGGTTGCGTGGAGCCCCCTCGATACGCTTTGCCACGGATGCCAGGATCAAGGCGAAGATCGCCTTCGTTGCGTTGATCGCGGCAGGGTTCAATCGGCGCATGGCGGCAGCGGGCTTTCCTATTCGCGGTCCTTTGGCGGGATTTTACAATTGGCAGCGCCCGGGCGACTTCCACAAGATTGTCAATCAGCTGGAAAGCGGCATTCTGAAGAATGCGATTGTCATGTGTCATCCGGGCTTGATTGATGAAACTCTTGTCGGCCGCGATCAAATGGTTCAGGCGCGATTGGTGGAATTCGAAGCCTTGAGAGGCGATATTTCGCTTCGCGCCTGAACGCAAACTGCGGGGTTCGGCGATCTCCACGCATCTATGCCGATGCGAATTGCTAGATGCCCGATCCGTCGAGCTGCTGGGCATCCTCGCCTTCCCAGGGAGATGGCATCGAGGTGCGATTGAGATTGGCTGAGGGCATCGGCATCCAACACTTCAATTCCGGCTCGGCATATTCGACAATGCGGCCGGGCGAGGAATCCGATGCGCGCCACCCTTCCGCGCCGAACTGATCGCCATTCGACCAATATGCGAGGTCAACTTCTGCCGGTCCCTGCTCGGAGGGGCGGATGGTGATGAGTATCCGGCTGCCGTCTTTCGGTGCGCTCGCCATATGGCGCCAGCGGTCTGGCTCGTCCATCGCTTTTCCTCCTGCCTGCTGCGATTGTCAGTGTCGCCTTGTCGGCGAAAGCGGTCAACTCAAACTTTGCACGCCCAATGGGTGAGCCGGATGCGGCAAGGCTGGTCGCTTGGCGCCTTGCTGGATGGGGCCCAACGCGATCCTCGATGCGTGCGGTCACTCTTTCATCGCAGCAATAATTCCGCGGGCAATGCCTGAGCGTGTCGTCCGCAAAGGCGAACTGCAGCGTCTGCGTCGCCCTTTTGCGGCAGACGCTGCAGATAGCTTTCAGTAGTACGCCGAAAACGGCTGCTCGGTCATTGAAGGTGACCAAGCAAGGAGATCGCCGCAGGATTTGTCGACGCTGCGATTGGCAAGCCTGTCAAATCACCCGAACCAGGTGGGCGAGATGAACTACTTGATGGAAAAGTCGACGGTCTCCATCACTTTGCCGTCCACAGAAATGACCGCCTCGTATTTGCCGACGGGGAAACCGGCATTGGGTTTGCTAAGCGACGCGTCGACATGACTTTCCAGCGAGCCGATATCGAAGCTGGCTTCGTCGATCTTGTAATTCGGCGGAGCCACGCCATTGGTATCGACGGCGACCCAGGTGACGGTAATTTTCGAGCCGGAGTCAACGTCATCTGAAACATCCGCGGAAAGATAGATCGCAGCGCTATCCGCAGGAAGCGTCGTCTGCGTGGTATCGGCACCCTTGGTGTTCGAGATGATGATGTTGTCGAATCCCGACGCCCAGGCTGCTGAAGTCGAGGCGAGGGCTGCGGTAAAAACAATCGCTGGTAAGGCCTTCAAGATTCTTTTCATTTTAAACTCTCCCAATTAGCGGAATCACTCCGGGCAGATTCTAGGAATCCATCGCCAGTTGATAATCCGCTGCAAAAAGCATGTCAGAATAATTATTTATAGAACCAAAAATAGTCATGGAATCTAGCGAGAGTTACTTTTGCTGGGAGCCACGGAGCCCCAACGGAATAGTTTTATTCTACTGTAAGCTTTGTATCCTCGCTATCTTCAACCCCGCTATTCATACTGCCGGGATGGCGACCGCCCTTCCATCATGTTGGCCCAACTGTGATCAGCTACATCGTGCGCGATATGACCCGAAAGGGGGCAGGACAGGCTTGCGGCGACGAGGGAGGTGTGGACACGATCTCAAACATTCTCCTTTCGGGGCTGTATTCCACACTGAGATAGGAATTGCCGTGAAGAGAGATGCTCTGTTCAAGTCCGGTGAGCGTTCCTTGAAAGTCGTTGGGAAAGGCAAACACGACAGGTTTTCCATGTGTGCCAATCTTTGGTTTGCCATTGTCGAGAATGCGGATACCGGCGCATATAGCCTCCGCCTTTGCAAAGCCGGTCTGGAACTATTCCATTTTTGTTATGCCTTCCGGCCTGGCGGCAGAGTAATGTCGCACATCTTTGTAAGGCATGAGCAATGGACCAGAAACGCCATAGAATTCGCGAGCTTGGCTTTGCGCCCGGCCACTTCGAACCCGGGCCGCTGAATGCGATCACCGATGTCGATGGTGTGCGCATCGGGCATGTCACATGCCATGAAGGCGAGCGGACGCGCACGGGCGCAACGGCGATCCTGCCGCATCGCGGCAATCTCTTTCAGGATAAGGTGCCCGCCGGATTCGCCGTCTTGAACGGCTTCGGAAAGTTTGCCGGTTCCACCCAGATCGCCGAACTCGGCGAGATCGAAACGCCGATCGTCCTGACAAACACTCTAGCGGTCGGACGCGGCATCGAGGCCATCATCCGCCACACGCTCGCTGAGCATGGCAATGAGAAGGTGGTGTCGATCAACGCGGTGGTCGGAGAGACCAATGATTCCCGTCTCAACGATATTCGCGCCGCTCGCCCGAGCATCGATGAAATTTCGCAAGCGATCGACGGCGCAACGTCAGGGACGGTCGAGGAGGGCGCCGTCGGCGCCGGGACCGGAACGGTCGCCTTCGGCCTGAAGGGCGGTATCGGCACCAGCTCGCGTCTTGTCCCTATCGGCGACGAAACCTATCGGCTCGGCGTGCTTGTGCAATCGAATTACGGTGGTCATCTCATCATTGCCGGTCGCGATTATGCAACGCTCGCCGAGCACGACAAGGACGGTTCCATCGTCATCGTGCTTGCGACCGATGCTCCGCTTTGCTCGCGCAATCTCGAAAGACTGGCGCATCGCTGTTTTGGCGGCCTTGCGCGCACCGGCGCGGCGCTGAGCAACGGTTCGGGCGATTATTCACTGGCCTTTTCGACAGCTGAGGCCGTGCGTCGTACCCCTGAGCGCCGCAAGGGCGTGAGCGCGGTTCCATCATTAAGCAACGACGTCGTATCGCCGCTCTTCGAAGCCGCAATCGAAGCCACCGAGGAGGCGATCCTCAATTCGCTCGCCATGGCGATCGAGACAACTGGGTTCAATGCCGCAACCGGCAAGAGCTCCACGGTCAAAGCCATCAGCCTTCCCCATTCCGTTCATCGCTGAACGTCATTCCGCCATCCCGCATTTTACGGAGTTTACATGTCTGCCCCGACGATCCGCACCGTTTATCTGAACGGCGCCTTTTTGCCTGAAAACGAGGCGCATCTTTCCATTTTCGACCGTGGCTTTCTGTTCGGCGACGGCATCTACGAAGTCACCGCCGTCCTGGACGGCAAGCTGATCGATAGCGCCCTGCATATGGCAAGGCTCGAGCGCAGCGTCGGCGAAATCGGCGGCCGCCTGCCGATCACGACCGACGAGATCGTCGAGATCGAAAAGCGCCTCGTAAGCGAAAACCAGCTTACCGAGGGCGTCGTCTATCTCCAGTACACGCGCGGCGCCGAGGACCGTAATTTCTTCTACGCCGAGGACCTGCCGCCGACATTGGTGATCTTCACGCAGGCGAAGACGCTGGAGCATGTCGTCGCCGTCGAAAAGGGCCTCAAGGTCAAGTCCATGCCGGATCAGCGCTGGGCGCGGCGCGATATCAAAAGTGTCTGCCTGCTGCCGCAGGTCATGGCCAAACGCGCCGCCAAGGCTGAGGGCTTCGATGAGGCATGGCTCGTCGAGAACGGCCTTGTGACGGAAGGCGCGTCCTCGACGGGCTACATCGTCACTCGCGATGGCCGCATCGTGACGCGCGCCAACAGCCAGGCGACCTTGCCGGGATGCACGCGGCTCGCCATTCTGGATCTGGCGCGCGAAGCGGGGCTGGCACTGGAGGAGCGACCATTCTCCGTCGACGAGGCAAAGGCTGCCGCCGAAGTCTGGCTGACGAGCGCTTCGAACTTCATCGTCTCCATTACGAATATCGATGGGGCAGCGGTTGGCGACGGTACGCCAGGGCCGATGTTCAAGCGTCTGCGCGCGCTTTATATGGAGAATGCGCGCCGCACGGCGGTCTGATCCGCTGCAATGAGTCCCGATCGTCAGGGCTTGTCCAGCATCGACCAGACGCGCTTGACGATCGGACGGCGGTTCTCACGGGAGCGATAGACGCGGATTTCCACGTCGATGTTCCATTCGCGATCGGCTGCGTAAACCAGCCGGCCGTCGGCGAGTTCCGCTTTGACGAGGCTTTCGGGGACCCAGGCAAGGCCGAATCCGGCGGCGACCATTCCTTTCAGGCCGACCGACATGCTGCCGACATGCACGCGATTTTCGGTCGGTAGACGTTCGCCGATAGTGCCCGCCACCAACTGCCCGAAGAAGGACGTCTTCTGGTAACTGACATGGCTGAAGCCGGGTTCGATGCGATGCAACGGCGTGCCGTCCGCGCCGGGCGCGCTGATGGGCAGGATCTTCTCCCGACCGAGCGTATGATGTTCGAATTGCGGGTCGAGCAACATCGGCACCTGCAGGTGCTGGTAGGTCAGAAGAAAATCGCATTCTCCATCGATCAGAGAGTTCAGATTTTCTTCCATGGTGCCGGAATCGGCCCGCAGATGCGACACGATCGGCCCGATGTGTGCGTTGAGCCGGCTCAGCCAGGTCGGAAAAAAGGTAAAGGACAGGGTGTGCAGCGCCGTGAGGGTCACCGTGCGCGCATCGGTGCCGTCCTCATGCTGGAGATTGCGACGCGCCTGATAAAGCGCTTGTAGCGCCTGTTCCGCCACCGGCACAAAGCGCTCGCCTGCCACAGTCAGACGTGAAGGGTAGGTGGCCCGGTCGATCAGGCTCGTCCCGACCCAGCCTTCCAGTTGCCGGATGCGGCGGCTGAAGGCCGATTGCGTCACATGGCGCTCGTCGGCCGCCTTCGAAAAGTTCAGCGTCCGTGCCAGCGCCAGAAAATCTTCAAGCCATTTGACTTCCACTCGAAGCTCCCAAGAGAAACCGGCCCTCTAAGCCGGCTTCTCCTTGACCCGAATGAGCTGGGAATGCAATCACCCGGCGCGGCGGTACTCGATCATTCTTGCCCGGGCCAGCACTAGTTCCAGCCGGTCTTCCTCCAGGAGATTGAGGCATACCCGCTTGGTCCATGGACCGTCGACCAGGGTGAATAGGAACCGTCCGTTGCCCAGCGCGCGCAAGGGCATGCGATGGCGTACCGGGCCTATACCCATGATAACGCTGCCGTTTTCGATCTCGAAACGGGCACCTTCAGGCGAGTTCCAGACGCCGGACAGGGAGGCCGGCGCTTCCTGCTCCCGGACCGGATGGAAGCGGCGCTGCGCGTGGCCGACTTCCCCGACGATATCTTCACCCTCCATCTTCAGCCGCATCGGCGATGAAGCAGAGCGCGAGGAAACCCAGGGACCGTCGTCTTCATAGACCGTTTCGTCGGCGTCGAGATACGTTACCGTGCTTCCCGCCACCTTGATCCACCACGGCCCGCTTTCCGTGGCATAAGTGCCGTCACGAAGAGCTGACGACGGACGCGGTAAGTCGTCCCCAGTTAATGCCGCCATGGATTCGAGGGCGATCTTGTAGCCGTTGGTATCCTCGCGATTGGATACAATCACGAAGCCGGTTTTCCTGGCGGGATCGAGCAGGAAATAGCTCTTGTAGCCAGGGTGGGAGCCGCCGTGTCCGATGAAGGTGCGATTGCCGAGCAGGCTCTGACGCAAACCGAGCCCATAGCCGCTCGTCCGGCCATCGGCAAGCTGCCGTGGCGCCGACAATCGCTCCAGGATGCCGTCGAGAGCTCCCTTGCCTTCGAGGAGGGCGATCAGCCACTTGGTGAGGCTTTCGCCGCTTCCGGTCATACTGCCGGAGGCGGAGATATGCAGGCCGGCGGCCGAAAGCTGCCAGCGCTCTCCATCTCGCCAATAACCCGGGACCAGACCGATGACAGGATCGTTCCAGACGTCAGGCGCGTCCAGTACCGCACCGGCCTGTGCGCCGCGCTCACGAACGTAGTCTCGGAAAAACACGCCCCGTCGTTCGAGCGCGGCTTCGACGAGACGATAGCCCGTATTGGAGTAAGAGATCTCGGTGCCGGCGTCATAGTTCAATCGCGTCTGGCGCACGAGGAAGTCGAGCAGCGGACCGGCCTTGGTCTCGGTGTAGACGGACAGCCCGAACAGCGACAGGCACTCGCGCGTATCGGGCAGGCCGCCGCTCATGTCGAGAGCGCGACCGACGGTGACGTCGCGAAGGGGCGCCTGCAGTTCGGGCAGATGCTGGCCCAGAGGATCATCGAGGCCGATCTTGTCGGAGTGTTCGAGCACGAGGGCGCAGAAGGCATGCTTCGTGACCGAGGCATAGCGCACGACGCTTGCGGCGGTGAAAGGCGCCAGTGTCGAGAGGCTTTCGACGCCGCCGGCTTCGGCAAAGCGGATGCCCTGCGCATCAAAACCGATGACGGCGCCGCCCGGCTCGTCATTGCTCCAATTTTGAGTGAATTGGGCAGCGCATTCCTGCGCCGCCTTCCAGTGTGCCGTTTCGGACATGCGTGCCTCGCAAATGCAGATTAAACCGGTTCCGCTTCCTCGAACTCGACGCTCAGCCGGCGCAGCTCCCGCGTGTGAGGGTGGCTGACATTGCCATGCCGCAAATCGTCAGCCGTAAGCTGTTCGACCATCTGGCCGTCGATCATCACGCCGACCCGCGTGCATAGATGGGCGATGACGCCGAGATTGTGGCTGACCATCACATAGGTAAGCTTCCTTTCCGCGCGCAGGTCGGAGAGCAGATTGAGGATCTCGGCCTGGACGGAGACATCGAGCGCGCTCGTCGGCTCATCGAGCAGCAGGATTTTCGGTTCTGCGATCAAGGCACGCGCGATGGCGACGCGCTGCCGCTGGCCGCCCGAGAGCTGGTGCGGATAGCGGAAGCGGGCGCTTTGGGGCAGGGCGACATCGGAGAGCGCTGACGCGATGCGCCGGTCGATGTCGCCCATGCGGTGAACGAGCGGCAGCTCGCTCAGGATACGGTCTATTGTCTGGCGCGGATGCAGTGAGCCATAAGGGTCTTGAAAGACCATCTGCACCTTGCGAAAGAAATCGGGCGTGCGATGCTGCGGTGCATCCTCTCCATTGAAGGCGATACGGCCGAGCCAGCTGGTGTTCAGGCCGGCCATGGCGCGCAACACGGTCGATTTGCCCGAGCCGCTTTCGCCGACGATGCCGAAACTGCCGCCTTCCTCCACCTGGAAGGAGACGCCCTTGACGACTTCGCGCTCGCCGAAGCGTATCCGCAGATTATCGATCTCTATCGTCATTTCAGCCACTCCGGGTCACGCTCGAGAATGGGCAGCCGTTCCTTCGGATGGGTCAGCGAAGGAATGCAGTTCAGCAGGCCGCGCGTATAGGGATGGGCGGCGGAAAGCAGCTCCGAAGCCTTGAGTTCCTCCATGACACGCCCGGAATACATGACAGCGACCCGGTCGCAGAAGTGCGAGACGAGCGGCAGATCATGGCTGATGAGCAATAGTCCCATCGAGCGCTCTGAGACGAGCTCTTCGATCAGCCGCAGGATTTCCGCCTGTACCGACGCGTCGAGAGCGCTTGTCGGCTCGTCCGCGATGAGCAATTCGGGGTCCGGCGCCAGCATCATCGCGATCATCACGCGCTGGCCCATGCCGCCGGAGACCTCATGCGGATAAGAGGCGGCAACGGCTTTCGGATTGCGGATCTTGACCTGTTCGAGCAGATTGGCGGCCGCGTCCGCAGCTTCCCGGCGGCTGCCGCCCTTATGTGTCCGCCATGCCTCGGCAACCTGATTGCCGATGGTCTTGACGGGGTTGAGCGAATATTTCGGATCCTGCAGGATGAAACCCGCCCGCTTGCCGCGGATGGTGCGCATCTGTCTTTCGCTGGCCGACAGGATATCGATGCCGTCGAATGCAAGCTTGTCCGCCTCGATGCGGGTCTGTTTTGGCAGCAATTTCATCAGCGCGCGCGCCGTCAGGCTCTTGCCGGAGCCGCTCTCGCCGACGATCCCGAGCTTCTCGGCACCAAGGCGAAGCGAGATGCCCTTGACGGCCGGTGCGAAGCCGGTGCGCGTCTTGAAGCCGATGCGCAGATTGTCGATCTCGACCAACATGGATCAGTCTCCCTTCGGATCGAGCACGTCGCGCAGCGCGTCGCCCAGGAAATTGAAGGCGAGCGAGACGAGGAAGATGGCGATACCGGGGATCGTCGCGACCCACCATTGCTCGAAGATGAAACGCTTGGCTGTTGCGATCATCGCACCCCATTCCGGCGAGGGCGGCTGTGCGCCCATGCCGAGGAAGCCGAGGCTTGCCGCGGTGATGATGATGGAGCTCATGTCGAGCGTGACGCGAACGATGAGGCTCGGCACGCAGAGCGGCGCGATATGGCGCATGATGATGCGCCAGGAGGACGCGCCCGTCAGGCGGTATGCGGCGATGAAATCGGCGCCGCGCACGGTGAGTGTTTCGGCGCGCGCCAGCCGGGCGTAAGGCGGCCAGGCGGTGAGCGCGATCGCAAGCACGGCACTTTCGACACCCGGTTTCAGCGCCGCCACGAAGGCAAGCGCCAGCACGAGCCGGGGAAAAGCAAGAAAGATGTCGGTGAGGCGCATCAGCGCGGTATCGACTATGCCGCCGAAATAGCCGGCGATGCAGCCGATGGCGAGGCCGATCGGCGCAACGAGAACCACGACGGCAATGACCATGCCGAGCGTGACGCGACCGCCATAAAGAAGACGGGAATAGATATCGCGGCCGAGTTCGTCCGTGCCGAGCCAATGGGCAGCGCTCGGTCGCGCGAGCCTGTTTGCCAAATCCTGGGCTGCGGGATCATGCGTGGCGAGCCACGGCGCGAAAACCGCAAGCAGGATGAATAGCACGATGATCGAAAGGCCGATCATGCCGAGGGCATTGCCCTTCAGGCCCAGCCAGATGCGATAGCGATCGCCCCAGGCTGCCTGGCGTCGGGATGTGGGGGACTCGTCGAGTGCCCAATTGCGAAAGGTTGCAAGCATCAGCGCACCCTTGGGTCGAGCAGACGATAGAAGAGATCGGCGATGAGGTTCAGCCCCACATAGATGATACCGATCAGGAGAGTTGTGCCGATGACGGGATTCATGTCGCCATTCATGAGCGATGCGGTCAGATACTGACCGATACCGGGCCAGGAAAAGACAGTTTCGGTCACGACGGCGCCTTCCAGCAATCCCGCATAGGTGAGTGCGAGCACAGTCACCAACTGCACCGCGACGGTCGGGAAGGCATGTCCCCAGATGACCCGGCTCAGCGACAGACCCTTGGCGCGCGCAGTTATGACAAATTCGCCTTTTAGCGCGTCGATCATGAAGGCGCGCGTCATGCGGGCGATGTAGGCCATACTGAAATAGGCAAGAATGCAGACCGGCTGTGCCATATGCGCGAGCGCATCCCAGAAGGCGTCGAGATCGCCGGCAAGGAGCGTGTCGACGGAAAGCAGTCCGGTAACCGGAGTGATCATTCCGTCATAAATGATGTCCTGCCGTCCCGGGCCGGGCGCGATCCCGAGTGCCGAATAGAAGACCAGCAGCGAGATGAGCGAGAGCATGAAAACCGGGATGGAATGGCCGGCAAGGCAGACGACGCGGATCGCCTGATCCGTAATCGTGCCTTTTTTCACGGCTGCCCAGACGCCGAGCGGAATGCCGATGATGGCGGCAAGGATAAGGGCAGCAGTCGCGAGCTCGAAGGTTGCCGGGAAGAAGCGGGCGATATCCTGCGATACCGGATTTTTCGTCAGCACCGACATGCCGAGATCGCCATGCACAAGCTGGTTCAGATAGTGCAGGAACTGCACGGGAAGGGGCTGATCGAGGCCCATTTCCGCGCGCACGCGTACGACCACCGCCTCGGGCGCATTGTCGCCGACGGCCGCAATGACCGGATCGACCGGCATGACGCGGCCGATGAGGAAGGTGACAATCGTCAGACCAAGCAGCGTCAGGACGACGCTGCTTAGAATGGCGGTGAAGGATTTGATCCGTCGGGTCAAGCCTTGCTGGTCTCCTGATAGGAATTGGCTTCCGAAAGAGCGCCGAGCTGGAAGCCGGACACACCCTTGCGGCAGGCCGCGGTCCTTACTGTCTGGAACATGAAGACAAAGGGGCTGTTCTGCATATGCTCGCGCTGCAGCTCTTCATAAAGGGCGATGCGCTTGGCCGGGTCCTTCTCGTCTCGAGCAGCTTCCGCCTTGGCGGCAAAATCGTCGTTCTTGTAGCGCGAACGCCACAGGAACGGCTTGCTCTTGGCGTCGTCGGAATTGTCCTTGTTGATGGTGAAGACTTCGCCGTTGGAGTTCGGATCGAAATAGTCCGTTCCCCATGCGGAAAGTGCCATCTCGTGCTGGCGGGCGCGCATCTTGGTCAGCACCTGCCGGTTCTCGGCGGACTGCAGCTTCACGCGAATACCGATTTCGGCGAGATTGGCCTGGATGGCCTGAGCGAGGTCCGGATAGGGCTGAGCGGCATAGTGGTCCATCGTCACGTCGAAACCATCCGCCAGTCCGGCTTCGGCCATTAGTGCCTTGGCCTTTGCGATATCCTTCTGGAACGGCGTGTCGCTGATTGCGGCCGGGAAACCTTCCGGCTCGAAGCTCTGGTGGATCTTGTGGGTCAGCGGTACGATATTTTCCTGCATGCCCTTGTAGTCGAGCGCCCACTTGACCGCCTGCCAGACCTGCGGCTTTGCGAGGTTGGCGACGCCTTGGTTGAGCGAGATCAGAACCAGCGAAGCGATGCTCTTGGTCACCAGCGTGAACTCGGCATCGTTCTGGATGGTGCGAAGCTGCTCGGAGGTCAGGTCGCGGGCGATATCGACATCGCCCTTCTTCAGCATCAGGAGCTGCGAGGCCGGATCGGTGACGTGGCGCAGGATGACGCGCTTCAGATTGCCCTTGTAGGGGCCGTGCGGGTTGAGGGTCAGCGATATGGCTTCGCTCGCCTTCCAGGACTGCAGCTGGAAGCTGCCGGAGCCGGCGCTGTTCTTCTGCAGCCAGGCATTGCCCATATCGCCATTCGTCTCGTTGGCGAGCACGACCTTCTTTTCGACGACGGCAGCGATGTTGGCCGAGAGGCAATAGAGCAGGAAGGCGATGGCGGTCGGCTTCTCGGTCGTCAGCATCAGCGTTTCGGCGTCGGTGGCGACGATGCGGCTTTCGACATTCTCCGGCGTGAAGCCGAACTGATTGATGATGAAGGCCGCGCCCTTGTTCATCTTGATCGCGCGATGCAGCGAGAAGGCGACGTCTTCTGCCGTGACCGGCGAGCCACTTGCGAAGGATGCCTTGGCAAGCTTGAAGGTAAAGACCTTGTCGTCGGCATCGGCCTGCCAGGATGCTGCCAGAACCGGATCGACCTTGGAGGGATCATCGGTGTTGGGGCGCACCAGCTTCTGGTACATGTTGCTGATCACTTCGCCGCCGACGGCTTCGAAGCTTTCATGCGGGTCGAGGCTCGTCATGTTGTCGAGCTGCTGGGCAACGACCAGCACGTCTTTCGGTGTCGCGGCAAATGCCGTCTGCGCAAGATCGAGGTAGGACAGGAAGGGCAGCGTGCCGCTGCCGATGAGAAACTGGCGTCTGGAAACCATGTGAAATCCCCTTTTTCACTCGTGCAACCAAGTCCTGTGCCAGGCAGCCAAGGCTTGGCACGGCTCTGCCGCTATCACATTTTCGCCGGGTTCTTTAACAGCGCCTCTTGCTAGCGCCTAATTCCGTTTTTCGCAGACCCTATGCGTGGTTTGCATTTGCCCAGCCCGCCAGGCTTGCCCGGGCGGACGTCAGCAGCAGTATTTGGCTTTGGACACAAGCGAAACTTCGGTAGTTCACGTGCTTGATGCGACAACCACGAGCCGCTTCGGCGCAGCCGCAGCGGCGTGGCTATCTGTCGTGATCGAAGCCCAATTCAAAGGGCTGTGAGGGTTTGCCGCTCAGTCGGCGATATCAAGCGCTCATCCGTCCAACCAGGCCGCAAGGCCATCCAGCGTCTGCAGCCCGTATTCGACGGCGCCGAAGCCGATGACGACGCGACGCCGCTCCGCACTCGGGTGGAGCTGGCGCAGGGTCAGCACCGTCTTGCCGTCGGACTGTTCATCGAACGTCACCGTGGTGCGGAAGCGGTCCGGATCGTTCGGATCGGGCGTGCCATGGTCCATCACGATTCGCTCGTTCGGTACGATCTCCAGAAAGCGCACAAGGTTCGGGAAGCGCCGCGCCTGGCCCTCGAACATGCCCACCATGTCGAACCGCCAGATCCCGCCCTCGCGGATATCGGCCTCGTGGCTTTCGATTTCAAGGCTGGTTGGACCATACCATTCGGCCAGCGCTCGAGGGTCCATCCAGGCGGCGAAAACCTTCTCTCTTGGGTGGTTGAGCAGCTTCACCAGCACGATTTCCCGATCGAGCGCCCAAGTGTCAAACTGACTTGCCATGACCTTCGTCGTCCTCTGCTGTTCTGTCCAGATACGCTTCCAGCCGATCCAGCCGTTCGGTCCAGCTTCGGCGCTCGGCTATCATCCAGTCCGCCGCCTCGTCGAACCGCGCCTGCACAAGCCGGCACCAGCGGCTGCGCCCGCGCTTCTCGCTGGCGATGAGCCCGCAATCCTCGAGCACCTTGAGATGCTGGGCAAAGGAGGGCAGCGCCATGTCGAAGGGTTCGGCCAGGACGCTGACCGGCACTTCGCCCCCAGCCAGCCGCGATATTACCGCGCGGCGGGTCGGGTCGCTGAGGGCATGGAAGGCGAGGTCGAGAGGGGTCGAATGGTACGGCATGTGAATTGGTAGAACGAGTTTGGATGCCAGTCAACAACAATTAGGTACTTGCCTTAGTGTTTGGTCCAATATAAAGGTAAATGCCTTAGTGTTTGGGTCTGTCTTAGGGCAGGCCTGCCTCATCCACTCGCAAGGAGAGCTCCAATGGCAGTTCGTGTCGATCTCATGATCTCGCTCGACGGTTTCGCAACAACGACGGATCAGACGCCCGAGGTCCCGTTCGGCGAGGACTGGCCGCGTCTGGTCGGCGCCTATACCGCAACGCGAACGTTCCGCGAGCGTGTATTCAAGGATAGCAGCGGGGCCGGAACCACCGGTGTCGATGACGATTATGCGAAAGACTATTTCACCAATGTCGGGGCCGAAATCATGGGTGCCGGCATGTTCGGGCTCCACAATTTTCCGGACGATCCGAACTGGCGTGGCTGGTGGGGCGAAGAGCCGCCGTTCCAGGTTCCGGTCTTCGTTCTCACCCATAGTGCTCGCCCCTCCCTGGAGATGGCCGGCGGCACCACGTTCCACTTCCTGGATGCCACTCCAGCCGATGTGCTGCGGAAGGCCGTCAGCGTGGCGAAGGGGAAAGATGTGCGCGTCGGCGGTGGCCCGACGGTTGTTCGCGACTTTCTGAGGGCAGGTCTGGTCGATCGCCTCCATGTTGCAATCACGCCGATCCTGCTTGGGCGAGGCATACGCCTGTGGGACGATCTGCGTGGTCTGGAGGCTGGCTACGCGGTCAAGTCAGAAACCGCGCCGAGCGGCACCATCCACCTTACGTTCCAGCGCTAGCCTGGTGCTTCGCGGCATCACGGACTATCCGTGATGCCAGCTTCTCAAGCCGCCGGCCTTGGGGGCTGACGCTCCTTCGTAAGGCAGTAACGCGATCGTAGGTGCGGCCGATCAATCCGGACTTACGACGTCGTCATCAATTGCCATATTCTGTCGGGTAATTGTTGCATCTCTGCCGCTTATGCGATGTTGTCGTTGAGCAATCGATTTTCACGGCGGAAAACAAGGTGGCATGAGTGTTTCACGGTTGGAAAGCGGCGGTTCGCGCAAGGTCAGCCTTTATGAAGAGCTTTACGGCCGGCTGAGAGCGGAAATCGCCGGAGGAGCCCTGCCTGAAGGGCTTGTGCTGACGGAGGCCGCCCTTGCCGATCTCTGTGGCAGCAGCCGGGCGCCGGCTCGCCAGGCATTGCAGTTGCTTCTCGAGGACGGGCTGATCGCCCGGTTCGACGGCCGCGGATTCATCGTTGGCAAGTCGGGGATATTGCCAAAGCGGGTCAGGCTCGCCGATTATCTCGGCAGCTTGCTAGAGGAAGGCGGCGACAGGCCGGTGTTTGCCTGGCAGGCACTCTATGAAGATGTCGAGCGCATCGTCGTCTACCGCTCCTTTTTCGGTCGCTATCGCATCAATGAAAACGAACTGGCGCGCCATTTCGGCGTGGGACGCGGCGTGGCGCGGGATGTACTGCTGAGGCTCGAAACGCTCGGCATCACGGAAAAGGATGACAATTTCCGCTGGTCCATCGTGCCGCTGGATGCGCAGCGTATCCGCGATCTCTATGAAGTGCGCGAGCAGATCGAGCCGGTGGCGCTATCCAGCGCTCTCGGCGGCATTTCCGTTGAACATGTCGATGTGATGCTCCTGCGCCTGTCGCAAGCGCTTGCGGATTACCCCGATGTCTCCGCCTCGACGATGTATGAGCTCGAGCTCGATCTTCATCAACGCAGCCTGCAAGCCTGCCCCAACAAGGAATTTCTAAGCATCCTGAAGCGCACGCACTGCATCCTGACGCTCAGCAAGCATGTTGTCGGCAGCCGCATCAAGATGCCGGAATATGAGCCTTTCCTTGCCGAACATATCGGCGTCTTCACGATGATGCGGAAACGCGATGAAGAGGGACTGCAAAAGGCGATGCGCGATCACATCCGCAATTCGCAGCCGAATGTGCAGGCGCGCGCCGCCTATATGCGCGACCATTATCAGCCGGACGAGTACAGCTTCATCACATAGTGTGAAACGGTATCAGGTAATCGCGCCGACCTGCCAGGGAACGAATTCGTTGTCGCCGTAATCGAAGGTCTCGCTCAACGTTTTCTTGCCGGAGGCGACGGCGATGATTTCCTCGAAGATGCGCTCGCCCGCTGCTTCGATCGTGTCGTCGCCGCTGACGATGTCGCCGCAGTTGATGTCCATATCCTCACGCATATGGTTGTACATCTCGGTGTTGGTGGCGATCTTCACGCAAGGTGCCGGCTTGAAACCGGAGACCGAGCCTCTGCCCGTCGTGAAGCAGATGACATTGCATCCGCCGGCGACCTGGCCGGTGACGGCAACGGGATCGTAGCCGGGCGTATCCATAAAGACGAAGCCGGGCTCGTCGACGATCTCCGAATACTCGTAGACGGCCTTCAGCGGCATGGAGCCGCCCTTGGCGACTGCGCCGAGCGACTTTTCGAGGATTGTCGTCAATCCGCCGAGCTTATTGCCATAGGACGGATTGTTGTTGAGTTCGGCGCCGTTGCGGCGAGTGTAGTCGCGCCACCAGTCGATTCTCGACAGCAGCTTTTCAGCAACTGCAGGGGTTACGGCGCGGCGCGTCAGCAAATGTTCGGCGCCATAGATCTCAGGGGTCTCAGCCAGAACCGACGTACCGCCATTGCGCACGAGAAGATCGGAGGCATAACCAAGCGCCGGATTGGCCGAGATTCCCGAATAACCATCGGACCCGCCGCATTCCAGCGCGAGCTTGATGCCGGAGAGCGGCTGGACGGTGCGTTTGGCTGAATTCACTTCAGGCAGCATGTCCTTGATCATTTCCGACGCGGCTGCGATCGTCTTGCGCGTGCCGCCGAGATCCTGGATCGTCATGGTGCGCAGCCGGTTTCCCTCCTCGAGCTTGTAGTGCTCCAGGATGGGCGCGATCTGATTGGTTTCACAACCGAGGCCGATCATCAGGATGCCGCCGAAGTTGGGATGCCGGGCATACCCCTGCAGAGTTCTCGCCAGATAGCGATAGCCTTCGGACTGCGTGTTGATCGCACAGCCACCGCCATGGGTGAGGGCCACTACGCCATCGACGTTATCGAAGCCGTCAAGACCCCCGGTGCGATTGAAATGCTCGGCAATATATTTGGAGACGGTCGCCGAACAGTTGACCGTGGTGATGATGCCGATGAAATTGCGCGTGCCGACGCCGCCGGCGCCGCGGTCGAAACCCATGAAGGTCCGACAGTCCTCTTGCGGCAGCATGCCCGCTTCTTCGATATCGACGCTGAACTGGTAGGGGTGATCGGATTCGATCACCGCCAGATTCTGCAGATGGACATGGCCACCCGCTGGAATGAACTGCGTCGCCACGCCAATCGGCTGGCCGAACTTCCGGATTTCCTGGCCAGCCTGGATGTCGCGAACTGCAACCTTGTGGCCGCGCGGAATCTGGTCCGCGGCGATCAAGCCGGGAAGGCCAGTAGGACTGCCGGCGCGGATCATCACGCGCGCAACCGCAACGTCGTCGATGGAGTTGAGGAGAATGACGGGGGAAACGTCGGACATGGAAAATTCCGTATGGTCGAATGATTGTCTATTGCTAGCAATAGACAATCATTCGAGGAAGGACGCGTCAAGCGCGATCGATGCCGCCAGGCAAGTTCTCTCTACTAGCCATGTTGCTGGTTCCGACCGATGCGGGCAAATCTGGCGCAAACGCATCTCGGCGATTCTCAAAATACACCGGCTCTGATTGCGCACCCAACGCTTCCGAAAAGCACTGGAACACGTGTCGCTCCTCACGGATTTCCACGCATCGCAGGTGTAAAGTTGACGTCAGTAATCGCCCTGCGGCGGGTGGAGCGCAAGCTGGAGGTCCCGCAAGCCGCGGCTACCGTCGCGATTGCCGGTGGCGGCGACGGCGGTGAAGATGCGCTCGGCGTCGTCGTACATTTTGAGATTGAGGTAGCAATAGCCGCGCAGCACCATGAGGTCGACGCGCTCCTGCTGCAGCTGCGCCCGCTGGTCAAGATAGAGAAGCGTCTCGCGATAGCGCTTGCCGTCAAAGGCCGAAAGTGCGCGATCGCTCAGTATGGCCACCTGAAGTTCGGCCGCGCGCTGGTGGTTCATCGGCGCCTTGGTGGCGGCCACCGCTGCGTTGTTGGCAAGGCCGGCGCGCAGATAGGCAAGGCTCTGGCCATAGGCCGCTTCTTCGCGCGATTTGGCGTCGGTATTGTTCAATGCAACGCCAAAGGCTTCCACCGCTTCCATCGGGCGGTTGAGGTTCATCAGGCACCAGCCGCGGGCAAGAGCATTGCCGGGCGTCAGCAGCTCGGCGTTGGCGGTGGTGTTGCATCCTGACGGCTGCCGTACGGAACGAATAACCGGACGGGCGCGTGGCGCCGGCTCGATATACTCCGGCGACGGACCACGGCGCACAGGCTCGATCGGCTGTGTGGGAGTTTGCGCGCTGACGTGGGTCTGCGTTGCCGGTGCGACCTGCGAAACCATCGGCGGCGCCACAGTCTGCGGCGTGCCTTGCTGCGGCATCGTCTGTACTGCCTGATTTGGCGATGGCAGCGGCTCCGATACGGGTGTGCGCGGCGCCGGTTCGCCGAGGACGGCGATCCGCTGTGAACGTCCGGCCCAGAGTCGTTGGACTTCGGCAACGCCTGCGCGGTCGTTCAGCTGATTGCGCGTAATGGCGAGACCATAGGCGGAGGGTTCGTCATCGGGCTTCCAGCGCAGCGCCGTCTCGAACCAGCGGGCAGCGGCCTGGGGCTGGTTCATCGATCGCGCAAACCACCCGAACTGCTGCGCGGTCGGCACATATTTCTGCTTTACGATCTCGCTGGCGATACGGCCGAGAACGTCTTCGCTGAGGCTGGCCGGCGGTTGCAGCGCCATCAGGTTGGCGGTCGCCGCAAGGTAGGTCGCCATCGCGTCCTTGGACTCGTTGCGCCATTTGTACATGATGTCTTCAGCTTCTTGCGGCTTGCGGTCGGCGATGAGCACTAGAGCCAGGCCCTGCGAGATCGTCGCCGAATCTTCCTTCTCATGCGCGGCCTTGAACCATTGCTCGGCATCGGCGTAATCACTGCGGCGCAGATAGTACCAGCCGAGGAGCGAATCGTCGGATGCAAGGCCTTCGCTGCGGGCGACGCGTTCGACCTGAGACAGATAATCCTGCGAGACCGTCAGCTTCGGGTCGTCATTGCCCTGAGCCACGAAACGGCGAGCCAGATCGGTCCTTATGCTGTCGAATTCACGTCCGCCATTGCCGTCGGGCTTTTCGAGCGCCAGAAGATCCTGCATCGGCTGATAGGGCAGCAGAGCCGCTGCTTTCTGGACGGTGGCCAGCCTTTCCTGCGGATTGGTGCAGGTCTTCAGAACGTATTTATAGGCGTCTTGCCCACGGGCGGCGCGATCGGTGCGGATGAAGGCTTCCGCCACGCGCCAGAGAACGTCGATGTCGCTGCAGGTCAGCAGGCTCGGCGTTCTCGCGCCGATGTCGATCACGGTCTGATACTGCTTCAGGTCGGAGGCGTTGACGAGCCGCGTGCGTGCCTCGGCGATATTCAGGCGTTCCAGCAGATCGGCCGGCGGCTGCCAGCCGGATTCGGCTGTCTGGCGATCGGCGATCGCCTTGCGCACCTCGGCATAGCGGCCTTCCGAGTAGAGTTGCCACATGGCTTCCAGCTGTTTGTCGCTATTTTGCGGAATGGCCAGAGGATCCGCCGGCGGCGTCCAATTCGGATAGAGCGTCTGCAGGCGCGAGATTTCCGCCTGGAGCCGTGCCTTGTCGCCACGGCTTGCGAAATAGCGCAATGCACTTTCATCCACCTGCGGCTGGCTATTGGCGGGCTGCGCCGCGGTTGCCGGCTGCGTCGAAGGTGGTTGTGCTGATTGCGGTTGTGCCTGCTGCGGAGCGGCCTGCGCTACCGAACCCGGCGCTGCCGCATTTGCTGGCGGCGTATCGGCCGCGTCGGCGAGGACTGACGACGGCGCGGTCGCCTGTATATTGTCGGAGAGTGCCTTGAGGTCGACCGGCTGTCCGGAACCGCCCAAACTGGTATCGGCGGCCAAGTTGATCTGCGGCTCGAGGCGTGCCGACTTTGCCAGCTTGATCTTGTCTTCCGGTGAATCGTTATCCTTCGTCGCAAGCGTGAACCCCGCCACGGCGACGGCCAGGAAAGCCATGATCAGGGTCGATTTTATAAACACTCCGGATGTTTCTCCGTGACGAAAGCCAGGCTCAACAGCTGCAAGGTGGCCGGATAGTAAAGCGATGGTGAGAACTGCCGAACCGAAGCAGGCAGTTTCGTTCCGCTCACCACACACGCCACAACATCGTTAACAATTCTATAACCTGGGTCGGGAAGCAGGTCCTTCGGCTTGCCCGAGGCGAGGTCAATCGTCGCCGGCTCATCGCCCTCGACGGTCATTCCCTGCTGAAGGCGCATCAGCAGCGCCTTGTCGTTTATGCCGGCGCGGGCGAGATAAAGCGGGATTCTGACGGCATTATAGCCGAATTCAGCTTCAAAGCCGTCAGCCGGCACCGGCTTGGCTCGCAGGCTCACCCAATCGGCCGGAAGCTTGCGTGGTCCAAATTGTATCGAGCGCAACAAGGCAAGGCCGTCGTCGCTGAGTTTCTGCCAGCGTTCGGAGGGGACGAGAAGCGCCATGACGGGAATCGCCTCGAAGACCCAATAGGACGGATTGATGATAGGGCCATCCGTGCGACCCGGCGCCCTGTATCCGTCAACGCCTGGAATAAGCAGCGTCCGTCCGCCTGATGTGATGACAACGTGCGAAAGAATGGCCTTGGCCATGCTTGCGGCCGCCCGCAGATAGTCCTTGTTGTTCCAGGCCGACCCGGCAACTGCCAGCGCGTAGGCAATCAACAGATCGCCGTCGGAGGCATTATTCGTGTCTGCGACATGCGGGGTAACGGTCGGGTCCCATTTCCAGACGGCAAGACCATCGTCGCGCAACAGGAGTTCGGTGCGGGTAAAGTACCAGATCTGCTCGAAGTCGGCCGGATTGTTGGCGAGATAGGCAAGCAGCATACCATAGCCTTGTCCCTCGCTATGGCTGATGCCGCCATTGCCGTTATCGATGATGCGCCCGTTGGTATCGAGGAACTTCGCCTTGTAGGCGATCCAGGCCTGTGGATCGATCGCCGTGCGTTGGGCCGCCACCGGTTGCGCCGTCGCCAGAACGGCAGCGCTGCAGATCGCAAGAACAAGACGTCGGAGTTTCATTCGCGCCTGCCTATCCTGGAAAGAAGGCTCGCCGTGCTGACACCGAGCAGGAAGCAGCCGACCACGAACAAGAAGGCATAGGACAATATGTTGCTGGAAAGCCAGTTTGCCGCAATCAGCCGGTAGTTCGTCAGCGACCAGGGCTGGGAGACGACGAAGCTGAAGCGGCTGATGGGCACCGTATCGATTTTCCCCGTCTTGCCGGAATAGACCGTGATGCGGCCGCTGATCTGTGACCAGGTGTTTTGCGCTGTCATGGCCTCGACGCCAGCGCGCAGGTCCCCGGCACTGGGTGCGGTGACGACGGTCCAGGCCGCATCATTGGTCGGATTTGCCTCCTGAGCTATCAGGAAGGTGTTGGCATTCGACGGCGTAAACACCTGCTCCGAACTGGGAATGAAGCGAAGCGAACTCAGGGTGATATCGAAATTGCGGTGCATCCATTGCTGGAAGCCCTCCATCTGTCCCTGCAGCAACCCGCCACTGATGCGGGAGTTCCAATCGGCAATCGTTACCGAAGCCTCGGGCGCGCCGCCCTGGCCAGGGGCGGGAGGACGCCAGGCCACCTGACTTGAGGCGGAGATATTCATTTGCGTGAGAATCGTCGACGGTAACTGGGCGACAGAACCGATAAACAGCGCATTGCGCGTGCCAACTGTGCTCGGCGAGGCGGTCGGCTCCAGCGTGATCGGATGGCCGGCGACGAGTGCCATCTGACCGAGCAGCGTTGCCGTTGCCGACAGCGTGTCCACATCTGCGCGATCGATGAAGAGTGAGGTCGATTCGGTTTCGCGATTGTAGGGATAGCCGGTACCGGCAAGAGCGGCGAGATTGGGCCGTTGTGCAACCCTTGCGAAATCGGGGACGGTAAACTGGCTGGTGTTGAAGAGGGCAAAGCGAGGCGTCGTGCTCGATGTCGCGGCGGGAGCGCAGGCTGTATCCTCCTCCGCCAGCAGCATGGCTTCAAGCGTGATGGTGTTCAGCCCCGGCTTGAAATGGCGCATGGTGATGCGGATGGGCAATTGCCGGAAGATTCCGCCCCCGGTTGCCGTAATCGGCTTGGTCGTTGCGATGCTGCCATTGACGTAGATGTCGATATGGCTGCCGGGACGCACATCCTTGGCGTAGGCCGCGTCGAGCAGGATGGTGGCCTCGCCATAGGCATTTGCATAGAAGTCGGACGGGATTGCGACGTTGAAGCTGGTATGGAACCGTCGTCCGGAGAACTCCGTGGTCCGGACACCCAGCTGTTCAAAGGAAAGGCTGGTGCCCGAGTAGATCAGCGGTGCATCCGGCGCCGACCAACGCTGGGTTACGAGCAAATCGCGGCGGCTATCGGGATCGCGGTCGGTCGGTGAAACGACCATGTCGATCGCAGACGAGATTGCTTGCCAGGATGGGCCGCTGATCAGCAGAAGCTGCTGGCCGCTGCGCGGGTCCGTTGCAAAAGTCGCCAGGGCGCCATTTTGCGCGGAAGCCGGAACATTGAAGACGGGCTGCAGTTCCGCAGGCGTGCCGACGACGACGGTCATTTTGCCGGGACCTGACGCGGGCAGCGCATCCGTGCCGAACGAGAAGGTTTCGTTCGGCATTCCGCTGAGAAGCGCCAGTCCTTGCGCCAGACGCAGGACGGGTTTGGTCGTTCCCGGTTGGGCGAGCGCCGGCACGACCAGATTGAACTGCGTCTTGCCGCTGCTGTCGACGCCGATCGCGCGGATCGCATCGGTGGTCGAGAGTTTTTCCGCCTCGCGGCCGGCAAAGCTCAGATAAGTTCTTGCGGGATCGATATCCGACCAGAGTTCGTACGTCGATGGAATATCGCAGTCGACACGGTGCCGCTGCGACGCCTCGAAGGTCAGCAGATTGGCTCCGGGTTGCAGGAGACCGCGCGGGACGTCGAAGCTGATATCCGATTCGTTGTCCGAGGAACTGATCTGCTGCTGATGCACGGCGCGATCGTTCAGGAAGACGGTAAGCTGCGATGCCTCGGGTGCGACGACGACAGCATTCTGATAGGCAAAATTGAACTTTGCCGGCGCGGCCGCCTGTTCGGGCGTCAGATAGATCGACCAGGATCTGCGATCGGTTTCACCTTCCAAGCGCAATTTCGCGAAGGGAACGACGTAACGGCGGAAGCCGGGCGCTGCGGTTTCGGCGTCCGCCTGTTTTACTTTCGGTATCGCCTGAGGCGTCGTCTGAACGGGGGTGACAGGCGTTGCGGGCTGAGGCTGCGGCGCAGAGGTCTGCGGCGTGACTGCCGGCGGTGCAATGACCAGTGGCGGGTTAGCCTGAGGAGCCGCGTTCTGTGGCGCAACTGTCTGCGGAGGCGTGATCGCAGGCACGATCGCTTTGGGCGGCTCTGCGGTTTGCGGCACGACAATCTGGGGCACGGGCGGTGAGGAGCCTTGCGGACGCTCGCCGGACATGTCGAACGGCGTCTGCGCTTGCGCGGCAGCGGCGCCAAAAAGCAGCAGGATGGCGGGGAGCACGCGGTTCATCAGCTTTTCGCCTTCGCATCAGACCGTTGCTGTGAGCGATCCGAGCCTACCCCCCTGAAAAGGTAGATCAAACCGCGGCTGGTCTGGTAGAGCGACATGCTCAGGAACCAGAAAGTTCCGCGAATGATGCCGGGATTGCGCCTGCGTGCCTGCTGGAATTTCGTCCATTGATCGGAATTGGCGAAGACGAGGTCGGCAATCAGACGGTGGTCGGCTGCGCCCCTTGGAATATACTGACAGCCGATGGCCGTGAGATCCCCCATCTGCTCGACGTTGCGGACCACGACCGACAAGGTCACCATGTCGGCGCCGCTATAGGGCTGAAAGCGTATGATGCCTTCCGAGCCGATCTTGACCGGTTCCAGATCCTTGTTGAAGACGTTCAGTCTGGCGCCATGAACGGAGACATCCTCGATCGATGCGGAATTCCACCGTCCGTCGACCCCGAACTCGCTGCGGCGATCGACCCTGACGCGCCGCGAAGAGGCACGCTCGCCGCGTTCGGAGACGACGCCGAGCGCGCAACCGGAAAGGATGAGGTTGATGATGTTCCAGCCACCGACGACGAGCGTGACGTCGGCCTTATATGGCTCGGCATAGATACGGTAGATGGTGACTGCCAGCGCGATGATCTGCACGGCAAAGATGACGAAGAACGGGCGGCTGATCTCTGAAAGCCGGCTGACGGCGATCGACTCGTCCTTGGCCGTGACCTTAAAGGTCGGCTTGCGTGGATTGAGCATGACCGAGACGACGGCCGGTAGGAGATGCACCGTCTGGACATATTCATAGAGCTCGGAAATCCACGGCCAACGGAACGATCCGTAGAGATAGTTCTGCATCATCAGGTTCACGAGCATGTAGGCAAGCGTGTAGGCGAGGAACTCGCTGCCCGAAGCCGTGAAAATTTCGAGATCGAAGAAGAGATAGAAGAGCGGCGCAAACAGGAAGATGACGCGCGGAAACGGAAACAGCCAGAACAGCGTCGACGACATGTAGCAGAGCCGCTGCGGCAGCGTCAGGCCGCGCTTCAGCAGCGGGAAGCGGAAGCGCAGGATCTGCATCATGCCCTGCGCCCAGCGGCTGCGCTGGCCGATGAAGCTCGCAAAGGTCGCCGGCTGCAGGCCGGCAATCAGCGGCTTGTCGACATAGATGCTGTTCCAGCCGGCACCGTGAAGCGCGAGCGCGGTTTCGCAGTCTTCCGTGATGCTGATACCGCTGAAGCCGCTCTGCGATTGCAACGCCTTGCGGCTGAGGACCGCGGCCGAACCGCAGAAGAAGGCGGCGTTCCATTTGTCGAGGCCACGCTGGATGATGCCGTAGAACATTTCGTTCTCGCTCGGCATGCTGTCGAAGGTGCGCAGGTTGCGCTCCAGCGGATCGGGATTGATGAAGAAGTGCGGCGTCTGGACGAGAAAGAGCTTCGGGTCGTCCTCGAAGTAGCCGACGGTTTCGCGCAGGAAGTCACGCGCCGGCGCGTGGTCGGCATCGAAAACGGCGATCAGTTCGCCGCTCGAATGCTCCAGCCCATTGTTGAGGTTGCCGGCCTTGGCATGTTCGTTGCGCTCGCGCGTCAGATATTCAACGTCCAGATCGACACAAAGCCGCTTGAGTTCGTCATGACGAGCGATTGCGGCCTGCGATTCCAGGATCTTGGTCGAGTTGCGCTTTTGCGCGGTACCGCCGTCGTCGAGCAGCCAGACCTTGAGCTTGTCGGCGGGATAATCCATCGCCTTGGCGGAGGCAAGCGTATTGGCCAGAAGATTGGTATCTTCGTTGTAGGAGGGCACGAAGACGTCGACGGTCGGGAAATGCTTCGTCTCGGCGGCACGCGTCGTGCGCGAGGGCAGCGGAGTTGCGACGATGAAGAGGCTGAGCATCAGCATCGCGACGTTGTACATTTCGGCGAGGTAGAGCAGCAGACCGGGGATGAAGTTTTCCAGCTGGTTGACGGGCGGTATCGTATATGAGGTACGCCAGTAGACATAGCGCAGTACGATCGCTGTACCGAAGGCGAGCGCTACCAGCCGCCAGGTTCCCTGGCGCTTGAGGATCTTGATGACCGCCATCAGGGTGACGACCACGGTGCTGGCGATCAGCTGGGTTTGAAGGTTGACCGGCAGCGTGATCAGCACGATCCCGCAAAGCGCTATCACGGCCCATATCAAGATGCTGCGAGCTTTCTGCATCGGTGTCCCTTCAAAGGTATTGCCAGACGCCATCCTGGCGCCCCCAAGCGGCGCCGTTTGCTAGCGGCACGCCTGAGATATGCCAGTCGCTCCGTTACAGTCCGGTAAAGGCACGACAATATTGCTCGCAGTATTTACGCGCGGCTGCACGACCATCGAACTCGGGCCGTTTGCGCCATTCGTCTGCGATGGGTCATTCTGCCCGTCCGGCAGTGGCACACGCGGGCCGATCATCGGGGGCAGGGCAGGCGCTGCCTGAGGTGGCGGCTGCGTGATGATCGGACGGCGTATGATGGCGGGACGCGTCACAACAGGCCGGTTCTGATAACCGATGCTGATCGGCGCGGTGCGATAGGGCGCGGCGTCGGGATAGACGATCTCTCCGGGCTTGCCGAGAACGGCATCGGCGCCGCGTGGCGCGCCGAAAGGATTGAGCGCCGCGCCGGCAAAATGCCCGGCGATCGTATAGCCGTAGACCGTGCTCAACAGCTGGCGTTCCGTCGCGCGAGCATCGCAGAGCCGGATGCGTACTTGCACCATGCCGAAATTGCGCTGCTCCTGCGGTGGCGCAAAGCCGGCTTTCACCTGCTGCCAGGCATAAAGGCAGGTATCGCCGGCTCGGCTCTGGCCGGAGGCGTAGCCGAAAGGTCCGTAATTGTTTTGGACGAAGGTCGCGGAGCGGGCAAGCCGCACGCCGGGAACGGCCGCTGCCATTTCCCGCGCAATCGCCCGATCGTTGATCGTGTTGTACGGTCTGCTCCCGAGCCCCGGATTGGAACCTGTGATGCCGAGGAACTGGACCTTGAGGAAGTTCTGGCCGGAAACGGAAGAGGAGGTGGAGAGCGCAATCGTCTGCTCGACGTCCTTGGCATGCCTGCGCTCGACCACATTGACGATCGCCGGCCCGCCGGGTGGCGGAAAGGCCAGCGCCTTGTCGCTCGCTACCGTTTCCACGCCGATCGATTGACGAACCGGTCCGGTTGTCGTGCAACCAGCGCCGAGGCAGGCCAAACTTATCAACGCTATCGTTTTTGAAACATGCATCTTATGGGATCGCGTCAATCGTGTGTGTTCGCATTCATCGGCAAATTGCGCGATGCTCTTTGGAATCAAGCCCTTGTATTCACTTTAGCAAATAAAGGTGATTATGGTTAACCAAGGGTTAACTTTGGCCGATTGGCTGTCCGGAAATGGCAGGAAATACTTGGCCAACGCGCCGCGCCGCATCGATTGCACGACCGATGACACATAGCCGAAGAGCTTGCCGCAACTCCAGGCGGCAAGCCTATGAATTTTAGATCTATTTCATTCTACGAAAAGCGATCTGTACGGCCCTGTTCAGCGCGACCGGGAGGACCGACATGTGGTTTTCTCCGGGGTATTCCTCGAAGGTGATCGTTTCTGCTGATGACGCCAGTTTGGCCCATCTCCCGGCCATATCGCGGGCAAGCTCTATCGTGCGCGTTTCCCGCGCGCGCTCCTGTCGTTTCTGTTCTTCGGCAGTGCCCTTGTGGAAGGGCGCGAGCGTCTCGCCTTCATATTGACCGGCGGAAAGATGCAGCTCCACATCGAAAGGCGCCTTGTGTCTATCAAGGAATTCGCTTTCCATTGATAGGATTGCGGCGTCCTCCCAGTAGATCGCCGGACTTGCCGAAATCCAACGAGCAAAGGCGTCCGGTTTCCTGAACAGCGCATAGAGCGTGAATAGGCCGCCGAACGAGTGGCCGAAAAGCGACTGGCGCGAGCGGTCGATCGGCGCCTGCTGCGCTATCCAGGGCTTGAGCTCCGTTTCGATCAGCGTGAGGAAGCGCTCCGCGCCGCCGGTCAGTACATCCGGTGTGTCGGGGTAAAACGGCGGATAGGTCCGTCCGGGCGGCGGACTTAGATCCCAGGAGCGGCGAAGCGGGTCATAGGGTTCATCCGTCGGATATCCGATGGCGACGATCACGCCTTCCGCCACGTCTGTCCCGTTTGGATAGCTTGCCTGTACCTTCAGTGCATCGACGGCTGTTGCAAAACAGGCATTGCCATCGGTCAAATAGAGAACGGGCCACCCTTCAGGCGGGGCCGGCATGTCCGGGCGGTAGACAAAGATCCTGTGCGGCCGATCGGCACTATCGAACTTCAGATCTGCAAACGTGCAGCCGGCAAGCGTGACCGGCGTCGGCGCGGCGGCCGCATGATGTGACGGGATGTGGGACATGGCCTCTCCGGCTGACCGATGATGTGGGATGCCAGAGCGAAGGGCACCGCTTTTGAAGAAATATGACAAAATTTCTCATATTATGAAGAACATGATCTGACAAGCAGTCAAGACGCGCCGCTGAACCTAATTGTCAGTTGTGCCTCACGCCTCGCCGCTCGACCGGAAGGCCGTTCTGCAACAGCGGAATAGAAATCAGCGTAAAATATGACTCTTTTAATCATGTATTCTTGACGTCGAGTGCACCTGCGAACTAATTTGCGCCATCTTTTTCAGAAACGGGTAGGCGAAAAGGGCTGATGAAGCAAGGATCGTATAATTATATCAATAATTTGACACGTAGCCGAATCCGCATTGCAAGCAGTGCGACGGCACTTGCCACGGTGTTTGCCTTGAGCGGAAACGCCTATGCGCAGGATTCTTCGACCGACGCCAACGGTGGTAATGCGACGCAGCTTGCACCGATCATCGTCAGCGGCCAGTCAAGCTCGGAAGGTGACAATGCGACCATAACGGCGAAGCGGAGCCAGGGTGCCACCAAGATCAATACACCCTTGGTCGAGACCCCACGATCCGTTTCGGTGGTGACCAGGAAAGAGCTGGATGAGCGCGGCGCGCAGGATATCACCGAGGCGGTGCGTTATTCTGCCGGCGTCCAGACTGGCGCATATGGTTTCGACCCGCGCTTCGATCAGATCATCATCCGCGGCAATGACATCACGACCGATGGCAGCTATCTTGACGGGTTGCGGCTGCCCTACATGAACTATGCCATGTTCCGCACCGATCCCTACGCGCTTGAGCGGGTGGAGATCATCAAGGGGCCTGTATCGGTGCTTTACGGCGCAGGCTCTCCGGGCGGCATCGTCAACATGATATCAAAGCTGCCGACGGATGAGACCATCAGGGAGGTCGGCGCCCTCTATGGAACATCGGACCGCGCCCAGGCAATGTTCGACTTCGGTGGCCGGGTCAATCAGGACGATGACAGCATGCTGTATCGTATCGTCGGTCTGGCGCGAAAGGGCGACACCAATTTCGATATTGCCGACGACCGCTATCTCATCCAGCCGTCCTTCACCTGGAAACCCGATGAGGCGACCAAATTTACGGTCTATGGCTCGGCGCAATCGACGGAGACCGATGCGAATGTCGGTGCGATGATCGGCCCCGACGGCAACATCCTCGATTTCCGCGACAGCGATCCGGACTACGATTATCAAAGGACCAAGCAGCAGCAGGTCGGCTATCAATTCGAGCACGAGTTCGATGGCGGCTTTACCTTCCGCCAGAACCTTCGCTACTCCCATCTGGATCTGAAGGCGCGCTATCTCAGCACCTTGGACTGGGTGGGGGACGTCGCCCAACGCTACCCGACAGCGATCGGGGACTCGATGAATGTGTTCCAGATCGACAACCAGCTGGAAGCCAAGTTCGATACCGGCCCGGCCGCCCATACCATGCTGTTCGGCCTGGACTACACCCATGTAAACGACAGCTTCAAGCTGGGTATGGGATCGGTCGATCCCGCCTATGATTTCGATATCGACAACCCGACCTACGGGGTGTCCGGTCCGACGCCTGCCTATACCAGCGCGACCAACTCCAGCCTCCAGCAGATCGGCGCCTATGCCCTCGATCAGATCGAGCTCGACAAGTGGCGCTTTACGCTCGGCGGTCGCCAGACCTGGGTCAAGCAGTCGAGCGAGACGACATCGCTCTCCGACGGAACAGCGACGAGCGACAAGCTCGATAAAAGCGCATTTTCCGTCCAGACCGGCGTGCTTTATCTCTTCGACAACGGCATAGCGCCCTTCGCCAGCTATTCGACCTCCTTCAATCCGGTCACCCAGCGATCGGCATCGGGCAGTATCCTGGATCCGAAGAAGGGCGAACAATATGAACTTGGTGTAAAATACCAGCCGCCCGGCACTGATATTCTGCTGTCGGCCGTTGCCTATCATCTCGTCGAAAAGAACCAGCCTGTTCTGGTCGACCCTCTGACATCGGTCTATGCTTCACTTGGTGAAGTCACCAACAAGGGTATCGAGCTGGAAGCCAGGGCGAATATCACCGATGGCTGGGACGTGATTGCAGCCTATTCCTACAATCACTCCGAAATCACCCGGGGCGACAATGCTGGCAACGCACCTGCTGTTACACCGCAGAACATCGCCAGCCTGTGGACGAACTATACATTCCAGGAGGATTCGGCTGCGAACGGCCTGAGGGTCGGCGCCGGCATCCGTTATAGCGGCGAAAACTATACCAGCACGGACAACACCGCCAAGAATGCCGCAAGCACCTATCTGGACGCGGCGGTCTCTTACGATTTTGGTGCGATCGACAAGAAATACAAAGGTCTGACAGCATCCTTCGACGTCCGCAACATCGCCAACCGCCGCGACACGGTCTGCAACGCTGGCTATTGCTACCTTGGACAGGGCCGCAACATCACGGCGTCATTGAAGTATCGCTGGTAAGCTTTCTGCGGGCGCCGTCTTCCCTGCGGCGCCCGTTCTCGTCCCAAAGGTCGCCCATCGAGGGCCTCATTCCTCTTCCTTCGTGCTTTCCCATCGAGTTCCCGGCTCCGCCAAGACCGAGCACGCGTACACGAATCCGAATTTGCCTATGCGGAACTTGGAAGAACCCGCTCGCTTCATCCGATATCCGCCCGGTTCGCCTTGGCAAACAATTCCTGCAAAAGTGCGAAGCGGTTTTGCGTCCGGAATTGCTAGATAACAAAGAGATAGGGCATTTCCGCAACTCCGTTTAGAACGGAGGTGCTCTGGCTGCCGAAGCAATCGTCCGGCTCAAAGAGGAAAGCGCTTCCCCTGATTGATCCGCGGTTCCCAAGGAGTGCTTCGGACAATGAACTGCCGTGGCTCGCGGTCATGCGGTTCTGCGTCGTTTCATCAGCAATACAAGCAGCAGCGGGGCACCGACGAGGGCCGAAACCAGACCAGCGGGCATCTGGTAGGGAAAGGCAATCATTCTACCGAACCAATCCGCGAGCACCATGAGGCTGCCGCCTGCAAGCGCCGCGCCGGCAAGCTGCGGAGCCGCGCGCCGCAAGCCAAGTTCGCGCGCCAGATGCGGCCCCATCAGGCCGATGAAGCTCAAGGGACCGACGACGAGGGTGGCGGCAGTCGTCATCGCGGCAGCCAGGGCAAAGAGGCAGCCTCGGGCGTAATTGACGCGAATGCCGATTGCCTGGGCTGCCTGCGGGCCGAGCGGCAGCAGGTCGAGCCAACGATAGGCCAGAAACGCGAGTGCAAGGCCTATTGCCGCAGCGACGGTCGAAGAAACTGCCTTCGATGTATCAACAAGATAGGTTGATCCGCTCATCCATTGCATCACGATCATCGCGCGCGGGTCGCCGCTGGCGGCAAGTACGCTGATGAAAGCGTCCAGCATGGCGCCGAGCGCAATGCCGGTCAAAAGCACCCGCTCGGGCGCGAAACCGGAGCGGATGCCGAACAGGAAGATGGCGATGAGAACGGCGAAAGCGCCGAGACCTCCAAAGCCCAATTGAGCGGCCATGCCGGGGGCGGGTAGCAGAAAGAGCGCGGCGGTGACGCCAAGCGTGGCGCCTGCGGAGATGCCGAGAACCTCCGGGCTTGCCATCTCATTACCGCTGAGCCGTTGCAGGATCGCGCCGACGACGCCGAGCATTGCGCCGGCGGTAAAGGCGCCGGCGATGCGCGGCAGGCGGTAGGGCAGCACGTCGGACCATTGAAGATAGGCAAGCAAGCTCCAGGTCCCATCCGGTGCGCGCCCGAAGAAGGACGCCGCAGCCAGCAGCAGGACGAGCATAGGGATTGATGCAAACAAGAGGGATCGGGTTGAGCGAGGAGCGCGGATTGCGTTCGGTGATGGAGCTGGTGCGCTGCGTTGAACGGCCTTCAGACGCGGCAGCATCAGAAGCAGCAACGGAGCGCCGAGCAGTGCGGTAATGGCGCCCGTCGGCAGGAAGGTCGAAGAGGCTCCGGAAAGCAGCACAAGGGCCTCATCGGTCAATAGCAGCAATCCCGCGCCGATGAGGGGAGACCAGACTAGTTGGCTTTTCATGTGCCGGGCGCCAGCGAGCTGGGCGACGCGCGGTGCGATGAGGCCGATAAAGCCGATCACGCCGACGGCGCTGGTGACGATGGCGGCAAGCGCGATCGCAACGCAGACCGCGGCAATGCGGGTGCGTCTTACCGAAAGGCCCAGGCCGCTCGCGCCGCTGTCGCCGAGCTCCATCAGCGACAGCGGCCGGGCCATCAGCAAGGCGGCGACGGAGAGCATGGCGATTTTCGGGAGAAGGGAAAGCGGAATGGTCCAGCTTTGCTGTGCGAGCGATCCTGCCCCCCAGATAAACAGACCGGAGAGGTAACGATCGTTCATCAGGACGAGAATGGCGGCAAGCGCGCCGCTCCAGACGCCGACGATCAGGCCGGCAAGCACGAGAGCCAGAGGCGAAAAGCCGCGTCTTGCGCCGATCAGGAAGACGACCGCAGCGGCCGCGGCGCTGCCGAACAGGGCAACGGCATCGCGGCTGAGGCCCTGAAGTGCGGGGAAAGCCAGCATGACGGCGACGAGTGCGAGGTTGGCTCCCGCAGAGATGCCGAGCGTCGAGGGCGAGGCCAACGGATTGCGCAGCACCTGCTGCAACAGGCTTCCCGACAGCGACAGGGCGGCACCCGCCAGCAACGCGGTGGCAATTCGTGGCAGGGTCGAATAGAGCAGAAGCAGGCGCTGCGGATCGTAGCCCGCCTCCTGCTGGAACAGACGGGAAAAGTCCGGAGCCAGTTGGTGCCAGGCAAGTAGGCCGGCAAGCGCGAACAGCGTCAGAGCCACGGCCGGGGCGCCGAGGGCGTTGTTTGTTTCGATGCGGTTCATGCGAATTTTTCCAGATGATCGAGCAGGGTGCGCGCGAAGCGCTCTGCCTCCTGCACCATGCCGAACATCAAGGTGCCCGGCAGCACGGATACGCGTCCGGCCCTCACGAAAGGAAGGCTGGTCCACAATGGACTGTCCTGCAGAGTGTCGAGCACGTTGGGCGGTAGCAGAGGCTCGAATGCGATCAGGCGCAGGTTTTGATCGAGGGTTGCCAATTGCTCCAACCCGATCGTTTCGAAGCCCCAATAATCGCCGGTTCCGGTCCAGGCGTTTTTGAGGCCGATCCTGGTCATGACATTCTGGTAGAGGCCCGCCCCGCAGTAGATGCGGGCGTGGCGCGTATCGACGAAGTTGATGAGGGCCAATGGCGGCGGATCGAGCTTCTTTATCCGGCTCGCACAATCATCGAAGAATCGTTCCGACCGGGCAAGGAAATCCTCCGCCTGGGGGCGCCGGCCGATTGCGTCGGCGAGCAGCCGTGTGGCTGCAATGGAGCGCTGCAGCGCCTCGCCGCCCTCTGCATAGATCGTCAGCTCCATGACGGGCGAAATTGCTTCGAGCTGCGGTTTCAACGGGGCGAGATAAGGCGTTGTCAAGATCAGCGCCGGCTTGACGCTTGCCAGGACCTCGAGATTGATCTCGCTGGTGGTGCCGAGGTCGATGACGCCGGCCGGCATCTTCGGTTCGACGACCCAGGTGTTCCAATCGGCAAGAGAGGCGATGGCGGCGGGCGTGACGCCAAGCGCAAGCAGCGTCGATGCCAGGCCGTAATCGAGGGAAACGATCGGCCCGGATATGGTTTCGGCGGCCATTCCTACTCGTGGAACGGCAAGAAGCGCCGCCGCGGCAAGCAGCGTGCGGCGCGATAGCGTGAGGTTTTCAAGGCCGCGTTCAGATGACATAGGCAAGCGGCGTTCCATGCACGGGATGAGCGGTGACGCCCATATTGGTGCCGTAGATCATGTGGAGCGTCTCTGCCTTCATCAGGCTCGGCGAGGGACCCGCAGCAATGAGGCGGCCCTGCTTCAGCGCATGCAGATGGTCGCAGAAATGCGCGGCGACATTGATGTCGTGCAGGACGAGAATGACGCTCAGGTCCTTCGTCCGGCAAAGCTCCCGCACGAGCCCGAGGATTTCCATCTGATGGGCGATATCGAGCGCCGAGGTCGGCTCGTCGAGCAACAGGCAGCGGCTGTCCTGGGCGACCAGCATGGCGATCCAGACACGCTGGCGCTCGCCGCCTGACAGCGTGTCCACCATGCGGCCCGCCAGGGTATCGACATGGGTCAGCTTCATCGCGGTCTCCACCTTTTCCCGGTCGAGATCGGTAAAGCGGCCGAGTGCGCCGTGCCAGGGGTAGCGCCCGCAGGCAACGAGTTCCTCGACCGTCATTCCCGCGGCTGAGCTGGTGTCCTGCGGCAGGTAGGCGACTGCACGCGCAAAGGCGCGCATATCATAGGAACCGGCGGCAACCCCATCATAGAGGATGCGGCCGCCTGTCGGCTGAATCTGTCGGGCAAGCAACTTGATCAGCGTGGATTTGCCGGAGCCGTTATGACCGATCAGACCGGAAATCTCCCCCGCATTGAAGCTGATATCGAGAGGATGGAGGATGGTTTTGCCGTCGACCTCGAAACGCAGGCCCTCCGTTGCGAAGACCGTGGTGTGATGCTGGCCGTTTCGAATAGTCCTATCGTCTTTCATCATGGTTCCTGCTGAAGCATACGGCTTCCTGAGATGCTTGTTGCCGGTGGAGCGGCCGGGTTAGTTGATCGAGGTCAATGGCTTGACGAAGAAGAGACATGGATCGCTTTCCCGCCAGAGCGTCGGGAATGTTTCGGCGCGGATGAAGCCGTTTCTGTCGTAGAAGGCGCGCGTCTTTTCATATTGCGGTTCGTTCCTGCCGCGCGGCGCGAGCGTCTTTACCGTCAGGAGCTTGCAATCGGAAGATCGTGCAAATGCCTCGGCCGCGGACAGCAAGCTTTTGCCGATGCCGCTACGATGGTATCGGCGGCGGGTCGCAATGACCAGGATCTCCATCGCCGCCGGCGGATGCGCACGCAGCGCCACGAAGCCGGCAATGGTATCGGCCTCAACACAGGCGAACATGGGGAGGGTCTCGACGGCCTTCGCACAGGCCTCGATGACATCGCGATCGGTGAACCAATCCGACAGTTCGGACATGATGTCGCGACAGATCCTACCCTTTGCTTGGGTTATCTCGACGGCTTCCTGCATCTGTTCTTCCTCTTTCCGGCGATGGTCGCGCGGATGATGGCTGTTGCCCATCATCCCGCCCTTATCTCCCGTACCCGTGTCGATCGGTTCCGTCTGTGATCGCCGCGAGCAGCGCATTCACGGTCGCTTTCGAGTGAGATTGCGGCGAGGCAGCGCGAATGCGCCTCTCTCAAAAGGCCGCAAACCAGGGCGCAGGATACGCCCGCCTCCCTGGCGATGATTTTCTGGGGAACGTCGTCGAAATAATGCTCCTCGTAGAACTTTCGGGTTCTGGCGGGCATGGCTTCGACTGTGCAGCGAAATGCCTTGTAGGCCTCAGCCTCGTGAAGATGTTCCTCGGGGCTTCCGTAGGTCGAGGTGTTGCCGCCGATTTCCTCTTCGACGAATAGGCCGCGCTCATATTGCAGGCGGCGCATATAATCCGTCGCCAGATTGCGAACCATGCGCATCACATAGGGCGCTGGCGCCGCTATATCTTCCTTGAGCGGCTTGGAGACCAGCTGCAGGAGAACTTCCTGCACGACGTCCTCGGCCAGGCTCATGCAGCCTGTAATCCTGCGCGCGACGGAGAGGAGCTTCGGATAGGCGTGAAGTGCTGTTTGGAGTTGCTCATTGGAAGTCGACTGCGAATGGTTGGCAATCATGTCGGGCTCTCGCTGAAATCCAAAGTTGCATTTCGATGTGCCCCTCTTTTTGAAAGGGACCCTATAAAACATGATAATAATAGTCAAGATAGAAGAAGGGAAAAGTGAAGCAACTTCTAAATCACGGATTATCCACCTGATTTTATTTAAATTTCCCAGAGGATCTAGTAGAAAATCCCGTTTTTGTGATGCCGCCACAATGGCGTTGTCGCTGCCTTCGATGTCGCGACGGCCCATTGAAAATCCGCGCTTTCACCGCCGCCAATTCGGCCGGAGCGGATGAAGATCGGCTCACCTGAAAGCTGCCATGTGCCGCTAAAGGTTGCATTTCCAGGTGCCAGCATCACGCTTTGCGGGTCGGCTAGAAAACCTTGGCTAAGGCACTTCAGTGCAGCCTCTTTCTGAACCCAGCAGGCGAGAAAGACATCGTGGCGATGTCTCGTGTCAAATCGATGGACTTGGTTGAGCTCTTGTTCGGAAAGGATCATGGGCATGATCTCGCGGGTCTCTTCCTCCGAAAAGGCATCTATGCGTTCGATATCGATACCGATGCGGCCGCCGCGACAGATTGCGAGCGCCACGCGGTCTTTCGTATGCGAGAGATTGAAGTCGATATCGGGATAATCGCGTAGGTAAGGCCTGCCGGAGGGGGTAATTGCCAGAGAAAGTGCTTGCGGCGTACAGCCAAGCAGATTGGCGATGATGCTTCGACACAGGATACGCCCGGCAACGAAAAGACACCGTGCGTCGGCCGATCGAAAGGCCGACGCACGGTGTCTTTCCGCTTCGCTTAACAGCCGGTCCGGGAGATCAAATCCGTCGTGCAGGTACAGGCAATGAAGCTCGACCTGCGCGACGTCTTCCCCTGTTCGGAGAAAATCCACTCTATTCCGCCGCCTGTCCCAGGTGGGAGGCAAGTTCCGAGGACGGTGCGTGCGTTTCCCATTGTACGATGGGATCGAGTTGATCGAGATCGAAATGCTGGTGACCGAGCAGGGCGTTGGCAATCACAGCGCTGCGCCATGCGGCAAGGCTGAGCTGCGGTTCGGCAATGCCGTGGCTGTGGCGCCCGGCGTTGAGGACGAAAATGCGGTTCTCCCTCGGGCCGTCCCATGCGAGCGAGAAGTCGGTTTCCAGCACCGGCTCGCCGATGGAGCTGAGCTCGATACGGTTTTCGAGCGAATGCAGGAAGTCAGGAAGCACGAAGCGATAGCCGGTGGCAAGCACGATCATGTCGACGGTCAGCGTCTCGATGCTGTCGTCAAAACCGTTGCGCATCGTCAGCGTGATTTCCGGGCCATCCTGCTCGGCGGCAATGACGTTACGGAAGGGGCGAAGCGATATGCCGTGATCGGGAGCACCCCGCGCTTCAAGCTTGCGCTCGTAGAGCCGGCGATAGAGCTTCTTCAAGGTCGAGGCGGAAACGCCGTCGCTTGCCAGCACCTGCCGGCGCGTATGGGTGAGGCGCAGTTCTTCGGGCAGCCCGTGGAAGCGCTCCATATAGCTCGGTGTGAAGAGCTCGTTGGTAAATGGTGTGGCATCGAGCGGTTCGAAATTCGGCCTGCGGCTGATCCAATGGATGCTCGAAACGGTATCCAGATCCAGAAGCGCATCGACGATCTCGGCACCGCTTTGGCCGCCACCGATGACGGCAACGCGCGGAGCCTTGACGCCCACGAGCCGCTGCGTCGCCTCGCTGCTATGAAAGGTCATGGATTTCGGCAGTTGTTCGGCCCAGGCGGGCCGGGCCGGTATTTTGCCGACACCGACGGAAAGATTGCGGGCGCTGATCGCGCCGTCATCGCTGGCAATCGAGAAGAAGCCGTCATTGGCGTGGACCTCACGAACGCTGGCGCCGAAGCGAAGCGAAGTCAGTCCGCGGGCGACCCATCCGAGATAATCGGCAAATTCCTTGCGCGGTACTGCCTCATATTCCGCGTTCAGAAACTGATAAAAGCGTTTATGGGCAACAAGATAGGAGAGGAAACTCCAGGGGCTTGTCGGGTTGGTGGCCGTCACCAGATCCTTGAGGATCGATGTCTGCATTTCCGCGCCCGGCAGCATCATTCCCGGATGCCATGCGAAGGACGGGCGCCGTTCGAAGAAGCGCACCGAAAGTTGCGGTATGGAATCGAGTTGAGCAGCAAGGCTGAGGTTGAACGGTCCAATTCCGGCCCCGGCGAGGTCGAGCACGTGCGATGTCATGATGCAGCTCCAGAATGATGTCGAAGAGGGGGTTACTTGACGGTGCCGATGGACAGCGGTCCCGGCGCAAAGGCATGATCGAGCCGTCGGGCGAAGCGCTGGTGGAAGGGCGTCTTGCCGATGATCGTCAGATGGTTGGTGCCGGTGACGATCTCCGATGCCGTGGCGTTTGGCGAATAGCGCCGCCAATCGATGACGTTGAGGGCGCGTGTCAGGGAATCCTCGGCCGCAAAGGCGTGGATGCGGAAATCGGACTGCTCCAAGCGGTAGTTGCGGAAGATCATCGCATTGTCGATGAGAATCCAGAAGGTGTGTTCTTCCGAGCCGATATCCGGACCATCTGTCGGCAGTTTGACGTTGTGCTTGACGACATGGTGGAGGAACTGTTCGTAGACCTCCTCGTTCATGGCGGCAAAAAGCCTCTTCCAATCCTCGCGCATCGGTGTGGTTGCAAGCCAGCTCTGCACGGCGGCATGAGTGCGCTCCCGGATACCGTCCTCGAAGCGCGGCATGATGCCGACCGTGAATTCCTCGTCCATGTCGCAGACGTCGACCATGCCGATCATCCGCAGATCGATATCGTTGCCGAGCTGTCGGGCGGCCTCATAGGCGAGCAGCCCGCCCCACGACCAGCCGAGGAAGGCGCAAGGGCGGCCGTTGGCCTTTTTGCGGACGGCCTCGGCGTAACGAGCGGTGATATCTTCGACGCGGGTGCTCAGCGTCTTGGTCTCGGTCAGCGAATAGCAGATGAAGCCGGTCGCCGGCTGTTCCGGGCCGAGATAGTCGACGAGGCGCATATATTCGCGCGTGCTGACGAGAAGGCCAGGGAAGCAATAGAGCACCGGCCGGTCGCCGTTGCGTCGGAGATAGACGACGTCGACGCCCGCCTCGTCAGGAGTTCCGTCGATCGCCAGCGCGAGGTCGCGCACTGTCGGATGGTTGAACATGTCAGCGATCGACAGCGGCCATTCGGGATGGCGCATCTTCAGGCGCGAGACGATGCGCACGGCCATGAGCGACTGCCCGCCAATATCGAAGAAATTCTCCGTGACGCCGATATCGCCGATATCCAGTATGTCCTTCCAGACGTCGAGGATCGCCTTTTCCTTGTCGTTGGCGGGAGCCGCCATGTCGCGCTCGATGCGCGGTGCGGGCAGGGCGGCGCGATCGAGCTTGCTGTTCGGCCCCATCGGCAGCTTGTCGATCAGCATGATGGTCTGCGGCACCATGTAGTCGGGCAGCGCCGTCATGGCGGCGCGGCGCAACTCGGTCACGCTCAATATTGCGCCCTCGCGCGGCACCACATAGGCGACGAGAGAGCTACGGCCGCCGTCATTGTGCAGTAGGATGACGGCTTCCGCGACCCGCTGATCCGAGCGCAGCACGGCTTCGATCTCGCCGGGCTCGATGCGGAAGCCGCGCAACTTGATCTGGTGATCGACACGGCCGGCGAACTCGACGATGCCGTCTTCCCGCCAGCGGCCGAGATCGCCCGACTTGTAGAGCCTGCCGCCTTGCGAGAAGGGGTCGGGAATGAAGCGGTCCGCGGTCAACTCGGGCTGGCCGAGATAGCCGCGCGCAAGGCCGCTGCCGCCGATGTAGATTTCGCCGATCACGCCGACCGGAACGGGCGCAAGGTCGGCATCGAGCACATAGATGCGCCGATCGCCCACGCCGCGGCCGATCGGCGCGACCGTCCCCTCGAAGCGGGTTCCCGCCGGGATCTTCCAGATCATCGGCGTCATGATCGTTTCGGTCGGGCCGTAGCCGTTGATCAGCAACTGCGCCTTCAGGTTTTCGGTGATCATGTCGAACACCGCCTGTGACAAGGCCTCGCCGCCGAAGGAATAGAGCCGTAGCCGCGGTATTTCGCTATTTTCGCCGGCATATTCGGCAAGGCCGCGCACATAGCTGGTGGGCAGGCTGGCATTGTTGACGCCGTGGCGCTTCATCATTGCAAAAGCGTCTTCCGGTGTCGCGAGCTTGTCCTGTGTCAGCACCACGCCACCGCCTGCCATCAGCGGCACCATCCAGCGTTCATGACCGCCGTCGGACGTAAACGGAAGAACGGGGTATTCGCAGGATTCCTCGCTCATCTCGTAGATGCGCAAGGTCGCCTTGCAATGATGCGCCAAAGGTCCGTGCTCGACCGCAACACCCTTCGGCACGCCTGTCGAACCGGAGGTGTAGATCACATAGGCGAGCTGTTGCGGGGCAATCGACGTTGCCAGTGCGTCGACTCTCTCGGAGGATAGGTCGGTCTTATCGAGATCGAGGTAGGGCGTTGCGATATCGCCCGGCAGGTTGGCGATGTGTTTCGTCCGGGAGATGACGAGCGAGAGCCCCGGCGCCGTCAGGATGTGCCGATTGCGTGCTTCGGGGTGATCCGGTTCGACAGGCGTGAACGCGCCGCCCGCCTTCAGGACCGCCAGAATGGCGACGATCGCGTCGATCGATTTTTCGAGCGCGATGGCAACGCGTTTCTCCGGCCCTATGCCGAGCGCGATCAGATGATGCGCCAGCCGATTGGCGGCGAGTTCAAGCTCGCCATGGGTCACCGATTTCTCGCCCTGCGCCACGGCAAATGCATTCGGCCGCCGGCGCGCCTGCGCGGAAATGACCTCGTGGATCGGCGTGCCATCATCCGGTTCCGGCGCATCGGGATAGGGCGCGGAAAGCCTGTCCAGCTCTTCCGCGGAGACGAAGGGAATGTGCTTGATCTGCGTGCCAGGATCGGCGTCAAGCTGCGCAAGTGCGATGGCGAGATCGTCTGCGAAGCGGCCCACTTGCTTTCGATCATGCTTTTGCGGATCGAAGCCGATGCCGATGCGCAACTTGCCGGCAGTTGCCGGCGAAACGGTGACGACCAGATCGGCATCGCGACGTGCCGGTGGCTCGACCAAGCCTCGGACCGTCGCCCCGTTGGAAGTGGCTTCCGCAACGCGGAGGGATGGGCGCACATCGAGAAGCGTCTTGACGAGACCGGTCGTATCGAAGAGTTCGTCCCGTTTGATCAAAGCGTCTGCAAGGGCCTCGAAGGGCAGGGATTGGCGGGTGGCCGCCTCGATCTCCTCAAGGAAGGTCGCGCGGGCATCGCCAAGAGTCATCGCGCCATTGAGATCGGTCGTCAGGATCAGTACATCCTCGCTGCGGGCAGCAAGCTTCTGCCTTTGCGGCCGGGTGACCAGGCCGATCCTTTGCGTACTGTATCCGGAATGACGCCGCAGCGTGATCCCAAGCGCGGCAAGCATGTCGCGGGAGGTATCCGCAGCCGCCCCTACCGGCACTTCGATCACCTGTTCGAACCAGGCCTCGTCGACAATGCCCTTCGCCGCCGATGTCTGCGGCGGGAGCGATGCGATGTTCTCCTGAGCCGTCAGCCGTTGGAACCAGAAATCGACTAGCTCCGGTGTCGGATTGCGCGGAGAGCCGTTCGCAATCATCCACGATAAGGCGTCCGGCAGAGCCTCCTCCGCGATATCCGCCGCGTCATGACCGTCGATGTCGCGAAGGAAATCCGTCGCAAGCAGATCGAGCGTTACGGCATCGGCGAGGATCGCGTGAAGGGAGAACACGGCGCCGAACGCCTCTCCGTTTTGCGTTAGAATGATGAAGCGGGCCGGATTGCCATCGGCGAGATCGATCGCGCGGGCTCGTTCCGCCGAAGTGGCCCTCGCCAAAGCCTCGCTCAGATCGTCGCCAGCGACCAACTCTGTCTCAACGATCTCGACGAAGCGGTCGTTTTTCAGGATCTGCTGGACGGCGCCGCCTGCACGCGCTTCGAATTCCGAGGTGATGAGGGGATGCTGCTGCGAAAGCCTTGAGAGTGCCCTACGTGCTGCAGCAAGAGCGACGGAAGGAAAGGTGATGGCGAGTATTTGTCGCCCGTAGACGACTTCGTTACCCGTCTCCGACAAGAGCCAGATGCGTGACTGTGCTGGCGATAGCGAGCATTTGGCGATGTAATCCGAGTCGTTTGCTGCCGTGGCATTCCGATCATGGGCAGTCATTTCTTCGCCATTCTCCCTGAATGTACTGAAATACATATCTGATCAATCGAAATACAATAATGTACACACCTCAATATCCATTGAAGATATTAAGTTTAATCGATTGATTTCTCTGACTTTCTGGCGTCGATAAACTCAGATACTCCGAAAATTACGTCGACGTAGCTGCATGACGAACGGAGTTTTGAAAAATTCAGGCGATTTTCAAAAAATATTTTCCGGAAAATATTTTGAATTTTTGGTGATGTCGTTCGTCACTGCGGAATTAGCGTTGTGCTCGGCTTGCCGATTTCAGCCGGCGTGGTTCTGGACATGTGGAGATGAAATATGGACGCTTCTCTGGCGATCAGGGACGATAGGATGGTGAAGAAATCTTTTGATCTGCGCCTGCCGGCATCAGGTTTTGCGAGCGGCGCGCTCATCTGCGGCCAGCCGCTGACCGTCTCGGCTGGACCTGCGCCGCAAAGCTTCCGTGTCGAGCATCATGGGGCGCAGGTGGCATCCGGCTATCTGTCGGGTCCAGCCAATAATCTCCTGACATTCGATAGAATGTCCGTCGCAGTTCCGGCAATTTCCGGCGAGGATATCGTCAACGCTGTGTCGGAGGCCGTTCTGGCATGCAATCCACAATTGACCTGCTTCGAGATCGAGCTTGCGGACAATGATCTTGCAAGGCGGCTGCTTGAATGCGGCGCAATCGAGCGCAGCGGTGATCGCCTGATCGTGCGGCCTGAGTCCTTCTTCCAGCAGGCAAGAGCCTGGCTGGGAGCTACGCCAAATGCCTATCCGGAAGTCCCGGTGCTGACAAGCGGCGTCCTTCATCCGCAACGGCCGCCGAAGCCTGCCGGTCGCGTCTACAGCCGCTTCATTCCCTGGCTGAACACGCAGCTCGGCTTCCATGTCGCCGACGTCGACGCTGATCTCCCGCATTTCCATCGCTGGATGAACGATCAAAGGGTCGCCGCCATATGGGAGGACGCTGGCGATCTTTCCTACCATCGCGATTTCATCGCCGGCCGTCTTGCCGATCCGCGCACGCTGCCGCTGATCGGGACCTTCGGCGGTGTGCCCTTCGGTTACTTCGAGCTTTATTGGGCGAAGGAAGACCGGATCGGCCCGCATTACGATGCGGATGGCTATGATCGCGGCTGGCATGTGGCGATCGGTGAGGACGACTTCCGCGGAAAGGCCTTCGTCAGTGCCTGGTTGCCGTCCCTGATGCACTACATGTTTCTGGCTGATCCACGCACCCGCCGCATCGTCGGCGAGCCCATCCATCATCATGCCCAGCAGATCCGCAACCTCGATCGCTCCGGCTTTGCCAAGGTCAAGCACATTCAGTTTCCGCACAAAAAGGCGCTGCTGGTCATGCTCCTTCGCGAACGCTTCTTCATGGATCGGCTGCTGATGCCGGACCTCACGGGTCTTTCCATGGAGGATGGGCAGCCTGTTCTTGGTTCGCTGCCGCGAGCCGTGTGATGACGACGGTCGTGGATATGAACGATCCGCGCATCCCGCGGCTCGTTCTGGCTGTCGCGCTCCCGGCCGTGGCGGGATTGGCCGCCAGCGCCGGACATCATGCGATCAATGCGGTCTTTCTTGGCGCACTCGGGCCAGACGTGCTGGCCGGCATCAGTCTGGTCATGCCGCTGTTTCTGCTTGTCGCTGCGGCCGGCCAGGGGCTGGGTATCGGGCTTGCCACGCTGCTGGCGCGCCATCTCGGCGAACGAGATCTTAAAGCTGCGTCGTCGGTTGCGACGACAGCGCTTGCCGCGACGATGCCGCTTGGCATCCTCCTGTCGATCCTGATCTATCTCGGCCTGCCGGATTTTGTCGGGGCACTCGGCGCGAGCGACAGCCTCCTTGCTCCGGGGCTCGATTACGGCCGGCTGCTGGCATTCGGGGTGACGCTCGGCCTTCTGCAGGCGATCTGCGATTTCATCGCAATCGCTGAAGGCAATTCACGTTTCTCGATGATCGTGCTGATCGCGAGTTTTGCGCTGAATGCGGTTCTCGATCCCGTCTTCATCTTTCTTTTCAAGCTCGGCGCGTCCGGAGCGGCTTTGGCGACCATCGTTTCGTCGATTGCAGCCCTTGCATGCTATGCCGCTTACTTCCTGCGCCACTGGGGGGCCGTCAACGTGGCCCGCGGGGCGGTATGCTGGCAATTGCTTCGGCCGATCGCCCGGATCGGCATTCCCGCGGCGGCGACGAGCATCGTCACCGGGCTTGGCTTTCTGGTCCTGATGCGGCAGGCCGCGGTCCACGGCGGCGACGCGGGTGTTGCCGCAACGGCGATCGCCATTCGCTTGATGACATTGGGTCAGCTTCCGTTGTTCGGCTTTTGCCTTGGGGCGCAAAGCGTCGTCAGCCATGCCTTCGGCGCCGGCGATGCGGAGCGATTGAAGGCGGCCGTCCGGTTCATGCTGGCCGTGACAATACCCGTCGCGCTGCTCTATTCCATCCTGCTGTTTTTGGCCGCCGAGCCGATCGCGCGCCTGTTCACGGATAGCGCCGAGGTGGTCGACGAGGCAGTCGCGTGGCTGCGGGCACTCTTTCCGATCTTTCCGCTTGCCGCCTTTCAATCCGTGCTGCTCGTCATGCTGCAATCGCGGGGCAAAGCCGGGCTCTCCGCCCTCGTGGGGCTTGCGCCGCAGGGCTATTTGTTGATCCCGCTTCTGCTCTTGCTGCCGCTTTGGATGGGTTTTGCCGGCGTCTCCATTGCCGCCGCCAGCGCCGCCATCCTTGCCGCCATCCTCGGCGGCTTCGTCGGATGGCGCGAATGGCTCGCCATTTTGCCAACCGACGCGCCAGCCCGCCTTGCGGGCCAATCGACACTTCACCCCTGACCCAAGAGGAACGTCATGAACGAGACGCCGAGATTCGATGCCTACCGCCACGCCGTTCCGGATGCGCTGATGCCGCCACGCGACGATCCGTTCGATGCCGCCGTGCCGCCGATCTACCAGACGTCGCTCTTCCTGTTCGACAACTACAAGGAGCTTGAGGACGTCTTCGCCGGCCGTTCGAAAAAGCCGATCTACTCTCGCGGCGACAATCCGACCGTACGGCTTCTGGAACGCAGGATCGCCGAAATGGAGGGTGCGGAAGAGGCGCGCGCCTTTTCGAGCGGCATGGGTGCGATCGCCGCCGCGGTTCTCGCTTTCGTCGGACCGGGTGATCGTATCGTCACCGTGCGGCACGTCTACAGCGATGCCTTCCGCTTCTTCGAAAAGGTGCTGAAGCGCTTCGGTATCGTCGTCGATTACATCGACGGCACGGACACCGAGGCGATGCTTGCTGCCCTTCCCGGCGCCAAGCTCGCCTATCTCGAAAATCCGACCTCCATGGTTTTCGAGTTGCAGGATCTGACCGCAATCGCCGAAGCTGCCCGGCGTCACGGTGTCGTCACGATGGTCGATAATTCCTGGGCAACGCCGCTCTATCAGAAGCCTCTTTCCGTCGGCATCGATATCGTCATCCACGCGGCTTCGAAGTATCTCGGCGGCCAGAGCGACACCGTTGCCGGTCTGGTCACCGGCTCCAAGGCGCATATCGACCGGATCAATAGCGAAATCTATCCCTATACGGGTGCGAAGCTCGCACCTTTCGAGGCATGGCTGGTCCTGCGTAATCTGGAAACCCTGCCATTCCGCATGCGCCATCACCATGAAGCCGGGCTGGAGGTGGCGTCCTGGCTCAAGGCCCATGAAGATGTGACCAATGTCATGCATCCGGCACTTGGCGACCACGCCGGCAAGCGCACCTTCAGCGGTTTCGGCGGCCTGTTTTCCTTCGAGGTTTCAGACCGTATCGATATCGCCGATTTCGTCGACGCATTGCGTCTTATCCGCATTGGCGTGAGCTGGGGCGGCCCGGAGAGCCTTGTCGTGCCGGCAAAGGCAGCGCTCAGTATCTCGCCGGAGACCAACGTCTTCGCCCGTTTCGGCGTCAGCGACCGCACGATCAGGCTGAATGTCGGATTGCATTCGGCCAGGGATATCATTGCCGATATCGAGCAGGCGCTTGTGGCGTCGAAACGCTAGGTCAGTACCGATCGCTTGACAAAGCAACGCGGGCGGAGTGGTACTGCCGCTCCGCCCATACTATTTTTATTGTTGATCTATTCCCGCCCTGACCGATTGAGACAAGATGACCACCCCCTCCAATGAAACGCTGAGCGCGCTTGCCGCCGAATATGGAACGCCGCTCTGGATCTACGATGCCGCCTCGATCCGTCGCCGCATCGCGCAACTCGCAGCTTTCGATGTCATTCGCTATGCGCAAAAGGCCTGTTCGAACATTCATATACTGAGGGAAATGCGTGACGCAGGCGTGCGGGTCGACGCAGTCTCGCTTGGAGAGATCGATCGCGCGATGCGGGCGGGGTTTTCTGCCGGCGGCGCGCAAGGGGAGGCGGAGCTCGTGTTCACGGCCGATGTCTTCGACCGGCCGACGTTGGAACGCGTTATCGCCGACAAGGTCGAGGTGAACATCGGCTCCATCGATATGCTGCATCAGCTGGGAGAGCGTTCACCGGGCCATCGGGTGTGGCTGCGCATCAATCCCGGCTTCGGGCATGGCCACAGCAAGAAGACCAATACCGGCGGCGAGACCAGCAAGCACGGCATCTGGTTCGAGCAACTGCAGGAGGCCGTGGCGCTGACGCGGCAATATTCGCTGAAGCTCGTCGGACTGCACATGCACATAGGCTCCGGCGTCGATTATGGGCACCTGCAGCGCGTTTGCGGTGCGATGATCGGGTTTTGCCGTGAATTGAATGTCGATATCGAGGCCATCTCCGCCGGTGGCGGTCTTTCCGTTCCGTACCGGGAAGGCGAAGAGGAGATCGATCCCGCTCATTATTTTTCGCTCTGGGATAAGGCCCGGCGCGAAATCGAGGCGCATTTCGGCCACCCGATCCGGCTGGAAATCGAGCCAGGCCGCTTCCTGACGGCCGATTCCGGCGTGCTGCTTGCCGAAGTCAGGGCCGTCAAGATGATGGGTCGCAACCGCTTCGTGCTTGTCGATGCCGGTTTTAGCGATCTTGCCAGACCGGCCATGTATGGCAGCTATCACCATATTTCCGTGATCCCGGGCAAGACGCCTCGCACCGCCGCAGGGGCAATTTTGCCCACGGTTGTCGCCGGCCCGCTCTGCGAATCCGGCGATGTTTTCACGCAGACGGATAATGGCACGGTGGAGACGCGCGATCTGCCGGAGGCCCATGTCGGCGACTATCTCGTCTTCCATGGCGCCGGTGCCTACGGGGCGACGATGTCGTCGAACTATAACAGCCGCCTTTACGCGCCCGAGATCCTGATCGATGGCGAAGACCATCGCTTGATCCGCCGCCGCCAGACGTTGGATGAGCTGTTCATGCTGGAAGATCTCGAGCCGTAGCGATCTGATTTCGACGAAAGGGAAGGGTCTCTGCTTCGATGGAGCAGGGGGCTTTTCTGCAGTTGCGAAATGAATATAGTGGGCGCGACCGAGCAGTGAATGTCCGGTCGTCGTCACATCGTTACCGGCCGCAAGGCGCGAAAGTTCTGCACCGCTATGCTGGCCTGGCTTGATCAGAAAACCGAAATCGTCGAACGCGCCGACCAGTCGTCGCGATATTTCGAGCCGGCTCATGCCGCTTATTACAGCGGCAAGCCCGGCCAGCCGCTGAAGCTGATGCTGCAGGCGCGCAGCGATTTCCTGTCGATCTGGCGTCGCGCCGATTACCGCGAGCATGTGGCGGAGTTCAAGCTTCTCGGCCGCCAGCTCATCATCGTCAATTCGCCCGATGCCATCCGCTACGTGGTTGCCAAGCGTCACGAGAACTTCGAGCGCAAGACGCCGCAGATGCGACGCGCTTTGGAATATCTGCTGGGCGACGGATTGTTCATCTCCGACAAGGAAACCTGGAAACAGCGACGGCCGCTAGTCTCGGATATCGTCCACAAGAACCGTGTTCCGGCCTTCGGCGCAATTATGCAAAACACCTCGAGCGAGCTTGCCGAGCGCTGGCAGAGCCTAGGGGAGGGTGCGGAGGTCAATGCTCTGTTCGAGATGGCAGGGCTGACAGCGGAGATCATCTCCCGCAGCATCTTCGGCAATGATCTCGGCGAAGAAAGCGCCAATGCCGTCACGGAAGGTTTCGCGAGCTACCAGTCGCTGGTCGATTCCATCAATCTCGGCTATTTCCTCGGCTTCGACGAGGGCTTGCCGATCATCAAGACGCCAAGCCTGCGCAGATCGGTCAAACGCATTCACCGGATCATCGATCAGGTGATCGAAGACCACCTCGCCGGCAAGGGCGACAACAGTTCCATGGTCGAGCTCCTGATCCGTCGGCAACAGCGCAATCCCGAGCTGAAGCTTGACGTCGTGGCGCTCAGAAATGAGGCCGCCACGATCTTCATGGCCGGCCACGAAACCACCGCTGCGACTTTGACTTGGGCCTGGTACCTGCTTGCGGGCGCCCCATGGGTGGAAGAGGCCGTTCATGCGGAGATCGACGCTGTCTGTGGTGATCGTGTCCCGTCAATCGACGATGTTGCGAACCTCAACTGGTGCCGAGCGGTCATCGAGGAGACGCTGCGTCTCTATCCGCCAGTGCCGATCCTCGCACGGCAAGCGGCCGAGGCGGATCAGATCGGTGATATCAAGGTGCGCAAGGCGGCGCTGGTGATGATCGTGCCGTGGATACTGCATCGCACGGATTCGCTTTTTCCCGAGCCGCACAGGTTTCACCCTGAGCGCTTCCTCGGTGATGCGCGCCCGGCGCCTTACAGCTATATTCCCTTTGCCGCCGGCCCGCGCGTATGCCCCGGGCTGCAGTTCGGTCTGACCGAAGCGATCCTCTGCCTGGCAATCCTTGCCCAGCGTTTTCGTGTGCGCATCAAGGAAGGGCACAAGGTCCAGCCGCAATGCCGCCTGACACTCCGCCCCCGCGACGGCATGCCCGTGACGTTACACAGGCGCTAGGAATGTCAACCGGGGACGAGACAGAGAAAGGGGGCGCCGCAACCAAGCGCAAGGCGTGGACCTACGAACCTCCAAAGGCTCCGCCTTTTGCCGATTTTCTCGCCGGCGGTGATCGGCGCAAGGCATTTCTGCGCTACTGGCTTTACGAGAACATCGATAACGGTATCGATCTCTTCCTATACTTTGCCTTCATGCTGCTGCCGGCGAGAGTCTGTTCCGACCTGGGTGGCTGGCTTGGCCGCTTCCTGGCGCCGCGTTTCCACAAAGGCGCCTATGCGCGCGCAGCTGCCAACCTCAAGATGATCAGGCCCGAGCTCAACGATGCAGAGCTTGGGAAACTTCTCACGGCTTACGCCGATTCCCAAGGCCGACAGATGGCGGAATATTCCGTCGTGCCGAGACTGGCCCGTCGGCATGTCCGCAAGATCGGCACCGAAGGACTAGTCGAACGCTGCAGCGAAGGGCCCGTGATCTTCATCGCGCCCCATATCAGCAACTGGGAAGTGCTCTGGCACTGCCTTCTCGATATGGGGCTTGACGTGACCATGAATTACGACCCACCCAAACGCCGCTCCCGCCATTTCATTGTCAACCGGCTCCGTAAGGGGGCAGGGCTTGGCATACTGAAGCCCGGTCGCAGTTTTGTACGACCAGCGCTACGAATCCTGGAGAGCGGTGGCAATCTACTGATGTTCTGTGATGAGGGTTTCAACGGGCATATCCGCGCGCCCTTCTTTGGCCGACCGGCGCATCTCGAAGGAAATTATGCGGTTGTGGCGCGCATGGCGCGCAAGACGAATGCGCTGATATGGCCGCTCTATATTGTTCGAGAGGAAAGGGCGAATTTTGTGCTAAGGGGTCTGACGCCGTTCAGATTGCCTGAAGTGAGGGAAGCTGCGGGGCCTATTGTTCAAGACGTAGTCCATTTGAATGCCGTGATGGAACCAATGGTGCGTTTGTATCCGGAGCAGTGGTATTTTGTAGATAATCGGTCGTAATTCAGAAGCCCGGAGGCTTCATTCTAGTATTCCCTAGCTGCTCACGCTTGCTGGAGTACAAGTTTTGTTTTCGTTGTGGAATTTATTGCGCATTTGTGATCGCAGGTTGCGTGATTTGGTTTCAAAAGGTTGAAGGCCATTAGCGACTGCGATAATTATCCGCCGCGAGGATCGATACGGCTCCTTCGGAATTTGTCCGGTGTCGCTGTCGTGGCATCATTTACTGACCGTCATCCGTTGCGTTTCGGCAGGCGCTCCGATGACAATCTTATTATGCGGCTAGGTGCAAGAACGGGTTTTCGATGACGATATTGGTCTCAGGCGGTGCCGGTTTTATTGGTGGGAACTTTGTTCTTGACTGGCTGGTGCAGCATGATGAGACGGTGGTCAA